>JAZNZX010000042.1:0-5410 GCA_045595185.1 Candidatus Fimenecus sp. | reverse complement strand
ACTATAAACAATAGCATAAGTTGAGAAGCGGTCTGTTTCAAAAGTAAGAGTTCCTGTAGTTTCATCAAACTTTGCATTAAGAGTTGTTACCTTCGTTTCATCACCATCGTGATATCTTAAAACGCTATAACTTCTCTTAGTATTACCATCTTTATTAATAAATTCTGATGGAAGTTCAACTGTAACCTTAATTAAACCATTAAGCTTCTGAACGTTAACCGAGTTATTAGCTATTTGCTTAACTAATTGAATATCAAGGAACACAGCAATTTTTTCATTAGTTAAAGCTTTAAAGATAGCTTCTTTTTCAGGTGTATTAATTGTAGCACCAATATCGCTTAATTTGAAAACGATTTTCATATCGGCACCTTGTTCAATTAACGCTTTTTCTTCTTCGGTTAATTGTAATTTTGTAACTATGCTATTAATATCTACAACAGTTGCTGAGAATGAATTTGACTCAGCATCTTCTGCTTTAATTTCACCTGGTACGAGACAAGGAATTACTTCTTCATAAGAGTAGCCACATTCACAAGTATAAGTTTTAACACCTTCTTCTGTCGAAGTAGGTTCTTTTGTAACCTTGCTTGTAGGATTATGTGTTGCAGATAAAATTTCTTCGCAAACGTCACACTTTGTGTGAACTTTTTCTGTGCCAACATTTACTGATGTGTGACCATTTTCTTTAATTTCTTTTGAATTTTGTGTTAAATCACAATATTTACAATGCTGAGATTCGCTACCCTTCTCAGTACAAGTAGGTTCTAAGTCTACTGTGTAATTCTCATTAAATGTATGAGTAGAAGAACCGTAGTGAATTTGGGCATTTGTAACTAAAGCATCACCAATAGTTTTTTGTGAATCTTCTGTACCTTCAAAGAAAATGTATTTTAAATTACCACAGTTATAAAATGCTTCGGCATCAATGCTTGTAACACTCTTTGGAATTATAATTTTTGTGAGTGCTTCACAGAACTGAAATGCACGATTGCCAATTGTTGTTACACCTTCAGAGATTTCAACTTCTGCAAGTGAAGTGCAAACTTCAAATGCACCTACACCAATTTTTGTTACACTTTTAGGAATTGTTACTTTTTTAAGTCTTTTACAGCCACTAAAAGCACTCTCATCAATTGTTGTTAAACCTTCAGGTAATTCAATCGCTTCAAGTGAACTACAATCGACAAATGCACCAAATTCGATAGTTTCTAAACCATCACCTAACACAACACTATTAAGAGCAGTACAACAACAAAATGCATTTTCACCAATAGAAGAAACACCAGTTAAATCTACTGTTTGAAGTGAAACACATTCGAAAAAAGCACACTTGTCAATTGTTTTTACACTACTTGGGATTTTTACTGATGTAAGTGCAGTACAACCTCTAAAAGCACTATCACCGATTGTTGTTACACTCTCTGGAATTGTAACTGATGTAAGTGCATCGCAATTATAGAAAGCCTCCACACCAATTGCTGTTACGCTATAACCATTATATTTACTCGGTATTGTGAGCGCACCTGAAATTGATGTATCGCAATCTGTTACAGAATAGCTTTCACCATCATCATTCAGAGTGAATGTTAATTTATAAATCTGCGCGCTTTCTTCTTCGGTATAACCATTGAAAACACACATTATATTGTTAGCTTTTGCGTAAGTGTGAGCATAGGAACCAAGCTCAACATAAAAGGTTAACTCTGCAGACTGCCAAACATCATCATTTTTTATTTCTTTTACAGTATGTGGCACTACCATTTTTTTGAGTGATGTGCAACCACCAAAGGCTGAAACATATATATACTGCACACTTTCAGGTAATACTACTGTTTTAAGATTTGTACAGTTTCTGAAAGTATAGATACCAACTGATTTTACACCTTTCGGTATTGTTATAGCTTCAAGTGATGAGCAACACTCGAAAGCACTTTCACCAATAAATGTCACACTATCAGGAATTGTTACTGATGTAAGTTTGGTGCAATCATAAAAAGCCTTCTCACCTATTTGAGTTACAGGCTTACCATTAAACTCACTAGGAATTATAAGCTCCCCTGAGATTAATCTGCCACAGTCTGTTACAGAATAGCTTTCACCATCGTCGTTAAGAGTAAAACTTAGGCATTTACCATCTGTATCTATTGAATTTTCAGCTTCTGAACCATCCACTATGAAGAAGCGTAATGATTCGTGACATACATTAAAAGCATCAGAACCTATCGAAACAGTTTCTGATAAAATTGTTACTGTTTTAAGCTCTGAGCAACCAGCAAAAGCGTAAAAGCCAATTGAAGTTACATCCTTTGGAATTGTTACTGATTCAAGACTTCCGCAATTATGAAAAGCATTATTTCCAATTGTTGTTACACCACTTGGAATTGTTATTGATTCAAGTGATGAACAACTCTCAAAAGTTTTCTTGTTTATTGTGGTTACATTATCCGGAATTACTATTGATTTAAGGTTACTACAAGCATAAAAAGCTGCTTGACTAATTGATTTTACAGTATCAGGAATTTTATAGCTTTCACCTTCTTTAGCTGAAGGATAACAAATTAACTCTGTATTTTCTTCATTAAATAAAATACCATCAGTACTTGAATAAAACTTATTATCATCATCCACAGTTATTTTTTCAATAGCTTCAGTGTACCAAAAAGGTTCATCACCAATTGTTGTTATACTGTCTGGAATTTCTACTGATGTAAGGTTAGCACAATTATAAAAAGCACTTTTACCAATTGCTGTTACAGGCTCACCGTTATAAGTCGCAGGAATTTTAAGTTCACCTGAGATTGAATGGTCACAGCCTGTTACAGAATACGCTATTATTTCACTATTCTCATCATTCTCATCTTCACGAATTGGCGCGAAGTTTATTTTCTCCAATTCACCTGAGCCTGAGGTTACATAATCTATTGAGTTTTCTTGTGCATAAGTTTCCGCTACTGAACCTTCTGTTACCAAAAACAACAATGAAGAAGAGCAACCCTCAAAAGCATAATCATCAATTTCTGTTACACCTTTGCCAATTGTTACAGATGTAAGTGAAGTGCAATCGTAAAAAGCAGAATCACCAATTGTTGTTACACTGTCTGGGATTTCTATTGTTGTAAGGGAAGTGCAACCCTCAAAAGCAGAAACAGCAATTTCTGTTACACCTTTGCCAATTGTTACAGATGTAAGTGCAGTACAATCATAAAAAGTCTGCCAATCAATAGTTGTTACTCTGTCCCCTATTGTTACAGATGCAAGTGAAGTACAACCCTGAAAAGCATAACCACCAATAGTTGTAACGCTATCAGGGATTGTTACTGATTTAAGTGCAGTACAATCCGTAAAAGCACCTTCACCAATTGTTGTCACACTGTCTGGGATTATTACTGATTCAAGTGAAGTATTTCCACTAAAAGCTCCGGGAGCAATTTCGGTTACAGTAGTTGGTATTTCATAGTTACCTTTTTTACCAGCAGGGTAACAAATCAATTCTGTTTTGTCTGCATTAAAAAGAATGCCATCTACACTTAAGTAATTAGTATTACCCTCAGCTACTTTTATTTCAGTAAGTTCAGTACAAGAGCTAAATGCCCAATCACCAATTGTCATTACACTACCTGGAATTGTTACTGATGTAAGAGATGTGCAACCAGAAAAAGCACTATCACCAATTGTCGTTACACTATCTGGTATTTCTACTGATGTAAGAGATGTGCAACACCAAAAAGCATAACTACCAATTGATGTTACACTTTCTGGAATAGTTACTGATTTAAGTGCAGTGCAAGAATAAAAAGTATAATAATCAATTGTTGTTACACTTTCTGGAATCATTACTGATGTAAGTGCAGTGCAAGTACTAAAAGCAGACCTACCAATTGTTGTTACACTATCTGGAATTGTTACTGATGTAAGTGATATACAATTCGTAAAAGCAAATTCAGCAATTGTTGTCACACCATTTTCAATGTTAATTTGGGTTATTGATGATTTATAATTTCCCCAAGGGATATTATTAAGACCATAATCCGCCATAGCACCTGTGCCTGAAATTGTTAAGGTACCTCCGTCATAGAACCACACAACCTTGTCGTTTTCAGTATTACCACAATGCTTACCACCGCAAGCAACACAAACACCGTCTGTTATTGTTTCGTGAGCACAAGCATAGCCACAACCCTCAGCTGTACATTTACCATTTTCGTAGGTGTGGTATTTTGTTACAGTTTTTCCTCCTGCTGTTTCACCTTCCCAACTACAAGGCACGTTTACAGTAGTAAGAGCATCGCAAGCATCAAAAGCATAATCACCAATTTCTGTTACACTTTTTGGAATAGTTACTGATGTAAGTTTGGTGCAATTAAAAAAAGTATAAAAACCAATTTTTTCTACGCCCTCAGGAATTGTTACTGTTGTAAGAGATTCGCAACCAGTAAAAGCCTTCTTACCAATTTCTGTTACACTCTCTGGAATTGTTACTCTTATGAGTTTGGTGCAACCATTAAAAGCCTGCTCACCAATTGTTGTCACACCTTTATTAATAACAATTGTTGTTATATTGTTTTGGTAGTTATAGTTTTGGTAGTTATACCAAGGCATATCATAACCATTGTAATCAGCCATAGCACCTGAGCCGGAGATAGTAAGAGTACCTTCAGAGTCAAGTGACCATTTAACATTTTCTTCATTGCCTGTCGCACCACAGTTACCCTCGTCTATAATCGTTGTTTCAGCCGCCGAAGCAGTAATTGTTACAGGGGCACTAAAACAGATACCAACTGCAAGAATTAATGCTAAAAATAAACATAACGTTCTTTTCATAAAAATTTACTCCTTTGTAGTTTAGAGTGGGTAAAGCGTATCCGAACCAGATTTTGGGATAGTATTTTCCACTCATATTTCGTTAAAATACTCGCAAATCCGTCAGGATTTACTGCGTTTTTGCCTTATCTGAGTAAAAAATACTTAATCACAAAATTCTCCGACCTTAAATGGACGAGATTTCGAGATATTTTGTTCGTATTTGACTGCAGACAGGCTGTCGCCTTTCAAAGCCAAATCGGGCAAAAGAGCCGAAACCTCGCCATTTAAGGCTGGTTCGGATGCACTTCACCCACTCTAATCTATATTAAAAATCTTATTTTGCTATTTTTTCTAACTGAGCCTTGTTTTTTTCATCAACATATATGCAAAACTCATTTAATATATTTCGTCCTATTTCTCTGTAATCCATACTGAGTACGCTTTGCAGTAACGACTTTCTTATATTCTCAGGAACGTCATATATTTTCATAATAACGTCGAGACTACTCTTAATTCGTTTTTCTAAAGATACTTCTTCAGTATCTTCTGTTACGAGCATAGAATACTCAATACCAGAAACAATATTTTCTGCAATTATAAAATCGGT
>JAZNZX010000041.1:0-19018 GCA_045595185.1 Candidatus Fimenecus sp. | reverse complement strand
ATGGATGTGGCTACCAACCGCATCTTGTAACAAAGGAGGATTCAAACATGAGCAATAATGATAATGACATAAGTAGTCTATCACATTCAAAATGGCGTTGCCATTACCATGTAGTGTTCGCGCCGAAGTTCAGGCGACAGGCAATATATGGCAAGATCAAAACGGACATCGGAAAAATATTGAGGCAGCTTTGCGACCAGAAAGGCATAGAAATAATCGAAGCAGAGTTATGTCCTGATCATGTACACATGTTGCTCGCGATCCCACCGAAGTATAGCGTGGCGCAAATAATGGGGTATCTGAAGGGAAAGAGTTCGCTGATGATATTCGACCGGCATGCGAACATGAAATACAAATATGGGAACAGGCATTTCTGGTGCAGAGGATACTATGTTGACACAGTAGGAAGAAACAAAAAGGCGATAGCAGAATACATACGCAATCAATTACAGGAGGATATAGCGAATGACCAGATATCGCTGAAAGAGTACATAGACCCGTTTACGGGTAGCAAGAATACATAGGCAATAGAAAGGCGCCTTTAGGCGCCGCCTGAAAATAGAGATGCGGTTGGCAGTCTATTCGGCGCGTCTTAAGACGCTTGCAAGCAAAAGGCCCTTTTAGGGCCAGTGCATACCACCAGTTCAACTGGTGGTTATGATTTTTTCATTATTAAGTATTTTTTTAGGGTTGATAATCAAACAGTTTTCAACCATCTCTTCTGTAATTTCATCGGGAAGCTCGTTCAGCTTTTCAATAAGACGAGTGTGACGATATTGTATATCGTGAGCGTCACTTGCAATCAATGGTGCGAACCCTCGTTGAACCAAATCAATTGCAAGGTCCTGTGCCCGAGGTCCGTTAAGTCCTATAAGACTGTCAATATTGACCTGAAAAATAACATTTCTGTCAAGAAGGTCTTCAAGAATTGAGTAGTCTCTGTGAACTTCATAGTATCTTTCAGGATGAGCGAGAATAGGAATATATCCTCTGTCAATAAGATTGTCAAACCATTTTGTGACAAATCGTGTGTCAAAAGGCATCAATGACATTTCACAAAGCATATATCTTGAACCGTTAATGGTAAGTTTGTCAAGATTTCCTGCGTTAAGAATACCGTCGTCAAGAAAAAGCTCTGCTCCTGCGTGAACTCTTAAAGGAATTTTCTTTTCCATAAGAGCCTTACGAAGAATTTCAATTTTTTCATCTCGTTCTTCAACAAAAACAGAAATGTCATCGTATTCAAAAAAGTGAGGAGTTAAAACCAAATCATCACAACCGTTGCGATATGAATCAAGACACAGTTGAAGTGATGTTTTTAAGTTTTCGGCACCATCGTCAATTTCAAACAGTACATGAGAGTGAATATCAATCATTCTGTATCCGACCTTTCTGTCTGTTCTTTATGAGTAATATGAATAATTCCTTCATCGTCAAGAAGTTTCAGCATAACTATGGTAATAGGAAGAATGAAAATTCCTATTACACCAAAAATCTGTGAACCGATAAACATTGACACGATTGTTAAGAATGCAGGAAGTCCCAACTGTGTAGCAACAAGCTTTGGTTCAATTACCTGTCTTATAACTGTGATACAAGCATAAAGCACTAAAAGTCCGATTGCAAGAGAATAATTTCCTGAAATAAAATTATAAACTGCCCAAGGGATAAGAACTGTTCCTGTGCCAAGAACAGGCACAATGTCAATTATGGCAGTAAGAATAGCAATTACAAAGATATAACCACCTTCATAAATGCCCATAAACTTTAATATTGACAATCCTAATGACAATTCACAGAAGGTAATGGTGATAATAATTGCATAAGCCTTAACCATTTTGCCAAGTGAAGGGAAAAGAAGATTTTTTGCACTGATGATTTTTTCTCTTGTTTCAGGCTTGAAAAATCCTAAAACAAATTTTCTTACAGCATTAAAATCAGCGGTCATAAAGCAACAGGTGACAATAGCAATCACAATTGAAACGATTGTTGTAGGAATTTGCTTTGCAGTATTCCAGATTCCCAGAAGTGGTGTTGAAAGAATAGAAAAATCAAAGTCTAATGAGCCTGTAGGAGCATCAGGTGCAGAAGTGAATAATGCATCAATTTTTTCATTGATAAAGCTCATAACAGCAACTTCAGCCTTTTCAGGAAGAAATGCAAGAATGTTTGCAAGATAACCTCTGATGTTTTCTATAAAAGACGGAATATCCTCAAGTTGTACCATGAAGTACTGGAAGAAACCTTTAAATTCCGAACCTATCCATACGAGAATAAGTCCTAAAATGGCAACTATAAAGAAGAAGCTAAGAAGAACTAAAATCGCAGAAACAAATCCTCTATTTATGTGAGTTTTACGATTGATAAAATCAACGGGTTTTTGTAATGCCATTGCCACAACGGCAGCACAGATTATTGGAAAAACTGTTCCGAGTGCATATTTGAAAAAAAGATAAAACAATGCAAGAATAATTACTGCATATACGGTGTTGATTATAAAATTTCTTTTCTTTTCAATTCCTGTCATAATTTTTCTCCGAAATAATGTGATATTTATATAATAAACTATTTTTTCTTAAGTATCAATTAAAAAAACTGTTTTTTATGTAAATTTTTCTAAAAAAATGCTAAAAATTATTATAAAAATATTGTATATTACCCCTTTATTAAAAGAAAGTTTTATGATAGAATATGTAAAAGTATTTTTATAATGCTTGATTATACCTTTTTTTGAGAAAAGGCGTGTTAGTTAGGATGTGAAAAATTCATGTATGTTGCAGTAATGGGTTACGGTACAGTCGGTTCAGGTGTAGTGGAAGTTATTACAAAAAATCACGACAGTATTGTAAAAAGAAGCACACAGAATGAAATGGAAGTAAAATATATCCTTGACCTCAGAGATTTCCCCGGTGACCCTCACGAGGACAAAATGATTAAGGATTTTAATATAATTCTCAATGATGACGATGTTAAGGTTGTAGTTGAAACAATGGGCGGACTTCATCCTGCTTACGAATTTGTTTCTTCTTGCCTTAAGGCAGGTAAAAGCGTTGTTACATCAAACAAAGAGCTTGTTGCAGCAAAGGGTTATGAGCTTTTACAGTATGCGTCAGAAAACAATGTTAATTTCTTGTTCGAGGCATCTGTTGGTGGCGGTATTCCGATTATCAGACCAATGGCACAATGTCTTGCAGCAAACGAAATAAATGAGATTGCAGGTATCCTTAACGGTACAACAAACTTTATTCTTACAATGATGATTGAAAAGAATATGAGCTTTGAGGATGCACTTAAGCTTGCTCAGGATAACGGATATGCAGAAAAGGACCCGACAGCAGACGTTGAAGGTCACGATGCTTGCAGAAAAATCTGTATTCTTGCATCTCTCGGTTTCGGTAAACACGTTTACCCTGATTCTGTATATACAGAAGGCATCACAAAGATTACTCTTGATGATGTGGCTTACATCGGCTCATACGGTGGTGTAATCAAGCTTCTTGGTCGTGCAAAGAAAATGGATGACGGCAAGATTTTTGCTATGGTTTCTCCTGCGATTGTTATGAATGGCAGTCAGTTGGCATCAGTAAGTGATGTTTTCAACGCAATTCTTGTTCGTGGCGATGCAACAGGTGATGTTGTGTTCTACGGTAAGGGCGCAGGTAAGCTTCCTACTGCTTCAGCGGTTGTGGCTGATGTTATCGACTGCGCAAGAAATCTTGACAGAAAGAAGCCTTTCGGTTGGGATGATGCAGAAGACAACTATGTTGTTGATTATAAAATGGCAGTTAATCCTCTTTACATTCGTGCAGAGGTTGACGATAAAGCAAAGGCATTACAGGATGTGATTGATACAATCGGTCAGGTTGAAGTTCTTGCATTTGACGGTTGTAAGGCAAATGAACTTGCTTTTGTAACAACAGCAATGGCTGAAAATGAGCTTACAGAAAAGCTTGACAGTATTTCATCAATCAGCATAAAATCTCGTATAAGAGTAACTGATTATTGATAAACAGTATTTATTCCATTTAGGAGGACATATATGGGACTTATAGTTCAGAAGTTCGGCGGTTCAAGTGTTCGTGACGCCGAAAGAGTTATGAATGTTGCCCAGATTGTAACTGATACTTACCGTGCAGGTAATGATGTTGTAGTTGTAGTATCAGCACAGGGTGACACAACAGATGATTTGATTGAAAAGGCTTATGAAATTAACTCTAAGCCGTCAAAGAGAGAAATGGATATGCTTATGGCATCAGGTGAGCAGATTTCAATTGCACTTCTTGCTATGGCTATTGAAAAATTAGGCTGTCCGGCTGTTTCACTTCTTGGTTGGCAGGCAGGCTTTAACACAAGCTCTGCTTACGGTACAGCAAGAATCAAGAATGTGAAGGCTGACAGACTTCGTTCAGAAATTGACCGTCATAACATTGTTGTTGTTGCCGGTTTCCAGGGAATTAACAAATACGATGACCTTACAACTCTTGGTCGTGGCGGTTCAGATACAAGTGCTGTTGCAATTGCTGCTGCTCTTCGTGCTGACCGTTGCCAGATTTTTACAGATGTTGAGGGCGTTTATACTGCTGACCCGAGAAAGGTAGAAAATGCAAAGAAGCTTAAAGAAATCACATATGATGAAATGCTTGAGCTTGCAACTCTCGGTGCACAGGTTCTCAATAACCGTTCTGTTGAAATGGCAAAAAAATACAATGTTGAATTAGAGGTTCTTTCAAGTCTTAAGAGAGTTCCGGGCACAATCGTTAAGGAGGTTACCAAAATGGAAAAAATGCTTATCAGAGGTGTTACAAAGGATACAGATGTAGCACGAATTTCAGTAACTAAAATACCAAATACACCAGGTGTTGCTTTTAAACTTTTTGATGTTCTTGCAAAACATAAAATAAATGTTGATATTATTTTGCAGTCAGTTGGTCGTGATGACACAAAGGACATTACATTCACTGTTTCAAAGAGCAATGCAGAAGAAACTCTCGATTGTGTAAAGAAAGTATTTGATATTGAAGATAAGGATATTATCTGTGACACATCAGTTGCAAAGATTTCAATTGTTGGTGCAGGTATGGAATCTCATCCGGGCACAGCATCAAAAATGTTTGAAGCTCTTTATGAAAGAGACATCAACATTGATATGATTGCTACAAGCGAAATCAAAATTTCAGTTCTTATTGACCTTGAGGATGCTGACCGTGCAGTCAGCGCAATTCACAAGGCGTTTTTCCCGGCAGAATAATTGTGCCTATTTTTAGAGAGAAACAATTTAGTTTCTCTCTCTTTTATAAAGAATTTTAATGTGAAGGAGATATAAAAATGACAGACAAGTTTGCAAAAGAAGGTCTTACCTTTGATGACGTGCTTCTCATTCCTGCAGAAAGTGACGTTCTTCCAAGTGATGTTGATATTTCAACTCAGCTTACAAAAACAATTAAATTGAACACACCTGTTATCACAGCAGCGATGGATACTGTTACTGAAAGTAATATGGCTATTGCTATTGCTCGTGAAGGCGGTATCGGTATTATTCATAAAAATATGTCAATTGATGCTCAGAAAGCACAGGTTGATAAGGTTAAGAGAAGTGAAAACGGCGTTATTAACAACCCATTCTTCTTATCTCCTGAAAACACAGTTCAGGAAGCTGATAACCTTATGCACCGTTATAAGATTTCCGGTGTTCCTGTTTGTGACGAAAACGGCAAGCTTGTTGGTATCCTCACAAACCGTGATATGAGATTTATTGCTGATTACAGCGGTAAAATCAAGGACTATATGACAAGCGAAGGTCTTGTAACTGCTCCTGTCGGCACAGGTCACGACGAAGCAAAAAAGATTCTTATGAAGCATAAGATTGAAAAGCTTCCGTTGGTTGATGAAGCAGGCTTCTTAAAGGGTCTTATTACAATTAAGGATATTGAAAAAGCAGTTAAATATCCGAATTCAGCAAGAGACTCGATGGGCAGACTTCTTTGCGGTGCGGCTGTCGGTGCTACTGCTGATGTTCTTGACCGTGTGGCTGCTCTTATTGAAGCAGGTGTTGACATTGTTACTCTTGACTCTGCACACGGTCACAGCCATGGTATTATCAATGCTGTTGCAAAGGTAAAAGCTGCTTACCCTGACCTTCCTCTTATCGCAGGTAATATTGCTACTGCTGAAGCTACAAAGGCTCTTATTGATGCAGGTGCAGACTGCGTTAAGGTTGGTATCGGCCCCGGTTCTATCTGTACAACTCGTGTTGTTGCAGGTATCGGTGTTCCACAGATTACAGCTGTTTATGATTCAGCAAACGAAGCTGCAAAGCACGGTATCACAGTAATTGCTGACGGTGGTATCAAGTACTCAGGTGAAATCGTTAAGGCTATTGCAGCAGGTGCTTCTGCTATTATGGTCGGTTCACTCGTTGCAGGTTGTGAAGAATCACCCGGCGAAAGCGAAATCTATCAGGGTCGTCAGTTCAAGGTTTATCGCGGTATGGGTAGTATTGCTGCTATGAATAACGGTTCAAAGGACAGATACTTCCAGGCAAACAACAAGAAGCTTGTTCCGGAAGGTGTTGAAGGTCGTGTTCCATACAAGGGACTTCTTTCAGACACAATTTATCAGCTTATGGGCGGTCTTAAAGCAGGTATGGGTTATTGTGGTTGTGCTACAATCGAAGACCTTAAGACAAAGACTAAGTTTATCAGAATTACAAACGCAGGTCTTCAGGAAAGCCATCCTCACGATATTTATATCACTAAGGAAGCTCCAAACTATTCAAGAAATGTATAATATAAGGAAATTAAAGCTATGTTTGAAAATTTAATTGATTCTATCGGATTTATAAATAATACTGACCCTGAGGTTGCTGCGGCTATGGGTCTTGAGCTTAAAAGACAAAGAGAAAATCTTGAGCTTATCGCAAGTGAAAATATCGTTTCTCCTGCGGTTATGGCAGCAATGGGCAGTGTTCTCACAAACAAATATGCAGAGGGTTATCCGGGAAAAAGATATTACGGTGGCTGTCAGCACGTTGATATCGTAGAAGATATTGCTCGCGACAGACTTAAGAAGCTTTTCGGTGCTGCATATGCTAATGTTCAGCCACATTCAGGTGCACAGGCAAATATGGCAGTTTACTTTGCTCTTATTCAGCCGGGTGACACAGTTATGGGTATGAATCTTGCTGAAGGTGGCCACTTAACTCACGGTTCACCTGTAAATATGTCAGGTAAATACTATAACTTTGTACCTTACGGTGTTGACGAAAACGGCTTCCTTGATTATGACGCTTTTGAAAAGAAAGCAAAGGAATGTCAGCCAAAGCTTATCGTAGCAGGTGCATCTGCATACCCAAGAACAATTGACTTTGAAAGAATGGCAAACATCGCTCATAGCGTTGGTGCATACTTTATGGTTGATATGGCTCATATTGCAGGTCTTGTTGCAGCAGGTCTTCATCCGTCTCCTGTACCATATGCAGATGTTGTTACATCAACAACTCATAAGACACTTCGTGGCCCTCGTGGTGGTATCATTCTTTGTAAGGATGAAGAATTTGGTATGCAGTTCAACAAGGCAATTTTCCCGGGCACACAGGGCGGTCCTTTAATGCACATTATCGCAGGTAAGGCAGTTTGCTTCGGTGAAGCATTGAGCGATGATTTTAAAGCATATCAGCAGAGAGTTATTGACAATGCAAAGGCATTGGCAGAAGGTCTTACAAAGCGTGGAATCAACTTGGTTTCAGGCGGTACAGACAATCACCTTATGCTTGTTGACCTTCGTTCAGTAGGCATTACAGGTAAAGAGCTTGAACACAGACTTGACGAAGTTCATATTACTGCTAACAAAAATGCAATTCCTAATGACCCGGAAAAGCCATTTGTTACAAGTGGCGTAAGAATCGGTACTCCTGCCGTTACTACAAGAGGTCTTGGCGTGGAAGATATGGACAAGATTGCAGAGTTCATTTATCTTGCAGCAACTGATTTCGAAAATCAGAAAGAATATATCACAAACGGTGTTGCAGAAATCTGTAAAAAATATCCGTTGTACGAATAATTCATAAGACAAAGTCCCCACTGCATAAACTGTAAAAAATGCAGTGGGGGATATTATGATGAAATTTACCAAAATGCACGGTGCAGGAAATGACTATATATACATTGATTGCTTCAGGCAAGATGTTGAAAATCCTTGTGAATTGTCGAAAAAATTAAGTGACAGGCATTTTGGAATCGGCGGTGACGGTGTTGTACTTATAAAACCATCACAAAATGCCGATTGTTTTATGGATATCTATAACGCAGACGGCTCTCGTGCACAGATGTGCGGAAATGCGGTAAGATGCGTTGCGAAATACATATATGACAACAGAATAAAAAAGCAATTCATTACAGTTGATACACTCAGCGGAATAAAGCATATTGAGGTTTCATCAAGTGGTTGTCGCGTGAATATGGGAAAGCCTGTTTTGAATGGTAGGATTATACCGTCACGATATGGCGACAGCATTGTAAAGGATAAAATTCTTAATATTGATGGCAGGGATTATAAAATTACCTGTGTTTCAATGGGAAATCCTCATTGTATTGTTTTCTGTAATGATGTTGATAAAATCGATTTGAAAAAAACTGGTCCGTTATTTGAGCGACACGAAATGTTTCCCGAAAGAATAAACACAGAGTTTGCAGAGATTTTAGATGAAAATTGTCTGAAAATGCGTGTTTGGGAACGAGGTAGCGGTGAAACACTTGCCTGTGGCACAGGTGCTTGTGCAGTTTGTGTTGCGTCAGTAATAAACGGAATCTGTTCAAAAAATGAAGAAATAACCATTCACACCAAGGGCGGAACGCTAAAAGTTCAATGGCACCAAGATGATAATGTGTATTTGACAGGTGAAGCACAATGTGTATTTAATGGAGAATTTGATTTGGTGTCATTCTGAGAAGCAAAGCGACGAAGAATCTCAAAAAGAAAGAGATTCTTCGCTTCGCTCAGAATGACAAACATTAATAATCCGTACGGAGGGACAATTATGAAAATAAATGACAACTTTTTAAAAATTCAGAGCTCATACCTTTTCTCAAACATTGCGAAAAAGGTAAATGCTTATGTTACGGCTAATCCGGACAAGCCGATTATCCGTCTTGGTATCGGTGACGTTACCCGTCCTCTTGCAGATGCTTGTATTGAGGCTATGCACAAGGCTGTTGACGAAATGGCAAACGAAAAAACATTTATGGGTTATCCGCCTGAATACGGTCACAAGTGGCTTTTGGATGCTATTAACGAAAATGACTATAAAGCTCGTGGTGTAGAGCTTGACAATAGCGAAATCTTTGTTTCTGACGGTGCAAAGAGTGACTGCGGTAATATCGGTGACATCTTCTCAACAGATAATAAGGTTGCAGTTTGTGACCCTGTTTATCCTGTTTATGTTGACACAAATGTTATGAGTGGTCGTTCAGGTGATAAGACAGAAGAAGGCTGGAGTAACATCTACTATATGCCTTGTAATGCAGAAAACAACTTCTTACCTGAACTTCCAAAGGAAAAGGTTGATATTATTTATCTCTGTTTCCCTAACAACCCAACAGGTATGGCTGCTACAAAGGATGAACTTAAAAAATGGGTTGATTATGCAAATGAAAATGGTGCAGTAATTCTTTTTGACTCTGCTTATGAAGCATTTATCACAGAAGAAAATGTACCTCATTCAATTTATGAAATTGAAGGTGCAAAGAGCTGTGCTATTGAGTTCAGAAGCTTCTCAAAGACAGCAGGTTTTACAGGTGTTCGTTGCGGTTACACAGTTGTTCCTCATGACATTAAGGTTGACGGAGTTGAGCTCAATGCACTCTGGGCTCGTCGTCAGGCTACAAAGTTCAACGGTGTTTCATATATTACACAGAGAGCTGCCGAAGCAGTTTACAGTGAAGAAGGTAAAAAACAGGTTCGCGAAATTATTGCATATTATCAGAACAATGCAAAGATTATTTACAATGGACTTAAAGAATGTGGTTTCACAGTTTACGGTGCAGTTAATTCACCTTATGTATGGCTCAAAACTCCTGACGGAATGAGTAGCTGGGAATTCTTTGACACTCTTCTTGAAAATATTCAGGTTGTTGGTACTCCAGGTGAAGGTTTTGGACCAAGCGGTGAAGGATATTTCAGACTCACAGCATTCGGTTCAACAGAAAACACAATCAAAGCAGTAGAAAGAATCAAAAATTATTTCTGCAAATAAGAAAAATTACGGTGGAGAAAACTCCACCGTTTTTACATATATTGGTAGTTGATTTATTTATAGACATTATGATATAATTATGTTAATTAAAATAAAGGTGGGAAAATTTATGAAAAAGATAATTTCAGTTGTTTTGGCAATAACACTTATTTGTTCAGCCTTTTGTGTATCTGTATCTGCAAGCGACATAAAAGGTGATGCAAGTGGCGATGGCAAACTTTCTGCTGTGGATGCCCGTATGATTTTACAGTATGTAGCAGGAGTTAGAACTATTGAGGATACATCAAACCTTGATATGAATGGTGATAATAAGGTTTCTGCATTGGATGCAAGAGTAATTCTCCAGGTTGTTGCGGGTATTGTAGACCTTGAAAAAGAACAGCAGTTGAAACTCTTTGTTGACTCATTCAATAATGTCAAGAAAAATGCAACAGCAGCAACTCTCGCATACAATAAGTTGTATAATTATAACGACTATATTTACATTCATCCTGTGATAGAAGGATTGTACGATTCATCTGTTGAAGCGGGTTCACCATCTTTGAAAGAGGAATTAACAGCAGAATTCAGTGACGAGCTCAGACCGGTAAACGAAACATATAAAGGTGAAGATATTGCTTCAAACTTTCCTCCAATAGGTGGTACTTGCAATCTTAAAACGGACGATATTTCAAACATCACTTTTGAGGAATCAGGCGAGTATTATATGGTTGAAATTACTGTAAAGGGAAAGAAGAATCCTGCACGATATGAAAGCGTAGGTAATGTGGCAACCATCGTAACAAAAGAAGATATGGAAGCTGAAATGGAACCTGAAGATTTAGAAAATATGTCAATTGATTGTGACTACAAGGATGCTGTTGTTAAGGCAAAGATTGAAAAATCAACAGGCAATATGATTGAGTATAGCGTAGATTATCCGATGATAATGACTACAAATATAACAGGAATCGGAAAAGCCATTGAAATTGGAATGGGCTTCTATGAAGAATGGAAAATCGTATATTAAGACAAAAATTTATGGGCTTGGTTAACCAAGCCCATTTTTCTATGTTCAATTATAAATTTTTAGCAAGCTCTTTGATATATGCTTTAAAGTCTTCGCTGATTTCAGGGTGTTTAAGAGCAACCTCACAGTTTGCTTTCATAATACCCATTTTATTACCCATATCATAGCGTGTACCGTCATAATCAAGGGCAATAACACCTTTGGTCTGTGCAAGTGTTTTCATAGCGTCTGTAAGCTGTAATTCACCGCCTGCACCCTTTGGCGTGTTTTCAAGAATGTCGAAAATTTCAGGTGGCATAACAACTCGACCTAAAATTGAATAGTTTGACATGATTTCTTCAGGCTTTGGCTTTTCAATCATATCGGTGCAATTGAAAACCTTGTCTTCAATAGGCTCAACAGCAAGTGAACAGTATTTAGTTACATCCTTTGCAGGAACTTCCTTTACACCGACAACGCCCTTACCGTATTTTTCATAAACATCAACAAGCTGTTTTGTAACAGGCTCATTTTCTGAAATGAAAACATCGTCACCATAAAGAATTGCAAAAGGCTCGTTACCGATAAAGTTCTTTGCACAAAGTACAGCGTGACCTAAACCACCTGTTTCCTTTTGACGAAGAAAATATGTGTTGCAAAGCTGTGAACACTCAAGAACAGAGTCGTAAAGCTCTTTTTTATCAGGATTTTTGCTGAGCTTATCCTCAAGCTCATATGCGTGGTCAAAATGGTCCTCAATAACACCTTTGCCACGATTTGTGATAATAAGTACATCTGTAATGCCTGATTTTGCCGCTTCTTCAACAAGATATTGAATTGCAGGTTTATCGACGATGTTGAGCATTTCCTTTGGAACTGCCTTTGATGCAGGAAGAACTCTTGTGCCAAGACCTGCCGCCGGGATGATGGCTTTTGTGATTTTCATATCAGGAACTCCTTAAAATTTTATTTATATATTATCGGTTAAATCAACGCGAATAATAACATTTCCAATGCGAAAAAAATTGCTTTTTCTAAAAGAATAACAAGAAAAGGTGAACCGTAGCTTACGCCACCCTTCATAAACAGGTTGCTTTTATAATTTTCTGTTGTGCTTTCAGCTTTTATTGATTTAAGCTGTGATTTTGTGTAGTTATAATACCACTTGTTTGCGTTAAGACCAACGAACACCGAAAGAACTAATGATGCAAAGCTTTGTGACATAACAAGAACAGCACCTGTCTTGTTGTTCTGTATTGTCTCGGACATTTCGCTTGTAATTTCAAGAACAGCAGTCCTGTATTCTTCTTCAGTTCTGTCAGAATCGGCAATTTCCTGAATTTCTGCTTCAAATGATGCAAGAGCAGTATTCAACTGCACAACAGGCGGAATGAAACTGATTGAAGAAATTAAAAGAAACAAAGCGAAAAATACAGCACCGATTTTATGAAGTTTTCTGTAAAAGAACCAGTATGGTGTAAAGAAAAATGCCGCCCAGTTCCATGTTAGTTTGCCCTCTGCAACCTTTTGGAACTTTGATACATATTTATGTGATTCCTGACGAACGAAAATTGCAACATCTTCGGCAGAAACACCATCCTCAAGGTCACCGAATTTTTCACGAAAAAAAGGATTGATTCTTTCAGTCTGAATTGTTGGGAAAGGCATTTCTGCCATTTCCATAGCTTGTCTGTATATGCTTTTTTCTGTTAAATCTGATTTTGTTGGTTCTGTTTCTTCAATAGGGACAAAATCAGGTTCCCAACGGAAATCTTCGCTGTGCTTATGATGATTTGCACAGTTTTTGTTTTCCATATAGCATTCACGGTGATGAGGTGTTCCACAGTCGGGACAAACTACAATATCATCATCGGAATTAAATGTATTATTACAAACGGGACATTTCTCGTTTGTAAATCTGAATTTATTATCTGCCATTTTACACATTCCAACTGTTAATATATTTTTCCTGCTCGTCAGTCAGCTTATCAATTTCTGTTCCCCAGCTATTGAGCTTTCTGAGAGCAACTTTTTTGTCAATTTCTTCAGGCACATCAACAACGCCTATCGGTAAGTTTCCATTATTTTTAACGATATATTCAGCACAAAGAGCCTGAATTGAGAAACTCATATCCATAATTTCAGCAGGATGTCCGTCACCTGCAGCAAGGTTTACAAGTCGTCCTTCTGCGATAATGCTGATAGTTCTGCCATCAGGAAGAACATAACCAAGAATATTGTTTCTCTGTGGCTTGATTTCTGTTGCCATTTTTTCAAGGTCAGGAATATTGATTTCTACATTGAAATGACCTGCATTACAACAAATTGCGCCGTCTTTCATATTCTTAAAGACTTTTTCTGTGATAACATCTTTACAGCCTGTAACAGTAACAAAGAAGTCACCTTCTTTAGCAGCTTCTGTCATTTCCATTACAGAAAAACCGTCCATTCGAGCTTCCATAGCCTTGATAGGGTCGATTTCAGTAACAATTACCTGTGCACCAAGTGCGTTAGCACGCATTGCAACGCCTTTACCACACCAGCCGTAACCAGCGACAACAACCTTTTTGCCTGCAACAATAAGGTTTGTTGTACGGTTAATTCCGTCCCAGACAGATTGACCTGTACCATAACGATTATCAAAAAGATATTTACACTTTGCATTGTTAACGGCAATCATAGGGAATTTAAGCTCACCATCATTGTGCATTGATACAAGACGGATAATACCTGTTGTTGTTTCTTCGCAACCACCTAAAACATTAGGCAAAAGCTCAGGATATTCGTTGTGAATAAGGTTAACAAGGTCACCACCGTCGTCAATGATAATGTCAGGACCAACCTTGATAACCTCGCGAAGATGCTCCATATATTCTTCACTTGTTGCATTGTACCAAGCAAACACATTAAGTCCGTTATGAGCGAGTGCTGCAGCCACATCATCCTGTGTTGAAAGGGGATTTGACCCCGTAACATACATTTGGGCACCGCCTGCTGCAAGTACAGTACAAAGATATGCGGTTTTTGCCTCAAGATGAATTGAAAGTGCAACTTTTTTACCTGCAAATGGTTTTGTTTCACTAAAATCCTTTTCAATACTGCGAAGCACAGGCATATGTGCCTTTACCCAATCAATTTTTTGTTGACCTGATTCAAAAAGGTCAATATTTCTAACAATACTCATTTTATTACTCCAAAGAATTATTTTATCAACTTATAATATCACAATATGGTGTAAAAAGCAACAAAAAGACAGTTGCAAGTACAACTGTCTTTTATAACACTATTTTATTTCACCATGCTTTTCATAATTGACAACTTCGGTAATTTCATTTTTATCATTAACAAAAACTACTTTTGGATAATGATTTTCATTTTCTTCAGGTGTCATTTGAGCATAAGCCATAATTATGACCTTGTCGCCTACCTCAACACATTTTGCTGCAGCACCGTTAAGGCAGATGCAACCACTACCATATTCACCTGCAATTATGTATGTTTCAAATCTGTTACCGTTATCAATATTAGCTATCTGTACTTTTTCGTATTCAAGTAACCCGGCAGCATCCATCAACTTTTTGTCGATTGTAATGCTTCCAACATAGTTGAGGTCTGATTGAGTTACAGTAGCACGATGAATTTTACTTTTTAACATAGTTATATACATTTAGACACCTCTTAATAAAAACAAAACGACAGAGTTTTGATATGTCTTTCTTTTAGACTATCGTTCAGCATCAAAATTATCAAATAATTATATCATAGTTTTTAACATAAAACAAGAGCAATAGAATATTGGAGATGAAAATATTGTGCTATGCGGATGCTTTTTTATTGAAATAAAGCAAACAATGTGATATACTTAAACTATGTATAGAAACTATTAAGGAGTTTTTTATGAAAAATAAATCTTATCCATATTATGATGTACACGATTTTAGAAATTTAAGAGAATTAATAGATTACTGTGAAAAGAAATACTCTAATAAAATGGCGTTTCATTGGCTAAAAAGAAAGGCTGAATTTTCAAAGACCTATAGAGAATTTAAAGAGGACATTGAAGCTCTTGGTACATATTTCATTTCAAAGGGCTATAACCGTACTCATATTGCTGTTATTGGTGAAAATAGTTATGCTTGGATTGTTACATATTTTGCTACGGTAAACAGTAATAATATCATTGTTCCTCTTGATAAAGAAGCGTCCATTGATGATTTGAAATATCTTGTTAACAAAAGTGATACAAAAGTAATTGTTCATTCAGATGATTATTCAGAGGAAGCAGAAGCAACAGGATGCCAGACTCTTATAAATATGAAAAACTTGGATGGTCTTATCAATGAAGGTAAAGCACTTAAAAAAAATGGTGATAAATCATATCAAAACGTAGTCATTGATGAAAATGCCATGTGTACGCTTGTTTATACATCAGGTACAACAAGTGAGCCAAAAGGTGTTATGCTTAGCCATAAAAATATTTCTGCAGATACTATTGCCACATCAAAAAGCATATTAGTACCAGATTCCTCAATGCTTGTGTTACCATTGAATCATACTTATGCAATTGTTGCGGCTGTGACTGTCCCGTTGCAGGTTGGCAGTTCGATATTTGTAAACAGCAGTCTTAAAAATCTTATGTCAGATGTGGTTTTTTGTAAACCAAAATTCATGGCAGTCGTTCCATTGATGCTGGATACTTTTTATAAGAGAATAATTGAAAAGTTAAAAAATACGGGCAAAGATTCGATAATCAATAAATTATTGATTATTAGCAGAGGTTTACGCATAATAGGAATTGATTTACGAAGAAAACTGTTTGCAAAAGTATTAGAAGCTTTTGGTGGCAATATAGAATTGATTGCTGTTGGTGGTGCACCCATTAATGCAAAAACAGTTGCCGGATTAACCGATTTCGGAATTACGGTTGTAGGTGGTTACGGAACATCGGAATGCTCTCCATTGGTTTCTGCTGCAAGAAACAAGCAATACTGTCCTGATAGTGCAGGAGGTGTTTTTTCAGGTGTTGAAGTAAGAATTGTTAACTCAGAAATACAAGTAAAAGGTGATATTGTATTTTTAGGTTATTATAAAAATCCGCAAGCAACAGAAGAAGCATTTGATGGTGAGTGGTATAAAACCGGTGACATTGGTGAACTAAAGGACGGTTTGTTATATATTACCGGAAGATGCAAGAATTTAATCGTTTTATCAAATGGAGAAAACATCTCTCCTGAAAGTATGGAAATGTTATTAACGAATAATATTCCTGAGATAGAGGAAGTTGTTGTTTGTAATCAAAGCGATACCATTATTGCAGAAATTTATTTAAGCAATGGCAATGCTGAAACTGAGAAAACAATTCGTGCAGGTGTTGAGGAAGTAAACAAAAAATTACCGACATATAAACAAATTACAAAAATCTTTTTCAGAGATGTTCCGTTTGAAAAAACAACAACTAAAAAAATTAAAAGAAATGATTTAGGTGGATATAAAAATGATTGAGAAAATAAGAGCAATAGCGCTTGAATCTATGGAAGATAAAAGTATTGAAATAACAGAGAATTCTCGACTTATGGCAGATTTAAAGCTGAACTCATTAGATTTAATTAATCTTGTAAGCGTAGTTGAAGATGAATTTGATATTGAAATTCCGGACAAAAAGTTGAAAACATTAATTACTGTTGGAGATGTGATTGATTTTATAAAATCACAGAAATAAAAACAAAAGCAGGTTAGCAATTATGAATCTTACAAAGGCTCAACTTCAGATTTACAACATGGAATTATTTGGTGGCGGTGCCATATCCAATGTTTGTGGATACATGTTGGTTGATGGAGAAAAAAGCGTTGAATGGTTGAAAGAACAAGTTAATAGGCTTTTCGAAATAAACGATGCATTAAGACTTCGTTTGTATAGAGATAATGGAAATGTAGGTCAGCGTGTTGAACCATATCAAAAGAAAGATATAAAAGTATTATATTTTTCCAATGAGGAAGATTTTTACAACTATGCATTAGAATATGCCCAGATTCCATTACCTTCTGATGAAAGTCTTTGCGAAATTCCTCTTGTTGTTTTGCCTAACAAATATGGTATTATGCCCAAACTTCACCATATAATTGGTGATGCTTGGGCTATTGCTCTTATAGGAAATCAATTCAATACTTTATTAAAAGGAGAAATTCCGTCTGCTTTTTCCTATGTTGAATATATTGAACAAGAGCAAACATATTTTTCATCAAAACGCTATAAGAAAGACGAAGAATACTTTTTAAATCAAATGGAACTCTTTAATGAGCCTATATACATTTCAGATGTTCAGACAAGCGATTATAGTGCCAAGCGAAAAACTTTTGTGTTAAATAAAAAACAGGTAGAATCCATAAAGTTTTTTGCAGAAAAAAATGACACTTCAGTTTTTACATTGTTTTTTGCAATATGGTCAACATATTTAAGCAAAATAAATAATTATTGTGAAAAACTATGCATTGGCACAACTGTGCTTAACAGAAATAATTATCAAGAAAAAAACACGGTAGGTATGTTTGTAAATACTGTTCCGGTTTTTGTTGATTTAAATGCGATGGATAGTTTTACGAACAATCTAAAAAATGTTGAAACAGCGACACTTTCAACATTGAGACACCAAAGATATAATTATCAGGAAATTCAACGAAAAGCGAAACATGAGCAGGAAAAGCCGTATGATATGATATTAGGTTATCAAAATACCAGAATAACGGGAAATTTTGCAGAAAGCAAATGGATTCATAACGGCAGACAACTTGAAAGTCTACAGGTGCATATTGAAGACCGTGATAACGATGGTGTATTAAAAATACATTACGATTATCAAACTAACAAATTTACCGACAATGAAATAGATATTTTACATAGTCATATTTGCAACTTGCTTTTTGATGCTATTGAGAACGAAAACGAACCTCTTTACAAAATTAATTGTTTAACAAAACAAGAGACAAGTGCAATACTCAACAGCTTCAATGATACAGAGTATTCATACAACATTCCAAAAAAATCAACAATCTACAGCTTGTTTGAAAAAGCAAGTGAAGAGAATAAGGATAAAGTATGCCTTAAAGCAAATGATGAAGAAATCACATTTGGAGATTTCAAGGCATATGCAGAGAGAATAGACGGTAAGGTAAGAAATATCACAAAAGAAGAAAAATCTGTTATTGCAGTAATAGCAGAACGAAGCTTTGAGATGTATGGAGCATTGTATGGTATTATCCGTGGTGGTAATGCATACTTGCCGATTGACCCCAACTATCCACAGGATAGAATAGACTACATATTATCAAATTCAAATGCAAAAGCAGTAATTACACAAGACAAGTTCACTAATCTTGTGAATACTGTTCCATGTATCAATGCAACAGAAGTTCTTAACAGCAAAGAAACAACAGAAAAAACATCTATCCTTGCAAATGAAAATGATACAGCATATGTAATCTATACATCAGGTAGTACAGGCAATCCAAAGGGAGCAAAGATAAGTCATAAGTCTGCAGTAAACAGAATACTGTGGATGCATGAGTTCTATCCATTAGAAAAGGATGATGTAATACTTCAGAAAACACCATATACATTTGATGTATCTGTATGGGAACATTTCTGGTGGGGAATGACAGGAGGAAGTCTTGCAGCATCAAAGCCGGATGAACATTTCTTGCCAGCAAAAATATTAGAAGAAGTAGAAAAGAATAAGGTAACACATTTACACTTTGTACCGTCAGTATTCGATATATTCTTAACA
>JAZNZX010000040.1:0-31624 GCA_045595185.1 Candidatus Fimenecus sp. | reverse complement strand
GGAACGAAGTGACGAAGAATCTCTGTCCTATTTTAACAGACCCTTCGTTTCACTCAGGGTGACTGATGAAATGCGAGAGATTCTTCGCTACGCTCAGAATGACCTACACACTTGGTTAATCATCCCGATAAATTATAATTTACCAACGAAGAAAACCTCTTTCAAAATAAAAGGAGGTTACACAACAATGAATGAAAAAAAGCTTACAAAAAAGGAGCTGGACTTTTGCCGTTGGTATGTCCTGCTTCGGAATATGCGGGAATCAGCACTACGGTCAGGCTTTACAATCCTGCCTGAACAACGGGCATTGAGTCTTTTGTCAAAAAAGAGTATCCGTCAGAAAATTGCCGAATTGGAGAAAGAAAATTCTGCTGACCAAAAACTTGTTTCAGCAGGACTCCAACGCCTTGCATTCGGCTCAATTACGGATGCTGTGAAGCTTATCCTTTCCACAAATGACAACAGTTCCCCCGAGATTGATTCCCTTGACCTTTTTAATGTGTCAGAAATCAAATTCACAAGTGGTAAGGGTATGGAAATCAAATTTTTTGACAGACTTAAGGCCCTCGAAAAGCTAAGCGACCTGTCCTGTGACGACAGTGATGACGGTATGCTGTCTTTTTATCAGGCAATTGAAAAAAGTGCTTGCGGAGATAATGAGTAATGGCACAAATAACATTTCGCAAATTCTCAAAAAAGCAACTGACCGTGCTTAACTGGTGGTGCAATAAAAGTCCTTTTAATTCTTACGATGCCATTATCTGTGACGGTGCTGTAAGAAGCGGTAAGACAGTTTGTATGTCAATTTCATTCATTTTGTGGAGCTTTTCCTGTTTTTCTGACTCATCCTTTGCAATCTGCGGAAAAACAATTTCGTCGCTCAGAAGAAGCGTCATTACACCTTTAATTCCTGTTCTTTTAAATCTTGGTTTCTCTGTGAAAGAGAAGAAAAGCCAAAATCTTATAGAAATAGGAAAAGGGAAACGAGTTAATCGTTATTACCTTTTCGGTGGTCGTGACGAGTCTTCTGCTTCCCTCATTCAAGGTATGACACTCTGTGGTGTACTTCTTGACGAGGTTGCACTTATGCCCCGTTCATTCGTTGAGCAGGCATTGGCGCGATGTTCCGTAAACGGTTCAAAATTCTGGTTTAACTGTAACCCTGAAAATCCTCGTCATTGGTTTTATACCGAATGGATAAAGAAAGCTAAGGAGAAAAACTGTCTTTATCTTCATTTCCTTATGAGTGACAATCCGTCTCTTTCACAGAAAATCGTAAAAAGGTATGAATCACTTTATTCAGGTGCTTTTTACGAACGATTTGTCCTTGGAAAATGGGTTGCAGTTGACGGTCTTGTTTATCCCTTTTTCAATGAAAAGGAGCATATTGCAAAGACAGTTCCCGAAAATTGCAGTCAATATTACATTTCCTGTGACTACGGAACAGTAAATCCTGCATCATTCGGACTTTGGGGATTTCATAACGGTGTCTGGTACAGATTAAGGGAATTTTATCACGATTCCAAAGCAAAGGGCTTTCAGATGACAGACAAGGAATATTATGAAGAATTGGTCCGACTTGCAGATAACCGTCATATTGACGCCGTTATTGTTGACCCATCAGCAGCATCATTTATGGAATGTATCCGTCGCGAGGGCAGATTTCGTGTTATCCCTGCAAAGAACAATGTTTCCGACGGTATTCGACAAGTGTCAGAAAAACTTAAGACAAAACAAATTCTAATCGGCAGTTCCTGTGTTGACTCAATCCGCGAGTTTTCAATGTACCGCTGGGACTGCAACAGTGTAAAAGACACACCAAGAAAAGAGTATGACCACGCAATGGACGATATACGCTATTTCGTGGCAACTGCTCTTATAACTACGGACAACTCATTTTTCGCATTGTCCGTAGAACGAAACTGAAAGGAGGTTTTTATTTGTCAGTATTCGACAAATTAGGCAAGAAAAAGGTCTGTACAACAGCACCGCAGACAAAATCATCCAATCCGTTTGACACTATCTGTTCATATTATCCCTCAATGGTAAGTCAGCCTGAATTATATCGTAATCTTCGTGAAGCAGTTCCCATTATTGATACTGCAATTTATAAATTGGTGCGACTTACAGGTGGTTTTTGTGTTGAAACAAAAAACGGTAGCAACCAAAAAGAGCTTGAAAGCTTTGTAAACACAATCAATGTGAACGGTACAGGCACAGGACTTCAGCACTTTATTGACATATATTTTGAACAGTTGCTCACTTACGGTACTTCACTTGGTGAAATTGTCACCGACGGAAACAATATTCACTCGCTTTACAATGTGCCTATTAAGGACATCTGTATTAAACGTAATCCACAGATTTTCAATGAAATTCTCGTTTGCAGTCCTGACAGCACTAACGGTACACCTATTAAATTTCAAGACCTTGCAGTTTTTTCAACGCTTAATCCTGATGCAGGTTCCGTTATGGGAAATTCCATTTTAAAGGGCTTGCCTTTTGTTTCGTCTATTCTTCTCAAAATCTATAATTCCATAGGTCAAAATTGGGAACGAGCAGGCAATATTCGTTATGCTGTTACATATAATCCCGGTAACGATATGCTTGACCGTGCTTACGCAAAGGAGAGAGCAACACAGATTGCAACAGAATGGACAAATGCTATGAACGGCAGTTCAGTCAAGGACTTTGTGGCTGTTGGTGATGTGCAAATCAAGGTAATCGGTGCTGATAATCAGATTCTTGACAGTGAAATTCCCGTTAAGCAACTGCTTGAACAGATTATTGCAAAGCTTTCAATTCCACCTTTTATGCTTGGACTTTCATGGAGTACAACAGAACGAATGTCGTCACAGCAGGCAGATGCCCTTACAACAGAGCTTTGTGCTTACAGAAGAATACTTACGCCTGTAATTGAAAAAATCTGTAATATGTATCTTCGTTTTTGCGGTAACAGTTCAGGTGTAAATGTAATCTGGGACGATATTACACTTCAGGATTCTGTTGAGCAGGCAAAGGCTGAACTTTATAAAGCACAAGCAAAGTCACTTTCAGGAGGTGAAAAGAATGGTTAAAAGCTATGTGGCAAAGCATATGACAGGTAGTCCTACTGACGAAGATATGACTCTTATCAACAAATATTCTTTACGAGAACTCCAAAAAGACGAAGTATTTTGTTTCAGCATTATTCTTTGTGACAACGACATTGACAGAGATTTTGAATGCTTTGATGAAGATGCCTTAAAATCACTTGAAAGGCTTTTTGTGGGCAAAACGGGTATTCTCAACCACAGTATGAAAAGCGAGGACCAGTCCTGTCGTACATATAAAACACAGTTAATTCACGACAAAACACGACAGACAGTTACAGGCGAACCGTATATTTATCTTAAAGCCTGGTGCTACACAGTAAAAAGCGAGAAAAACGAGTCACTTATCAAAGATATTGAAAGCGGCATAAAAAAAGAGGTCAGCATAAACTGTGCCTCAAAACGAAAGGTCTGTTCAATTTGCGGCTCTGAAAAGTGTAATCATATCAGTGGCAAAATTTACGGTGGTGATTACTGTCACAAGACAATCAAGGACATTACAGATGCTTATGAATGGTCCTTTGTTGCTGTGCCTGCACAAAGAAACGCAGGTGTCACAAAATCTTTTAAAAAGGAGAAATCTATGGAAAACATCTTAAAGTCCATAAGGGAAGAAAAAAGTCTTACTCTTAACGAAAATGAACTTAAAAAGCTTTCTTCATATATGGACAACCTTAAATCAATGAGTGTTGACGGTGAAAAATACCGTACATCACTTATTACTATTGCAAGAAAAAACTTTGCACTTACCCTACCTGCTCTTGAAAGTGAATGTGTCAATGAACTTTTAAAGAACATTTCAACTGACACACTTGAAAATCTTTGTTATTCACTTGAAAAACAGGTAAAGGAAAAACTTCCGCCTGTAAGTCAGCTTTATACGGAAGAAAGCAAAAACACAAATTCAAACAACGAGTTTAAATTTTAAGGAGGAAATTTATAATGGCTAATTTTGAAACAATCAGACTCGACAAAGGACTTTACGGTACAAGAAAGGGCTTTCTCGCGGAACTTGAAAGCATCGACCCAAGCGAAAACTATAAGGGTACATCCCTTGAAGGTCTTGACGCATTCCAACGACAGTTAAAGCGTTTTGACATCAGGCTCAAGGGTGCAGGTAGTTCAACTGTTGACAAATTCTTCGCAACAACTGACTCCGCTGTTCTTTTCCCTGAATATGTGTCCCGTGCAGTTAATCAGGGCATTGAAGAAGGCAAGCACCTTGATTCAATTATCGCGACAAAGACAAATATCGAAGGTCTTGACTATCGAACAATCACATCAATTCCTACTGCTGATGAAAAGGAACTTAAAGAAGTTGCAGAGGGTGCACAGATTCCTGAAACAGTAATTCATACTCAGGAAAACCTTGTTTCACTTAAAAAGCGAGGCAGAATGCTCGTTGCATCTTATGAAGCAATTCGTTTCCAGCGTCTTGACCTTTTCACAGTAACACTTCGTCAGATTGGTGCATATATTGCCCGTTCACAGTTCAAGGACGCAGTTAATGTGCTTATTAACGGTGACGGTAACAACAACCCTGCTACTGAAATTGCACCGGCAAATGCAGGTTCAATCACCTACGAAGACTTGATTACGCTCTGGAACAGCTTTTCACCATATGAAATGAACACACTTATCGCATCTCCTGATGTTACTGCAAAGCTTCTCACTATGCCTGAATTCCGCGATGCTCCGGCAGGTCTTAATTTTCACGGTAAAGGCACTATGATTACACCGCTTGGTGCAAATCTCATTAAGTCAACTGATATTGACTCAACTCTTGTTGCACTTGACAAAAACTATGCCCTTGAAATGGTTACTGCAGGTGGCGTTATGACAGACTTTGACCGTCTTATTGACCGTCAGCTTGAACGCGCTACAATCAGTCAGATTTCAGGCTTTGCTAAAATCTTTGCTGATTCTGCAAAGGTGATGAATGTCTAATGAGTATAATCAGCGTCTGGTCAGTGGCTAAACTTCTTGAGGATACAGGCATTTTAACTGAAGATGAAGTAAAAAAGGCTATGCCTTTCTGTCTTTCGGCTTGTACAAGGCTTTCAAAACGACTTCGCGATGAAAAATTTTGTGATGAACCTGCTGTAATCAATGCTTGTGCAGGAATTGCACTTTATGATTATACACTTTTAAGGTGTAGTTCTTCCGATGATTTTTCTTCCTTTAAAGCCGGTGATGTTACAATCAGCCGAAGTGCGTCATCTTCATTTGAAAATGCAGTAAAATTCAGGGACGAAGCAATGGTTAATGCCACAGACTTTCTTACAGATGTGGATTTTGTTTTCAGGACGGTGGATGTATGAACATTTCAAAAACCATCAACCGATACGGTAATTCAGTTTACATAACAGGTGCAGACGGTTGGAAAAGTTCAACTTTCAAGGCATTTATTCAGCCTTTAAGATACAAGACAAAGCTTTATATGGAAGGTGAACATACGCCAATCGGCATTAACCGAAATGATGTTTATCTTTATATCGGACCTGCCGAACACCGTCTTGACAAGCTTGACAGAACACACAGAATCCACGATAAGGAAAACAACCAATATATGATTGACCGTGCAGAAAGAATTGTTGTCAATGACACAACAGTTTACATCTGGGCAATTATTCGAAAAACAACGGAGGGTGATTTATGAACCAGAACGGAACAATGATGGAGTCAGTTTTACTCCAGATTTCAGGCGAATCACAATTTTCTGACCTGACCTTTGTGGTTGCTTATGAAAATGACATCAAGCCTGTACCCCTTGACGAACCCATTGTTGCATTCTCAACAAAGGGCTGTCAGATAGGCCCACAGCTTACCACAACACTTGAAAACGGTAAGATTGAAACAACCAATGAACGCGAGCTTGAAACAACTATCAGTATGGATATTTATATGCCGTATTCAATGGGTGGCAATGAAGCACATAAGATTTTTGATAGACTTGCCACATATTTTCTGTTCAAAAAAAATTACAATATTACCAAAACAGTCTGCAACGAAACGGAATACGATAAGTCCTGTCAGGCAATCGTCTTAAAGTCCCATTTCGTGTTCTATAACAAAGTTTCGTCATAAAACAAATGAATTATAGCTTCATGGCTTCTCCTTGAGGAGAAGCTGTCACGAAGTGACTGATGAGGTGTAGGTTGCGATAGCAACCGTTACTTATCATTGCAAACTAATTTTCCACCTCATCCGTCTTTGCCATACGACAAATCCACCTTCCCCTCAAGGGGAAGGCAACAAAAAATCCCACCAAGGGAATACCTTCGGTGGGAAAATTTTTATATTTCTTTTTGACGATATGTTGATTAAAATCAACTCGATATTTTTGCTTCGCAAAAGCGATATATACTCATTTCTTTCGTATTCGATATGATACAAATTCTCGTTCACGAAGTGAACATATCGTATGTTTACATATATCGCACAACTTGTTGTATATCGCAAATTCTGTTAAGAATTTATATCGCTGATAAATGCACAGCATTTATCAATTAATCAGCATTTTCTTCTTCGATTTTATCAACAATTTCCTGTGGAATTGCTTCACCGTGTTTAACAAAGAGAATGCAAAGGATACTGAGGATAAACATAATCGGGCTGTAAACGAAGAGTGAAAGGTATGTGCCTGAAAGCATTCTGACAACACCGTAAACGATTGGAGATGCAATCTGTGCTGAGAATGTTGCTGTGTAGTAGTAGCCTGTAAATGTACCAACCTTTTCAATACCGCCGATTTCAAGAACGAGTGGTAATGTATTAACTGTGATAAGCATATTTGCAAAACCACCGAAAATAAGAGCAAGCCAGATAACAGCCATACTGCCTGTTACAACATAGAGAAGGAACACAGCCATAAATACTACAAGACCGATAAGAATTGTTTTTTTACGACCAAGTTTTTTACCCATTTTACCTGCAGGAATAGCAGCAACAGCAGAGCAAACTGCAAAGAGTGTTGTCATAATTGTTGCTTCACTTGTTGTTTTACCAAGAACTTCTGCAGCAAAAAGTGCGAAGAATGTTGTAATAGCGTTTGTACCGCAGAAAAGGAAGAACAAACCGCCAAGCATAAAGATAAGACTCTTTCTTTCGCCCTTTGAAAGCTTGTCTGCTTTTCTTGCTGCCTTTTCAGCCTTTTTAGCAGCCTTTTCGTCTGCATACTGATTTTTTGCAGCAACATCCTGAAGGCTTGAAGGCTCGTGAACACAGAAACGGACAACAAGCATACCGATAACCATAACGATTGCACCAAGAAGGAACACATATGGGAAGCTTGTAAACTGTTCGTTACTTGCATCAACTGCAGTACCTGTAACCGCTGTATAAATTGCAACAACGATTGCACCTGCAACCATACCGATAACTGAGCCTACACCACCCATAAGGTTGATGATAGCATTACCCTCTGAACGAAGTGCAGGAGGAGTAAGAGCAGGCATAAGTGCAACTGCAGGAGCACGCCAGAGTGACATTGAGAATACGAAAAGAATAATGCAAATCATTGTTGCAGGAAGAGATGCTTTAATTGCAACCCAAGGAATAAGTGCAAAAAGAATTGCAGAAACAGGAGCACCGTAAACAATGAAAGGACGACGCTTACCAATCTTTGAACGGCAACGGTCAGAAAGTTTGCCGAATGTTGGCTGGAAAATAACACCGAAGATGTTATCGAATGTCATGATAATACCGATAAACAACGGAACAAGTGTAATTCCACCACCTGCAATGTTAACATCCTGTCCCTGTGTTTCAGCAAATTTTGCAAGAACAGGGAAAGCCTCATTAAGCTTTGCACTAAGGTTTGTAATAAAAACTGATTCTGTAAGCAATCTGTTAAGAATCTTTGTGATATATGGGTCATAAATTGCCCACGCGATTGATGATGCGAGGAAAGCAAAACCGGTAAGTATTGTATGCCATGTGTGAAGCTTACCGTTTTTCTCGCAAAAAAGTTCATTTTTACTCATATTGTACCTCCGTTATAATTTACAAAATTATACAAATGTATTATACAGTATTTTTCCCGAAATTTAAAGATGAAAATGTACTAAAAAGAAAAATAATTTTTGTACACTCTGTTTAATGCACTACAAAGCAAGCAAAACCCAAAATTGATAAATTGGAGTTTGTAGGGATGTTTGAATGTCTGTGTCATTCTGAGGAACGAAGTGACGAAGAATCTCTGTTGGTTGATATGATACCATTAGAGAGATTCTTCGCTTACGCTCAGAATGACCTACACACTTGGTTAATCATCCCGACAAATTATAATTTTAACAACAAAAAATGGGCAGTTTTTCATAAACTGCCCACATTTTATTTTTACCATCTATTCTCCACATATTCACACCAGGAATGAAGGTTTTTAATCTCGATTTCTCTGCCGTCGTCAAGAATTACAGTACCGTTCCATACGCCATTAACCTGATGACAATGTGTTCCTGCTATACCGATACTGAACTGTGATTCGTAATCATAAGTCGGTGTTAATGTAAGGTTGAATCTGCCATCGTCGGAAATCATTTTCCATTCTTCCATATATCTGCCTTTAGGGAATTTTTCAACGTCAACTGCACCGATTTTATGTGCTTTACCGTCCCAGAAAAGGCAGGTTTCCGTAGCATAGCTTTCGTCACCGATTGCCCAAGTAATCTCAAAGCCGAAAATGTGCTTTTCACCGTTTTCGTCATATACATATTGTGCACCGTTACCCCAATACCATACAAGGCTATACGGTGTATTTACTCGTCCCCAGTCCATATAACAGAATGTGTCGTCCTTTGAAAACTCATAAACATCATTACCGTATTTATATGTACCGCTTACAGGCATACAGTTCTGCTTTGTGGTCATAAAGTATCTTGTAGGATTGTCCTTGAATGGCAGAACTGTTGTAATATTTTCGTGGTCAGGCAAAATATCCATATGGAAATTACATTCAACCATTTTACCGTTACAAGGTGCTTTGAACCAGAGTGTTCTGTATGTTTCGTGGGTATCAAATTCCACCTGTGCCTGTCGCACATTTGCTCTGAAATAATTGGGCACATCACCTTTCGGCGGTAAAATATACTTGCTTTCACCACCAACATACATATAGTTCGCCTCTGCAATCACCTTTTGATTTTTAAGGTCAACAAGCTTTGCACAGACATAACCACCGATTGAGATATTGGCAAAGCTTAATTCAACAATCATATCCTTGTTACGGATAATATAAAAATCCCATTCTTTTTTACGATATTTCGGCAAAGAATGATTTCGGTCATAAGTGAACACATTTCTTCTTGCCCAACCTTTTGCAAGAAGTGTTCCGTCTTTATCTAAAAGTGGTGTTTCTTCCGTATATTCAATCTGCTTTGACTTTTCATCCCATTCAGTAAAGCTTTTATATGTTCTTGGTAATTCCTGTGACATAATTTCCATCTCCTTTTTAACAATTATAGCAAGAAGAAAAATATAATTCAATAAAAATTTACAACTACTCAACAGTAACGCTTTTTGCAAGGTTTCGTGGCTTGTCAACATCAAGCCCTTTTTTGACAGTAGTATGATAGGCAAGTAGCTGTAAAGGAACGACCGTAACCGACGGTGAAAGCAATTTAACTGTTTCAGGGACAAAAATCACTTCATCGGCAATTTCCTTTATATTTTCAGTGCCTGTTTTTACAACTGCAATCACATATGCACCGCGAGAACGAACCTCCTTTATATTAGATACCATTTTGTTATAAAGTGAGTCATCTGTGGCAATTGCCACAACCACAGTACCTTCTTCTATAAGCGAAATTGTACCGTGCTTCAGTTCACCTGCACCGTAGCCCTCACAATGAATATACGAAATTTCCTTAAGCTTCAACGCACCTTCAAGGCAAAGTGGATAGTCAATGCCACGACCAATGAAAAATACATTATTTTTATGGCTTATTCTTTCTGAAAGCACCTTTGTAATATCATTACATTTAAGTGCAGTTTCAATTTTTTCGGGTAAAAGTAAAATTTCATCAACAAATTTTTTCTGTTCATTTTTACTGATTAGACCTTTTTCCTGTGACAGAAAAGCAGAAAGAATGTATATGACACTCAACTGTGCAGAAAATGCCTTTGTGGTTGCAACCGCGATTTCAGCACCTGCGTTTGTGTAGATTACACCGTCACTTTCTCTTGCGATAGTGCTGAATGGCACATTGACGATTGATAAAGTGAATGCACCACGACTTTTTGCTTCACGCAAGGATGCCAGGGTGTCGGCTGTTTCACCTGATTGGCTTATGAAAATGCAAAGGTCACCTTTTTCAAGAATAGGATTTCTGTATCTGTATTCGCTTGCAATATCAACGGTTACAGGTAGTCTTGTCATTTCTTCAATAATGTATTTTCCGCATACGCCAACATGATAGGCACTGCCACAAGCCACAATGTTGATTCGTTGAAGATTTCCTATAAAATCCTTTGAAAAATCAAAAGGCAAAGCAATTTTACCATTTCTGATTAGTGGTAAAATTGTGTTTTTTACTGCATCAGGCTGTTCAAAAATTTCCTTTTCCATAAAAAAGTCATAACCGTTTTTCTGTGCAGAAACATTATTCAAGTTAAGCTTTTGAATTGTGATTTTCTTTTCAATTCCGTTTTTATCAAAAACTTTTATACTGTCTTTACCGATTTCAATAAATTCACCGTCATTTACAATATAACAATCCTTTGTGTATGGCAAAATTGCAGGAATATCGGAAGCTAAATAACTTTCGTTTTCACCTTTGCCGATAATAAGGGGACTGTCCTTTTTCATAGCAAAAATTTTGTTGTCATAACCCTTTACAATCATAGCAACAGCATAAGAGCCTTCTAATTTTTCGGCAGTTTTAATAAGTGTATTTATTGCATTTCCGTCAAAAAGATAATCAAAAAGTTGTGCGATTACTTCAGTATCAGTATGAGAAACAAATTCATAACCCTTGGAAATAAGGAACTTTTTTATTTTCACATAATTTTCAATAATTCCGTTATGAACAAGTGTCACAATACCGTTCTGCGACGAATGAGGATGAGCGTTTATTTTGTCAGGAATACCGTGAGTCGCCCATCTTGTGTGACCGATACCCACTAAGCCTTCAGGACTTGTTTTATTAACGGATTTTATAAGATTTTCAATTCTGCCTTTTTCCTTAATTACAATAACATCACGATTTTTAACTGCAATTCCTGATGAGTCATAACCACGATATTCAAGTCTTTTTAGTCCGTCAATAAGAATTGGTGTTGCGTTGTTGTTACCTGTATAACCTATAATTCCGCACATAAAAAATCCCCTTGTAAGTATGATAATAAAATTTGTGTTCAAAATAGTAAAAGGAGGCGATAACATGACATATTTGAAATTGAGTGCCAAAAAAAGATTGATGAATGATACTCTAAGATGCTTTTTCGTGTCAACCTTGCCTTTTTTCATATTTTCACTTTGTGTTGTCTTTAATTATTATTTACCGATTTTATTAAAAAAGACACCAATAAGCAAAGACATTTTTCTCAATGTCACATTAAGTATTTTTAGTATTGTCCTTTCTTTCTGTCTTTGGAAAAGCGTCTGTCTTGTGAAAGAAAAGTTCTTTTTTATGAAAACTCTTTATAAAAAAGTGAAATTTTTCAAGGTGGTAAGAAGCATTAAATTCAACAGGTATATAACTTATCTTAAAGTGTCTGTGTTAAGAATATTACTGGCTATAAGCTGGTCTGCTGTGTATTTCATACCTTGTATTATTGTGACATCATTGCTGGTTTACAGTTACAGATATGAGAATTACGGAGAAAACGCACTTCTTACCTTGTTTGTATCGTCTGTAATGCTGTTTTTTGTTGGTGCATCACATTTTTTTGTCACATTAAAACGATATTCAATGTGCGAATTTATTATACTAACGGACAAACAGAAAAATCCTTTAAAAATAATGGCTGAAAGTATAGAACTTATGGAAAACCATTCTGTGAATTATTCATTTTATTGCCTGTCGTTTATAGGTTGGATGTTGTCTTGTGTTTTTATAGTACCGTTATTTTATGTTTTGCCTTTTGTGAATATGAGCAAATGGTGTTATGTGGAAAAAATAACAAAACAGGAAAACACCGTAAACGAAAACGAAAAGCCAATCATATTCTATATACAGAAAAGAAAAAAAGCATAATGTGAAATTGGAGTTTGTCGGGATGTTTAAGGTTGGTGTCATTCTGAGGAACGAAGTGACGAAGAATCTCTGTCCTATTTTAATAGACTCTTCGTTTCACTCAGGGTGACTGATGAAATGTGAGAGATTCTTCGCTTACGCTCAGAATGACTTACCAAATTGGTTGTTCATCCCGACAAATTATATTTTGAATAATAAAACAAAATTGGCGAGGTCAGTTGTGACCTCGCCTTAATTTTGCATATTTTTAGTTTCCGAACGGATAATAGAATCCGTTATCGGTGTTTTCTTCCTGTTGTGCTGATGTGGAAGAATCCTCAACAAGCTTTACTGTTACATCAAATGTGGAAATATTGTAATTTGCGTCAACTCTGCAAATTGTCAATTTGAGAGAGTCCCCTACCTTGCCGTTTTCAATCACTTCAAGCAAAACATCATAAGTGTCAAGGTCTTTTCCGTTGACAGCAGTAATCATATCCCCTTCTTTAACCTCTGTGTTAAGAAGGTCACTACCAACCATAATACTGTCGATTACGATTGAGCCTGCAGGAAGTTTATTTGCCTTTACAATAATTGAATATGTCTGATTCTGTGTTGCAGGGATGAATGTTACACCAAGAACAGGACGGTTTGAAACATATCCGTTCTTAATAAGTTCATCGACAATTTCCTTGACCGTTGATGTAGGAACCGCAAAACCCATACCCTCATAGTCTTCTGAGGCAATTTTTGATGAGTTAATACCGACAACCTGACCGTATTCGTTTACGAGTGCACCGCCTGAGTTACCCGGATTGATAGCCGCTGTATGCTGAATACAAGCCACCTCGTAACCAACAGGGCTGTCAATCGGTCTGCCGATTGCTGAAACCATACCGTTGGTAAATGAACCGAAGAACTGTGTTCCGCCTGGGTTACCGATTGCATAAACTGTATCGCCAACCTCCAATTCGTCAGAAACGGCAAATTCTGCAGCCTGAAGCTCTGTTGTGTTGATTCTTAAAAGACCTATATCTGTTTTTGCATCAGTACCCACAACAACTGCATCGTACTGTGTTCCGTCAGCACTCTGAACAATAATCTGGGCATTTTTGGCATCAATAACATGAGCACAGGTGATAATGTACGTTGCATTTTTATCACCGTTAAGTCCCATTACAACGCCTGTACCCTCAGAATAGACTGACTGCTGATTTCTTGTGTAAACAAGAATACCGACAGAGCTGTCCTTTACCTTTTTATACACATCACCTGCTGTTTTAACATCTTCAGCATTGATTGTTTCTTCCTTTTTTGGTGATTCCACAAGATTCATCTGTGTATCGTCAGCATTTCCTTTGTTTGTCTGCGGATTGTTATCGCCTTTAAGAGTCTGAACAATCACACCAAGAGAAAAAACAACAACAAGAACGATTATAACTGCAGCAATAATTCCGCCTTTTTTCTTACCTTTTGATTTTTTATTCTGTGGCTGTTGATTGTTATTCGCATAATTATAACTGCCATAAGGCATATACTGATTTGCCTGACTGTTATATGTGTACTGCGGATTGTAGTTCTGTGAATATCCCGTTGGCGGAGTTACAGGTCTTTCGTTGTAACCCGAATATCCTGAATTGTACTGAGCCTTTGGTTCACTATATTCTGAATTGTACTGAGCCTTTGGCTCGTTGTTTTCTTCATTACCGCCAACGCCATAATCTTTGTTCATATTTTCATCCATAAATTATCCTCCGGACTTACTGTTATTGTTTGGAAGAATAAAAGTAAATCGTGTGAATTTGCCTTTCTGACTTTCAGCGAAAATTCTTCCCTGATGCATTTCTACAATAGTTTTGCAAAGATACAGGCCAAGTCCTGCACTTTTCACATCATAGCTTCTTGATTTATCAACCTTATAGAAGCGTTCAAAAATTCTTCCTGTTTCTTCAGGCGAAATACCCTCACCTGTATTTTCAATAGAAACATAATTTTTTCCGTCAGTTGTTTCACCTGCAAAAACCGTGATTGTACCGTTTTCGTTGGTAAATTTAACTGCGTTATCAATAAGATTATACACAACCTGATAAATCATATCACGGTCAGCGAAAACAAATATCTGTCCCATTTTTTCAAAACCGTTGATTGTGATATTTTTCTTTTCAATTTCCTGCTCAAAGGTAAGCATACAGTTTATAAGCTGTTGTGAAACATCAAATTTTACGGGCTTGATTTCAAGCTCGCCTGCTTCAATTTTTGAAAGGTTGAGCATAGATGTCACAAGTCGTGAAAGTCTTTTTATTTCCACCGAAACTACCGACAGATATTCTTCGTGTTTTTCAGGTGGAATTGTACCGTCAAGCATACCATCAATAAAACCGCCGATAGTAGTCATCGGTGTTTTTAATTCGTGGGACACATTTGCAACAAAGCTTCTTCGTGATGACTCAAGCACCGACAATGCAGTTGCCATCTGATTAAAGGATTGACACAGCTCTGCCAATTCGTCCGACCCTCGTACGCTGACTCGTTTACTGAAATCCCCTTGTGCGTAGGACTTGGTAGCATTTGACATCTGCCGTAAAGGGTTAGTAAGCTTTGCAGTAAAAGCGTAAATTACAAGGAATGAAAGTGCAGCCGCAAAAACTGCCGACCAGAAATACATTCCCACCATATTGGAAGCATACACCTTAAGCTTTGCGGAAACAGGCGTACTCGCAAAAAACGCACCAACAAAGGTATCATTCATATATACGGGATACCCTGCAAAAAATGTATCCTCCGTAAACAAACCTTCAATTTCCGTTCTGCTGAAATATTCTCCTTGTGATACCTTATCCATAATTTCCTTTGGAACATCATATCCACTATGGACTAAACATCCGTCACTGTTTGATGAATAGTTATAAAGAAAATCCTCGCGACAGATAATGACTTTTCCTTCGTGATTTACAAAGAAAATATCCGTATCAATGGCAGTTGCAGTAACACCCACATTGTTGCAGATAATCACAAGTGCATTTTCTGCATCTTCTTTGGTATAACATTTTAAAAGAAGATTTTCAGTATATTCAGCACTCTGTTTAACATTGACCTGTAAAAGCTCCTGCGTTTCCTTTGCCCAACGGTTTGAAAGAAATACAGTAAGAGAAGATGCAAGAACAATGTAGCTTACAAGCATCAAAGCTGTCATAATTGTCAGGTATTTGGCAAACAGAGGTAAATGGGTAAAAAATCTCCCTATTCTTTGAATCCGTCTTTTAATATAATTATTTTTTGCCATGTGTTTCAAACTTATATCCGACACTCCAGATTGTTCTTAATTCCCATTCGTCGGAAACACCCTTGAGTTTATCACGAAGACGCTTGATATGAACATCGACTGTACGACTGTCACCGAAGTAATCAAAGCCCCATACATCGTCAAGAAGTTGGTCACGGGTAAAAACTCGGTCAGGATTACTTGCAAGATAGAAAATCAATTCAAGCTCTTTTGGTGGTGTATCAACCACAACACCGTCAACCTTTAATTCATAGTTCGTAAGGTTAACTGAAAGTTTATCATAGTTTACTTCCTTTGTTTCAACTTCTTTTACAGCAGATGTGCGACGAAGCACAGCCTTTATTCTTGCCACAATTTCCTTTGTGTCAAATGGCTTTGTAACATAGTCGTCAGCACCAAGTTCAAGACCTAAAACCTTGTCGAAAACTTCGTCTTTCGCAGTGAGCATAATAATAGGTTTTTCGCTTGTCTTTCTGATTTCACGACAAACCTGCCAACCGTCAAGCTGAGGAAGCATAACATCGAGAAGAACCAAGTCAGGATTTTCCGATGAGAACATCTGTACTGCATCAAATCCGTTATGTGCCATTACAACAGCATAACCCTCTTTTTCAAGGTACATTCTTAATAAATCGCAAATATTTTTTTCGTCGTCAACAACAAGAATTTTTTCTTTTTGCATAACCGCAACCTCCTCAAATACAATTTGTTTATAAAATAATAGCCTACAAATTTTAACAAATTAAAAACAAACTTTTGTTTTTTTATAAATTATTTGTGATATTTTCCATTGTTGCTTATGGAAAAAGCTCTGTAAATCTGTTCAGTGAGCATTATTCTCGCAAGCTTATGGGGAAATGTCATTTTTGACATTGAAAAGCGAAAATCTGAAATTCTTTTGATTTCATCTGACAAGCCGAACGAACTGCCGATTATAAAAACAACGCTGTTTTTTCCCGACAATGCAATATCGTCCATTTTTTGTGACAGTTCTTCACTTGCCATCTGTTTTCCCTCAATACACATTGAAAAAACATAGGAATTTTTCGGAATTTTAGCGTTTATCATCTGTGTTTCCTTCATAAGTGCATTGTCAATCTCACTTTGTGACGGATTATCGGAAAGCTTAACGGGTTCAAGCTCTGTCACCGTCAATTTACAGTATGCAGAAAGTCTTTTTTCATATTCCAATGAAAAATCTTTCATATATTTTTCTTTTAGTTTTCCCAAAACTATAAGATAAACATTCATCATAATATCATCGCCTTTTCATCCCATACAGGCTTTGAAACCCTTATAAGATAATCGTCACCCTCGTTTGCACCTTCCATTGAAAGTGCACATACGCTTGTCTGATACGCAAGCTGTGGAAGATTGTTTTCACGGCTTAAATGCCCTAAAAAGAATCGTGTTGTTCCCGTCTTTAAAAGCTTTGCAACAGTTTCTGCACAAGCATCATTGGAAAGGTGACCTTTTACACCTAAAATTCTTCTTTTAAGAATATACGGGTATCCGCCACATTGAAGCATATTTACATCGTGATTTGATTCAAGCATTACAAGGTCAGCACCCTTAATGGCATCAAAAACAGTATCCGTCATAATGCCAAGGTCTGTTGCAACTGCAATTTTTCTTCCGTTTGACATTTCAACCGTATATCCGCAAGGCTCTTTTGAGTCATGGGAAGTCGAAAAAGATTTTACAAGCATACAACCTAAATCAACACCGTCAGGCGTGATTATACAACATTCTTCCACGTTCTCCAAAGCACCAGTCGCAGAGAGTGCTTCATATGTACCCTGAGTCATAACTGCTCTGATTTTATGTTTTTTCGAAAAGACCTTTAAGCCCTTTACATGGTCATTATGCTCGTGAGTAATGAAAATATTACTGATATTATCTGCATCAGCACCGATATTCCACAATGCCTGTTCAAGCTGTTTCGCAGTCATACCTGCATCAATGAGAAGTGAATCATCACCACCACCGATATAGATTGAATTCCCTGTTGATGAAGAAAACAGGGGACAAAATTTCGCCATTTTATTTCTCCTAATTGCTAATGGTTTTGTCATTCTGAGGAACGAAGTGACGAAGAATCTCTGTTGATTATCATATTACATTGAAAGAGATTCTTCGCTTACGCTCAGAATGACCTACTATTTTTCAACCAAATAATTCGTATCAAAAAAGGACGGTGATTAACCGTCCTTTTATTAACCATTATCCTACGCTCAATACGGTTTTTTCGTCATCAGGACTGTTTTTTAATTCAATATCCGCACCTAAGCTACGTAATTTTTCAATTATGTTATCATATCCGCGCTGAATATGATGGATTTCTTCGATTTCAGTTGTTCCCTTTGCAACAAGACCTGCAATTACCATTGCAGCACCTGCACGAAGGTCATTTGCCACAACAGGAGCACCTTTAAGACCCTCAACACCCTCGATAAATGCCGATTTACCGTCAACAGTAATTTTTGCACCCATACGAAGCAACTGCTCAACATAACGGAAGCGGTTGTCCCATACACTTTCGGAAACCATACTGTTACCGCCTGCGATTGAAAGAAGAACAGAAAACTGTGGTTGCATATCAGTAGGAAATCCGGGATGAGGCATTGTCTTTACACTACAATGATTTGGTCGGCAGTCAGAGAAAATTCTGATTGAATCGTCAAATTCCTCAACCACAACACCAGCCTCAATAAGCTTTGCAGTAATTGATTCAAGGTGCTTCGGAATAACATTTTTAATAAGCACATCACCTTGTGTTGCAGCAGCAGCAACCATATATGTTCCTGCTTCAATCTGGTCAGGGATTATTGCATATTCGCAACCGTGAAGCTTGTCCACGCCACGAATTTTGATAACATCTGTACCTGCACCACGAACATCAGCACCCATAGAGTTTAAGAAGTTTGCAAGGTCAACAATATGAGGTTCCTTTGCAGCATTTTCAATAACTGTAAGACCTTTTGCCTTAACAGCAGCCAACATAAGGTTAATTGTAGCACCAACTGACACCACATCAAAATAAACTGACGCACCAAGAAGATTATCTGCCTTAACATCAACCATAGCATTTTCTTCCATTGAAACATCAGCACCAAGAGCCTCAAAAGCCTTGATATGCTGGTCAATAGGACGAACGCCAAACTGACAACCACCGGGCATTGCAACCTTTGCGTGATTAAATCTTCCTAAAAGAACACCGATAAAGTAATATGAAGCACGCATAAGCTTTGACAAATCGTGTTCAACCACATTTGTACGGATATGAGATGTATCAATCTCAATTGTGCTTTTGTTAATCATTTTTATTTCAGCACCAAGATGGCGTAAAATTTTAACCATTCCTGAAACGTCACTAATATTGGGAATATTTTCTATTCTGCAGACATCTTCTGCAAGGATAGTTGCAGGAATTATAGCCACAACAGCATTCTTGGCACCGCTTATTTCAACTTCACCTGACAATCTGTTGCCACCGTTAATTATGATTTTTTCCAAGGACTCTTCCCTCCCAAAATCAAATCTATCACACAATATATAGTAAAAATTCACTCAAAATCAGCGTTTTGACCACAATTTCGCAAAAGTGCTCAAAATCCTTTAATAGTATATCACAATTCTTTTTAAAATAAAAGGGGGTTTTGCAATTTTTAATAGAAAATTTAAGATATTTTTATCGAACAAATGTTCATAATTTTTGTTGACTAATATGAAGTTTTATTGTATAATAAATTGTATATTTGCCTTCCCCTTGAGGGGAAGGGGGACCGCTTGCGGTGGATGAGGTGGAATTTTTAACGGATACTGCGTATCCTACACCTCATCAGTCACTTCGTGACAGCTTCTCCTCAAGGAGAAGCCTAAAACAAAGGAGAATTATTTATGTTATATTATCTTGAAAACAATAATTTAAAAATTTCCGTTGACACTCACGGTGCTGAATTGTCATCAATTTACAATAAAAAAGAAAACAAGGAAATGCTTTGGCAGGGTGACCCTGAATTTTGGGGCAGAAGAAGTCCTGTGCTTTTTCCTGTTGTAGGTAAATACAAAAACGGTAAAACTACATATGAGGGAAAAGAGTATTCACTCGGTCAGCACGGTTTTGCAAGAGATAGCGAATTCACACTCGTCAAGAAAAATGACAGCAAGCTGGTTTTTGCATTGGAAAGCAGCGAAGAAACTCTCACAAAATACCCTTTCAAATTCCGTCTTATCTGTTCATTTGAATTGAAAAATGATGCGATTATTGTTGGATGGAAAGTGGAAAACACAGACGACAAGACGATTTATTTTTCAATCGGTGCTCATCCTGCATTTTACTGTAAAAAGAGTGAAACTGTCCTTTCAATGAACAGCGAGAACATCAAATATAATCTTATCAATAGTGACGGACTTTATACTGACAAAAAGTATGAAACTCCAAACGAGTTCGTTCTTCACGACAATGTTTTTGACAACGATGCACTTATAATCGAAAACAGTAATGTTACAGAAGTGTCACTTATTGACAATGGTAAATTTTACCTTACAATGAAATTTTCAGCACCACTTTTCGGAATCTGGTCACCTGCAAAGAAAAACGCACCTTTTGTATGCATTGAGCCTTGGTATGGCAGATGTGATGCGGAGAATTTTGATGGTGACATCACAGAAAGAGAATGGAGCAACTCATTAAATGCAAATGAAACTTGGTACAAGGAGTATGAAATTATAATCCATGGGTAATTACAAATATATTTTATTTGATTTTGACGGTACATTGACTGACTCATCAGAAGGTATTTTCAAAAGCCTTACATACGCTTTTGAAAGCTATGGTCACGGTGAACCTCCTGCTGAATTGCTTAAAAAGTTCATTGGCCCACCACTTTATCACAGTTTTACTGTATATTGTGGTTTCGACGACAAGCACGCTTGGGAAATGACCGATAAATACCGTGAAAGATACAGAAAAATCGGGTATCTTGAAAGCCGACTTTATGACGGTGTTGCAGAAACATTAAATAAGCTTAAAGAACAGGGCTATATTCTCGCAACAGCATCTTCAAAGCCTTTGCACTTTGTTGACCAGATTTGTGAAAATCTTGGAATCAAGCAGTATTTTGACTTCCTTGGTGGTACTGAATTTGACAACACAAGTGAGAGTAAAGCAACAGTTATTCTGAATGCTATGAAAAACATCGGTGCAACTATGGAAGAAACCCTTATGGTCGGTGACACGAAATTTGACATTGAGGGCGCTCATCAGGTTGGTATCCCTTGTTGTGCGGTGACTTATGGGTTCGGCACATTGGAAGACTTTAAAGAATACAATGCTGAATATATTGTAGATACAGCAGAAGAAATTATAGATATAGTGAAGTGAAATTATGTCAACACCTTTAGCAGACAGACTTCGTCCGCAAACCATTGACGATATGGTTGGACAACGCCACCTTTTAGGCGAAAATATGCCTTTACGCAACATTGTTGAGTCAGGCTATTTACCGAATTTAATATTTTACGGTCCGTCAGGTACAGGCAAAACAACTTTGGCTCGAATTATTGCGAAAAACACTAATCGTAAATTGCACCATATAAACGGAACAAATGCAAGTACAGCCGATATTAAAGCAATCGTAAGTGAGCTTGACACCTTTGCTGCACCAAACGGAATACTTTTATACCTTGACGAGATTCAGTATTTCAATAAAAAACAACAGCAGTCTTTACTTGAATACATTGAAAGCGGTAAAATAACTCTTATTGCATCAACCACAGAAAATCCGTATTTTTACATTTACTCCGCTGTGCTTTCCCGTTGTACAGTATTCGAGTTCAAGTCAGTTACTCCTGAAGATGTTGTTTCTGCCGTAAAGCGTGGTTTTGAATTTTTAGAGAACGAAACAGGAATTCCACTTGAAATTGAAGACGGAGTTTGCGAGCATATTGCAACAGCCTGTGGCGGTGATGTTCGAAAGTCCTTGAATTTTGTTGAGCTTTGTGTTCTTTCAGCAAGCATTACTGACAATAAAAGAGTGATTACTCTTGAAAATACAGGCAGTCTTACAATGAAAAACACATTCCGTTACGATAAATTCGGTGACGAGCATTACGACATTCTTTCAGCTTATCAAAAGAGTATGCGAGGAAGTGACCCTGATGCGGCACTTCATTATCTCGCAAGACTTTTAGAAGCTGGAGATATGGTTTCTGCAATACGCAGACTTTTAGTTTGTGCAAGTGAAGATGTGGGACTTGCTTATCCGCAGATTTTACCGATTGTAAAAGCCGCTTGTGATATTGCAATGCAGGTCGGTATGCCTGAGGCTGCAATTCCTTTAGGTGATGCAGTTGTACTTGTTGCAACAAGTCCGAAATCAAATACAGGTCACGACGGAATTTTTGCAGCTCTTGACGATGTACGAAAAGGCAATTACGGTAAAATCCCAAGACAGCTGCAGAATAAGCATTTCGACGGTGAAGATGCTGTGGTTAAGGGTCAGCATTATCTGTATCCGCACGATTACCCTAACCGTTGGGTCAAGCAACAGTACTTACCTGATGCTTTGAAAAATAAAAAATATTATGAATTCGGCGACAACAAAACCGAACAAATGGCAAAAGAATATTGGAAAAGGATTAAAGGTGAATAAAAATGGCTAAAAGAGAAGATTACATCAGTTGGGACGAATATTTTATGGGTATCGCTCTTCTTTCAGCAAGAAGAAGTAAAGACCCGAGCACACAGGTTGGTGCTTGTATTGTTGACAACAACAATAAAATTATGTCAGTAGGCTACAACGGTTTTCCGCACGGTTGCGATGACGACGAATTCCCTTGGGACAGAACCGGTGACGAATTCGACACAAAATATCCTTATGTCTGTCACGCAGAGCTTAACGCAATTCTTAATAATGGTGGCAGAAACTTAAACGGCTGTAAAATCTATGTGGCACTTTTCCCATGTAACGAATGTGCAAAGGCAATTATTCAGAGCGGTATCAAGGAAGTTATGTTCCTTTCGGACAAATACAAGGACAGCCTTAACAACCGCGAATCCCGCAGAATGTTTGATGCAGCAGGAGTTAAATACACAAAGGTTAAGCTTAATCGCGACAGCTTGACAGTTAGTTTCAAGGAAGAGGATATCTGATGGGTAAAAATGACTTTTTTGCTTTCACATCACGCACCAAGTACATAAACCGATGGGCGTTGATGCGAAATACAAGATATGAAACCTTGAGTGAGCACTCTGCAGAAGTGGCTCAGCTTTGTTATGCCTTGGCCTGTATCGGCAATCAGCGTTTGGGCAAGGATTACAACTGCGAAAGAGCATCACTTTTAGGACTTTATCACGACACACCTGAAATTATCACAGGCGACTTGCCCACACCTGTTAAGTATTACAGCAAGGAAACCAAGGAGGCATATAAATCAGTTGAAAAGAATGCTACAAAACAACTTCTTTCTATGCTCCCTGAAGACTTACTCCCTTGTTATGACTCACTTTTCAAAAAGAAAAATGAGGATAAAGAGCTTTGGAAATTGGTCAAAGCTGCCGACAAAATTAGTGGCTATTTAAAATGCGTTGAAGAAAGAAAAGCAGGTAACAGCGAATTCTGTGAAGCCGAAGAAAAACTTCTCCGTTCAATCGAAAAGAACGAATTGGAAGAAGTCCAGATTTTCGCAAAAGAATTCCTCCCCTCCTTCCACAAAACATTAGACCAAATGAAGAAATAAGTGCATAATGCAAAACGCAAAGCGCAAAATGTAGGGGCGATTCACGAATCGCCCGATAAAAGGTGAAATTATGAGAAGTTTCTGGGGTTATACTGAAAACGAAAATTTCAAAGTTGGTTGCACAGGTCAAACCACCTATGTCTATGACAAAAACGATAACGAACTTGCAAGATTTAAGAAGGATATCTTATATGGTTACTTGCCAATGTTCAAACCAAACTCGAACATTTTGGTTGTAAAGTCAACTGAAGGCAGATTAGCCATATACAATCTTGATACTTTAAGTCTTGTTAAAAAGGTTCGCACCGTTCCAACTGCAGTCGCACACTGTCAAGACCAAAATATGTGCTTTTCAAAAGACGGAAAACTATTTTATAATATTGAAAGCCATATCGATTGTTACACTCGTTTAACTGTTTATGATGCAGATACTTTTGAACCTGTAAAAAGACTTTTCGAAGGAACAGAAGATGAGCAAATTCTTGACCACATCGAATGTGACAAAGAAAATGGTAACATTTATATGCTTGGCTTTATTCGTGGAAGTGATAGAGAGTTTCACAGGCATTTTGTTGCACAGTTAGAAAATGATATTCTAATAAACAAGACCTATATTTCCGAAAGTGAATACGAATTTCTTTACGGCTATAAAGAACTTGAAAATTATGGCTTTACCAAAAAGAAAAAAGAATGGTGTTCACTAAAATATGATGATTACGACTTAACCGGCATTGAAACTAAAAACTTCCGTTTAGCAGATTATATTAAATAAAACTACTTGCAAAATTAGGCGCCCCACTTTGATGGGGAGCCATTATTTTCTAAAAAATGACCAAAGGGATTCCACGCCTGCTTTTTCATTTCAAATTATAATTTATCGTTCTCTTTTAATTGCGTTTTCTTTGGCTCCCTCTGACGAGGGAGCTGTCTGCGAAGCAGACTGAGGGAGAGATTTAGTGTGCAGAAAAGCTATCTCTCCCTCCGTCAAAATCAAAGATTTTGCCACCTCCCTCGTCAGAGGGAGGCAATATAATCGCAACGCAGTTCCTTAATTACGAATTCCGAATTACGCATTACGAACTATCTCTACAAACTCCAATTTATATAGTAATTATAGCAACAAAAAAGCAGGTAGCCTTTCGGTTACCTGCTCTAATTTTTATATACTTTTTAGAATTAAAGTTCTGCGAAGTACTTGATTGTTCTAACCATCTGTGATGTGTAGCTGTTTTCGTTGTCATACCATGAAACAACCTGAACTTCATAGAGGTCGACAGCAATCTTAGCAACCATTGTCTGTGTTGCATCGAAGAGTGAACCATACTTCATACCGATAACGTCTGAAGAAACGATTTCGTCTTCATTGTAGCCGAAGCTTTCTGATGCAGCAGCCTTCATAGCAGCGTTGATGCCTTCTTTTGTAACTTCACCCTTAACAACAGCTGTAAGGATTGTTGTTGAACCTGTTGGAACAGGAACTCTCTGTGCAGAACCGATAAGCTTGCCGTTGAGTTCAGGAATAACAAGACCGATAGCCTTTGCAGCACCTGTTGAGTTAGGAACGATGTTAGCAGCACCAGCACGAGCTCTTCTCATGTCGCCCTTTCTGTGAGGACCGTCGAGAATCATCTGGTCGCCTGTGTAAGCGTGAATTGTAGCCATGATACCGCTCTGGATTGGAGCATAATCATTGAGAGCCTTTGCCATAGGAGCAAGGCAGTTTGTTGTACAAGAAGCTGCTGAAATGATTGTGTCATCAGCTGTAAGTGTATCTTCGTTAACTGAGAATACGATTGTCTTAAGGTCGTTGCCTGCAGGAGCAGAAATAACAACTTTCTTAGCACCAGCATCGATGTGAGCCTGGCTCTTTGCCTTTGAGCAATAGAAACCTGTACATTCGAGAACTACGTCAACACCGATTTCGCCCCATGGGAGTTCAGCAGCGTTAGCCATAGCATAGATTTTAAGAGTCTTGCCGTCAACTGTGATTGTACCTGCTTCATCATCAGCCTCAACTGTGTGAAGGTTTTCACCGATTTTACCACAGTAGCCACCCTGTGCTGTGTCATACTTAAGAAGCTGAGCAAGCATTGATGGTTTTGTAAGGTCGTTGATAGCTACTACGTCGTAGCCTTCTGCGCCGAACATCTGTCTGAAAGCAAGACGTCCGATACGGCCAAAGCCGTTAATTGCAACTTTAACTGACATTTTGAATTCCTCCAAATAAATTAATACTAATATTATTTCGCATTAGTGCAGTATTATTTTATATCTTTTTAATCAAATATGCAAGAGTATTTTTGAAAATTTTGCCTTTTTGTGAATTTTTTGTCAAGTGGCATAAAAAATCGGGAATATTAAGGCAAAAAGGGTATAAAATTTATAGTATGGAAGGTGATTTTATATGAATTATAAGCATTTTTCTCATATCTATACAAATGAGAGAGAATTTCAGCGAGAAAAAATGCAATATTTTTTTGATAAATCCTTTCGCGAGAAGAATGAAAATCTTCTTCGAACTCAATATATCAACCTTCGAAAGCTTCAATTCTGTGACGATTTAACTTTTGAGCCTGAATGTGTTGAGATTTCTTCACTTACCGAAAACATCACCATTGCCTGCGACATACTTTCAAGCGAGTCAGGTATCAGCTTTATTTATTGCGGTTACGATAATCACTATATAAACGGAAATACTCGACTGATTTCAAAGGCATTACTCAACCTGCTTTCAAATGCTTATCTTTACGGTAAAGAAAATCTTGTCACCGTAAAAACAGTTGAATCGGGTGCTTTTTGTGGCATTGAGGTTTTAAACGGTGGCAGTTTCATTGAGAATCACCACAGCCAAAAGGGACTTCCCTTTGTACGAAATATATGTAAAAGTATGAACGGAAATCTGTTTATTGAACAATCACTATCCCATACAAAAGCAGTCATTCTTTTTCCAAAAGCCCAGAAAATTGAAACAACATCACCTGACAATATGACAGTGTCCAATTTGATTTATAACAAACTTTCTCCCGTATGCATCGAAATGTTTGGTATGGAATATCATTAAAGTGCAAAATGCAGAATGCAAAGTGCAAAATAATAAATTTATGATGAAAAATTTGAGTTTATAGGGATGATTAAGGTTAGTGTCATTCTTAGGAACAAAATGACGAAGAATCTCTGTTGGTCGATATGTTACCTTTTGAGAGATTCTTCGCTACGCTCAGAATGACCTATCAAATTGCTTGTTTTCACCGATAAATTATAATTTATTCCTTAACATAAATATGGTGGAGTCTTTTAAAACTCCACCACTTTTTTATTCAAAAATAATTGTTGTAATACTCTTTGCAGGAATTTCGATTTTCTTTACTTTTCCCGAATATGTTTCATCAAGCTGTTTCTCCTGAGTTGTTGTAATTACAGTCATATTGTCACGGTCAACCTTGAACTTAACATCACGGTCCTCGCCTTCGTTTACAATTACTGTTACAACCTTATTGTCAGGAGTAAGGAAAGAAACAACATTTGTAATGTAATTTGCTTCTACAATATTACCTTCATTGTCTCTTTCTTCAATATAATCGTAAATATCTTTTGTAGTTTCAACAACCTTACTACCCACAGGAACATATTTTGAGTAGTGAGCAACTGCATAGTATCTCATCGGGATTTTAAAGTCACTGATGTTACCGTCAGTAGCAACCAGAAGTCCGTCAGAATATTCTTTTCCGTCAGCACCGATACCGATACCGTTTACACCAACCCACGCAGTCCAGGAGTCAACATGTGTGAAATTGATGTCATTTGCCATAACTCTCGCCTGAAGAAGTGCACCGTCGATTGAATCAATCGGTGATTCGCAAGGAAGATGGCACCATTCACTCATTTCAACAGGAAGGTCAGTAATATTTTCTTCAATCCAGTTACCAAGACCGATTTTGTTCTGAACATTGTTGTCAGTCCAATAGCTGTGATATGAAAGATTACCTAAATACGGACGAATTTCAGGGTCATTGTAAAGATATTCAAACCATTCATAAGTTCTGTGACCGATTTCACCTGACTCAGGACCTGAAAGAAGAACACCCTCAATGTTTCGTTCAGCCATTTCCTTTGCAAAAGCTCTGTAAACACCGTAAATTTCCTCTGAACCGTAGAAGCAGCCCTCCTGACCTGCATAACCACTGTTACCCCAAGACCAGTTCGGTTCGTTAATCGGACTTATGTATTTAACAGGAACACCTTTTTCAATGAAATATTCTGTAATTGTAAGGAAATAGTCGGCATATGCCTCATAATTTTCTTCAGGAAGATTACATACCCACCAGTTGTCGTTACCACCTGTTTTATTATTGCGAGTCATTGAATAGTGAGGTGAGTTTGCAAAAAGGACAACCGTATCAATGCAACCATATGAAAGACAGAGGTCTAAAAAAGCCTGAGCATTTGCATCTCTTGTAAAATCATAATAGCCTGTTTCTGTTTCGTAGTCATAGACATAAAAGCTTTCACTTCTTCTCCAAGGGTCACCGATAGTATCCTTAAAGTTGTCAGCAGAACCTGCACCGACATTATAACGGTAAATATTCAGTCCAAGACCTTCTTCACTATAAAGAAGTTTTGCAATTTCTTCTGCATTTTCACCGTTACCTGCAACCTGTGACCACCAACAAGATGAACAACCAAAGCCGTCAAACGAATCACCCTGCTCGTCCAAGTTTATGGTCAGTTTCATATCGTGGTCAACCGACTTCTCCGCATACCAACTCATAATCTTTGTTTCCATAAACGGAAGTACAAACAAAAGAATTGATACAATCACGGAAAGTGGGACAATACTTCTTAATTTTACATTACTTTTTGTTTCTGTTCTTTTCATATCTTTCTCCTGAAAAAAGGTGACGAGTTGCCCCGTCACCATAATTTATATTATGAATTATTCAAAATCGGGTTCAATAAGTCCGTAGCCACCGTCGTTTCTTCTGTAAACAACACAAACATTGTCAGTTTCTGCATTACGGAACATATAGAACATATGGCCGATAAGATTCATTTGTAAAATTGCTTCTTCAACCGTTTCTGGCTTTAAAACAACTGTCTTTGTTCTTACAACCTCTAAATCTTCTTCCTCGTCAACATCCATTGATGCCAAAATGTCGTCGAAAGAAACATCGCGAAGCTTTTTCTCAATTCTTGTTTTATTTTTTCTGATTTGACGGACAAGAGAGTCAACGCACATATCAAGTGCATCTTCCAAATCGTCGCTACGCTCCTGCGCACGGAAAATCATACTTTTCTTGGAAAGAGTAATTTCACAGATTTTCTGATTTTTCTCAACAGTAGCAGTGATTTTAGCCGTTGCGTCAGGTCCGAAGAATTTTTCAACCTTACGAAGCTTTTCTTCTGCCCTTTCTTTGAAATTTTCTCTTGGTGTACATTTGCGTCCAATGATAGTAATGTTCACAACGACATCTCCTTTACAATAGATTGAGATAAGTAGCCTTATCTATCATTATAGTAGCATAAATGCACATAAATTGTAAAGTAGTTTGCTGTAATTTATTCAATTTTTACAAAACTTTACAACCGTGACGGGTTACATGACAACCCACATTGACTGCAACAGGAAGCCCTGCAATATGTGTCGGTGCTGTTTCAATGTTTACTGCAAGCGCAGTTGTAAGACCGCCAAAGCCCTGCGGGCCAACGCCTGTTTCGTTGACCTTCTGAAGCATTTCTTCTTCCAAAAGTGCATAAAACTCTTTTTCATTACGCTGACTTACATTTCTGCAAAGTGCCTTTTTTGAGAGCAGGGCACATTGCTCGAAATCTCCGCCGATACCGACACCGAGCACAATAGGAGGGCATGGGTTTCCGCCTGCGATTTTTACCGTTTCAACAACGAAATCCACAATATCTTCCTTTGTTGCAGACGGAGTAAACATCTTGATTCTGCTCATATTTTCACTGCCAAAGCCTTTTGGTGCAACTGTAAGTGAAATTTTGTCACCGTCAACGATTCTTGTATGGATAATGGCAGGTGTATTGTCGTTTGTATTCACTCTAAAAAGTGGGTCAGCCACAACGGATTTTCGTAAAAGTCCCTCTGTGTAGCCCTGACGGACACCCTCATTGACAGCATTTTCGAAGCCACCGTCAACAATATGGACATCCTGACCGATTTCAGCAAAAATAACAGCCATTCCTGTATCCTGACAAATGGGAAGTGACAGCTCCTTCGCACAATCGAGATTTTTAAGCAAATCGTCCATTACTGCTTTCGGCAAATCGTCCTTTTCCCTGTCATATCCACAGGAAATACACTCAACCAAATCGTCGGGTAATATTCTGTTTGTAGAAATGCACAGTTCTTTTATTGCCTGTGTTATCTGAGAACAACTTATCTCTCTCATAAGTTCACCTTTTATTAAATAAAGGGCAGTTGCCCTGCCCCCTAATCATTTATTGTTTTGAACCTCTGCGATAGCCTGTATTACCGCCACGCTTGTCAGACATTCTTTTAAGGTCACTCATTTTATCTTCACTCTGTGCCTTAAATTTTGCCATCATATCTTCAAAAGACATAGGTGCTGAATTATCGTGCTGAGGAGCACCCTTCCAGCCTTTGTCATTATTTTCGCGTCTTGGCTTTGATGATTTTTGTGGTTTTGGTTTTTCTTCCTTTGGCAACGCTTTTTTGATTGAAAGGCTTACTTTACCTTTTTCGTTGATTTCAAGAACCTTTACCTTAACCTTGTCACCCTCTGAAAGCTTCTCTGAAATATCATTTACATATTCATTTGAAACCTCAGAAATATGTACCATACCTGATACACCATTTTCAAGCTTTACAAAAGCTCCGAATTTTGTTAACCCCGTGACTGTTCCGTCATAGACTGAACCAATGTCAATTTGCATAGACTTGCATATCCTCCTAATCACACACCAGGTGTAACATCATAGAACACTTTTTCGCCAGGCATAACAAAACCCAACTTTTCACGAGCAATCTGTTCCATATAATCGCTCTTGTCCTCGCTATCTACAATAGCTTGAAGACGGTCATTCTGCTCAAGCTGTTGCTCATAAGCAGACTGCTTTTGTTCCAAAACACCCTTACGCTCTTTGATAGAAAGTTGAAGTCCGATAATTGTAATAACAAAATAACCGATAAGCAAAACTATACCCAAAGTAAGGATAAAGCTTCTTGTCTGTTTACGCTTTGGTGCTTTTGTATTAGCCATTGGTATCACATTCCTTTCTTTCAGTCCGCGTCATCCACCTGATTCTGCTTTTTAACATTATGATTATACAACAAGTGTTTATTTACTTTCAAGAGTATTTTTGATTTATTTTTAATTTTTTCACCGGTTTTTCGACCTTTTTTAAGAATTTTATCAAAAACACTTTTCATTTTTCCGAAAAACCACTTAAACGGAAAAATGAGAACACAAAAAAATTTTTTAAAATACTTTTTTGTAAAATTTATAACCCTTTCACCAAGCGTGGAAATCACCACACCAAGAGAGAAATAATAAACAGCAAAACCGATTGCCTCACCAAGCAAAAGATAAAAGCGAATCTGCCCTTCATTGACCGTCATACAGAAAATGAATGTGGCAAAACAAAGGAAAATACAGTATAGCAAATCGAAAATAATTATAAGTATTTTATTACGCGAAATTGAAAGACGAACAAGCCTGAAAAAGTCATAGAAAAAGCCCATTAAAAACCCAAGTCCCAATGATAAGAGAAAACTTTTTGTCTGTGTCGCAAGGCTTAAGCTGTACAGATAATCGGTCATCGTAACACCTTTGCAAAAAAACCTTTTGCCTGTGGTCGTACATCTGTGTATGTAAGTGACGATATTTCACCGTCGACAAGTAATTCTGTCTGTTCAAGATTCAACTTTGTAATGTGAAGATTCCAACCGCGAATCGTCAGCTCACCTAAATCAGTTACAGCGATAATTGTCTGCTCATCAAATGAATCAATGTCCGTAACACCCGAAACAGATAACTTCTTTCTGTCCTCCATAATAAAGCTGTGCGGTATTTTCACCGTCTTTTTATCGTCTGTCATAAGAAAACCTCCCTTTACATATAGAGTATGAAATGAATATACAATATAGAATAGGGAGGCTTAACAAATTATAATTTGTCGGGATGAATAACTAATTTGGTAGGTCATTCTGAGCGTAGCGAAGAATCTCTCGCATTTCATCAGTCACCCTGAGTGAAACGAAGGGTCTGTTAAAATAGGACAGAGATTCTTCGTCACTTCGTTCCTCAGAATGACACTAAACCTTAAACATCCCTACAAACTCCAATTTA
>JAZNZX010000039.1:0-38101 GCA_045595185.1 Candidatus Fimenecus sp. | reverse complement strand
GGACCGCAAAAACTACATATATAATTTTTGCAGTCTAATAATATCATACCCCCCGAAATCTCGCAATAGTTTCACGCAAAAAAAGTATGCTTATTTGAATATTTGACTACAAATCCTTATTTTTCAAGGGGTTACAAGCTTTGTCGCTTTTAATAAGGGGGGCTTGACAAACTCATTTTACCCCATAAAAAAAGTGAAAATATTTTTTAAAATACTTGATTTTGTTGACATATTGACACATTTTTTCAAGTTTTGTTGTTACAAAGTGCAAAAATGACACTTTGTATGGCACTTTTAAAACAGATTTCTTCTATCAGACTGAAATTAAATGAATTAAACTTTTTGAGTTCCAAAACATCAACTCGTCTTTAAAAAAGAGTATTATTTAAACAATTTTAAAAATGAGTCTAATAAATTTGTGGACTTAATGTGAAACATAAGCATCAAGCAATCTCTTTAAGAAGTTCGTAGCTCATTCCTGTACAGATGGCGTTCATATTCTCTGTCACATTGAAATTGGTCCAGTTTGATTTTACAAACTCTTTGAATTCATCTTCCGACACCTGTATAGCTTGACATACATTTGCATTTAAAAGCTCTTTGGGACAATCTTTGATGTAATCCTTCCCTTTTCCCACTAATGCTTCCAAAACAAAAGATACAGGCTTTGCAGTGAAAGAAGATATGTTTGTGCCTACTAATGATTTCTTCTGAAAAACATATCCGTTATTTTCATCAATGCTACACACGAGTTTTTCCTGTACTGTACATTCCTCGTTTTCAGCAAAAAAGATTTCCTTTTTGTCTTTATCAAAGAAGTGAAATAAAATTTCTATCCAAGCTCCGATGATTTTCATAGAATTATACTCACAAGAGTCGCGTGTAACAAAATGGCGGTCATAAATCAACCTGTTTTTTTCACCCATTTGTATTCTCCTTTCCGTAGAAATCCTACGCCTTACAAAATATGTTGCGTTCCGTCACAAAACATTTCTGCCTGACTGTGATTTATTGCAAAATTGCATTGAAATTCTGCAAAGCGTAGGTGTTTTTATTCATCAGACTGACTTTGGTTGTTCATTGCCGTTTCAGTCGTGTAAAAATTGACTTGGTTCAGTCTGACAGGCGTATATTTCTTCAGATAACATTTTTTCAGAGTGTGATAATCGTCACAGTTTCTCTTTGTAAGCATAAATGCCTCGTGTTCGGCAGGAAGAAATACAGTCAAAGACTTGCCATCCATTGTTATGAGTGCTTCCAGTGTGGAGTACAACTCACCAGACTGACTTTTGGTTGCAGGGCACATCGCTGTAAAAACATCTTTTGTGTAATCATCCAGCTTACCGCCCAAGAGCACACACACATTGAAGTGTACAGGCTGTTTTGGAAGGTCTTCAAGACTTTGAACACAAGCAATGGTTCTTGCCCCGTCATAATCAACGGGGAATTTCCATTGAAGATTGATGGGCATATTGCCAAATTCGTCAAGAATGAAGTTTACGGGTATGTCAGACTCAAATTCTTTTATGACTCTGTTTCGAGCGTGAATTCTATTGTATGCTGTATCCCACAAAAGAGTCATTACAGGCGAATTGTCGTTAATTACAAAATATGCACACTTTTCTTTAAAACAGAGAGAAAAATCAAGGTCGTTGTATTCTGTAATTTTACGCAAAGTAGGGTTACTGAATTCTACGAGCAGTTCCTTTGCTTTATCAATGGCATCCTTTTTGCGTTTCTTTGTCATTTGACAGAAGATGCTAAACTTTTTCTCTGAAGGATGGGAACTACCTTTAATTCCGACATAGATGCTTTGCATTAAATCTGTGTCATTATTAAGTAGGTCGTAAACAGTTCCGAGGCTCTTCTTTCTATCGTAAGTTTCTCGTTTGCCTACATACTGGAGCAGTGCTTCAAGCAAAACCTTTACATCATTGCCTAAAACGGTGAACCATTCGCTACCCTCTTTATACAGCTCGCCTTCTCTTGCTCTGCTCATTATGTATTTACATAAATACAATGTACCGTAATCATAGCCATAATTGCCCGTACTCAAAGCATTGAAACCATCACTATGGTCGGGGTAAGACGGATTAAACACTCTTACACGGTATCCAGCAGACTCAAACTCTAAAGCAGTTCGAGCATAGATTTCACCGTTAGGGTCGTTTATAATCGCTGACTCCCCTCTCTTAATGAGCTGGAATACATAGCTCAACAACACATTGAATGTTTTACCTGTGCCTGTATTACCAGTTACCAAGAGCTTATTATATTTATCGAGTTCTTCTGTGGGGATAACGCACATATCTTTGCCACACATTCCAAGAACCGTTCCTTGTGTGTCAACGCCATTACCCACAATAAAATTTTTATTCATAACAACTTCTCCTATATTTTAAAAGTCACGCCAAGTAGTAGGGCTTACGCTTCCATTAGAAGTGCCTATTCTTACAGGAACTTCTGAATTAGACTTCTTATTTTTCGGTTTGGTATTCACGGGTGTTTCACCGTCAAGTTTTGCAACGGAGTTTTTGGGCTTTTTGTGAGTCTGATGTGATTTACCAGACTGACCTTTGTTACTTCCGTTCCTATTACCGCCGTTTTTGTTCCCGTTACCTTTAGGTGTGTTTACATTTCCAGTATTAACTTGTGTTGTCGCTTGTTGCATCATTATCTGAAGGCGTTCAGGTATATAAGTGTACGCTGACACTTTTTCTATCTGCTTTGACATCGGATGTTTTGTGAAGTCAAGCTTGTTAAGTTCAAGAATTTGCTGTCCGTTTGTTACAACGAGCATTTTTTCTCTATTCATTGTTTCTATCTCGTTCATAGTGTAAACATAGCGTTTACCTTTGCCTTCGGTTTCTGTATATTCAGGAATAATCTGTGCAATAGCAAAGGTTCTGCGATTGACTCGTGTTGAAAGAACATCAATAGTCATTTCGCCACTCTTTTCAGAAAAATACTTTGAGGTAATTTCGTCATTACTACCAAGGCATATCTGAATATCGCAGTTGCCGACGATTTCTGCCCACAATGTTCCTTGATAACGGTTCTGAAGCTGACCTAAACTCTGAACACAGATAAGCATACGGATACCACGGCTACGACAAGTTGACAATGTTCTTGCAAAGTCACTACCGTCTGCGGCACTACCAATACGACCAACATTGTTGAATTCGTCAAGGACCATATTAACGGGAATAGGTAGTGTTTGTTCATCAAGAGTATCTGCATAGCCGACGAGTTTCTTGAATAACAATGAAAAGAACAATGATGAAAAGAAAGACATAGTGTTATCTTGGTCGCTTGTGATGATGTAATAGATACATTTGGATTTACCGAGTTCGACAAGGTCAATGTCATTAGTATTGGTAATATCTTTAACCTTTTCATCCTGCAACACGCTCAATCGTGTGCCAAGACCTGTTAATGCACCAGTACGGACATTTTCGGAAGCCTCGAAGTAAAGGTTAAGCGGTGCTTTTGCAGGGTGAGTAATATCCAATTCCAAAAATCTTTCGTGCAGACTCGAAGTATCTTTCGTGATAATGTCGTAAACAGTTCCGAGATTTTTCTTTTCTTCGGGAATTTTATCATCAAGGGAAACCATAAGCATTGTGCCTTTAAGAAGTCCACCCTCTTCACCGTCCCAGAAGTGGTCGGTCTTTCCTTCGGAAGTATTACTGATAATTACATTAGTGAGCATCTGTGCCATATTACTGTTTCCGCCGAGTCCAGCCATACAGTTGAAAGAGTCGCTGTTATCAGGGCTAATAAGATTAAGCACTTTAACCTTATATCCATTCTTTCGAGCAATTTCAGCCGTGTCGCAGTACATTTCACCTTTCGGGTCAGTTATAACCGCAGACTCACCACGCTTGATTACTTGGAATATGTAAGGTCGTACAACAGCTCTTGATTTCATTGAACCTGCACAACCACAAGTGAAAATATTTCTGTTAAGGAATGTATCAACAGGCATACAAACAGCCATTCCATTTTTTTCTCCGAGAATTGTACCTTTTGCCATAGATACAGGCTTAACTTCAAAGATTTCTCTCATTGTTTCTTCATCCATCTTACCAGCAGTTCCGTATTCGCCTGTATTACTTACTTTAAAACCTCTATCATCATCTTGACCTTTTCGGAATTTATCGTGAAGTTTATACCAAGCAAAAATACCGCCACCGATAATCAGTATGAGTAGTAATGTTTTTAAGCCGTTCAGACTGAACGCATATTTAAAGCACTCTATCGGTGACAAGCTCATTTTTTCCATTTCAGTTCCGCCGTACATTCCACCGCCATACAGCCAAGCGTTATATTTGGAGAACCATTGACTTGCCAAACCGACAAGATACGATACTGCAAAAAAGCAACCAGCTATTAAGCCTATTTTTTTGTATCGCTCATTCATATATTTCATCGCCCACGCTTTCTTCATAATTTTGTAAGTCCTGTAAGACATCATCTATATTTGTTGTCGGGTAATTTATATCATCACCCAAGTATTCAATCAATTCTGCTTTTTGTTCAGGAAAGCACAAAACTGCGTAATAGGAGATTTCGCCTCGCTTACGCTGTCGCTCTATTGACTCTTTGAATATTCTCAGTCTGGTGATGTCGCCGTCGAGGAAACTTAATACATATCTGCCGTTTCGATAAGCGTCACAAATTAAACTACCTTCGCCGTGACTTAATTCCTCTTCACTGTAAAAAAGACTCAATGCTTTTTCGCGACTATCGGGGATACTCAATATTTTAAGCATCTTTGAGCCAAACTCATTCAACGGAACATAATGAATTGTTCTATACATTCCTGTCATTGAAGTATGTGCCACATAACTCTGTTTTCGCTTTTTTTTCTGCTTGAATTTTTCTACAGCTTCGTCTTTTTCAGTCTGAAGAAGTGTCGCCAAGGCAGTTTCAAAATCACTGCTCAACAAAATCATTTTTCGTATATCTCCACCTTGCGTATTGAACTTCGTATATCGGTGTACATTGCTTCGTGCCTTTGCCTCACCTTTTCCGCCCCACTTCATTACGCTTTTTCTCGTGTTATACACAAGCATACTTTCCGTTGGTCCTATCAATGCTCCTGTAAATCGACTAAACCCGATTTGCTTTGTAGTGCCATCTTCTTGTCGCTTTAATGACTTCGACGCATAGAATGAAACTTCCTCTACATTATTTTTTTCTCTCGTGTCAGTCTGAAGAACTGTTTGTTCCCAAGGTCGATACTCAAGTCCTGCTCCATTCATCATTGCCACAACTTCGGCTACGCGGTGATTTCGTTCTATCGTTGATGAACATCCACTCCAAGAATGTTTTCCCCAAGCTTCTTCCCAATGCTTTGCTCCGCCAACCCATTCCATTAACGGCAGTGCCGCTTTTTTGAGTCTGACACTCGGATACTCATTCTTGCAGATACTCAACGCAGTGCAGGTATGCTTTTCCCCTGTTACGCTATTATGGTAAGTTTGCTTTGTACACATTTCTTTGATAAGCCTTTTGTACCACACCTCATTGCCTAACAGATGTACTGACTTCATAGGGAACTCACCAACAACACAAAGCAGACTCACCAACTGATACACTTTTGTTGTTTCGTTGAATATTATCAACGCACTCACTCCCTTTTATCTTTTACTCTTTCTTACTTTGGGTTTTATTGCTTTTTGCTCTTATGTTTTTTACACAACAACCGCAACAATTTTCATTCCACAATCGCAGTTTTTATATAACCGTTGTAGATGTATTGCAATCGTTGGAATGTTTTGTTGGGGTATTTTAATCAGCGAGTGTGACTTCTTTACCCCAATTTTGCTTTCTCCGTAAAAATGCTGTTTTTTTATACGCCGTTGCGGTGTTTCTCGCTGTAGTTTCTCCGTTTTTTAAACGGAAAAACTACAGTTGAAGCCTTGAAAAATAAAGATTTATCGCATTTTAAAGTAACTGTAAAAAAAATTCATCAAAAAATACCAATTTTTGCACCTACTTTTTTAGGTGTGAAAATCGCATTTAAACAGGGGAAATAACGCCTTTTGTGGAAAGAGTGCTTTCATATTCCAACCACTCAATAAATTCTTCACGGGGAATAAGAAATACTTCTGTATGGCTTTCTTCACCTTTTGCCGAACAATAATAATTGTTAAGTTTCATAGGGTTATCATCCACAAAAACAGCATTTGTAATTGTGTCGGTAATCATCTTTATTTCTTTGTTATCGTGGTCGTGATAATGTCGTTCAGGAATATCAGGTCCGTAAACAAATCGGTAACAGATAACCAAAGGTCTTTTGTCATTAAAAACCTTATCATCAAAGAATTTTTCTAAAGTAAGGTTCAATGGCTCATACATAATATCACTTGTGTACCCCTGCATATTTGGAGCGAGAATTGGCATTTTTACGTACAGCCATTTGTCCTTTATATAACCAACTTTAATGTCCCAACAGTTTGCAATTTGCTCTTTGACAACATCAAAATTCTCTCTGCCGTCAATCTTTTCGCCACCAAATTTTAATGGCAAAACTCTTGCAATTTTGCAAAGTCTTTCGCTTTCTTTTATCAAATCTTTTGCCCAAACTCTTGCAACATTATTATTGCCATTACGGATTTCACGCTCAAGATTTGATGGGATTTCGCTTAAAGTTTGAAGTGTTTTGTTACAAAATTTCAAATCATCGAGCACTGAAAAGTTATACATTTTCATCATCCTCTTCATCAAAATTTGTTGTCAAAACATCAGGGTCGTCGCCCTCTTCTTCGTCAGTTTTTTCTTCAAAAGTATCACAAAAATCCTCTGTATTTTCCTCACAATATTCTTCGACAGTATCTTCCATTTCTTCGTAATAATCTTCTTCTGTTATAGTATCATCACTCTGATTTTCCTGCTTTTGTGTTGGTGAAAAGAAATTAACTAAAGCCTCACCACTGCATCCATAAGAAACTGTCGCGTAAATATATTCAATATCTGGAACTTGAAGAGAGGTAATATAGCTCGCTTCAACATTAGGAACAACGATTATGTACCTTACATTTTCTCTTCTCTTTAAGTGCATAAGTTTAAATTCTTCGCCCTTGTTGAGAACAAAAATTTCATATTCCTGATTGTCTTTTAAAAAGTAAAGTTCAGACGGAAACTCCGCAGGATAGTGTTCATCTGGCTTGACCCTATCTCGATATTGAATAAGAACCCATAGAGCTTTAATAACTCTTTCACTCTTGCGTTGCCGTGGGTCAAGAGCCAAAAAAACTCCGCCTTCTTGTTCGTACAACTCACCTTTTTTAACAAGATATTTGATAAGATTAGTCGCGTCACTATCCTTGTTTTTGTTTAATAAACATTTAATCTGCATACGGGGTAAAGCACCATACATTGAAATCCATTGTTTAACAAGTTTTTCATCATACTCGCTACTTCCCATAATATTGTTAAAAATACTCATATTAAAATCTCCTTATATTTCTCAAACCGATTGAGATTTTTGCTTTTCAAGAAGGATTGCTTCGAGTTCTGCTCGGTCAGTTGTAATCATTTCTGTTTCCTTTTTAGAAGCCTTTACGAAAACAGGTATTTTATTATTGTTACTAATTACAAGAGCTTCGCCACGGTCAAATTTTGTAACTGCTTTAATTTCGCTGTTCGTAAGTTTAAGAACCTCTTGAACATATTTTGCTTCATCAGGCTCAAGATTAAGAATGATTTTATTCTTTGAGTTATTGATAATGGCTTTACCAAACTTACCATCATCAAGAGCAAAGAAGTCGTCAAGGTCCTGTGTTGCCGCGATTGCCGCACCGCCATAACCACGAATAAGTTTAAAAATATTTAAGCAGAAATCTGCCGCATTTCTATTTGCATTTGCACCTATTAACTGCCAAATTTCATCAATGAAAACGGCTTTCTTTTTAGTTCGGTCAGATTGAATAATATCCCATACATAGTCGAGAACAATCATCATACCAATAGGTAACATCTTTGAACCTTTAAGTGCTGACAAATCGAAAACAATGTATTTGTTAGAAAGGTCCACATTGGTCTGTTGGTTGAATGATTGTGCCGAACCTGTAACATAAGGTTTAAGACATCTTGCAAGTCTTTGAGAATATTTGTTTTCATCAAGAACTTCATACAAATCTCCCAAAACAGGCATCCTTTTCATCTTCGGCGGACTACATTTAGCATCTTCATATACCGATGAATTGTCGTGTGTTATTCCGAATTTTGCGTATGTCTTGATAAGTGCTTCATCCAAAAGTTGTTCTTCATCATTCGTCATATCTGGTTTAAGCAAAGAAAAGAATGTTGTTATTTGCTGAATTTTCGCCGCTAACATTGAGTCCATTTCGGTGTAATCAATTCCATCAAGCAGTTCCATTTCAGGAGAAATTGTACGGCGTATTTCCATAATGTTAATATTATGTGGTGAACCTGCCGCAATCTTGATATACTCACCGCCGATATGTGTACAAGCTCTTTTGAATTCGTGTCCCTTGATTGGAGCAATGATGAAAGTCTGAATTCCTCTCATTCTCATTCGTGACGCAAGTAATTGCATACAGAATGTTTTACCTGCACCCGATGTACCGATGATGTTTACATTGGCATTTTTGTTTACCTTTGTATCAAAAAGGTCAACCGTGCAGAGCGAATTATTGTATTGGTTCACACCGAGCAATACACCTGTATCGGAAGTCATTTCATACGAAGTAAAAGGATAAACTGAAGAAACACCTGAAGTAAGAACATTTCGCTTTGCTTTATCAAATAATTTTGGAGCTACATATCCTAATGGCATAATTGCTTGAAAAGCTTCTTGTTGAGTAAATAAACATTCTGACATTTGAATGTCTTTTGCCTTCATCATTGAAATAAGTTCTTGTTTTTTCCACTGCAATTCTTTATATGTTTTTGCGGTAACTGTAACAAAAATTGCCATATAATAAAGGTCTTGGTTTGAATTAGCAAGACCCCTCTTTATGTAATAGCCCGACTCAATAGCACCATATATTTCTTCATAATCTGTGCTTGTATCCTGCATACCTTTTGCTTTTGATTTATTAAGACGGATTTTTCTACCAACATCTTCAATGGCTTTTGACCTTTCCTTACGAGTGATATGAATATCAATATCAATACCATCACCTGCATTAACAAGCATCGAAGTCCAGCCACCAACAACTTGAACAGGATAACCGTCTGCTTTAATGTGCATAACGGAATAATATAAGCCGTCCATTGTGAAGTAGTTAGAATGTGTCAGGTCAAGACCGCGAGGAGAAATCAAATCCTTAATTGAAATACTTTCTTTATCTTCAGCATCAGTAAACTGTGAATTGAAAAGAACATTATCACCGCAGATTTTCTTAACACGCTCTTCAAAAGGTTCGGTTTGACAAGAGTTTTTATTAAAGAAGCAATAAAGGATTTCTGCTGTTGCTTTATCAGCGTCTTGTGATTTAATAATGGAATTACCACAATGCTCAAAGTATTTTCTCGCTTCGTTTTCTGCTTGATAAAGTTGAGCAAACATCTGTGTGTAATCTGTTACATCAGTTCGTCTTAACGGCTCATACTGGATAATAAGGAAGAAACGGCGTGATAAAGCTTCAACCTGTCCTACACTATTTATGAGTTTTATATAGTCCTCTGCGTGTTCTCTGACTTGTGGAATATCATCTCTTACTTCGTTACGAATTTGTCTGATATGTCGTCCTGAATTTGCTTTAAGTGTAAATGTCTTATACTGAACTTTCACAGGTGCGATTTTCATATAATCTTCAAAACTTGAAACAATATCAACTTGTTCAGAAACACTTCTTAAATTGAAATTTATTGGTTCAATTTCAAGAATTTTTATATAGCGTCCGTCTGTTGTTTCAATAATTCCGTTGCGTATATCTTCGACAGGAATATAGTCTTGTGTGAAGTAAAGTCGTTCCTTCTTTTTAATTCTTGCCATCAGACTGACCCACCCTTCTTAAGCTCATTTTCTTTCTCGTTCTGTAATGTTTAAACAAGTGACCGAGAAATTGTGTCAATGAGTCGCCATTAAATCCAATACAAGCAAAAACAAAAATCGGGATTGCTATAACACTTATTAGAGTAATCCTGATGTAAATAGAAATAGGAATTGCAAGAAAAGCGAATGAAATAAGAATTAACAATACAACTGCTTCAACACAATTTCTTGGTTCAAGCAATCCCCAAGCCCATTTACCAGCATCGGTATAGTTAGATGGAATTATATAAACATTTCTCGGTTCATTTTGTTCCATACTATCAACTCCTTATTTGTTTTTTTGCATAATAAAAGCCCCTCACCTTTTAAAGCAAGGGGCTAAATTTAATTAACTTTATTTTTTGCTATTTGTATTTACTTTCTTGTTCTTGTTGGCTTTCTTCTTTGCCAACTTTGGTTTAAGCACATAAAAGTAACCAACAACAAGAATAAACACACTACCGCCAAGCCAAATGATAAGGAAGAAGTAACCATTGTCCTCTTCTTCATTTGCATCTGTATCGGGGATTTGAGGAACAATAATTTCATCATTTGTTGCAGTAATTTCAATTATCGAACCGTCCTCAACGATTTCAAAGTAAACATATTCGTCACTCTTGGTATAGCCTTCAGGAGCAGTTTTTTCATACACGAAATAACCACCGTAACGAAGTTCATCCATCGTATAAAGACCCTTCATTGACTCTTCAAGAGTGCCTACAAGAATGTCAACATCCGCATTGAAAACTTCATCACCGTCAGCATCAACATAGATTTCAAATACCGCACCTGAAAGAAGTTTATCACTATCTTTTGAGTCAACCTTTGAAACCCAAACTGAACCTGTAATAAAATCGTTCTCAATAACGACCTCAACAAGAGCCTCGTTTTCACTTACAGTTGCAAAATAGAACTGACTATTAAGAACATAACCTTCAGTCGCTTTAAGCTCTTTTACAATCCAAGTGCCGTAAGGAACATTTTCAAAGAAGAACTCACCGATTTCATTTGAAGTTGCAATCATAACAGCGTTTTCTTCAGTATAATAATAATCAAAAAGGTCATATTCATCATTGAAAAGTTCATCATCACAAGGGTAAACTATTTCGTCAACTGTACCATCAGGTAAAATTACATCTGTGCGGAATAAACCAAATACTGCACCTTCAATTGAGTTACCATCTTCATCAATTTTCTGACCTACGATTGTACCGCGGATAATATCATTTGTGATGTCAACACCGTCATTAACAGCCACACTTATAACCGATTTATCCTGACCGTCATATTTGAATTCGATAGGATATTTTGTATCGGAAAGAATGTACTTTTCGTGTGTTGCATATTCCTGAACATAGTAGTTACCGAAGGGAACATCTGTTGTGAATGTAAGTTTACCATTCTCGTCACAAGAAGCGATTTCAATGAGTGCATCAGCAGGAATTACTGTGCCGTCTTCGGCAACAAGGTCCTCTGCCGCATAAAGAGCAAACTGAACATCACTAATTTCACCGTTCATTCCTACCTCAAACAATTCGTCCTGTTCAAGAACTTTTGAAAGATTGATTTCAACTTTCTGTCGGTCATTTGTGAATGAAACATACTGTACCGCAATATCAATATCCTGACCTGCATAAGTAAGTTCAACAGTTACAGGCTCGGTATTGAGTACATAACCTTCAGGAGCTTTTGTTTCTGTTACTGTATATTTACCGAGATATAACGGAGCAGAAGTAACCGCACCATTGGATGAAGTTGTAAGAGTTGCAACTACATCACCTTTCTTTGCTCGTACAGAGCCATCAGGCGTGATTATATCTTCGGTTGCTGTAATTTCATAGATTGCGTTAGAAAGGTTTTTGAGGGCAAATACGGGCAAATATGAGCCATTCTCTTCAACAACTGTTGAGAATACCTCACCCTGCTTTGCGATTGTAATAGTGCCTTTCTGTGCAAGGTCACTCTTAACTACCTTAACGAGCTGTACACCATTTACTGTTTCGATAGTATTTGTATTAACTTCAAAAGCAATAGGTGTTGAGTCAAGAATATAACCATAAGGTGCTTCTACCTCAACAAGTGTGTACTTACCGTAAACAAGAGCTTTGTTTGTTGTGATAGTGCCGTTTGCATCAGTATAGAATGTATCAACACCATCAATTACAACGAGATTGTTGTTTGCGTCAAAGATTTGGAAACCTGCACCTGCATAAAGAATTGTTTTGCCTGTTTCAGAGTCAACCTTTGTTACCTGAAGAGCAAGACGCTTGAGAACATTACTGAATGTAACTTCTGATATTTCGTCAGCCTTAACAGTGATTGTCTGACTCTTTGGAGCTACATAACGGTCAGGAGTATTGATTTCTTCGATTGTATATGTACCGATAAGAACATTTTTAAATTCAACTCTGCCGTTTGCATCTGTCTTTGCGGTCATATCAACTGCTTCGCCGCTATCAGATGTACCGTGAAGTCTAAATTCCATACCTTCAACGATACCGTCTTCAGATACCTTAACAACTTCTGCGTCACCACGCAAACGGTCATTTACAAACTTACCGTTGTTAACAAGGGTCTTCTCACCCTTATTTACAACAACAGTATAAACTGAACTGTTGAGTTCGTGAGTAGTATCACCATCGGGAATTGCAAGTTCTTTAACATAATATGTGCCTGCCGTTAACCAATCTGATGTTGCATTACCATTAGCATCAGTTGTAATCTGTGCGATTTCTTTTGTGCAGTCTTTATCAGAATAAATGCCAAAAACATAGCCTTTGCCTAATTTTGTGTCTGCATCATCATATTTTGTTACAACGAGCCAACCTTGTCTGTTGTCAACGATATTTACTGAAGCGTATGTAATTTTGTCTTTTACAACAGTTGCAGATACAATCTGTGTTGAAAGGTCATAACCTTCGGGAGCAGAAATTTCTTTGAAATAGTATGTGTTGCCTACATCAAGTGTGTAGTCACCACTTGAATAACCGTAAACCGCATTACCATTTTTATCAGTTGTGATTTCAGCAACCTTGCCTGTTGCATTTGACTTTGTATATACACCGATTTTCACATTAGCAACAGCATTACCTGCATCATCCACCTTTTTAACGCCGACTGCACCTACTGGATTTTCAGGAAGTATTGGTGTGTATGCCGCATATACTCTTTGGAATACACTTTGGTCGCCCGAAACATAGTAAAACCCATTGATTACCTGCACTTCTGGACCTCTACTGCCACCTACTTGAGTTTGGAAGTAAGTAGTTTTACCGTTTGCGGTTTTATATCCTGCATAGATACCTGTATGCGAATAATTTCCATTAGCATCTGTAAATGTAATAAGTGAGCCTATTGGCACATTTTTTAAAGCACTTAAATCTTCGTCACTATCTTTGTTAATAAGAGTCTTTTTTGCAATACCATTGCTTACCCATTTTTCACAAGCGGTAGCCCAAGCCGCCGTCGAGCGTCCGTTTGAGGGCTTTGCAAAATCACTCATATCCAAGCCATATACATTCGGAAGATAATTAAAATACACATAGGTTGCGTAAGATGCACAACATAAGCCTTTGCTTTCAAATGTTGCTACATTAGGTTTACCTGCTGATGTAGTTTCAAATCCTGTTGCTCCTGCGGAATTGTATCCAATATCCGTTCTGTCACTTGAAGAAACATTTGAACCATATTTCCCGTCTTTTGTAAAAGCAGTAATGTCATAACCGAGATATGCAAGAGCATCGAGAAATACATTATCCTTAAAATTTGCACTCGTTTGTGTTTCCCACGGAGTTTCTACGGTTGCCGCAAATAACTGCATAGGAACTATTGACACTACCATTAAGAGTGCCAAAATAACTGAAATAATCTTATTCGTGTTTTTCATATAAACACTCCTTTTTATAAATATAAATGAAAAAAGACCTACTTAAAAGTAAGCCTTACATTGAGTTTTGTGAGTTAGCTTTACTCACCGAAGTATAATCTCTTGCAAAAGATTAAACACATATTAAAATTTCACTGCTCTCTACCCTTGAGCGTGGGTCGGTTTAAGATTAAGTCTGCATTGGTATCACCTTCTTTTCTAAAATTGTTATAAAAAAAGAGCCTTACTCACGAAAGCAAGACTCTCACTTATTATATTTAATAATTACTCCCACACACCATCAAATTTACCAGCGTCAATTGCAAGAATTAAAACCCATCTGTTATCGCATCTTGCAACACAAATATGAGTTAATGCGTTGCCGAGCATTGATTTTCTATGACCTTCAGAATTCATCCAAGCTGTAAAAACCTGCTTTGCTGATTGTCCACCTGCAATGTTTTCTCCTGCAATAACATACTTGTCAGTATTGAAAGCAGTGCTTGAGTCACTTCCATTAGGTCTTGTATGTGAATATTTTACCGTAAGTTCCTTTGCTCTTGTATTAGCACCACTTTGGAGTTCGTCACAATACTGTACTTCAGAAACGCCTGCTTCTCTGCGAGCTTGATTTAAGTAGCCAAGAAACTCAAGGTATTCACTTTTTGACCCCATATAATCATCACGGTTGTCAACTTCTTTTTCTTCAATCCAACCACACTTTGAACATTCGTGTTCGTCGTTCCAAATATTGATATTATACCAACTGCCAAATGAGTGATTGCAGAATTCCCAACTTTCAGATTTGCCACATTTTGAGCAAGTACGATACTTATTTTCAAAAGTTTCTTCTGTCTTGCCCCACTTGTATGAACTCCAAGAGTGAGAACAAGATGTAGAAGTAGGCTTTGTGATTGTAGTAACCTTATTGGAATTACTTGTTGATGTGGTTTTCTTCGTTGTAGTTTCAGTCTGCTTTGTCGTAGTAGTAGAACCCTTTGTAGTGGAAATAGTTGAATTTGAATTCTCACTTGAAGTTTCTTCGTCAGACTGACTTGTAATCTCAACAACCTTTGTAACCTCTGTTGTAAGAGCTTCACCATTATCATCTGTAACAGTTTCGCCGTCTTCATCGGTCACGATTTCAGTAACAACTTCGATTGTTGTCTGAACCTCGGTTGTAGTTGTAGTCGTAGAAGTTTCTTCATCTTTTGAACCATTACAACCCACAAACATTGTTGCGAGAAGAACGAAAACAAGAGCTAACGCGATTACCTTTCTTGATGTAATTGTATATTTTGTGGTTTTCATAATCTAACCCCCATATATTGTGTATTAAATACTTTCACTTATTAAATATCACTTAAGTGTCAAAAAGTCAACTAAACAAAATCTGCAAAAACATCAAGAAAAATGCCTTAAACCCTTGATATACAAAGGCTTTTGCTTTTAAAAATTTTTTTGAAATAAGTTAAATTTTTTCAATTTGACATTGGACTCAACCTTTTATTGTCTTTTTTTACTGTATTCAATAATATTTCACTATTCGTCACCAAAATCCACATTGTTTGGACGATATAACTTTAATTTATAATCATAATATGGAGTGTTTACCACAACACCTGCTGGATAAGTACAATGAACCCATATACGATTACCTTCATCATCATAATCAACGAATAACAAAACGTGACTTGTAGTAACACCATCATCTTTAAACAGAAAGCCCAAATCTCCTGATTTTAATTCATCTTTTGAAATGGGGTGACAATTTTGTACTTGTTTCCAAGAACCTTCATACAATGTGATACCAAGTGTAGTTTTGTAAGTCCAATCTGTGAAGCCCGAACAATCCAAGCCATACGGCATAATCGTTCCTGTCATAAAACTTCCCGAAGCAGTAACGAGAGTAGGCTGTCCCCACTTTTCGTTCCAACCTGCTGGAGATTTACCACCCCAAAAATATGGAACTTTACCGACAAGAGTAAGAGCCGTTTGAACAAGTGATTTTCGTGTTTCATTACATTCAAGACCATTTACAAGAGCAAGTAATTCCATATCCGTAAGTGGTATGTTATCACCTGAATTGTAACTACCAAAAATCAAACTCTTCAATCCATCAGATTGAGTTTCAACTATTTCTGCATTAGTAAGTCCTGTAGTTCCGTGAATTGCATCAGGCTCATATCCAAATGCTTCTGTAAGAGCAGAATTATCAAAGGGATTGATTGTTATTGAAATATATTTAACTTCCGTTTCGGTTGGCGAAACAGTTGTTGTTCCGTCTTTCACATAGCAAGTGTAATTATGAACATCCTGCAAGTTATAATAATTGTAAGGATTTACTGTTCCTGTTTCTACCACAACTTGCTTATATCTATCAACAGTTATCGTTTCTTCCGCAATTAGTTGTTCTGTTCTGTAATAAACAGTTTTAAAATCCCAAGAATAATGATATTTCTTAACGCCATTTACTGTGCCAACATATCGTTTTTCGGTAACAACAGGTATCCTGTGTGGCTCATAAGTCCAATATTCTGTAGGAACAACAGTAACTTCTTTCTTTTCTTCAGAAGTTATGGAAAAGAAATTTGATTTACACTTTTTTAGTTTATCAGTCAAATCTTCAATCGAGGGTTCTTCATTCTCACCAAGCATAACTGAATAAACGGCAAGAAGATAAGCAACATCATAATTTGCAGTATCTTTTGCTTTATCTTCAATGTTTAAAAGTGATATGTCATAATCATAACCGCCGTCAATGATAATATCTTTAGCTCTTTCAACGGTTTCTGCATACGCATCATCAATAACATCTTGAATAGCCTCGCCATAAAGAGTGTAATTTTCTTCGATTGAGTAGTTTCCTTCATTTGTACCGCCATCAAATCCAAATACAGAATAGTATATTATTTCAGGCATAGAATGAAAAAAGCAAAGAAAAGCAAGAAATATAACACCTATTGCTCCAAGAACTTTAACTATTGAATGTCGAAGACCCCAAGCCGCACCGACTGCTGTACCAACTGGACCTGCAACTGAACCTGCCGCCGCACCTGACGCAACGCCTGCACCCGTGGAAACCGCAGTTGAAGTCGCCGTCGTAGCCGCGTTTTGAACAGCATTTTGAGCCGCGTTTTGAACCATTTCTTTGCCTGTGTTTGTCGCAGTGCCAATTCCTTTTGCTGAATTTGCACCATTTTTTGCATTTTTCATTTGGTTTCCCAAATCACGCATATTTTGACCGACTCCAGAAGGATTGTCTTGCTGGTCGCCGTAATTTCGTTCATCACCATTAACCGCCAATGTAAATCACCTGCCTTATTTTAAAGATAGACATTAGGCAGTTAAGGAGATACCTCAACCGCCTTAATATCTGTGTTATTTGTGGCGTATGCCACGCTTACTGCGTATATTACTGTAATTTCGAGTAATCTTTGTTTCAGTCTTAACGACATCTTTTGTGCCACCATCAGTTTTAATTGTTTCGATAATAGGATTACCTTGTGCATCATTAACTGGAACATTAGAAATTCTACTTTGAGCCTGCTCAACATAATATGAATGACCGTTATTATCAGTAATCGTAGTTGAACCTTGTGGTTGTTCGTAGTAATTACTATCAGAAGCACGATACCAAGAACCATTGTTGCTATCGTAAAATTCAAACTGACCTTCGCCTGCACCTTGAACATTTGTGATGTTTCTACCATCAAATGCTGTACTGAAGTCTGAATTGAGAGCTTCAGGACTACCGATATAACCTGATGTATCTGCAATCGGTGTCTGTGAGAAGAACACTTCTCCATTATCCGCAGTCATATACTTACCTGACACATCACCGACATCGTGGTTCATCGTTGATAACCAATCTGATGTACCGTTAGAGTCGGTAATACGAATAGCACCGTCACCAATATTTTGAACTGTTGCATCGGAAGCAAAACCAGCATTTGAAAATCTTTCGCCGATAGGTTCGCCTTCAGGAGAGATGCCTGCCGCATTAGAAAATGCACCTGCACCGCTACCTGTTGCAGACATATACCACTCTGACCCGTCAGCCGCGTTCATTTTAATTGCACCATCAGGCATAGCACCTGTTTGAGTTGCATTAAGGAATGTAAGTTGAGCTGTACTGCCATCTGCACCTACTGCCGTTGTAGTCATTTTACCTGCACCGATATTGGTATCTTGAAGATTTGCGTTGTTCAACTGTGGCATAAAGGATTTCAAACTATTTGAACCAATATTACCAAGGTTGTTACCACCATCAACAATATTACCCATACCTTCTCGTGGTAAAGCATTTGCTACCATACCGACCTGATTAGGTGTAAGTAAGCTCGTTCCATTAGCAAGATTTTGTGCCGCAGAATTTCGTAGAGCCTGACTTATAAATCCGTGACCGCCCATTTGAGTCTGTGCATTAACTCTTGCCGCATCAAGTGCATAAGAACCACTATTCATTCTATTTTGAATTCGACCCATACGAGTTGATGCACCGCCACCTGTAGTAGTTGCTCCTCTGCCCATACCCATTGACATCATTCTTGCACCCATCATCAGACTCATACCAGTGTGCATAAGTTCTTGACCTAAACCAACACCAGTTTGAGCAACTGACAAACCTACTGCACTTAAATGTCTGTCAATAGCTTGTGCGGTACGAAGAAACGCAAGAATTGCAAACATCCAAAAAAGAGTAGGAGAAGACATTTCTTGAGCTTCTGTAACATTTGACGGTACAACTGTACCATAACTTGCGAGGTATCCGCCCATTGCAAAGTTGAAACCGCGTAAGAACCAAACATTCATCAACATCATAATTAGTTGAGCACCAAACATTCTACACCAAGCTTTAAACGAATTAGCGAGCGAATGTGAACCTGCTAAAGTAAAACCAAGCGGTGATGTGTATGTAAGAACACCAAGAACTACATATCTTTCAACTACTTCAAGAAGAAGTTTTAAGTAGTTCCACGCGATTGCAATAACAAGAAGTAACATTACTATAACACCTAAACCAGATACATTGGTTAAAAGGTTGTTGAACAAATTAGTCAATGTGTTAGACAAATTAGCCCAAGTAAAATCATCACCTGTAGCTTGATAACCTAAAAAAGCATTGTACGGGTCACGGCAAAGTTTCAACAGAATATCGCATATTGGCATTGCATAACCAATACAAAAAGCAGAAAGGGCGGCTCTACCGATTAAAGTAGTCGGTTTTTCCGCATCAGAAAGTGGACCAAGCGTATTACGAAGCAACTGAAATACTACAATCATAATAAGCAATACCCAAGCAGTTGCCTGCATAATATCATAAGTTGCTGTTGCGAAAGGAAAATAAGTAACGAAAGTTGACATATCAGTATTGAAAACTGTTAAAAACTCATTACTCACTGCATCCATTACTGCTACCAAGCCTGTGCTTAACCACTCTGCTATGGCGTTCATAATGCCTGAAACATCAATATCACAAAATACAGGTTGAAATATGTTTCTTAAAACCATATTTTTATACCTCACTTTTGCGTTTTGAAGAAAGAAAGGAGAGCCGAGTTTTCCCGACTCTCCATATTTTGCATAAAACTTTATAAAATTTTATAATTCGATTTAATTTGGAAATCAACCGCCTGTAGTTGCTTCTGCACCACCAGATGTACCACCTGTGTTGCCATCATAAGTCCAACCTGCATTTGCAATGTATGGCTGAATGAAGTTAATAAACAGACCAATACAGTGTACGCATACATAGGAAGTTACAATTCGCTTAATCCATTCATTCGCTTCATCAACTGCTTTTTGCTTTTTAGACACCGCACGAATAACAAGGGCAACAGACACCAATGCTACGCAAATAACAGTAAAAACTGCCAAAATACGAGTGTACAATGAATTAGCAAAAGCACCTACGCGGTCAAAAATATCTTCCGCATATACAGGTTGAGAAGTAAGCAAAGCTGTTGTGAGCATACCGATGCCCATTGTGTAGCCCTTTCTCGCGAACTCATTAAACTTCATCGAAGCATTATAAAGTTTTTGCTTTTGAACCAACTGCATAATGTTTTTCTCCTTTCTTCAAAATTTTTCGTGACAAAACAAAAAGCCACCACAGTTTCCGTAAACTGTGATGGCTTTATGTCATTCACTACAATCTTATCAAAAAAGTGTTCGTACATTTACACTTTCTGACACTACAAATTATAACACCGCCAAAATCCCAAGTCAATCCAAATACAGTTCCAAAATAGTCCCAAGTTTTCGACAACTTAAACATATTAAAGGTATAATCGTACAATAGTTCGTTTTTTCTTTAAAAACTCTAAAAAAATATTTTTAGAATTATAAAAAAAGGACTCAACATAAGGTTGTCAAGTCCTTTCAGATTATTTTATTTCAAATAGTAATCCCGTTTCGTTAACATAAAGGTAATCTCCACCATTATATTTTTTGAAACACGCATCATACTTTTTGCCATCTTTGTAAATATAATAGGTGAGGTCACTACATTTAAGAAGATTTTTTAGTTCGTAGGACGGCTCTGCTCTATGGCAAAGGAAATAATTAAGAACTTTCCACGCTCTTGCAGAGGCTTTTCTGTTTCCTATGCGTATCATTTGACTCGGTGTGAGATTATAAGCATATCCAAGAATTACTGCAAACAACTGTCTATCACTCTTATAATGTCTTTTTTCAAAGTAAAGTTCAAGCATATCATCAAGCACTCTTTTTTCAAGATTTGCTTTCCAATCAATATGGTTAAACTCTTCTACTACTTCAGACTGAAATGCAAGTCGAGTTTTACCGCAAATGCCCTTATGATTGAATGTTTCAAAGAATTCTTCAAGTTGAAACTTAAAAGCTTCACTTTCGAGATATGTAACAAGTCTTTCGTCCATACTTTTTACTCCTTTTTTAAATACTCAAAATCATCAAACAAATCTTCAAGGAATTTATTAGTGGGTGTGAAACCATTCCACCAACTGATTGCGTTAAGGTAGATGTCGTTGTCCTCAAGAGCAAGTTGTTCTATGGGCTTTACACTCCTTGATTTCTCATATCGTTCATACAAATACAAGGTGTGTTCAAGCTTTTCCAATGCTTTTGCAGGAACTCCTGCATCAATCAGTTTTTGAAAATCTACCGCCATAGAAAGAGTAGGGTAATTTGTGTTCATAACGAAACATTCCTTTCGGTTATTTTTTTCCAAAATTGAAATAACTTTTGTCAAGTTCTTCAATTATAATTTCTGTGCGTGGTTTATTCGGGTCAATACCACCACATTCAGCAGAGAGTTTAATATGAAAGAATGAGTCGTCCTCAATAATTCTCATTTTTGTAAGACCATCAAGAATAAACTTTCCTGAATAATTATCAGGGTCGCGTCTTTGCATATCTGGGAAGAAGTATCGAAGAGTTACTCTTGCATAAGGAATAGCTTTTGCAGGACGGGGGCGGCATAACCAACCAATCGTATCCGCCCATTCCTTCTTTTTGCTCTGATATGCACCGATGTTTGTTCTTCCGATAAACTCATTGTTTGAAGGGGGAATTGCATCAATAGTGTATATGTAAGTTGCCATTATTTGCTCTCCTCTTCGTTAAGCAATGTTACGAAATCAATCCACAAGTCAAGTTCTCTGTTTGGAGTGAGCCAAAGAATAGAACTGAAAAGATTGATTGCTTCATCACGTTTACGGAAATAGGTGCTTCGTGAAATTCCTAATTTTTTTACGATTGCGTCCACTTTTAAAACTTTTGGAGTAATGTAAGTGAGAAGTATTATTTTGTAAAACAATTCGCCATCTGGTGACATAGTTTTAAGTTTTGTAAGTGCCTTATGAATAATATCCATAAGTTTTCTCGTTCTCTGAATTCCTCGAAGTTCACTTTCTACTATTTCATCACCATAAGCACTTGCAATGTCACATCTTTCAACGAGGTCGTCAACATCTTTAAAAGGAGTATTGAGTTCATACGCAATGTGTTCTGGTAATGTTGATACAGCCGTAACAATGGTTCGATATTGTTCTAAAAGGAGTTTTGCATTTCTATACTCCTGTTTAGCTTTTTTCTTTTGGAGTTGTTTAACTTTGTCTGCTGTTAATTCAGCCTTTGGAATTAAACCTCGTATTTGAAGAGCCGAAATTAAATCGTTGTTTTTAAATAAGGCTTCTGATGAAGCAAAGATTTCGTTAGTAGGTGATGAAGTAGAAACTTCGTTTGTTGGGTTGTTAACAGATTGTTTGCTCATTATTCTGTACTCCTTTAAAAAGATATTTGATTTTCGATTTAACTTTTGTAAACACTTGTTTTACAAGGCTGTTTAAAAATTTTGTTGAAACTTTTTCAATGACTGGTGGTGAATGAACCTGCAAGGTAGAAACATCACACAAACTCATTGAAATGCTGTTACCGTAAAGCTGATTATTTGACTCAACAATCGGTGATACAAGTATTGCTGAAGGTATTGAAAGTGGACGAACAAAAGAAAATTTAAGTGTATTTGCAAAGACTCCCTTTTGAACTGCCGTCCAACATTTAGGACAAACCCTATTATTTAAGGTATTATTACTGCTTACCATTAAGTTACTTAAATAACCTGTAGGAGCAGTTAAATAATTATTGAAATACTTAAAATCAAAAAGAGTATTATAGGTCAAAAATTGCAAGACGCATTTTTTAGCGTCAAAAACATAATCACTAATAAGTGTTGAAAATGAGTTTTTAGATAAACCCGTTACTTGTGAAACTTTATCTTGTTTTGATTGTTCTTCACAAGAGTTAAATGAGCAAGTTCCAAGCTCATTATTTCCATTGTTGAAAATGGCTTCGCAGTAAGCTATTGAACGCAACATTTTTTCATATTCTTCTTTGGCGTCGAAACCAATCAAACCATCTATGCAGGAATTAACATATTGGTTTTCACTACAGTTGTTTTCCTTATTACGAACCATTTCATCATAAACACCAAAGTATTCTCCGCGAGCTTTAAAATCATTTACAATGGCAAAACATTCTTCTTGAGTAGGAACTGTTGTTTCAGAGTCAGTCTGAAAGACTTTATTAAAAATGACACAACCATAGGAAGACTGTAATTTCACCAGACTGAAATAATCGCTATATTTTTTAAAGAAACGAGAAACTTTACTTAAAGACCAACCCCAACGCTCACCAAGAGAGTTTAAAGTGAGAATATGTGTCCCTCTGTCGTACATTATGCAAGGACACTTTTGTGAAAAGGGATTGTTCTCGTAATTATGTACTGTGTGAAGATATAGGTCGTAGAGAGCATCCGCAGTATCGAAAACATAACCGCGTTCAACAAGACGGTCACAAAGATTTCGTGGTACGCAGATATATCCGCTGTTATCATTTACATAACATTTTTCATTGTAATCAGAAGCATAACGACGAAGATTTTCAATTTCAGAAATATCAAGTTCGTTATAATGTTCAGTAATATACTTTTCGGTATCATTACTAATCTGTTCCTTTACAGAACAGGTTTGGGGAGTGATAAGGTCCAAAACATCAATAGTTGCCTTTTTTCCGCTTTCTGCAAAGAGAGTAACATACTCAAACTCTTCAAGAAGGAAAACCGCATCAATGGCAGACTCTCTACTTCGTCTTTCCAACAAGCGTTTAAGCCCTGCTGGACCGCCAACCCATTGATTGACCTTAACTTCATTTTCGTAACCGCAGTATTTAACTGTGCCATTCTTATAGGCACTTGCAAATGCGATTTTAAAGTAATCTTTCATTAAACCCTTACAATTAGGGGGCATTAAACTACGCGGGACTTTAACCCACTTATAATCTACAGGACATTTCGACACAACGGCTTTTCCTTTCCATTAAATTTAGTGATAAGTAATATTTAAGATGTTTTAGTTTCAAACATTTTTTTTAGTTTTTCTTTGTCAATACGCCAAGAACCATTAAGTTTTACCGAAGGTAGAACACCATCATTGCATAATTTCCTTACCGTATCTTCTGTTAAGTGGAGTAACGCACACGCTTCAGATAAGCTTATAAGCAGAGGAACATCATCCCAATTATAAAATTCACGAGTTATACCCAAATGAGTAACTTTGTTATTTATTGGTATCTTCTGTTTTGACATAACCAAACTCCTTACCTTAAATCTTTTGTAGGAAGTATTTTGGTATATCGTCTTCTGCTATACCTAAAATCTCTGCCGCTTTAATTATTTCATCAGTTTTGATATAACGTTTACTATTGAGCTTGAATGTAGCTGTGCGGTCAGACCAACCCATTTGAAGTGCGAAATTGTACTGTGAACCACAAACTTTCTTAATTTTATCTTTTAATAAAGAGTAATCAAAAAGGATTTTGTTGTTTTCTTTCATAGATAACCTCTCAATTTGTTCAATCAGTTTGAACATTTAAAGTAAAAAAATAAGATGGGATGTCTTCTTTTGTAAGCTCAAGTATTTCAAGAGCTTTTTCGATTTCACACTGTTTCCAAGATAATTTATTAGTAAGCTTTCTTGATGCTGTGTGTTCAGACCAACCCATTTTTTCTGCAAAACAAGCTTGAGTTTTACATTTTTCAGTAATCCTGCCATCCAGTTTTGAGTAATCATAAATTTTTGTATGCTTTATAATCATAAGACACACTCCTTTAAATTTTTGTTCAAACCATTTGAACAACGCAATTATAAAACTAAAAAAAATATTTGTCAAGAACAAAATTCAAATTAGTTGAATTTTTTGTTCAAACACTTGAATTTTGCGATTTGATGTGGTAAAATAAAAGAAAAAAATAAAAATTTTGTGACAAATTTTTTTATAATTTACAATTTATTCACAATTAGGTGGTGAAACAATGAAAAAAACAACAACCGCGGAAAGATTGAAGCAAATAATGTTTGAAAAAAATTTAAAGCAAATTGATATAGTTCGCAAATGTGAACCATATTGCAAAACGATTGGTACAAAATTGGGGCGAAGTGCTTTGAGCCAATATGTACAAGGAAAGCACGAACCAGACCAAAAAAAACTTACCGTATTAGGTTTAGCACTTAATGTAAGTGAAGCGTGGCTTATGGGATATGATGTTCCAATGACGCGAGAAACGAAAAAGGAAGCACCAACGTCCGAGTCGGTGCTTACAGAATATGAACAGCAAATAGTTAATCTCGCAAAAACTATTCCTGAAGATAAGAGAGAAGATTTCATCACTTATTTGAAGACTGCTGTAAAAATGATGAAGTAATCTCTGCAAATTGTTCAACAGTAACTTTGGGCATATCGTTACTGCTAAAAATAATTTCCATAATTTCCTTAATAAACTCACTATCAGACATTGGCACTCCTTTCTACATCGAACATTATCGAACAAATGTTCGATTGCAATTACTATTATAGGCAAATATAACAATTTTGTCAAGCACAAAAATTTAATTAGTCCAAAATATAGGACAGTAATTAGAATTGCAATACGGAAGGAATGACTTTATATGCCAAAAAAATCAAATACCAAAAGAACTGATGGAAGATATTCCGTTCAAGTTTTTGTAGGAAGGGTTGATGGAAAGCGAAAATATAAAACTGTATATGGAAAAACGCAAAAGGAAGCTAATGAAAAAGCAGAAGAAATCAGACTTTCTCTTCGTAAAGGTATAGACATCCTTTCGCAGAATGATAGTTTTGAAATTTGTGCAAAGCGATGGCTTCTTGAAAAAGAAGTTGAAGTTTCTCAAGACCAATACAACATATTACTCCCCCGAACTAAAATATGGTGCGACGCATTAGAAGGGTTGACAATTAAGCAAATTAAACCATATATGTTACAAGAGATACTAAACGATATTGCGAAAAATAATCCATATACTGATAAACCTTCAGCTAAAAGAACAATTATACGCTATGCAAACACTGTTTCTGCTATATTTGAGTTTGCTGTTGAAAATCGAATTATTGAATACAATCCTGCTCAAAAACTCAAAATTCCACAAAATGCAAAACAAAATGAACGCCGTGCTCTAACACAAATTGAGCGTGAAAGAATTGTCGAGTTTGAACATAGAGGAAGAGATGCGGCAATGCTTTTAATGTTTTCAGGTCTTCGTCGTGGTGAAGCTACAGCATTACAATGGAACGATATTGATTTTGAGAACCATACCATAACAGTAAGTAAATCTTATAATTTTAAGCAGAACAACATAAAGACTCCCAAAAACGGTAAAGTACGAATAGTTACTATTCCTCAAATTTTGATTGATTATCTTAAGAATATGAAGCGTGAGTCCCCTTTTGTACTTACTACCGAAAGAGAAAAAACTATGTTTACTCATACTGCTTGGCGTTGTTTGTTTGATAGCTACTTAAAAGATATGAATTTAAAGTATGGTAATTTTGAAATTATTCCGAATAAATGCAGTCCTAAAAAAGCACCTATGCTAATAAAAACATTTACTCCACACGACCTGCGACACACATTCTGCACTATGATGTATGAAGCTGGGATAGATGTTCTTACTGCAAAGGAACAAATGGGACACTCTGATGTTAAAACAACATTAGGAATATATACGCATTTAGACGCAGAAAAGAAGAAAAAAGACATATCAAAATTGGACCAATTTATTGCTTTTTCTTCGCAAGATGCAAGTCAGATGCAAGTCAAGAGTTCGTGAAAATGGCTATACAGAGCCATTTGTAAGAGTTTGCAGTGGTCTCCAAAACCGCGTGTCGAGCGTTCGAGTCGTTCTGCCCCTGCCACCCCAAAACCCTCGCAAACCCTTGATATATAAGGCTTTGTGGGGGTTTTGCTTTTTTATTTTTTTAATTTCAAATTCTGTAATTTAGGGTAATTTAGGGGTATTTTATGAAATAAATGCAAGTCAAATGCAAGTCAAATGCAAGTCAGCAAAAAATGCTCGCAAATATCTTTTAATTTTAATTGTTTTATTATTTTGGACTAATTAAATTTTTGTGCAAAAAAAATCCCCCTACACCTTAATTGGTATAGGGGGATAAAATTATTACTTTTTAACCATAAGTGACCTGAAATAATTATCAATCGCAACTACAGTGCAGTTGCTTAATCTATCAAGTTCACTTTTTGAAGGTAACGGTATGTGCATTTCTTTAAGTATATCGCACTTAAAATTTACATATTCTCTACCTTCAAGGTTTATTGTTTTATATTTTTTCTTTTTTCGTTCCATATAAAGTCGTCCAATCCTTTCTGATTAGAGTCCCATATAAGCGTGGAGTATGAAAAGCCGAGTTTAACAATAAGCTTTGTCATATCTTTTTGAGCCTTGCTTACATTTGGGTTTACGAAATAATCCATATCAAAAGCCGTGCGAATATGCCGTACACCTTTTGAACGAAGTATTTTTAATGTTTCTTCTAAACTTGTTAAACTATTTACACCTGCAACAGCAAGGACGGTATGACCTGACAGAGCATTGATAATATCTGCTTTCATCCCCCCTTCCGTAAGTATAATTGTATCGGTGTTTAAATCGCCAACCAAATGAGTAAAAGACTTTGAACCAATACCATTTAGTTTATCGGTGGAAGAAAGCCAACGGAATTTTGTATTCGCATTGTTATCGTTACGAATGTGAACGCCTTGAATAAGACCATTTTCATCACGAAAAGGAATAAGAATACCATTAGCTTTATCCATAGTCCAAACACCAGCTTTCGTCTGATAAAAACCTGCGACACCATTTAATTCAACTCCCTCAAGAGTTAGTTTGCGTATAATATTGGTAAGGTTTAAATCAGAGGTTATAGACTTATATCCCAGACGCTTAATGTCTGCATCTGTAAGTCCACGACCAAGTAAATTCTCACGGTGAGCCTTTGTAAGAGTAAGTTTATTTAAAAGTTCAGTATAAGCTTTGTGTCTGACGCTTATATCAGCCCTCTTTTCCGCCATTTTTACGAATTTTGGTTCTTTTCGTTTCGTACTGCCTGAAGTTGTAGAAGTTCCTGTTTGCAGAAATTCTTTTGCTTCTTTATGATTGCAATTACGAAACAACATAACCAACTCATAAGTATAACCACCTTCTTTACATCTGGGACAAAACCAAGCGTCTTTTTCCAAGTTGATATTAAGGTGTTTAGCGTTCTTATGTTTACTCTGTCCGTAGTCGCAGTTAGGACACGGAATGTTATAATTACGCTTATTAGAAGGCGGAAGAGGAAGACCGAGTTTTTCAATAGCATCTATGATATGAATATCTGACACTTATCTCACTTCCCTTTCAGGCGGTAGTTTTCGTCCTACCGCCTTTTATTTTTATTTATGCGTTTGCGTTGTTATTGGCAGTTCCCTGACCCTGTGCCATCTGTCTGTAATGGTTATTCAAGAAATTCGCATAGAACTGTGCCCACGCGATATTCTCACTTGTTGTATCAGCAGTAATGAGCCAATTCAACCAATACTGTGCTTTTCCATCACCAGACATAGCAAGACGGAAAACCTGACCGAGTGATTGCCCAGTCCACTGACCGTTACCCCCAATAATATAACCTTCAGCCTGTTCAAGTGTAGGAACAGGAGTTGTTGCAGGGTCAATGCGAATGAATTTTTTAGCTTCGGGTTGAACATTTGCATTGTTAACCTGACTATGAATAGCCGCGTTAACCGCCGCCATTGCATCGGGCATATTCGCATTGATTGGTACAATACCATTTACTGCATTACCGTTGTTGTCAGTATTTCCGCCATCATCAGTGATTTCGTTCATAGTTTCAACTGTAGGTAACATAGGAATTTGCACAGGAGTAAAAGAACCCAAAGCACCGTACTTTGTTTCATCCTTTGCATAGTAAATATCAGCGGCGATACCAAGAGCCTTACAAGCAACAGAAATTGCATCTGTGAGGGCTTTTTTCTTGCCATCATCATCAAGATAGAACTTCAGTTGATTGTCATACATTTTTGTTGTAACAAGGGTTGAACCGCCTGTACCAAAAATGCCCTTCGACCATTCGCCACTTTCTGTTTTATAATAAAGGTTAATATCAACGAAGTAAACAATACTTCCATCAGGAATGTCCTTTGTTTCTTCTTTGATTTTTTCATAATACCAACCTTCACCACAAGGTCCGAAGATTTCAGTCAATTTTTCGATACGCCATACAGGATTGATGTCCGTAAAGCCTTTCAAATTACCGCCTTCAATCTCTTTTTGAGCACTTTTGGGAACACTTCTGCCCTGATTAAAAATGCGAAGATTATTTTGTGCCTGTGCTGACAAATCTTCGTATTTATTTTCGATAACAACCTCGTTGTTTCCTTTTGTGTTAACATTTTTGTTTGACATAATAAATTACCTCGTTTTCTTAAATAATTTTAATTGTTGTTTTGTTTGTCGGTAAGAGCTTCTTTAATCATAGTTACCAAATCCCAATACTCTTTTGAAGCAATTCTGCTTTTATCCCAATCAGAATAAGACAAATTCAAAGCATCGAGAGCTTCAAGAAATCTTTTTTGGAAAGCTTCTTCATCAAAATTTTCACGCATTGCATTTGAAACACAATAAGTATCATATTTGTCGATGAAATATACATACAAATCATCAAAATCCATAAGATACTCATAAGCACCAAGCAATTTAAGGTCTGCTTCGGTGTATTCTTCGCGTTTTTTAGGAATTTTTGCTGTCGCTATGAAATGTCCTGTAAGCTCGTATATTGACTGGACCACAACTGCAACAAAACCATTAAGACAAAGCCCTAACGCTGTGTCTTCTGCAACAGATTTTGCCATTGAAAGCGGTTTTTTCTCTATACTCCAATAGCAAGTACGGGCACTGTTAATTCTTTCAGTAACAAGCATAAGACCGCTTTTGGTATGAACACCGACATAGTAATATTTTTTATTAGCCATTTTGTTACCTCACTTTTTAAAAATCTCTACATTATCGCAGATGTTTCTATCATTGAAATGTAAGGTGTAGAAATCAGTTTCAGTTTCGATGCGAACATCTTCACCATCAAATATGATGAAGCAGTTGAGCAGTTCGCACTTTCGCTGAATGTTTTTCATACAATCATCAGCAGATTTATTCAAGAAAACATCTTCAACAAGCTTTTTATCAGTTTTATGGAAAGCCATAAGGTTCTTCAAAATAGATTGCTGATGTTCAAGATTTTCTTGAATAGCTTCAATGTGGTCGAGATATGCAACTGCAATCATTCTTTCGGTTTCAGCCTTCGCTTCTTCAAGCGTAGTTGCTTTAAGAACCTTGTTATAAACGATTGCACCGCCGATATTATCTACCAGAGTGAGTAAATAACGGGGGTTGTTTTTTAAATCCTCAATGCAATTTAAAATTGCAATTCTCTTACCACCGAGAATAAACCAAAAAGAGTTGCTTTCATCGGGGCTGACAATCCATTTGACTTCGTTAAAATCATACATTGTCAGATACCGCCTTTTTCAAAGAATTGAGTGCTTTCACTCTGTCTTTGTAAATTGCAACAGAAATTTCAAGTTCGCCGAGATACTTTTCATATTCATCAAGAATGATATTTTCAAGTTCTACTTTTGCTTCTTCAAGCGTTTCTGCCTTCAACGGACAATTACTGTGCCAACGAGAAGAATGAATTTGTGAAGAATAAGTGAACTTATCAGGAGTGTCTGGTGACTTGACAACATAAATTGTTGCAACACCATTTCCGCAAAGTTTAAGGGTGTATGAAGTTTTTCCATAATGTTCCCATTCAACTCGACATCTTAAAGAAGTCGCATACTCTGAAAGCTCTTCAAGTGTATATTTTTTACTCTTAACTCGCTCTTCAAGTTTTTGCTGATTGAAAATAGCTTCTGCAAGAGAATTGAAAGTTCCTGCACAAAGAGTTTTTGAATGTCCCTTCATATCATTTGGGCGATTATCTTTAGTTAGTGATACATCACAGTAAGTAATCCAACTAAATCCATCACCTGATAAAGAACCCGACGGTTTAATACCTTTTGGCAATTCTTGAAGAACTATTGTGTAAATAAACACAATTTCTTTTTCCCAAGAGTCGCCTTCAAGTCTGTTTTCTTCGATGTAATAAGCATCGTGATGATTTGCAAGAACGGTTTCAAGCCAGTCCGCAAGAAGTTCGTCAACGGTATTATAAGAGAAAATCTTTTCACCGTTGTCAATGCTATATTTATCAACAGACTCACTAAAATCGCCAAAGTAACTGCCGATTTTTATTGCCATTGACTTTTTAACAATGAACAATGCTTGTTCAAAAAGCGTGTAAGCTTCCTTTTTTGCACCTTCAACTGAAGATGCGTTCAAAGGAACTTCAAAAGCAACATCATAAAGACTGAAATCAACCTTCAACTTGAAAGAGTCTTCACTTGAACGGATAAGGGAAGCTACAGTTTTACCGCAAACTTCCAAACGCCAATAACCTTGAACACCTTCTACCCATTGGATTGTATTTTTCCTTGCCATTCAAACTGCCCCCTTTCTTAACACTTCACGATGGTATTGCGGAAGGCAATAAACGCATCATAGGAAGTCTGTAAAATCTGAAGGACGGCATTACGATATGTGTCCGCAGGTGCTTTTGAAGCATCAAAATTCACCATAGCGTTCATATTGCTCTGAATAACATTTGCAAAATTATTGAAAGCAACTGCCTGTTCATTCTGCAAATTGTTGTCAATTCTTTCTGCCGTGAGAGCAATGAGAGTTCGCTGAACGAAGCCCCAATGACTCATAACAGTCTGATTGTCATTGGATACAGGTGCAGTAATTTTGAGAACCTCGATGTTATCGTGAACATCAAGTCGGTAAGCACATTCACCGTACTGTCTGATAAGAGCAGGTTTGTATTGTCCTTGCTGAACTGCCGCAAGAATAGCCTGCTGTAATGCGATTTTTTTCTGTGTGTAAGTTAATGGTTTATTGTTTGACATAATTATTTCCCTTCTTCATTGAGTTTTTTAAGATGTTCGTAATAAAGCTTTTCTGCGTGTTCGTCTGCTTCCTTACCGAGTTTTCCACTACAGTAATTGAATACAAAAAACACACAATAAAACGCGATGATAGAACAAATTATAAAAGTTTTCATAATATTTAATCTCCTTTTTATGCGACCTGATTATTGATATAAAGAGCAAGATTAGTGCATCTCTTATCAATTTCGGTCTTTTTTATTGACATTGCCAATGCTCGACCTTCACCGATGATAATGCAGTCTTTTTTACTTCGGGTAATAGCTGTATAAATCAATGGTCTGTTGAGCATAATGAAATGTGCCCATTGAAGACTAATAATTACTGATTTATACTCCGAACCTTGCGACTTATGGATAGTTGTTGCGTATCCAAGGTCGATATTGTCGAGTTCAGAAGAGTCATACTCTACCAATCTACCTTCACCAAAGTTTATAAAGATGCTTGTTTCTCCATCACAGGTCTTGATGTCTGTAATGTAGCCCAAATCACCATTTGACGCAAAATCATTGTTTTTTGTCTGCATAATCTTGTCACCAACTCTAAAGAGCTTCTTATTATGAGAAGTTTCAGCTTTAGATGGTGATGCAGGGTTAATTTTTTCTCTTAAAACGAGATTTAATTGATTTACCCCAGTTACAGTCTTTTGTCTGTACGGACTCAAGAGAGCAACATCATCAAGACCATATTTTTGAACTTCTTGAAGATAAGTGTTAACAAGAACTTCAGCAGACTCGTCAAGGTCTTCACTCTTAATAAAGCGAAAATCATCGCCATACTCAAGGTGAGTATCAGCGTGACGCATCTTTTGTGCATTTATAGCAACTCTTGAAGTGTTTGCCTGTCGGAAAACAGTATCGAGTTTAACCACAGGAATTCTGCCTGAAGCGATAATTTCCGAAAGAACTGCACCTGCTCCAACAGAGGGAAGCTGGTCGGCATCACCAACGAAAACAATCTTGCAGTTTGTAGGAATGGCATCTATAAGAGCCAAAGCAATAAAGGTATCAATCATTGATACTTCATCGACAACAACTAACTTACATTCAAGTTTTTCGCCGTGTGTTTCTTTTTCTTCGTTATCATCATCTTCGTCGGCTTTTATTCGTAAAAGCGAATGAATGGTTTGTGCAGGATAACCCGTACTTTCAGTCATTCGTCTTGCCGCACGACCTGTAGGAGCACAACATTGTATTTCATTTTTAGGAAATTGACGGTGATAGATGTCAAGAATTGCTCTTGTAATCAAGGTCTTGCCCGTCCCAGGACCGCCTGTAACAACAGACATAACATTTGTTAACGCCATCTTAACAGCATTAACCTGTTCGTCTGCAAATGTAACACCCATTTTCTTCTGTTGCTCCTCGATTTCTTTATCAAGGTCTTTACAATTATCAGAAGTACGGTTCTTCATTGAACCAATGAGTGTACCAAGTTGAATTTCAGCTTTATACAGTTTTGGTCGATAAACAAAATGACCTTCGGAAACAAGTTTTTTATTTCTGCACATCTCCCCTGCTACCCAAGCGAGTTGATTTCGCATAAGGTTAGTACGCAGAATTTCTTGTGCTTTATCTAAAAAATTGTTTTTTTCCATACAGGTATTACCACTTATCTCGTTTTCCATAAGCGTATAAATCATACCCGCTTCAACACGCTCCACAGAGTTCGGGTCAACGCCCATAGCCTGTGCAATTTTGTCACAGATTTGGAAACCAATTCCTGCGATTTCACACAGTCGGTACGGGTGATGTCGTATAATCTCAACGGTTTCTTCACCATATTGTTTGTACAACTTCACACAGCGTTTAGCAGTGATACCGTGTGGCGTAAGCAAAGTGATAACATCTCTTGCACCACGATTTTCAATATATGAGTCTTTGATGCGTTCAAGTTTTCTTGCACTTATACCACTGATTTCAAGAAGTTTGTCTGGTTCTTTGTCAAGAACTGAAAGAGTGTCATTGCCAAAAGCGTCGTAGATTTTCTCTGCCATCTTTGGACCGATACCCTTAAGCTGACCGCTGGCAAGATAACCGAGAATTCCTTCACGGGTAGGTTGAACTGACTCTTTGAAGGTTTCAACATAGAATTGAACCCCTCTTTTTGGGTCTTTTTTCCACTCACCTTCCAATTCATAAGCGATTGTAGTGGCGGTTGGCAGATAATAACCTACAGCCGTAAACTTAACGATTGCCTCACCTGCTTGATTTACAAGTTTTTCAACAGGTCTGTAAACACAAACCGAATATCCGCTATCACTTACTTGCCCTTTTTTGGGAAAAAGTTGATAGTCAAAATTGGCAAGTATTTGCATAGTAAAAATCTCCTTTCTACGCAAAACTCCCACCGAAGAAATTATCGGTAGGAGCTTTAAGAGTTTTTTTAATCGTTAAGTTTAATTTGGAGCTTTGACTTTGACAGAGAAAGTACGACTTACAGATGGCTTGAGCCATTTGTTGTAAGTTTCAGGGTCTTCCTCTTTCAAACGCTTCGTGTCAATACGATTGGTAGTCTTTGTAGGATATTTAGCGGTATATACTGTACCATCTTTGTCAGTATATACACCAGACTCATTTTCCTTCAAAGCTTCAATAATTTTAACCGTATATTCATCACGCTGGTCTTCAAGGGCTTTCAATTCATCCTTTTTTCTCTTGATGTCAGCATCAATTTCTGAAATTCTTTTAAGAACTTTACCGTTTTTGTCGCCGAATTCAATTGGTGGAAGTAAAGCATTACCTTTTTCGTAAATGCGTTTGAGAGCCTTGAGTGCAGTTTCAGTCTTAACACCTTCCATTGTTGGTGGAACACCTGCATAAAGTGAGTCAATGAATTCCTGACATACATCAAAAATCATCTTTTCGATTTCCAAATCTCTTTCAACGAAAGGATATTTGAAATCGTTTGCAGGATTATTACCCCATAAACAAGCAAAAGCACCGTGATTGACATTGAGAACTGCCATATAGAAACGAACCTGAAGTTCGTAATAATATGGATACTTGTCTTCTGCCCAATCATCACGCTTATGGAATGAAGTGCATTTACATTCGAGAACCGCAGGTTCGCCATCTTCAGTAGTATAGCGTCTGTCAACATTCGCCAAAGCCCACTCATAACGAGGGTGCTGATAAAATGTTGTGTCCTCATAGTAAGTAAGACCTGTTTTTTTACCAAACCAATGAGCCGCGATTGGTTCAAGAAGATGTCCCATTTCAAGTTGGTCGGGATTGTCAGGCTCTTTTCGTTCAAGTTCACCGCGTTTTTCTTTCCACAATTCAAGTGGAGTTTTCCACGGAGAAACACCGAATACCGCCGCAATATCTGAACCACCGAGAGTAAAAGGAATATCACCTTGAGGACCGTGAGCACGCCATTCCAACCAAACATCATTGGGAAGACCTTTTGTATCACCGAGAATGTTTGGTTTATAATTGGTATCAATTATTGGCTGTGTACTCGCCGTCACGGGAGTTGTAGAAGTTGAAGTATTGTTCGCTGAAGAAACAGGAGTGTTTGCCACAGGTGCAGAAACATCTGGTGGCGAAGGAATTTCCTCTTCAAGTTCAGGTTCATTAGGAATGATTAAATTGTCAAAGTCGCTTTTGGGATTTGCACATTTTTCAAAGTATTCATCCCAAGCATTAGATTGAGTTTCATCAACATAATCGTTAATGTCGATACCAAAGAGTTCGCAGATATATTTAACCCACTTAATCTTCTCTTCCGCAGTACACTCTCTGTTTTTCATAAGCATACCATAATAGGGAGAACGATTTTCTATGAGTATTACTGCTCCATCTTCACTGACATAACCTGCTTCACAAATGCTGTAACTTAATTTGTCATTACCATTTGGAGCAAGTTTTCCCTTTACCTCGTCTATCGAGAGAACGACAGGCAAGAGATTGCAATACATTCCATTTTTAATTTCCTTCATTGTTTACATCTCCTTTAATTTCTTTTTCAAAGCTTTCACCAAACCAGTCAGCAACGACCTCAACGGTATAATTGAGTGTTGCTAAATCACAAAGTTTGAGAATATGTTTTGTTTTATATTCAACAAATACAAAACATCCTTGAACCTTTGCGATATATCCGACTGCTTCGCGATTAAGAGTGTCTGTAATTTTACATTCACTCCACTCCCACACTTTCTTGCCGTTTTTATCGTCAACTTCGGTGTATTCTCTTACTGTTTCAGGCTTTACTGGAATTGCACAACCATCAATTGTGCCTGTGTAAGCAATAAGATACGGATAGTCATAACTACCGTCATTCTTTTTTGGAAGGATAGCAGTAAAAGGAGTTCCTTCATCATCTGCTTCAACCTCAATGAGATTACCTTCAACCCAATCCGTTGAACCTGTTTTTTGACCGCTGTAAAGATGTATTCTTTTAGCCATTTTCTTTACCTCTTTCTTTTTTAGTTTCTTTAATATAATGAATAAGGTCGTCAAGACCGTTACTTATGCCAACCAAAAGACTTTCTTTTGGCATATTGTGTTTCACCGCATATTCTGCAAGAAAATAAACAACAAGAGGCAGTTGCATATCAGGGTCACCCGAACTATAAATAGCAGTTTGACAACTATCTGCATTTTCTACACTCTTGAGCACAAGCGTGGTTTCAACTTTCTTTTTTACTTTTCTTGGCTTAACTCTTGCCATATTTTTACCTTCTTTCTTCATCAAAGCAAAATAGAGAAGCTGTTTGTTCAATAAGTTCAATAGTTTCTTTTATTGAACAAGGAGCACCTTTGTGAGTTTCAATGCCGTAAAGGTCTTCATCACAAAACATACATTGATATTTGTATTTATTCTCACTGTGCCTCAATTCGCTCTTAAGAACGATTGCACCACAACGATTACAACGAATGTTTTTGCGAATTCGCCTTTTAACATATTTTGTTGAAGCAGGATATTGTTTCATTGTTGCATCATACTTCTTGCTCAACTCAACAAGTTCTGTTAAATTTGCTTTGTTTTTTTCTTTTCTTACACGCTTAATTTCTGCTTTTATAACAGATGGAAACGTTCTTTTACTTTTTGCCATAAAATACACCTTCTTTCTATAGCTAATTATTCAAATACATTTTCCAAAACCCAAGCAGAGTTTTTGCGACAGAATTTATCTAACTCTTTTAAGGTCATTTGGTTTGCCGCTTGATATTCAGTCAGCCATCTTTTGCATTTGTCATAATCACCTTTTGTTTTGTTCAAACCATTAAGCAAATGATGAACAACATCATCAACAGAAGAAAGTGTTTTTTTCTGTGATTTTGTCTGTCGTCCTTCGCAAGGATGTGTGCGAGAATTATCACCACAAGCCTCGAAATAGATACAACCACGACAGGGGTACTTTGGCATTTTCTTTACTGTAGTTTTCATATTAGAAAACTCCTTTCTTTAATTTTTTTACTGACTCATAGCCATAAATGAAACAAGTAAACCTGCTTCTGCTGGACTGTCTGAAATCTCAACAATTTCTTCCATTGTATTGAGTAACTTATTGCCATTACCGTGTTGCTTGTTAGGGTTAACCTTTACAAGTTCAGGTAAATGAACAACAATTTGTTTTTCAAACTTACCAACATCATTCGTATCTCCACGAGCATTAGCTTTTTCATTTGCATAAGCAACAGCTTCATCGCCTTGAAGAGCATTGAAGTATGCAGTTTTACGAATATTAGGGTTATAATGATGTGTTACCATTAACGCAGTGCCACCGTGATTGTGTCCTAACCCGAAAGTCATTACGACATATCTCGGTTCAGTTGTTTGCGTATAAAGTTCACCATCAACAAGTAAGAATGTTTTTGTTTCATTTCTTACCGCTTTCAACATTTTCTTTTTATCGGGATGTTCACCATCTCTCCATTCTCTTGGAAAGAATTCTGAAGAAATTGCTCTCCAATAAATGAAAGCTTCAAGCGGAGTCTTGAATTTACCTTCATCATCACAACAAATATCTCTTACTCTTGCCTTACGCCACAACTTTTTGCGGAATAAATAAATCTTGCCTTCACCATCGTAAGAATTATCTTCAAAAGCGAGTTTGAGATTTTTCATTGTTGTTTCAGCAAGATTGTCATAAATAAATTCTTCAATTCTGTTGTAACGCATTATGCGATGCCTTGGAGTAGGTAAATATCCTTCGTCATACTTTATAAGAGTTTTAATTTTCATTACAACAACCTCTTTCTTTAATCATCAAGACACAAAAGCTTTGCGGTTTGAATATAAAGTTCAAAACGCTCTG
>JAZNZX010000038.1:0-184272 GCA_045595185.1 Candidatus Fimenecus sp. | reverse complement strand
TATCTACCAGTTGTCATTTCGTCAGAAGATGTAAGAGTAGCTGTGAAGGAAATAAGGAACTTGTTGTAACCAAAGTCTTCAACAACTTCAACGTCACCAACTGTGATATTGCTTGCTGTCAAATCAGCAAGAGCAGTTGCGATACCCTCTGTAGCTGCAACAGTTACATTCTCGTCTGTCTCAGCAACGCCAAGAAGAGCGATAACCTGTGCTGCAGAAAGTGTGCCGCCCTTAGCTGCATTTACGATTGCCTTTGTGGCTGCATCAAGAGTAGCATTATCAAATGTGAAAGTAAGTGTACCTTCAACTTCATTACCTACTTCTACGCTTGGGTCGTAAGTAATATCAACTGTGATAACACCACTGAATGTATCCTCAGTTGCACTACCTGTTCTTACAGGCTGTGTAAGACGAACTACAACACCAATACTGTCGTAAAGACCCTTCTGAATAAGCTGGAATCTACCCATAATCTCTTCTGGAGTAGCATCAACAGGAGCAGTGAAAGTGATGTAACCCTCAGTGAGAGTATCGCCTTCAAATGTAAGTTCACCGTTATCGCCAACATACTCAATAAGGTTAGCCTTAGTAATCTTATCAAATTCAACAGGAGCAACAAACTCTGAACGAAGAGTCATAATCTCACGTGTGTTAATTGCGCCATCGACTTCCTTAGTAGTGCCCTTACTAATAACAGAACCGATATTATCGCCGCTGATACCAGTAATTACATAACCATTAATAAGAAGTTCAGCAAGTCTGTCTCTGAGATTACGATTTGTCTGCTTCTCAACAAGAGAAAGAATAGTTACGTTCTCTGCATCGAAAAGATTAGGAAGACCATCGTTATCTGCATCATCAATAAGATAATTCTTAATTGCTGTAAGTGTATCGCCTGTGATAACTTCACCATCAGTAAATGGCTCTGTACCAGCAATAGCAGGATTCTCGTTATCGATAAAGAGGGCAGAACCCTTAACTTCGATTACATCGTCACAGTCATAGTTAAAATGAGTAAGAACATCTGCATCCTTGAATACATATGCCTCATAGCCTTCAGCTACGCCCTTGCCATCCTCGTCAAGAGGATAAACCATATCTTTTACAAGAGCACCCTTGAGGATTGAGGAAATTGAGATTTTTCTCTGTGACTCATATGTTTCGTCCTTTCTTTCAATACGGTAAAGAGTTACGTCAGCAACTTCTTTAATGCCATATTTCTCAAAAAGATTCTGTGCCATGTTTGTCATCAACCTCCTTTTTAAAATTAATCATCGGGATTTGCTCCCCAATATTTAGCTTTAATTTTCTTAGAATCAGCGCCTGCACAAAGCATTTGTATATCCTAAGTCCATTTTTCTCTCAACTGATGTCTCTATATCAATCCATAGAAAGCATAAATTGACTTGTTTTTATAGTCAATCCCAAATACTTCTGCAATCTCCATTAGGTCTGCTAAATCCTGAGCCCCACCTTGTTTCTACTACTACTTGCGCTTAACTGCATCGCGCTATTCTGCTGCCAATCGCATCTTACGAGCGAATGGTGACTCATTTTCTGGCGGCGGCACTGGAACCTTTTTTCGATTTTGAAGGTTTAGAATCGTCTAAAAATCAATGAAATTTTTCTCAGTAATTAGGCGTTTTTCAGCCATTGGACCAATAAGGACCGAGTTGATTTTAGGAAGTAATGTAACCTCTTCCTTAATAAAAGTAGCGAAAGCAGCTTGGAGCTCTAAATAAAAACTATCATTAGCTTGCGCTGACTTTAAAAGAAATGGAAGAGGAGACAAGTCTGTGTTTTCATTAACTTCAACTCCCTTCTCTTCCATTATTTTTCTTATTTCGTCGGAGGTTAACAACAACATACCTAAACGGGAACTATATACATTACTTCCCATTTTCAACATTTCTCCGACGAGAACAGGATGAACGTAGCAGACTCCTGGAAGCCGTGAGGGATAGCCTGCATATGCCTGTTCTTTTATAACAGTCATTTCATTAGCTGAAATTGACAATTTGGAACCTCATCAAATAACTTCCTGTTTGGTTAGTAAGAGATGAGATATCAAAACCAAGATACTTGATTTCACCAAGACCATTGATTCGCTTATTTTGGAGAGATTTACGAATCTCTGACATTATTGCAAATGGACGAAGCTGATTACCAGCAATAATCCACTCCTTATAAGGACAATAACAATAAATAAGAAGTGTTACTACTTCATTTGCATTTTCATCTGTAACCTCTGAACCAGAGAAAACAAGAACAAGTTTGCTTGCTGTCGTTTCGTCCTCTGAAGTTACAAGTGGTACAATTCTTATATTTTTACCAAAAAGCTCTCCTATTGTATCTTCAATATCAGAATGTAAATCTGGATTAACAGGGTCTAAATCTGTGTTAATCAAAAGCTTGCACAAATTCTGATTATCCAAAAGTTTCTTAGCAATTTTCTTTATATTTGGACCAAGTTCCTGTCCATAGTTAACCTATGATAACATTGATGTATCCATTGTCAATCAACTCCTTTCCTCTTATTCAGAGCATTTAAGAAGAAGTTATCATCCTCTCCAACTGGTAAGTCTTGTGATGTTTTAGGCTCTGGCGGCGAAACGAGATATTCCGCAATTGAAACTAAAGCAACGCCGTCAATGCTTAAATTATCTTTACCAACTATCTCCCATCCTCTACCCTTGTAGTCAAAATACAAGTTCTTCTACAAGAAGTCTTCGTCTTTAGTAATAAACTTTCTATGGGCTAACGGCTCCCTATAAGAAACAGCACCATAGGAAGTGAATTTGTCTTGAACATAAACAGATGTTTCGCTTACAAACTTCGCCGGGATAGTACGTATTGTATCTCCATAATCATCAGTATTGTTAATAAATGAATCAAGTTTAATTGCTTCATATTTCTAATAGCCATGAGACAAATCTTCACTAACCATCATTATAATATAAAACTCGTCCAACTCTGCATCTTTAACTTTCTGGAAAGTTCTAAGTATATCACCTGTCTTAAATTTTTGAGCCGATGTTGAACAAAGAATATTGGAAAGAATCTGCTCTTGTTTCCACTTCGCCGGCTGAATATTACATGGAATTTCAATCGGCTCGCCATTGAGTTGATAAATGCAAGCCAAATACTTACTCTTTGGCATTTTTATTTTATCGAACTCACGTTCTTTACTTGTTCTTACTCTCTCCTAAATTGTAGTGCCATCTTTGTTCATTCTTTTCAAATAACAATCTGTAAAATAATTCCCTGTCATATCACATCAATCCTGTCAATTAAGTTCATACATTCAAAAATTGTCTTTCTGAAGTACTTATAAGACAGGTATCTGCATCGGGAAAGTTTAGCCACGAGAACGTAGTAGTCATAACTGCGGTCATCATTTGGTGCCAAGTCAGTTAAATCAACTAAAATATTATCAAGAAAATCTTCCCATGACCCATCTTTTTCTTTTTCACAGAGAAGTCCGTAAAGACGGTTCTTCAAGACTTCTTTGTGTTTAGCGGCGAAATCTTGCTTGTCCACGTCTTGCACCTCCTCCTGATAATTTCTTATAATCAAAAGTACGATGCTGCGGCGAACGATAGTAATTTGCTTCAAGCTATCTTGCATCAGCAGTAACCTAATCTTTTAACTTAATAAAGTTACTTAAAAGGTTAGCTTGTGAGAAATCCGCTTCATCATACTGTGTCTTAATATTTTCCCAAGAATCAACCGTTCTTTTAAGCCACTCTTGCTTCATGAAAGTTGCAAGCACCTGTATTTCAGCTGGTCCCATCTTTTCATCGGTGAAACACTGATGCTCTTCATCAATGTCCAGGCGGCATCTTGGGAACTTAAAATAAGGTATAGCGGAATTAAGGAAGGCTCTCCAGTCAAGGAGAAACCATTCCAAATCTTCCTATGAGTAGCCATGTGACCAGTCGTCTTCATTAACTTTTGCTAAGAACGCTCCATAAACGTCCATTAAAGTAACCATTCACATCACCCATTATACAGGGCTGAATACACCTTCAGGCTTCTTTTCTTCCTTACCAGCGTTTGCCTTTTCAGCATCAGCCTCAAGTCTCTTTCTTGCAATCATTGCAATAACATCTTTTCCGCTTCTCTTTTTCAAGTAATCAACCTTGTCATTATCAATCAAGTTATGCTCAACAGCATATCTAACTACTTCATTAACCTGTTCAAGAGAAACTGTATCCATCTCTTTCTTAAAGTCATCAAGACTTCTAACCTTAAGAAGAGTCAAAATCTGTTCAGGTGTAAGAACCTTAATATTTGTTGGAACTTTTGTGTCAGGACTTTCAAGTCCAAGGTCAATCTTGGTCTGCATATCATCAATATAAAGCTGACCAGTCTTAATCATGTACTGAAAACCATTATCCCATAAAAGCTGCTCTACTGTTTCGAAGGGAAGCATCTGAACTGCGCCCTTGCCAGGGAATACTCTCTTAACTCCATGAGCAGGGTCATAAATTGAAGTTGTCTTTGCAACTGTGCTTCTGAGTTTTACCATTCTTGTTTCCATTATTAAATTCCTCCTTTAATCTCAATAATAAAAGGGTAGGTGAGAATTCTCACCCACCCTTTTTAATCACGTATTCTTACTTACTTAACCGAAATCACTGGTAAGGAGCGAAATCATGTGGGTTAAGGTTGTTATTATAGCTTGCAGATGGAAGTGTTGCAAGTGCCTGGTTCTCATATACGCACCAGTCATTTGTTGTAAGAATAGCTACACCGAACTTCTTGTAGATTTCAATCTCCATCTGACGGTCTCTGTGCTGCCAATCTCTTACGTCTGTATCTCCCTCAAATACAACCTTGATAATCTTCTGGTTGCCAGCAGGGAAGATGAATGCGTACTGAGGAGGTACCTGGTATGTATCGTTGTTCTCATCAGTAAATGCCTGAGGAAGCTGAACGATAGGAGTACCACGGAACATTGTAATATAACCTGTAGCGGCAATTGAAGCAATGTCGTTAGGGTTATAAACAGGAGTTGCATATCCAGGCTGCTGACCAGCAACTGGATTTGCAGGAAGTGCATAAGGACCATAAACAGGCATACCGATTGCATCAGGACCCATTTCCTGTACGAACTCAGGAGTTGCAAAGATTACAGCGTTACCGCCGCCATAGTTCTTAGCAATTGTGCAGAGTCTCTGCATCTCAGCAGCGTCGAAGTTAGTTGTAGATGCAATATTTGCAATAGGCATATCACTATTCTGAGTTGCTGTGATAAGTGCCTTAAGAAGCTCTCTGTAGATAGCCTCCTGGAGACCATCAAGAAGAAGCTGGAGTGGTTCAACAAGGTCTTCAGAACCGTCGAGTGTACGCTCGAAGTCGATGTATGCAGCTCCGCCGTATGCCTTAGCGCTTACTTCGAAGGTGTCAACATCAAGTCTGAATGCCTCGTATACACCTGCAAGACCTACTTCTGTAACGAAAGTCTTTGCACGTCTACGACCACGCTTTACGATAAATGAAGCTCTCTGACCGTTTGGTACAGACTTAATCTCAGCAAACTGACCGATAAAGTTGCCAACGTAATCAGGAAGAACTTCGTCAAAAGATTCCTGGATAATCTGGAAGATTTCGAGCTTATTCTTCTCGTACTCGTACTTGTTAGGAGCAAGAGCCTTAAGTTCTGCTCTCAAAGTTTCCTTTACATCCTTAACGCTGAATTCAGTAGCAGGGGAAGTGCCTTTGAACGCATGAATATAAAGGTCACGGATATCATTTTTATTCATTACTTTCTCACCTCTCCTTTAATTAAAGTGTTGCGCCGTTAAGAATCTGGAACATAAATGAACATGTTCTGTCGGCGTTGTCATAAGCTGCTACAACCTGAGCGAGAATGATATCTTCATCTGGGTCAGGAGTAATACCAATTACGAACTCACCATCTGAACCGTCACGAACTGCGGCGTAAAGCGGAATGTTAGGATTTGCGTGAATGTAGTTCTTAACCTGGAGCCACATATCATAAGAATCAGCAGTTGCAGTGAAGCCACTGAAATCGATAGCGGGAGCAGCCTGTCCGTTAAATGCAACAGCATTAGCAATTGCAGCAGTTGTATCCCACTATACTGTATTTGTAGTGATTCTCTCGCCTGCCTCAACATAACCGATTCTTGGGAGCCAGTCCTCAGTTGTCAAGAAGAAGTTTCTTCTCTGAGGAGCAAACTGATTGTAGAGCTTTTCAGTTGAATAGTTGATACCAACACGAAGACCTGCTGTCTTACCAGCCTTTGTAGGAACCTGAGCAAGGTAGTTGTGCTTATCAACCATAAGGAATGCACCATTCTGTGCAACAATCTTTGTAGCATCGCCAGCGCCAGGAGTAGTCTCTCTTACGAAAACTGTGAGAGGAGCAACCTGAGCATCGGAGAACTCTCTTGGGTCAAGTCTGCTCTGTGCTTCAACCATACCAGCTCTATCGAACCAAACCTGGTTAGGCTCGATCTGGCCATAGCTGAGACCCTTAGCACTATTTCCGTTACGGTAAAGACCGCGGTCAAATTTTACCAAAGCCATTATCTATTACCTCCTTTGTGTTTTAATAAAAGTGCGATAACGCCAGAATCAGTATTCTTTGCGTTATTCTTGAAGATTAAGTCAGGCTTATCTTCCTCTCCCTTGCCGGAGATAATAGAAGAATCAGTATTGTAAGCAGCAAAGCATACTTCCTTCTTAAAGTCTTCAACAGAATAATCATCCATCTTAGCGGTGAAATTAGCTGTCTGCTCTTCTGTGAGATGCTCAGCAAATTCGGCAATAATAGCATTCTTCTTTTCTGTATCAACAGACTTCTTGAAGCTTTCAAGCTCTGACTTTTCATTATTAAGGTCGCTAATTGAGCTATTTAATCTACTAATTTCGGCATCCTTTGCCTCAAGCTGAGATTTGAACTCATCAAGCTGTGACTGAAGTTCTGCACTGTTGTCAAGAGAATTCTTAGACTTATCGTCATCGTCATCATCTTTCTTGCCGTCCTTCTTGTCATCATCATCATCATTCTTATCATCGTCGTCGTCCTTCTTCTTAAATGCCTCAATCTGAGCAAGTGCATCATCAAGGCTTGCCTGAAGGGCTTCCTTATCAGCTGTGAACTCTGCAACCTTTGCATCGTAAGACTCAATCTTAGCCTGAGCATCAGCAAATGAACCTGCAGCCTTCATAGCGTTAAGAGCTGTCATTTCAGCTTCTGTTACATCAACGATGTAGCAATCTTCAACTCTGTCAATTGCAACAGTGTTAGCTTCATTATCCTTTGTGTAGTATGCACGAAGATACTTGCCGTTAACTGCATCATAAGCAATTGCATAGTCGTCGTAAATGTCACAAACAATCTTATAATCTTCTGGTGTAGAGTTAAGTGCATCGAAAAGCAAATCGCACTTAGCACCATCAGAAAGTCTAAAGAGATTTTTCTCCATCTTTTTGCTCTCCTCCTTTTCCTTAGAATTTTTTAAGTAATCAAACATTGCTTTAGCATCCTTATATAAACTAAAGAATGCAGAACCTTCGAAGCAGGGTTCGACCTCATCTCCGAGAACCTGTAGACCTAGCAGATGTCCTTTCTGGAACTCGAAGTAAGGTTCTCCATCACTCCAAATCTTCCACTCTCCTTCAAGTCCTTTTTTATGGATTTCCATAGACTGTGACTTTCCGGGGATAAGGTTTGCTTCTGGATAGAGAGCGGTGTAGAGATAAACATCTGCACAAGCATACTCTCTTTCAACCCCATCGTCATCTACATGCTTCTCCCAAGCAAAGTTAGGGTCCTCAGGAACTACACCATAAATGCGTCCGTCAGTATTGTCTCCACCATGGTCCTCATAATCAAGACCGCTTTTGTCAAAAATACCTTTAATTGGCGCATATGGTAAAGACTCAATCAATTGTCTTGCGAAGTCTTCCGATATAAATGTACGGTTTCTATTGAGTCCCCTATAAAAAATGCGTAATCTGCATTTAGAAAGAGTGGGAGAAAGAGTTTCAACATCGCCAAAAAGCGTAACGTTGAATTTAAGTAAACTCTCATCAAGCTTCATTATTTATCCTCACCTCCGTCACTCTTTTTTTCTGCAGAACTATCATCTTCCTTTGCCTTGCCCGAGGATTCTTTCTTCTCTTTCTGTTCCTCGTCTTTTTTAGCAGTAGTAGAGTCATTAGAGTTTTGGCTGTCTTTTCCAGCCTAAGCAGTAATAGCATTAGTCTTGCCAGATTGAGTATATGCTGACTGGAGCGGCTTAAGTACTTCATCCAAATCGAGAACTTCATTCTCCAAAGCCTTAAGGTCTGCAAGATTAGTCTGATTAAGTCCTGTTGACAAAATAGGTGTCAAGAAGCTGTAACCAAATGCTGCAAGGTCCTTAGCCTTTGAAGTGTACTCAAAGCTATTGTAATAGCTGACTGGTAGTACTAATAGCATGAATGATAACTTTCGGTTACCAAATTTATTATTTAACAAGGCGGTAAAGAAGTGTGCAAATCCATTACCAAGAACCATCATCATAGACAAGTCATTGTTCAATGAGAACTAAAGACCTGCATCGGTTGTGGCACTGAATAGTTCCTTCGATACGCCTGCAGAATCATATATTAGTTGCTGGGCGGCGGCAACATCAGTATTTTCCATGTTGTTTCCGCTTAAATCAAGCAAACCAACTTTACCATAAGAAGTAACTACATCGGCGTCTGGATTGTCTGCTAACATTTCCAAAACACCGTCATGCATCTCTGCGGCTTCGTCTGGTTCAAATACAAGCTACATTCCGTCATGCGGAATTTCTTGTGTAATAATTCTCTTTAATGCTAACTATTTTCTATCCTTATCAATTGCCTTGTAATCCTCTAAATCATCGATAAGAGGAATTAAATCAAGAAAGAATGGAACTTCGTCAAACAATGTGAAATAGATACCAAGTTCAGCAGGTAAGAAAATCCAAGGGTCTTTACCATTCTTGAAAGCCCGATAGCCTTTCTGAACACACTTAGGATAAGTTTTAAGAATCTGCTTTCTTAATTCTTCATCACGAATTGTATCAAAGAAACGCATATCGAATTCAACAATATCAACATCTTGGTGATTCTTATATCTACTACGACAATATTCAAAAGGCAGGTCCTGAATAGCTACATCAGAACCGCTGTCATGAATAATACCATAATAGCCGCCATCCACAAGAACATTCTTTGCAAACCAAGCACATTTTCTTTCGATATCAAAAGAAGAACAGAAATCAGCTGCATCGAAATAAACTTTCTTGTTCTGCTTGTTACCAAGCTTCTCAGTATACTTTTTCATATGAGGGACTAAAATCCAGGAATAAGTAAGGAAAGTAGCATAGTGGAGAATAACTCTTTTGTAAACACCGCTTACTTTAAAGAAATATTGAGATAGCTGACATTTTTCAACAGAATTTCCTTCAGTGACAATACGATGAATTTCATCTTTACTAAAGTCTCTTCTGATTCTATTTGCAGAAGGCTCGCGGTTATTAGACTTAATCAACGCGGCTTTGCTTTTAGCTATCATATTCTCAATTTCTTTTCTGAAAGTATCAACTCTCTGCTCGCGCAGTTTGCGATATTCTTCAGCAGTAATTGTAGGAATTGTTGCTCCAACATTAACTTCACTCACTTTCTTCCACCTCCCTTACTACAGAATGTCAATCGTCTCGTTAAGCCACGATTACGGCGGCGAGCCAATTGCTGATTTTCAATCTACACAACTCGATAAACTCCCATTTCCAAAGCAGAGAATTTATCCTTAAGTGTTCTCTCATTAATCTGTTCAACGGCAATTTGGTTATTAACACCAGTAGGCTTAATCTTCAAGTTCATAATTTCATTCATAAGACTTGAAGTTAAGATGTGCGGCATTAATCTTGCATTTTGTGCTTCTGGACTCATTCTCTAACCCTTACGAGTTGAAAGAAGTTTTGTTCTTGCAGACTGCTCTGAAATTAAGAATTTCATATGACCAGAGTAAATCTTTGAATATAAAGCAGAGTGCATATCACTGTTGATTTGTCCATTAGCCTTGATACCAAAAAGAATTTTGACCGCATTACGAGGCTGAACTGTAAGATATTTAGACTCTTCATTAAAGAAACCATAAGCAGGACGATTAACCTAATACTCTTCATCCCAAGTCTCCTTAATCATGTTGTCTGCAAAAGCAACACCAAGTCCGTTAATATCGATTACAACCTCTTTAGGGTTGAACTTTTCAATGAGTCTCTTAAGCTCAATTACCTAACGGTCAAATACTTTCTCTTCTACTGTTTTACCAAGAACAAATAAATTAACAAGATTTATCTTATATCCTTCACTATTGTTAGGAAATACTTTAAGGACGGTAGCGACAGTCTAACAACCAATTCTCGCTACATCCACACTGATAATGTAGAAAGATTCGATACCCTCTCTAACTTTTTCTGATGTTTCCGGATTAATAAGTCGTCTTGCGCGAGTAAGCTTCTCAAAATCAAACCAAGCGTCTGCGGAGCCGCCGACGAACCTCGACATATACTCCTTAGCAAAACCAAGTTCATTAAAGGTAGGCGACATTTTCAATTCAGTCAGATAATCCTTAGAAAGCAAACCAGTTAAAACTGGAATTCTGTAGTCGAAGCCCCAAACGAAAGTTTCTTTCGGGTTAATAATCTATTGTTCAAACAATTCAATAGTCTTATCATAGCAGAAAGTATTTTTCTCACTTGCAGAAGTAATCCACAGCTAAACCTGCTATGGTTCTTCCTCATTCAAATCTCCGTTAACCATAGGACGGTCAACGTTCAAAAGTGGTAATATAATTTCGTTAATATCTTCAGCCAAATGGTCACGGAACTCGTCAAGAATACCACAAGTAGCACGGTTACCACGGGTCGAGTTCAGCGGCGTCATAACGTCGAAAAGCGAACCATTCTTAAAAGTAAGTCTTACATAGTCATTACCAAAGTTACCGCCACCAATAATTTCATCTTTCAAAAGTGGGAAGAAGTCCCAAAGCTGATGAATCTTTTGGTTAGCGATTTTAGCACCCTGAGCTTTACCAGGAGCGCACTGGAAAACGTGTGAACCAGGACGGAAAATACAAATCAAGTAAAGCGCAAGAATACAAATAAATGATTTACCAGCAGCACGAGGAGCGATAGTCAATACACGTCCATATCTTAAACATGCTCTGATAAACATTACTTGGAAGAATTTTAATTTAAACTTAGAATGTACAGGCTTAATCAATTCAAGATAAAGGTCTGGATAAGAAGCGAATAAATTCAAATACTGCTAATATAATTTAATATTTTTCTGAATACGTTTTTCAGTGATAACTGCGCCTTTTTCAAGCGCCACGCCATTACGGTAGAAAGTCTCACCCTTACTTAATACCTTTGACGTGGCGGCAAGCATGGCAGATGGTAATATAATACTCATACTACCACCTTAAATCTCAACATTGAACTCTTCATTTTCATCAACCGAGTTAGCAAATTCATCATACTCGCCCCAGTCGAATCCTGAGTTCGTAAGTTTATCAGCAGCCTTCAAATTCTCAATTCTTTCATTAATCTCTTCACCAATAGAAGTCTCATTAATGTAAAGATAACGTGCCCAATACTGAATATCCTTCATGGTCTTATCAACTTCATCGTTGACCGCGCCATTATAATACTGAACCTTATATCCAAGTTTTTCAAGATAAGCCCAAAGCTCACCAGTAGAGTTAAACTCTGAGCCTTCCTTAATTGCCTGAGTAGTAATACCAGCCAATTTACATAAGTTCTCATAAGCCTTTAAATCCTTATCGAACTCAACTCCGCCGCGGATTTTGTCCTCAATAATTAATGATATCTTGCAAAGTTTAAGAACTTGGTCCTCATTCAAAGCACCAACAATACCGGCGGTGTTAGTAATACCTATATACAAATTCTCAAGGTACTCTAACTATTGTTCATCATATTCTGGACCCCATCTTCTCTGAAGCTTTGTAACTCTTGCTTCTTTCAATTCGGGCAATCCATCTTCTACACGTTTTTCTTCCTGAAGCTGTAAATACGCATCGTTATACATCGTCCAATCGAGCGTATCATAGGGCTTCTCTCTGAACATATAACAATATGTTCCAAAAGCATCAGTTCCATGAGCTTTGTAAATTTTCTCAAACTCTTCTGGAACAAAAGGAACATCGGCAAGCTAACATAACTTGTTAACTGCGTTCCATCTCTCTGTTTCCGACTTACCACTAATTTCATTCGCAATGCACTGGCGGCAAATCGGCATAGAACCATTAAGAAGTTTTGACCTTACACCAATAAAATTGGCAGGACTCTTTTCTTCTTTACATAGCAAACATTTCTTTGCCATTTTTCCTCACCTCTTAATCTTGAGGTAAGTTATCCTATTCCTTCACTCTATTAAATTCATCATTATTCTTCTTAATCTCTTTTGCCAACTTTAAAATTTCTCTTCTTTCTTTTCTACCTAAAGCGGAATAGAACTCAACCGTAGTAATAATCAATTCTTCCCAATCCTCATTAAGAATTGCCTTCTTAATAACTTCTGGGTCAACTTTAACAATTTTTGCAAAGCCAAGTATATCCTTAACTTCAAATGAAGTAAAACACTCCATCAACTTTGCTTCATAACTATTACCCAATCCCATCAAATCTCACCTCGTCTCTTTTTCTAATCACATCTCTTACAACGATTAGTAAGCCCATCAGGTGATTTCGATTTTCTAACAAAATTACGCGGGTCCCTCAACATCATTTCGCCGCAACAATTGCACTTTTTCCACGCAGGCTTATAATCCTTGCAACACCATTCATCATAATTAAGGTCGGCGGCGTCGCATATAAGCTGACAAACCTTGTTCCAAATAGTTGAAATATAGTTCTCCTAATGATAAATCCCCATCTTATCCATCAAGAGCTAACAAATCTCCTTATTCAACATATTATGCTTTTTCGCCTCAGTAATCAGCTTCTACTGCTCACTCAAATTCGCTTTCTCAATATAAAAATCCAACGTCCATAATAAATTATTAAGCGGCGAATCAGGATTCTTCTCAGCCTAATCCTTAATCTAATAATAATTCAAACATAACTAATAAACATGCTCTTTGTCTAAAAAGCTAAAATAGGGCTTTCCTTTTTTCTTAAGCTCCTCAATTTCTTTCTCAATATCTCTCGCGGCGAATTGACGCCCACTTCTATCCGGATGAATGAAACCGCTATCGTTCTAATAACTCATCATTCCACATGGATAGACAGGATAATTCATCTCCATATCAACCGGATTTGTATAAAAGCTACCATAGTTCTTATTCGCCACTTGTTCTGGATGGGCTGAATCCTTCAACATGTACTGTTGTTTTCTAAGCTCAATCAGTTGGTGGTTCAAGTGGTAAAGTTGTTTTGAGTCAAGCTGCGGGATAACTTCGCCGCGTTCCGGCTGAATTTCCCCCTTAGCAAGCTTAAGTCTTCTGTCAAGCTAATCAATAGCCTCCCAAAGCTCCTTCATACCAGGAATATCCTTATACTTTTCTCTGTTCTAACTAATCGATTCAGGTTTAACTTTCTTATAAATATTTTTTTCTTTAGTAAAAATAGTTTCGTCAAATGTTGGACTTTCCATCAATGCTTCCAAAGAAACTGGTTCTGATTGGCTATACGAATTATAACGGGTTTTAATATAGACCTCTTTACGGTCAACAACTGAAGTATTGTTTTTCTCAGGGTCTTTACCGTACAAAACGTAATCTGTACAAGTCTCAATGTCTTTCTTGGTAAGTTGTGTAAAGTCAACAGTATCCTTGAGGTACTAAAGTCTTTCTTGGGAGGTTTCAAGATTGAAATCAAGTTTAAATCTCATAGGCATTTTCTACCTCACCTCCATTGATTAAATTATAACACAGATTTGAGAGAAAGTCAAGCAGAGGGGTCTTGGTCTCCGGGAGAGGACATGTCGAAAAAAATGCTCCATGAAAATTTGGGAGCTGACCCGGGGGTCTGGAGATTTCATCTCCAGCTCGATTTCCAATCTACCCCCCGTATAGTCCATACCAAATATTACAGACTGTATATACCGCCCACAAGCTGCGGAGTTCGTCAAGCTGCACAAAAAGCAAGAGTTTTCAACACTGTTTTTTTACATTGCAACGGCGAAAAATTATTAAAAAGCTATTGACATTTCTTTTCTATCGTGCTATAATATAGATACAGTCAAGGGAACGGAAAAGTCCACAGGCTGAAAATAAGAGCCGCTTTAGTCGGCTAAAGTAAAGGAGTTGTCTTTTTATGGCAAACAAAAACACTTTTGTAATTGGAATGATGATTTCCAAATATTTCAAGAAAATGGGTATTGATACCCACGATGAAAATAGCTATGTCCTTGTGGGCGGCTATAACAAGAGCGTCGGCGTTTTCGGCGTGTTCTTCACTCCGTCAGAGTTTAGAGCGTTGGCGGCTGAACAGTCGGCAGTTATCAATATTTCCGCCGCAAATGCTGCATTTCGTGTTGAGCGTATGGGTGCAAAACCGTCCAAAGTTAAGGACAAAAAAGAGGTCAAAATGAGCCTTAAAAATACAGAATTATTGAATAGAGCTGTAAAACAGGCTGACAATGATATGACCGAAATGATGATTTTCACGGCTGAACAGTTTGAACAGGCAAGAGATGAAGTTAAGGAAATCAAAAATCAGAGAAATAAGGGATACGCTTTTGAAAAGCTCGTGTATGAGTATTTCGGGCTTGAATGGAATCCGCTGAAAAAGGGCGTTGACCTTGAAATTGACGGCAAGACGATTGAGATTAAGTTCTACAATGGTCAGGTAACACTGTAAAAGCAAGAGGTTAAGCAAGAGCCGAAAGGCTCTTGCAAGACCAAACCAAATAATTTAACAAAAGGAGTAAATACTATGTTTAAGAGAGTAACTATTGAGATGGTCAAGAAGGCAATTATCAACCTTGAAGCAGGCACTTTTACACAGGCAGAGCATATCCACAGCAAGAGCGTTATTCGTGAATATATGCAAAATAACTGCTACAGCGAAATCAGCAGAGCGATTTATCTGTATCTTGTAGCAACAGACGAAAAACGCTATCAAGACGCTACAAAGATAGCAAGGGCAATAGTTGACTTTATCACAGTCCTTGAATAACAGAGGTCAAGCGGTGTGGGACTTGTTCCCACACCACACACAAACAAGTAAATCAATTAACTTAAAGAAAGAGGTATCATTATGAATATGGTTAAATTAAATAGCAAGCTTACATCACAGGTTATCAGCTTTACAGAGGTTATGCAGTCATATCAGGGTATTGAACAGGCAAACAGTTTTTACACATATCACAGGGAAAACGGTGCAGAAGTCCTTGACATTGACTTTAGATTAAAGGTCAATGATAACGGTTTAATGGTATCAATCAATAAGTCATATGACAAAGACGCTATTTCAGGCGGTCACTACACAGAGGATACACAAACAGAGGTAGATGTGAACGCCCTTGAAACGTGGTTAGAGGATAACGGCATATACAGTAAGCAAGCACACAGCATAGCAAACAAACTTTTCAATACAGTTCTCTGTATTACATTATGGGAAGCTATGGAAACAGAGTTCTATGTGGAGCTTTACAGGGAATATGAAAAATGTTCTTGTGAAACTGAAACGGCGGTTAAAATCTTGCTTGAAAAGTTAACTGATTTTACAGACCGCTATTATGTGCAAAAAGTTTGGTTAGAAATTCAGAAAAATGAAGAAGGAATAAACAAACTTTTCTGAAAAATCGGGAACGGGATTTATAAAAAATCCCGTTCTTTTTTGTTTGTCCATACCCCTAACGGTGAAAAGTTATGAATAAATTATGAACAAAGTTTTTTCATTTTACCAAACAATAACGGTGAAAAGTTGTGAACAATTTATGAACAAACATACCCCATTCCGTTCATACTTTGTTCATAAATTTTCACCGTTATAACGGTGAAAAGTTGTTACGAAATTGTGAACAAGTTAAAACTTTTTCCACTTTCACACGTTAAAGTGCTAAACCCCTAAAGTGGTAAAGCGTTAAAGCGTACCCGCTTTAGCACATTAAAGTGCTAAAATGTTTTTCTCACTTTACAGCGTTAAAGCGAGCTGTAACCTGCGAGCTGTGACCTGTTAGCTACCCCTAACCTGTAAAATCTTTAGCTGAGTTTGCGAGCTGCTCCGAGCTGCTCCTGCTCCGTCAATTTGAACAGCTCCACCCCATTTATATAAAATGTTTTTGTGGATTTTACACAACTATATATAAATATATATGTATATATATAAATATATAATACCCGTTGTGCATATTGTATATAAATCTATTTATGATTTCTATTTCTTTGTGCATTATGTAGAAAAAAGTTATTATGACTTGACAAACCCCTTTTGATGTGATATAATATATATAGTAAAGGGGATAAACCCCTAATGAAAGGACTTGATTAAATGAAAAAGGTTAAATGGTATCGCTACACATTCGAGGATGGCACGGTTTGTATCGTGAGAGGTTTCAGCAAGCACGAGTTGGCTGTTGAAGTTCGCAAGCACGGCAGACTGCTTTCAAAGGTGTTTGACGGGTGGGCATAATGAACGAGAACAAAAAATGGTTGGGGTGGTGGATAGTCACCACTCCACAGGGCAAAGAGTTTGCAACGGAATACTATGAGGGCGACACATACGAAAAGGCTTTAGCCGATGCCGTTGCAACATTCGGAGAGGGAACGACAGTCAAAAGTGAGCCGCCGTTCGCAAGTCTAAAGGGTGATTAAGTTCACCCTTTTTACTTATTCGCATTTCGTTCATAAATTCTAACCGTTATAACGGAAAAGAAATATGAACAGATTATGAATGGTCGTTCGTCAGGTTGCACAATTTCGCCGCCAGATTGTTGATAATCTTCTACACTCATAGGTATTGACATTTATATTATATTGTGGTATAATGGTTATAGTAAAGGAAAGGGAAAGGAACGTAAACACACCGTTGAAGCAGTTCGCCTTTACACTATATAATGAATAGGAGTTGTTTATTTATGAACGCAATTACAAAGGACATTCTTAATATCAAGGTGGAGAACATCAACTATGCACTTGGTCTTACTTCTAACAAGTATTTTATTCAGAGTGCATACGGCGGCTATCGTCTGTGCAAGACAACCAATGAAGCAGGTGGTTGTGCAGATATTACAGAGCGTATGACAAAGAAAGAACTTGCAAAGGTTCTTGACGGTATTTATAATACCATTCGTGCAAGCAGACTTGTTGCAACTGAAAAATGACATCTTCAAAACACACTTCATTATAAAGACGGACGGCGGCAATAGTCGCCGTCTGTCGTTCACATTCTGTTCATAATTTCTCACCGTTATAACGGAAAAAACTTATTGCGAAATTATGAACAAAGTGTTAAAAAAGTTTTTTCATTTTACAAATAAAACTCTACCCACGTTTAGAAACTTTGCACAAATAAAAGTTACCGTGCCGCAGGATTTTGTATACTCCTACAAAAATGTATCTACCCTATTGACAAATACCCCATTATGTAGTATAATAATAGTATCAAAGGGAGATACTCCCCAAACGAAAGGACTTGTTTTTATGAAAGATTTAACTAATGGAAATACCACACACATCAATGAATACACAAAGAGACTTTGCCAAATTCAAACAGATATGCTTGCAAGGTTAGAGGAACTAAAGCCGATACATTCCAAACTTGAAAGACAAATACAAGAAGTTTTACACTTGCTTGAATTTGAAATGCTTAATGCACCGCAAAGGGCAAAGGCAGTCAAGCGGCTAACAGATTTGAGAAAAGAAAGACGTACCGTTAAACAGGAAATATATGACATAAATCAAGCGTTGAAATCTTTTACTTTTCACGCAGATAAACAGCCGAAATGGGAATATCAAATGCAGTACACATACAGCACCGATACAGTCAAGGCTATTTTCGGAGAGGAAAGCGGCGAGTAATCGCCGTTTTCTTTTAATAGTTTGTTCACATTTTCTCACCGTTATAACGGAAGAAACTTATTACGAAAATATGAATTGATTAAAAGAAAAACATTTCAAAAAGGTATTGACAACGCCGCCGCCCTATGGTATAATATATATAGTAAAGGGAATAATCCCTAAATGAAAGGACTTGATTAAATGAAAATCGTATCTGTATTTCTTGCTCTTGCTATGAGTTCCGCTCCTGCTCCTGCCGACAATTATTACAGTTGGTTTTCTCCCGAAATCGCAGACCACATTTTAACGGCAGTTGTTAATGATGAATACTATGTACATCTTGACTTTAACGGTGACGGTGATTTAACGGTTGCCGATGCTGTGGGCGTTCTCCGTAGATATAACAACAATGTAACATATGGTAATGAGTTGACAGTTGACAGTGAGACAGTTGAAAGCATTATCGCAGAGAATTATAATGTTGATTGTATTTACTGGGAGTTTGATTTTGTCAACGATGAACCGTGCCGCAAATATGAGTTGACAGTTGATGAAATCACCACAGCAAATATCTATCTTGAATTTGCAGATGATACAATGGACAACGTGACTATTGAAATCAATCCATTTGAAGAAAAGGTTTCAGTGCTTAGTTAAGCACTGAAACTTATTCATAATTTGTTCATAAATTCTCACCGTTATAACGGCAAATAAATGTGAACAGAATATGAACAGGTAGTTGTGCAAGTTGCACATAAAAAGAGCAAAATTGTTGAAAATGTTTTACTTGACTTTTGACTTGAAATGTGGTATTATATATATAGAGGGAAAAAGAAATACAATCCCCGACTTATAGAATGGAGTGCAGAACAATGAAAAGAAGATTAAACAAAAAGCATTTAGCAGAATTTATCATCGGTGCAATAGGTTGGCTTTTCTTTATATGGTTAGTAGCAAGCGTTATTGATACCGACTTACACAACACAATGACACCAAATCCGATTTATGCGGATTGGAATATATTTAATATTTTATTTAATTAAAGGAGCGTGTTTACTATGGTAATGGTAAAAAACAGAAAAGGCACATACGGACTGACAAAAGAGGAATTTCAGAAGTATATGAGGGCTTTATGGGAGAGGGCACAGGCAAGGAAAGCCGCCCGTGCTGATATGCAGGCAATGAGAGAGGAAGAAAAGAAAAAGAATTAACTAAAGGGGAGCGATTAAGTTCGCTCCCTTAACTTATTCATATTTCGTTCACATATTCTCACCGTTATAACGGCAAATAAATGTGAACAGACTATGAACAGTGCCGCCGTCAAACTGCACAGTTTCAACACTCAAACTTTGTGCATTTTGCCAATAGACAAATCGCTTGCAATGTGGTATAATATATATAGTGAGAGAGGGAGAACGGCTCCCGAACCACTACATACTATATTCTATAATGAGGTGTTTTGTTATGAAAAAGAGACTTGAAAACCACAAATACGCACAGTGCTATGTACTCACAGAGGGCGACCGCATTACATTTGTATCATACAGCACGGCGGTTATTTTCATCACTAACCGCAACGGTCATCGTTTTGTGGAGTGTACCGGTACTTATTCCGCAACTACAAGAAAGCAAATCGGCTATTTCCTTAAAGAGTACGCTCCCGATTTGCACTATTATGATATGAAAAGAATTGTCGGTGAGGGTGAGGTTGAAATGTAAAATGAACGGCGGTCAGAAATGACCGCCACATTTTGTTCACATTTCGTTCATAAGTTTTTACCGTTATAACGGAAGAAAATTATTACAAGACTATGAATAAATTAAAATAAAAACTTTTCTAAAATGGGTTGACATTTTACTTGAAATGTGGTACAATAATAGTGGGGAAAGAATACCCCGAAAATAAATTTTAAGGAGCGTGTTTTTATGAACGCAAATATGGTAATGGCTTTTGAGGTTGCAAACACTTTTATTGAGGATTTTACTATTGATAGTAGAATTACCACACAGAAAAGAGGTAACACAGTTATCATTGATGTTATCAAGAACAAAAAGAATCAGCACATTTTCATCTATCTTATCCACTATCTTTTCAAACTCGGTTTCAGATACCACGAAATGAGCAACTGGGGCATTGCAGAGGACGGCGACTATGTTTATACTCTCGGTACGCCAAACGGCATTGTGGTTGTAAGAATCGCAGATGCAACACTGTAAAGCAATGGGCGGAGAAATCCGCCCTTGTTTTATTTATTAACGTGTTCATAATTCTGTAACAATTTTTCACCGTTATAACGGGAGAAAGATGTGAACAAACTATGAATAAGTTAAATGAAAATTTTCACACAATTTTCACATTTCTATCACACGGCTATCACATTGGTGTGCTATAATGCCCTTGTAAAAGGAGTGGATTTTAGGGGACTAAAGCGGTGAATTAGTCCTCGGCGGAGCTATGCCCTGCGACCTGTGACCTGCGGCGAGCTGTGGGCTGTATCTCCCAGCGGAGCTGTGAGCTGCAATGAGCTGTGCATTTTGCATAAAAGGAGCTGCGAAATGAGCTGAGTTTTCTACTTGACAAGAGCTACATTTTGTGGTATAATATAATCAGAAAAGGGAAAGGAAAATCCCAAACACCAGAAAGGAATTGATTATGGATAAAAAGGAATTTGAAGCGTGGGTTGATAGTAGACTTGACAGCTTTGCTCAGGTACTGCCTAACAAGAAAAGACCGTGGATAGATATGAATGTTATGCTTCACGACAGAAGAAGCCGTCTGTCCACTAATTTGAACGCTTATGTCGGCAACTTCTTCATCAACTGTGACCTTATCACAAGAGAGACAACAATTTTCAACACTGCTACAAAGCGTTCTGCTACTGCAAAATGCCGCATTGGAGAGGAATTCAGTGCCCGTATCGGTGTGGCTATTGCGTGGGCGAAATACAATCACGAGGTTGTCCCTGATTGGGCGAACTCCATTCCGAGAGAGGAACTTGTAAACGGTGACAAGTTTATCAGCTCCCTTAACAAAAATCATATTCTTGTTTTCATCGGTTGGCTTCCTGATACAAGAAATGGTATGACAGGTAAATGGGCGGTTGCTCTTGATGATAACCGCAGACCAATCAAAACACAAATCGCAGAAAAGGTTGTCAAAGTAGAGTGATAGTCGGGGCGGTTGCCGCCCCATACTTTGTTCATAATTTCTTACCGTTATAACGGCAGAATATTGTTACAAAGTTAAAAGAAAAAATTTTTAGAAAACACTTGACAAATCATTTCTTTTGTGGTATAATATAATTACAGTAAAGAACAGAAGTCCAACGAAAGGAATTGATTTTATGAATAACATTCACGGTTTTGTTTTCGGTTACAAACTTACTTCTCAGGAGTTTGAGAAACTCTACTGCCAGTGGTTAGAAGATGAACGAGATGAAGAAGTGCTTCTCAACTATGTGTGGGAGATTGATGATAATACCAAAATCGTAGGTATGAACATTCTCATTCTCAATGATGAAGAAGATAACAGTGTTTACTCTTTCAATGATATTAACAAAATTATTGCAGAGAAAAGAAGTCAGTCAGATACATTCTTCAACATCTTTGCACCATTCTTCAATCATTCCCTTACCACTAACATCTTTAACACATTACCACAAATCTTTTACATAAATGTATCACTGTAAGCAACGGGCGGCGAAAGCCGCCTGCTCCTCATTAAAAGTTTGTTCATAATTTCTTACCGTTGTAACGGTAGAAAATTGTTACAAAAATATTACAGCAACCCCAGTAAATGTTTTCGTCATTTTCACCAAAACTCACCCCACTTTGTTGAAAATGTTTTGCTTGACATTTACCCCTGTTTGTGATATAATATAGTTACAGAAAGGAAAGGTGATACCCCGATGAAAGAGGTAAAAACTATGACCAAAAAGGAACGCAAAGCATATTACAGCCAGTTCCGCAACACTTGGTCTATCAACCCCCTCACTCGAAAGGAAAGCAAGAATAAGCATAAGGAGCGTGTTTATCATGAGAAAGAGAGATGTAACAGAGAGACGGTTTAAGTGTACTGAATGTAATGCGGTTATGACTGCATATAAATCCAGTGCAAGAAGAACACCAGACGGACATATTAAGACAATGTATTGTCCGTGGTGTAAAAAGGAAACTGACTTTGTGCAGTTCCGTTATGAGTTTCAGTTAGAAAGGAATTGATGTTATGAAATACATTGAAGAAATCAGACAAATAACAGAAAAGGCGGAAAAGGATATGAGACAAGAGCAGAAAATAATTAAATATCTTAAAAGAAAAATTAAACGTCTTGCAAAACAGCGTTATCATTCCGCCAAAATATGGATTGATATTGACGATAATTACAATACAAAGTATATTGTTGACTATTTCCGCAATGAAGGATTTGAAACTGATATAGAAGTAACATACGACAGTCAATACAAAATTACTTGTGTATGGTAAAGGAATGGGCGGTTCGCCGCCCGTTCATAATTTATTACCGTTATAACGGTCATTATTTATTACACAAATATGAATAAGTTAAAAAATAAATTTTTCAAAAAACTCTTGACAAATCAATCAAGATGTGATATAATATAAGTACAGTAAGGGGAACGGAGAAAGTACCCCGACTGAATAAAATTTAATTCCGCAAAAGCGGAGAAAAGGAGTATTATTATGAGTACAATGAAAAAGAAGAATGAATGGATTTCTGCAATGGTAACTGCACTTATGGCGGCAGAAGCAGCCAACCCCACAACTGTCGGTGCTATCGCTGTCGGCAGACAGGTTTCTGTCGTGTATCTCAATACCGACAAGCCCAAAATCGGCGTTGCTAAGTGCAATCCGTCTGACGTTTTCGACCTTGCAACAGGTCTTGCAATCGCTTATGCAAGGGCAAACGGCAAGGCAGTTCCCGACTACGTTCTCCACGACGGCACACCGTTTAAGGAAGTCGCTATCGGTACGCAGTTCACACACGACGGCAAGCGTTATATCAAGGTTGACAACAACCACGCTTACTGCTACAATGACGGCAACGTCTACACAAGCGAGGGCAATGAGTACGTTGTTGTACGCTAAAGCACTAAAGCGGAGCAGTTTCCCTGCTCCGTTTTCCTTTTAACTTTGTTCATAATTATTTACCGTTATAACGGTAGAAAAAGGTTACAAAACTATTCGGCAAACTATACAAAATTCGCCGCCAAACTTTGTGCAATATGACTATTGACATTTACCCCTCTTTATGATATAATATAGTTACAGTAAAGGACAAGGACAGTCCAGAAAACCAGAAAGGAATTTATTATGAGAAATAAGTATTCAACAGGAAAACTCGTGGGAGCAGGTTGTCTCATTTTCATCATTGCCATTGCTATTGGCTATGGTGTATGCTTCGGAGCGACAGCAATCGTTATGTGGGCACTCTGCAAACTTGGTGCTATTGGTGCGTGGGAAGCGTGGCAGGCGGCTCTTATCGCACTTATCGCCTACATCGTGTGGAGTTTCCTCCCTAAGTCCCATAATAAGAGTAACGACTAATGTATTATGTTGTTACTACGCTTAATAACAAGGTTGTTGAATGTTTATGCCACACATTCTCATTCCTTAAAGCGGAAAAGGAAATAAAAAAGGCAAGAGCGAACGGCAAAGCGGTCAGACTTCTCTGCGATTATGTCGCAGAGGATAGACCACATATCAACCGACTGTATGCAAATTCAATGATTAAACCATAAGCGGGTGGCGGCAATAGCCGCCGCTTTGCGTTCATATTTTGTTCATAATTATTTACCGTTATAACGGATATTATTTATTACAAGACTATGAATTAGTTAAATAAAAAACTTTTCAAAAAGGTATTGACAAACAGTTTCTTTTATGGTATAATAAATACAGAAGTCAAGGACAGACTGAAACACCAGAAAGGAATTGATTACTATGGCTGAAAACAAATTTGAATATCGCTATTCGGTAGGCGATAACGTCTATGCTCCAAACGGTATGCTTCTGACTATCAAAAGACGGTGCGGAAATTTCGATACTCCTCATTATTGGGTAGAGGAAAACGGTCTTATCTACGCTGAAAATCAGCTATCCACTGAAAACCCTAATGCACCAACAGAAGAAGAACTCAACAAGGAAGAATATGCAAGAGAACTCCGCAGAATGAATAATGAAAACGAATTTCTCTCCAAATATTCTCGCAATCTCAACTTGCTTGCCCTTAACGGTGAACTTGCTATGACATACGGCAGAGAAAAGGAAGTCGCTGAAATTTCTACTATTCTTCTCAGAAGAACTAAACCTAATCCACTCCTTATCGGTGTAGCAGGTTGCGGCAAAACTGCTATTGTTGAAGAACTTGCAAGAAAGTTTGTCAATGAACGTCTTACAACAGGCAATCCGCATACCCCTGTTATCTATGACTTGTCACTTAATTCTCTTGTCAGCGGTGCAAGATACCGTGGTGACTTTGAAGAAAGATTACAGGCGGTTATGGAAACGGTAAAGAAGAACAAAGACATTATCGTTTTCATTGATGAAATTCACTCTCTCAATTCTATCGGCAACGCAGAGGGTGCAATCAGTGCAGGACAGATTTTGAAACCGTCACTTGCAAGAGGGGAAATTCGTTGCATTGGTGCTACTACCATTGACGAATACAAACAGTATATTGCAACAGATAAAGCACTCACTCGCCGCTTTTCCGTTGTAAATGTTTCTGCAATTTCGGGTACAGCAAGAGAAAACTGCGTTACTAATATTCTTTCTGAATACGGTCAGTATTTCGGCATTAACACTTCAAAGGTGACAACTGAAACTCTCCTGACTATCATTGACGATTGTATTCCGCATACTGTTTTCCCTGATAATGTTATTGACATTATTGACGAAACTCTTGCAACTGCAAAGGCAAACAGCAAGGCAGAAGTCAATGACGATGATATGAAAAAGACAGCAAGCCGACAGCACAATATTATTATCATCTGATTTTAGGCGGTCGAAAGACCGCCATTTTTATTCATAGTTTGTTCACAATTTATTACCGTTATAACGGTAGGAAATTATTACAAAGTTAAATGAAAAAATTTTCAAAAAGGTATTGACAAGTCAGCGTGAATGTGGTATAATATAATTACAGTAAAGGACAGAAGTCCTAATGAAAGGAATTGATTTTATGAATAATCACTGGACAGCATTTAGAGAATTTTGTATGTGGCTTCTTAGTTGGGGTGGCGATACAACTTTCACTCTCGACTGGGACTGCGAAAAAGCAACAGGCACTATCTATATTTCATACACTAAACTGAATGACCGTCAGAGAGGACTGCTTGACAGAGAGTTGGATAAACTCAACAAACTCGATGATATTAGAATAGGTATGACAGATACAGAATATACGGTATACTGCAAAGGATATTAAAGGGGTTATCAAATGAGTATGGCTGATACAATTTTCGTAATTACCGCCGCCGTTGTTTTTGGAATTTGTATGACTTTTGCAAATATACATACATTCAAAAATTTTAAGCGTGATAAAGATATGTTCTTTTTAATGTTTTTAATTATTGCCGACATTGGTTATTTGTTTGTATATTTGCCGACGGCTATCGTTGCAATCGCTTCACTGCTTTAATGTAGTGAAGTGTAATTTTGTTCACAATTTCTTACCGTTATAACGGACGATATTTATTACAGAAATATAAATTGGTTAAATAAAAAACTTTTCAAAAAAGACTTGACAAATTCAAATTGATATGGTATAATAATATCAGAGTTAAGGCAAAGGCACTTAACCGCCGCACTAAAGGGCAGAGAAAATTAAAAGAAAAAATTTTCAAAAAGGTCTTGACAAAATCAAAAAAGTGTGGTATAATAAAGGTACAGTAAGGGAAACCCCTACTGAATAAATCAAAACAGTGACGAGTACAACACTTAAAAACCAGAAAGGAATTACTACTATGAACGCAAAGGAAATCGCTAACAACGCAATCGCAAAGGCAAAGGCTGACTGGGTAAAGTCTATGACGGAGGACTTCTACGCTGACGAGAAGAAGAACCCTCTCAACATCGGTGCTATCGGTGTAGGTAACACTATCATCGTGGCTTATGCTGACAGCGTTGACGAGCCGCTTATCGGCGTTGCAAAGTGCAATCCTACTGACAGCTACGACAGAGAGGTCGGCATCGCTATCGCTTACGCAAGGGCAATCGGTGAGGACGTTCCCGACTATGTTCTCGGTACTTACGAGGACGAGGACGATGAAGACGAGGACTGGGACGATGAAGACGAGGACGATGACTGGGACGATGAAGACGAGTACGAACTGCCCACATTCGGCGAACTCGGTATCGGTGCAAGGTTCATCGACTGGGACACACTCTACATCAAGGTCGATGAAGACAAGGCATACAACTACGATACAAAAAAGGTTATCGAACTCAGCGAAAACTTTGTAATTGAAGAAGTTGTCGAGGACTAACAGCGTGAGGGACGGCGAAAGCCGCCCCTCTTTTGTTCATATTTTGTTCACAAATATCCACCGTTATAACGGTACAAAAAGGTTACAAAATTATGAATTAGTTAAAAAATAAATTTTTCAAAAAGGTCTTGACAAAATAGAAATAATGTGATATAATATATATAGAAAAGGACAAGAGAAGTCCTAAAGAAAGGAATTGATATTATGGCTATCGGAATGTTAATTGCTATGCCTGTCGGCTATCGCTTCACTCACGTTTGTGGCGGTGAGGATTTACGACTGATGAACGCACATTGGGTAAAGGTTGCTAATGAGGTTGACGTTTACGGACACCTTACTGGTAACATCGTCGCTGTACTGGTTACAAACAACACCACAAAGGTCATTGACGATGAAGTGCTTGACGGTTTTCTGAAAGGGGTAGAGTACAATGCTTAACTACTATCGCTGTGAGGGGCTTAAATACAGTGCTTTAATCTATGAACAGAATGTTCCTCTTGCTCTAATCGGTGAAGATGATTACATTTGTTGCGGCAGACTTACCGCACTTGTAAAGGCTTTCCGAGATGATGACGGCGGTATGGTGGTAGAGTTCGGCTTTACTGATGATGATGACTGGGAGCAGTTTCATTCTTTCGACTGCAAAGACGATGAAGAATTGCAGAGAGTGTTCCGTGAGGTTGTCAGAATTACAAAAGACTTCTGCTCATTCTACAAAGTAGATTGGATACCCGACTGGTATACAGAATGGATAGATGTGGTAGACTCTACAATCGGTAGAAAATCAGAAGTGGCTTTCTAAGCCGCTTCTGTTCATATTTCTGTAACAATTTCTTACCGTTATAACGGGAAAAACTTATTACAATCTTTCAACACTTTCAACAGCCGCCTGCTCCGTCATTATGCACAAATTCAACCCCTATTCTTTGTGCAATATTTTTCTTGAAAAGGTATTGACAAAAAAGAAAAGATATGATATAATATAGGTACAGTAAGGGAAACGGAAACCCTACTGAATACAATCAATGAGAGCCGCACTCACCAAACGGAGAAAAGGAGTTTATTATGACTACGAAAGAAATGCTCAATGCTGTTATCAATGGCGAAATCACCGATGAAGTCAAGGCAAAGGCAACTGAAATGCTCGCCGCCGCAGAGAAGAAGAACACAAAGAGAGCCGAAGCAACCGCAGAAAACCGCTCCGCAAATGCCGCACTCGCCGCTGAAATCGTGGCAGTTATGGCTGACGGTACGGAGTATTCCGCCGCTGAACTGCTCCCCCTCATTTCCGCCGCTCACCCCGAAGTCACAAAGAACAAAATCGCTTCCGTTATGGCAGTAGCCAAAGAGGACGGACTTATCGAAATCAATCCCGAATACAAAGAGGGCGGCAAAGGCAGAAAGAAGAACGGTTACAAGAAGCTCACGGCGGCAACAGAGGAAGCCGAAACAGAGTAAGCCTATGGGAGCGGTAGGAATACCGCTCCCCTCCCCTGTTCATTTTTTGTTCATAATTTCTCACCGTTATAACGGTACACAAATGTTACGAAATTGTGAACAAAGTGTGAATTAGTTAAAAGAAAAAATTTTCAAGAATTTTTCAAAAACCCCTTGACAAACTTCAAAAGTTATGGTATAATATAATTGTTCCAAAGGGAACAGAAAGGAATGATTACTTATGGCAGAACATTTTATGACTGGTATCACAAAAGAGGGAAGTGTAATTATCATTACACTGAATGACCGTCCTAATCCTATCAAGTATAACTGCAATACTGGTGAACTCACTTCATTCACTGGTAGAACAGTAAAACACTTTCCGCAGTCCTGTACAATCGGCAATGTAAGTGAGGGTGAGCGGTGGGCTATCGCTACTGTTCACGACCGAATTGAGTGTGGTCTGAGTGCTGAATTTCGCAGACTGGAACAGTATATTGCAGTCCTTGACCTTATTCAAAATCCGTACAGACTTCCTAATGAGTGTCCGCAGGGATATGTCAAGTGGGTAAGGGATAACGGCAAATACATTTCAGTTGATACACTTTCCGAATTTCAGAATGAACAGGCTATCAACAAAATGACTAAAGAGGACAGAGAGGTCTATGAAAAACTCCGTACTGGTTTCGGTATCAATGACAGGCTTATTGTCTGGTGGTTGAATGAGGAAAACACTCTGCTCCGTCAGAAATTCCGTCAGATGTTCAAAGCAACAATCAAGTGCTTTACTTGGAATATGTATGATGATTTATCATCTTGGTATAATTTCTTCATCAACAGAAGAAACGGTAAACAGGTATGGGGCGAAAATTGGATTGAACAGCTTGACGGTAACAGAGATTTCCGCTATAATATGCACACTTGCGAAGAACAGAGAGACAAAGCAAGAAATGACAAAATCCTTGCTAATGAGGAAAAAATCCGCAGTATCACGGAAATTCCGCACGATGATTTTGTTATCATTGTACCGTCAACAATGGACGATTTCACCAAAGAGGGACAAATGCAGAATAACTGTGTAGGTTCTTACTATCACGACAGCATTGCCGCAGGCGACAACCTTATTTACTTTATCCGTAAAAAAGGAAGTCCAAACCGCTCATATATTACAAATCGTTATAACATTTGTTGCCGCAGAACAGTTGAAACAAGAATGATAAACAATAGAGACAACAACGACAGCAAAGCAATCAAATTGATTCAAATTATTGACGAAAAGATTACCGAACTGCTCAAAGCAAAGGAATAAAAATGACTGGCGGTCAGAAATGACCGCCGCATTTTGTTCATAATTTGTTCACATTTATTCACCGTTATAACGGACGATATTTATTACAGAAATATGAATAAGTTAAATAAAAAACTTTTCAAAAAAGACTTGACAAATGCCGCCGAATGTGATATAATATAGGTGTACTAAAGGTACAGAAAGGAATGAAGTAAATGAGTATAAAAATCTATTTTGACCTTGACGGTACTACTTACAATCTATATGGTGTTTTCAACTGGTTAGAGAGATTGAGAAGTGAAGATGTAACAGTTTATTCACAAGGTAGCAGAATGTTCGATGATGAACTTTACAAAATCGCCGCAACCCTTATGCGTTATGGTGTCCGTTTTGGTGTTATCACTTGGGGAAGTATGACAGCAACCCCCGAATTTGAAGTACAGACAGAAGAAACGAAAAGACGGTGGACAAAAGAAAATTTACCGTTTTGTGAGAGTTTCGTTTATCAGCAGTACGGCACACCAAAACAGCAAGCTATTAAAAACCGTACACAAAATGACATTTTGATAGACGATAATTCAGATGTTATCAAGGTATGGGAGAACGGCAAAAACAGAACAGCATACAAGGTGACTGACGAAAAAAGTGTGACTGACATTCTGAAAGAAATTTTAACAAAATTCGAGGGATAACGGAGAGGGGAGCAATCCCCTCTTTGTTCATAATTTGTTCACAAATTCCTTCCGTTATAACGGGAGGAAATTATTACAAAGTTAAATGAAAAAATTTTTGAAAACCCCTTGACAAATCAATCAAGATGTGATATAATATAGGTGTACCGTAGAGGTACAGAAAGGAATGGTGCTTATGGCATACAATTTTAATGAGTGCAAAAAGGGCAACCCTGTCAAGGATAAGGCAAGAGAAATTGTACTTGCTGACCTTATCGAGTATCTCCACAATCGCTACGGTGAGGATACCTTGACACAAGTTGACGGCAATATGCTTGCTGTTGCTGTCGGTAACAGAACACTTGCTGACGGCACTGAGGGCGAAGTGTGTGTAACTGTTGAGGTTGTCGCAAAGGATTATGATGTAAGAGTTGTGGAAAGTTCTGGTAAGGTTTTCCAGCCTTATGAACGACTTATCGAGGGCGACGAATACGAAAAGAAAGTCCGTGAACGTGAGGAAAAGGCGGCAGAAAACAAGAGGAAAAAAGAGGAAAAGGCGGCAAAGGATAAAGCGGCAAGAGAAGCACGAAAGGCGGCGAAGGAAAATAAATAAACAAAAGGCGGCGGAGAAATCCGCCGTCATTTTTTGTTCATAATTTATTACCGTTATAACGGAAGATATTGGTTACAGAATTGTGAATTTGTTAAAAGAAAAAATTTTCAAAAAGGTATTGACAAATTGACAAAGTTGTGATATAATATAGGTGTACCGTAGAGGTACAGAAAGGAATGATGTGCATTGTATAAAATCAAAAATCTTTTCGGTAGTGTTGCAAGTTTAATGACTTCAAAGCGTGAAAAAATTATCGTACTTGACGTTGAGGGTTATTCTACTTGCCGTCCGTATAATGTTGGTTACATAGTCGCTGACTTATACGGCAATGTATACCGTAAGCGTTCATTCGCTCTACTCCCTTGCATTTGGGAAAATATCGTTTCAATGGTCAACAGTCGCTCCGCTGAGGAAATGACAAAAAAGAACGTTGAGGAAATCTTAAAAGACATTGAACTCCCTAAACACAAAAGAAAATATCAGCCCATATCCCCCGAAAAATTCGCTGACATTTTCACCGCTGACGTTCAAAATTTTAAGGTCAAAAGGCTTTTCGCTTATAACGTCAATTTCGATAAAGGCAGTATCAAGCGACTTTTGGGCGTTGAAAAGTTTATGGCTCTCAATCTTGAATACTGCGATATTATCAGCGGTATCGTTTACACAAGACTTTTAACAAAACAGTATGTTGAATTTTGCAAGGCTCACGGCTTTATCACCGAAAAAGGAAACGTAATGACAAAGGCAGAAATCGTGATAAAATATTTAACTGGTAATCTTGACTATGAAGAAGAACATACTGGACTTGCTGACGTAATGGACGAATACTTAATTCTTTTAACTGCTCTATCTGCTCATAAAAAAATTGACTGGAAACCGTGTGTAGCGTGGAGATTGTTAAAAAATTTTGCAGACGAAAAGGGTATCGCTTTAACAGGGTAAAGTGAGGCGGCGAAAGCCGCTTCACATTTTGTTCACATTTATTCACCGTTATAACGGGAGATATTTATTACAAAACTATGAATAAATTAAATGAAAAAATTTTTGAAAACCCCTTGACAAATCCAAAATTCTATGGTATAATATAGGTACAGTAAAGGTAAGGAACACCGATACTGAATACTAAATAGGTCAAGGACAGACCGAAAAACCAGAAAGGAAAATACTATGACTACAAAGGAAATGCTTACTGCTGTTATCAATGGCACTATCAATGACGAGGTTAAGGCAAAGGCAAGGGAAATGCTTGCAAGTGCCGAGAAGAAGAACGGCAAACGTGCTGAGCAGTCCGCTGAGAACCGTTCCGCTAACCTTGCTATCGCCGAGGTCATCAAGTCCAAGATGAAGAAGAACGTCACCTATGCCGCAAGTGAGATTGTCACTCTCATTTCCGCTGAGTACCCCGACATTAAGACCGCCAAGATTACTCCTGTTATGGCTGTCGGCATTGAAGAGGGTATGTTCTCAAAGGTCGATGATTACAAGGTCGGCGGTAAGGGCAGAAAGGTCAACGGCTACACAGCAGTTACCACCGAGGACACCGAGAACACCACCGAGGACACCGAGGACTAAACCCACTGGGGCGGTAGGAATACCGCCCCAAACTTATTCATATTTTGTTCACAAATTCTTTCCGTTATAACGGTAGATAAATGTTACGAAATTGTGAACGAATTGTGAATAAGTTAAATGAAAAAATTTTCAAAAAGGTATTGACAAATCGTTTCAGATATGGTATAATAACAATGTAGTCAAGAGAACTACACAACAAAGTCACGAAAGACTTAAAAACGGAAAGGAATTGATTACTATGTCGAGATTTTACAACATTACTGGAATTGAGAAGAACGGTCTTACTGTTACCGTAACTATCGAGGGCAAGGGCAAGCCTGTCATTTTCGATATGGCTCACCTGTCTTTCACCTCTTATACTGGCAGAGACATTCAGCGTTTCCCTATTGGTGATTATCACCTGTCTGAAAATGCTTTTTCGGGTATTATCCCGAAACTGCTTTTCAATGCTTTACTGTCTAACAGCAAAAGCGGTGTAAGAAGTAACTTGAATAAGGTAGAACTTTTCATCAACAATCCCGAAATTCTCGGTACTATTCACTATTGCAGTGAACTCGCTGACGAGTGCCCGAAAGGTTTTATCAAGTGGCTGAAAGACAATGAGAAAATGCCGACAATGCCAAGTCTCACCGAATATAAAAGAGAAATGGCATTAAAGAGAATGACACAAGAGGATAAAGAAGTCTATGAACTTCTTTTCGGAACTGAAAACTCACCTTACTATCAGTATAGTGATACTTACAAAGAGTGCTATTTCTCAATGAGTGCCGCACTCCGTCACAAATTCAACAAAATTCTGAAAGTCTCTATCAAGTCACTTTCGTGGCATCTCAAAAGCGAAATGACAACTTTCATTGACAGATTTCTCAGAAATAGGGGTTGGAATGAGTGGAGAAACGAGTGCCGCCCTGAAAATTGGGAAGAACTGTTAAACACTGACAGAACTTTCAAATGGAATATCGACCATATTGTTGCTAATGCACAAAAGGTATGGGAAGATAAAATTATCAACAATGAAAATAAAATCCGCACTATCGAGGAACTTTCAAACGATACTTTTGTCATTGTCGTACCGAAAACTTTACAGGACTTTACAGACGAGGGCAATATGCAACATAACTGCGTAGGACATTTCTATCATCGCAGTATTGCAAACGGCGAAAACCTTGTTTACTTTATCCGCAAAAAGTCAACTCCTAATCATTCATACATCACAAACAGATATGAAGTAAGAAGCGAAAGAACTGTTGAGACAAGAATGTTTGCTAACGCTTACAATGAAGATGAAGAAGCAAGGGCATTGATTAAAGAAATTGACAAAAAGATTACCTCTCTCCTTTCGGAGTAATCATATCGGGGCGGTAGGAATACCGCCCCACCTTTCGTTCATAATTTGTTCACATTTATTTACCGTTATAACGGGTAAAAATAGTTACAAGACTATGAATAAGTTAAATGAAAAAATTTTCAAAAAGGGGTTGACAAATCGTAGAAAGTATGGTATAATATAATTGTTCCAAAGGGAACAGAAAGGAATTGATGTTATGGACTGGAATGAATTAAGTGTAACATTCAGAAAGTATTATCCCGATTATGAGATAATCATTCGCCCTCCGTGTATCTCTCCCACAAGGGAAACAGAATACATAATGAAAGCAAGAGCAATCGTTCTCGGACTGGTAGACAATGACGGCACTGTTATTGTAGACCATAACAACAAGAAAGTGTATTACTCACGATGAAAGGAAAAGTTACTATGAAATTGAGAAAAATCGACTATGCCACAATCTATATGTGTTCACTCGCTGCCGCCCTCTGCTATGTGGGTAGCAATTGGTCAGCTCCCTGTTTCGTTGTGTCAAGTTCAATCGGACTTATTGACAGTATCAGAAACAAGACGCTCTCTGCCGCCCTCATCAACGGCATTTTCCTCACACTCAATATCGCTATGACGATAAAGCATTTAACAAATTGACATCTTCACAATTCCTTTCAAGGACGGCGGCGAAATGCCGTCGTTCTTTTTGTTCACAATTTCTTACCGTTATAACGGACGTTATTTATTACGGAATTATGAATAAGTTAAATGAAAAAATTTTCAAGAAATTTTCAAAAACCCCTTGACAAATCCGATAAAGTATGGTATAATATAATCACAGTAAGGGAAACGAAAACCTTACAGAGTAAATGAAGTCAAGGATAGACTGAAAAACCAGAAAGGAATTATTATTATGGCTATCACAATCAATATCGAGGAACTTCACATCAAGGCTATCGACCGTCAGCGTTGTCTCCGTGAGGACGATATTAAGTCTATCACCGAAATCGCAAGAGATATGAGAGGTAAGGGAGAGGACGAAATCCTTGAACTTGCAAGACAGATTTGCAGTCAGTCCGAGCGTAACGACAGGGCAAGACACAACGAAACCAACGTTGAAACCGTAAAGGAATATATCGCCGACAACTGCCACAGCGGTGACGTTCTCACACTCCAGTCCGCTTCACGCATTTGGAATGAGGTCAGACGTGACCACGAGGGTGCAGGGCGTTATGCCGTTCTTGCCGCACTGGACGACCTTGTGAAAGACGGCACTCTTGAAAGACAGAGAGTAAGAAACAGAACACGCTACGGCAACAGCAGTCACATTGATATTTATATTGTCAAGTAATTTGACAGGGCGGCGAAAAGCCGCCCACTTTTTGTTCACATTTCTGTAACAATTTCTTACCGTTATAACGGTGCAAAAATATTACAAGACTATGAATTAATTAAATCAAAAACTTTTCTCAAACCACTTGACAAACCGCAGAGAATATGTTATAATAAGGTATACTCTAAAGAGAGTATAGAAAGGAATGATATTATGTACGATTTCAATGAATGCAAAAAGGGTTCAAATCCCACAAAGGACAAGGCAAGGGAAATTCTTCTCTCAGATTTGAAAGAATTTCTCGCTGAAAAGTACGGAGCAGAGCAGAGTTCACAGGTGGACGGAAATATGTTCGCTGTTTGCTTGGGTACTCGCACACTCGCAGACGGTACAGACGGAGAAGTTTGCTGTACTATTGAAGTAGTGGCAAAGGACTTTGATGTTCGTGTGGTGGAGAGTTCCGGCAAAGTCTTTCAGCCTTATGAGAGAGTGAGAGAAGAAGAAGAATACACTCGCAAGGTAGAGCAGGCAAAGGCAAAGGCAGAGGAGAACAAACGCAAAAAGGAAGAGAAAGCCGCAAAGGACAAGAAAGCAAGAGAGGAGAGAGCAAAGGCAAAAGCCGAAAAGAGACAGCAGATTCTCGGAGATGAAACATAATTAACAAAAGGGAACGGACTGAACATCCGTTCCCGTTCATATTTCGTTCACAAATTCCTTCCGTTATAACGGTACAAAAATATTACAGAACTATGGACAAAGTGTGAATTGATTAAATGAAAAAATTTTCTCAAACCCCTTGACAAAATCCGCAAAGTGTGTTATAATAATAATGTCATAAGGGAGAGACTAAACTAACCCCTTATACAGAAAGGAATATAAATCAATGGTAACAGTAAACGGAAAGTTAATCCGCAGAAAGTTGTTTCTGATTGTTGACACAGAGACTTTCAATGGATTTGACGAGCCTATTGTCTATGACATTGGCTTTGCCGTCATCGACAGGACAGGAAAAGTATACGCAAAGTATAGCTTTGTAGTCCACGACACATTCATCGGAATGGCAGAACAGGCGGCGACTGCCTACTATGCAAACAAGTTTCCACAGTATCACGCAGATTTGAGAGAGGGTAAACGCAGACTTGCTACATGGGAGCAGATTATACAGATAGTAAATGCCCTCCTTGATAAGTGGGATATTTCAGATGTAGTCGCTCATAATGCAAACTTTGACTGCCGAGCGACAAACCACACAAGCCGACTGTTTCACTACAATTCATTTTTCAAGCGTCATGTGGAATGGTGGGACACTCTGCAAATGGCGGCTGACACGATTTGCAAACAGAAAACATATATCCGCTTCTGTCAAGAAAATGGCTATATGACACGCAACAAAACCCCCAGACCGCAGATGAAAGCAGAAGTCATTTATAGGTATATCACAGGTGACAACAACTTTGTTGAAAGTCATACAGGTATCGAGGATTGTATGATTGAGAAAGAAATTTTCGCAAAGTGTTGCCGACAGCATAAGAAAATGAGACACACATTCTATGTGTTCTAAAACCGAGCGGTGAGGTAGGAATACTTCACCGCTTTTTTGTGCTAAAGCAAGTTAAATGTGTTGACTTGTTCACATTCTTGTAACAAATTTCTACCGTTATAACGGCGAAAATTTATGAACGAATTGTGAACATTCCTACTATTCCGATAGGTTTAGTAGGATTACCGCTCCGCCCCTCGTCGCCCCGCTTTCTCCCCTCCTCTACGTCACGCATCAACGTGTTCTCGGTGGAAGTTCAAATGAGCTGCAAATGAGCTGCAATGAGCTGCATCGACGCACAAAGGAGCTGCACTTGCAGGAGCTGCGTCGCCACGAATTTTGGGGCTGCGTCGCAAGGAGCTGCAAATGAGCTGCATTTTCCCTTGGTTTTCCACCGCAGCGACGTCAAATTGCACAAAAATAGCCCATTTCTGCGCAAATGAGCTGCAAAATGGACCAAACGACGTCAATATGCTATTTATATTTATATTTCCCCTCTCATTATAACATAATTTTTACAAAAAGTCAAGCAATTTGAGCCAAAAAATTTTTAAAAAGAAGAGAACTTGACAGAAAAATGTCAAGAACTTGGGCGCCGCGGCAGTTTGTCAAGTTTTTATAACGTTTTCGTAACAAAATGGTACGTTTTCGCCGCGAAATTGGCTATAATGGGCTCAAATAGGGGTTGAAAGAGCATGAATAAGTACTGCGGCGAAAGGAAAACAGTATAATGAGGGGTCAAAAGAGCTGCAAATTGCTACTTTTATAGGTTAAAATAGGGCTTTTTACAGCGGAATTTGCTGTGAAATTCCTTGTCAAATTGGCGCAAAAATCACGTGGAGAAAAGGAGATTTAGAACCTATTGTGTGCTGTTTAATTTACTGTAATTTTGCTGCATGTCGACGTCGCCTACAACAAAAATGTATGTGTGCATTTTCAGAGAGTTTTGGGTGAGTTTGTAGGGGTTTGAAACGTTATCGATATGGCAAGGGATAGTGGGCGTCCTCACCATTGCACTTCCAGCACAACTTAACGCCTTCACTCACTTTTTCCTATAGCTCGGGTTATGACTCGTCAGTACACGGCAGACGCTTGGGTCCTTCTACTTACCACTTTGCTTAACCCCCTTCCCTTCCCTTTCTTGTTGTTATTCCTTTCCTTCCCTTTCTTATTCTTCTTTCTACTAACTTCTTAACTTCCCCTTCCCTTCTAATTTTCTTCCTTAACTCTTCCCTTCCTTCCCTTTATCCAACCTTTTCCCTTCCCTTTCTTATTATTACTATTATTATTATATTATAATTCCTTCCCTTACTCCTTCCCTTCCATTCCAACCTTCTTCCTTTCCCTTCCCTACTCCCTTCCTTTCTTCCCACTACTTAACCTTACATAACTCCTTTTGCCTCCCTTCCCTTTCCATTGCATTCCTGCTTCGCCGCCGTACTTGACCCTAATTCCTACTACTACTACTTCCCTTCTTTCCCTTCTTATTTATAATAAAAAAGCACCAGTTGTTTCCAACCAGTGCTTTTCTTTTTCTTATATTCAACTGGAAAAGTTTTTTCAGAAAAAGTTTTTCCATAACCGGGACTACCTCTACAAAGTTTTTCCAAACTTGACCCCAGTTTTCTTTACCCCGACTTAAAATTGTTTTTCCAGACCCTACCCCTTAATTTCAGAGCAGTTCCTACCCCGTTATTTCCTTACCCAGCCCCTTATTATTTATTATTATTATTTATTATAATACTATATATAATATATAATATAATATATGTAATTATTTCTACATGATTTTTTCAGCGAATAACCCCTGACTTTTTCCGTTTTTATGTTTTGCCGCCGTATCCACTTTCGATGAACAAGTACCCCGGCAGTTTGGGATAGAGTTCAACCTCGACAAGGTATCCCTTCTCTATCAATTCATTTACTGCCGCACGAGTCGTATCTACATTTATTCCTAACTCCTTTGCCGCGGCACTTGAACTGAACCCAAACTCATAGCCCTACTGGTTCTCACTGAAATAACTCCACAGCTTAAAGGCGTTGCCCTTCAAAGTTCGTCTGGCTTTTTGCAACGCCTTTCTGTTCGTTATCGTATAGGGGTTGTCAGCATTAGCCTCCGTCTTAACAACTCTTATCGCTTTCTAATTTGGGAAAAGTTTCGGTAACATTTCCTCTCTCACCTCACGCATTACTTTCTTACAACGAAGGGATAGATAACCCCCTCTATTCTTGGAACAACCTTAGAGAAGATGATTACCGGACTGAACTCGTCTCTTGCCCAAACCTCGTAGTCATTGAAGTACTCAAGGTGCTTATCTCTTATCCACACCTTTGTACCATTGTTGCCTTTAAACTCGACACAAATCTTTTTCTTCTTATCTGTTCCCACATTCAATTCGCCGCAAGGCTCAACCTTTTCGTAGCCTACCCCCATTTCGAGGTTCTCGTGCTGGTAAGTGTCGTAAGCACCGAGGTCTGTGTTCGGCTCTTTGATAACCATGCGGTCGATTGCCATGAAGACTTTGCCGTCTCCAATCATCTGACAGGTCCAGTAGCCAAATGGAGCATTGCGCTGCGCACCCATTGAGACCTGAAGGCAAGTGATAATCTCGCCGGTATAAAGTCCTTTCGCTATTTCAAGCTGGAACTTAAGTTCGCCGTTCATCTTTTTACTCATTTGGCACCCTCCCTTTTATTCTTCGAAATCCGGAATTACCAGTTTGATAACACCTTTCTCATTGACTTTTTCGATAAGCCATTCTCTTGCCGCCTTACCAACGTTGATACTGGTCTTAATTGGAATCTCTTCTGCCGAAAGAAAGTTTCCGCACAGCTCACAAGACTTATGACCAGTATTATCAGTCTTGGTGACGAGAGTGAATGAAACATACTCAAATTCCTTGGGATTAGGAACGTCTTCATCAATAGGCTGCTGAGACTGCGTAATCCTTACTTGACCCAAGATGTATGTATCATTATCATTTCCATAAGGACGAACCTCTGCGGTGAATACGCCCCCATAAAGAACAGGAACCGGGTCATATGTTTCCTGAGAGAAGCACTCATACTCAACATCGTCATAGTGCTTTTTGTAATAGTTTACTGCGTTTCGTGCATCCTGCTCAGTAGGACAGACGGCGAGAATTCTTGTACCATCACAATCGTAGCTGAAACCAGTTACAATCCACACTTCAGGAAGTGATGTAATATCTTTTCCCATTAGTAAACCTCCACTTCTGTAACTTTTACAAGGCAATCACACTCGAAATTACCCCGTCTTGCAGAAGCCGCCTTGAACTCAGTCAGAGCCTTGAGTCCTTCGATTGTAAGAGAACGAACAGCTTCCATATCGTTCTCAGCTGCCGCCTCAGCAATCAGTGTGTTATAAGTATCTCTGATGTACTCTGCACCAGACTTCCATGCTTCATATCTGCCGACACGAGCAATTCTTTCACCGTTGGAAAACTCAACCAACCAGAATTTTGTTCTCTCATTCATAATCTTTTCCTCCCTTTCAAATTAAACCTCTGTCTTTTGCTGTCAGGGGATAGTTCTTGATATACTCCCCGATATTCTCTTTTACCTTTCCTGCTCTCAGGAGTCTGCCGAATCTCTTCGCCGCCCTACCTTTGATAATTGGCGCGTGATAGGAAGTTGAGAAGAGAAGGAGCGCATCTTCAATAAGAGCATTTCCGCTGTTCACATATGCAACCTGTAAGTCACACATTCTGCGAGCCTGTTGACTCCACGATGCCGGTCTCCATGTTTTCATTTCTTTAACCCCTTTCTCATTTTCTATAATAATTATATCAAAAATTATAGAAAAAGTAAAGAGATAAGGAACTCAAAATTTTTACTTGATTTCCTTTACTTTAATCACAGGCATTTCAACGTTTGCATACTCTTCATCAAGATGACGAAGCTGACAGAGAACTCCCCATCTCATTCTTACCGCAGGAGTAAGACAGAACTTTTTGAAATCCTCAGTCTCAATGTCCTTTACGGACTTAACGTGAGGAAAAAGTAACTTCAGAAAAGCGGTGCAGTTCTTTTTGATTGCTTCGAAGTTTCTTGCATCGCAGTTACCCTCTACTTCAAGAAGTTCATCAACGATAGCTCTGTAGTAGAATTCCTCTCTCATCTCATGGAAGAGTTCTGTTAAGTAGTTGGCACTTAAGCCCCAACCCTCGAACTTTCTCTCCTCAGAGAAACGACCAATCTTCCAACCCTCAATGATGCCGCTGAATCTGTCGATGAAAGCTGACTCATTGAACATCTTAGGGAGAGTTGAGAACATATTGTGTTTCTCAATATCCATCTGACCGCAAGGAATATTACCAACCAGAGTTAAACCAGCATCAGCAGTACCGCAGTAGTTACCGATTCTGATTTCGCCGCTTTCCAGATAGGGCTTGAGTACACCAGTCATCTCTTCAGGATTTGCACATTTAAGAGTCTGGCACTCGTCCCAGATTACGTTATCATACTTACCGAAATAACCAACAGCCTTTGTTGTGTTGTTGTAGAAAGCTGTCGCTCTGGAAACTGTACCTGATGTAAGCCAGTTGTAAACTGAAAGTTGTGAGTAGCAATAGGACTTTGCTGACCCCTTGATAGAGAGCTCAAGCTGATTCATTCTCTTCTCAACAGAAGGAAGGAATCGCTGAAGGAGAGTAAGTTTTGCTTCCTCGTCCATTGCATCAGGATTGAAGTTCAGTCCTGCAAGAAGAACATCAATCCATTCTGCTGTTGTGAACTGTCTGCGTCCGTCCTGATACTCACGAAGATTTGTGGTATAAGGGCAAAGAGGTGTGAACTCAATTAGCTGAGTTCTACCGCAGTCATAAGAAAGAGTTATCTCTCCCCATGCACCGTCTGCATTGAGTAACTGCTTTTTGTGTTCGCTTACTACGGACCAGTCAAGAACTCCTTCACCCTTCTTCTTAGGGAATCCATACTCAGGAAGAGAGAAACAAAGCTCATCATTCGCATAGTCAAATTCAATCTTAACCTTTGTGAGGAGTTTGATTTGACCGCCTGCTGTATGACGAGCCTCAAGGAGTTTTAAGTTCCAGTCATTAGGCTTGAGTCTCATTTCCTTTACATACTCGCTAAGGTCGAACGCCTGAAGCACTCCGTCCTTATCAGTGAACTTCTGAAGTAACCAAGATTTCACATCAGCCGGCAGGTCCAAGAAGTTCATCAGAGTTGTTGCAGTTACTGTCTTATGAATTGTAGCACTTGGAAATGCTGCTCTCACCTTTGATTCGTTCATTTATTTAATCATTCCTTTCCTTACTTTCTATAATAATTATATCATAATTTTTAAGAATTGTAAAGAAAGGAAACTCTTAAAAATTATTCAAGTCGTAAGTGATTACATAATCACCGAAATAGAGGATTTCTTCCTCGCCATTCATCCAGCAGTCAGCGAAGGTGTCCAGCATTTCCTCTTCCATTCCTTCTGCAATACTCCAAACAACTTCGTCCCACTTGCCGTTCTGCTTTGCCCAGTTGACTACAATCTCGCCGATTGTAAGGGTGCCCACATAAGGAACATTAATTGAGGAAATCGGTTCATCTTTCATATTGCGGTCGATATAGTTAATGACTGCCACCTCATCGTCGATTAAGATGGTCTTGATAAGAAGTTTCAAATCACCGAAACATCTTGGGTCCATGTGTTCTTTTCTGTCAGTTAAGTAATACATTAAGACTCCTCCTCTACTGCACGAAGCAGGAAAATATAAGAACCAACTTCGAGTGTGATTTCACCGCCGCAAGCAACCAGCATAGAAACTTCCTCGTCATCATTGTGCTCATAGTCATTCTTCAGAAAGCCTTTCTCAAGAGGGAACTCGTAGATAGGCTTACCGCAACGAGTGTACATACGATAACTGGTATCAGCTCCGCCGCCGTAGAGAAGCATATTCTCACTGGTAGCGATTTCGCCATCTGTATGGATATCCCAGATAGCATTGAAGACAATAGTGTCTGCTACGAATGTTTTGAAGGTATTCACCGCAGCAACATAGGTAGTAGTAACTTTGCTTGTGCTTTCATATCCATCCACAAGACAGATTCTTTCGATAAGATAAACCGTTCTTTTCATTTACTTCTCCTCTCCGAGCGTTGAAATGCACTCTTTAACTTTATCATTGAACGCAGTGAGAATCTCTTCAATCTCAACAGGCTTGTTATCGTTTGCATCAATAGCCACATTGTACATATAAGGACGGTCCTCGTAGAACTTATCCTTACTGTGAGTGTGACCGAAAAGATTGATTACTGCTCTGTCAGGGTCTTGCTCAAGACTTGCAGTAAGAACAGGATAATGACAGAGGAAGAACTCTCTCTTCTTATATTTAATCTTAGTTGCATAGCCTTCACACTGAATCAGTGGGTCTTCTCTGTACCACTCTATCTTTTTAGGGGTATCGTGATTACCATAAATCAGATGAATGTTTCCTCTGAGTTTTGTAATTGTCTCACGGACGAAGCGTTCATCAGTACCAAGGAAGAAATCTCCAAGAACATAGATATCGTCGTCCTTACCAACTGTTTCGTTCCAGTTCTTAATAAGAGCCTCGTTCATTTCCTGAATGGTTTTGAATCCACGAGGGGTGAAGATGAACTCTCTATCGTGATTGAAATGAAGGTCGCTTGTAAAAAAGATTTTACTCACAGTCTATCCACTCTCCTTTATAGTTTTGTTTTCCTCTCATAGGGATGAAGGTCTTCGCATTGAATTCGGCGGCAAGCTGTTCTCCTACATCATCCATATCTCTATCAGTAGGATTGAAGGAGAAACTCTCAACCGATTCCATTGAAGTTTCATTGTCAAAGAGGAAAAGATAAGTTACATACCATGTTATTTTATTCATAGGTTGCTCCTCCCATTCTTTCAGTTTACTCTTCGCCGCCGAATCGTTCTTCATAAAAGTGTGAAGTCGATTGAATTTGCAGTAGTCACACGAGCCATGATTACGACAAGTTTTGTCAAAGTTCTTTGAGTTCGCACTGCCGCGCCACGGCTTGCGATGTTCTTTACCATGTTCTATTGCTTTATCCATCGACATTCAAATCACTCCTTACCACCAAAGGCGAATAATGAACTCCTTTGGTAAATCTCCTTTGACCATCATTTCAAACAGTCTGTGTCTTACCTTCTCACTTGGAGTATTAGGACTGGAATAAGAAAGTAGCTCTTCATCTGAGAGGTTTTCCCAATCATCGCCTGAATACTCAGAAGCCGACTCGTATAAACAATCAGCAATCCAGTCATCACTGATTTCAAGATAAGACTCATTACCGCCGCCATAGCTGTGCATATCTTGGAACTCACTGAAAATGTCGTGATGGCTTAGTCCCTCAATTTCTCCCATCGCATCTATTAAGTCATGAATGTCAACGACGGGCTTCATTTTTACTATATCAAGCATTGCCGCCCTCCTTAATACCATTCCCAGTACTCGACTGTTCCTTCGTCCCACTCTTCATTGTTGTCAAGCTCTTCGTAAAACTTGGTGAACTTGTAGCAGAAAGTGATAAGGTCTGCGACATACCACACATTGTACTCAGTTGCACCGAAAAAGAAACCGCTTGAAGTAGGGAAGAGTTTGTCTGCTACTTCCATGAGCTTTTCATGATTCTCTGATACAATAAGGAAGTTTTCTACTTCTTTGTAGAGGTCCCAGTTCTCATCTTCAAACCAGCCGTCCTGAATGCACTGGTAATAGCCGTAGATGTTAGAAAGACCAGCTTCAATGATTGTCTTATGCATTGTGCCGATAAGTTCCTTGAATTTCTCCTTCGGAAAGTTTGTAAGACCATTGTCCTCAAAGTTCTCAAGATTCTCTGCGCACCATTTACGAACGCAGTTCACCTTTCTCATATAGATAGCCTCTTCGCCATTGTGTCTGATTTCCATATCAAGTCCCATAATATTTCTCCTTTCATTTTTAGTGGTCAGTACCGTAACCGCTGTGAACAACAGTTCCATCATCGGTTGCGAATTCAATTAAGCAGCCGGGCTGCCAGCCGACATAGTTAAGGTGAGTGAGTTTACCGAACTCTGTCACTTCCCAAATTTCGTAAGACTCAGAAACAATGTCCTGCATATCAATGTAGTGGACCAGTTCGCTGAGTGTCATAAGGGAAGATGTTCTCAGCTCATCTTCAGTATCAATGTCGAGAATTCTCTGAACGAGAAATAATACTTCTTTTTTCATTTTTCTTTACTTCCTTTCTCATTTTCTATAATAATTATAACAAAAATTTTAGAAAAAGTAAAGGGCTAAGAACTTTAAAATTTTCTTTAAGAAAATCAGTTCTTAGCCCCATGAAAGAAAGGAAGTATTATGATTATGTTGGAGCTCTCGACAGGAATCGAACCTGCAACCCACTGATTACAAATCAGTTGCGCTACCTGTTGCGCCACGAGAGCATACTCAAGACGGGACTTTGTGTACGGAATCGAACCGTTTTATCTCTTTGGAATAGAAATTGTTTACCTTAAACTATCACAGTATAGATTGCTGAACCGTCTTATTGGTCTCGGGGAGGAGAGTCGAACTCCTGACCTCACGGTTATCAGCCGTGTGCTCTAACCTACTGAGCTACCCCGAGATATATGGTGGAATCGTCCGCCTTCCTATCGCTACCAATATAGCGTCTTAACTTTTCTTAACGCATAAGTTTGAATATATCACGCCAGTACTATACACTGAAGTCAGCCACTCATTACGTCAATTGGCACCCCGCTCTTTCGTTCGGTTCCAAGAGTAGAACACAAGTTTAGCCTATATCCAACTTGCCAAAAGGTTCGCCTTGTACTTTGGCGTCTGGTGTGGAATAAGGGAATCGAACCCTCGTCCCCTGCATGGCAAGCAGGAATCCTAACCGCTGAACGAATTCCACATTACTGAGCTTTTGCTGGTGCTGGTGCTCAGGGATAAACTCTAACCCTTTGGCGATGACGACGGGACTCGAACCCGCATATAGCTTTCGCTCCGGAGAGACAGTCCGGTGCCTAACCAATTAGGCTACGCCACCATTAAATCAGTTTTACTTCGCTTCTTTATTTTTTTACGAGGCGTTTTCCGCTAAGCCACATATCTGACGCTCATTGATAAATCGCTGATTGTCTGCCGGTGGTAGTTGAAACTGATAAAATCCGTGTTAACCCCTCAAATGGTCGGCGTGGTGGGACTCGAACCCACACGTCCCGAAGGACACCAGCTCCTTAGGCTGGCGCGTCTGCCAATTCCGCCACACGCCGATGAACTCAAGACGGGAAATACATTACCCAAAAAATGTTTTGTTATGATTTGCTGAACCGTCTTTAATTGGTGGAGAAGACGAGCCTCGAACTCGCGACCTCCTGTTTGCAGGACAGGCGCTCTCCCAACTGAGCTACAACCCCATTAATTGGCGGCTTCAGGGACGCTACAAGATAACCAACCGCCAGAGTTATCACGCACTTAATGTCCCATGGTGGACCTTATGGGAATCGAACCCATCTGTTTTCCTGTTTGCAAAACAGGTGACCACCCCTTGCAGTCCCAAAGCCCATTAGTAATCTTGAGAACTTAATAAAAAGAACATTGTCGGTTTTTATTCGCCGTACTCATGCAACGCTACGCATTATTCAGCCACAGTGACGATAAGTCTGAACCCCAGAGCCGTCGCTCTGAAGCTTCTTACCGCAGTTCCGAAGAACCCGCAATGCTAAACTCTCCGAGGAAAGCTTAGCGCACTGAGAGGATTTTGTTTCCCTCCAACTTTCACCCACCATTCAGAAAAATTTAATACAAATCTTCATTTCTATCAAACCAATCTGAGCCTTGGGCTACTCGCACCACCATCGGGTTTCTCCCTCATTTCTGAGGAAGTTATAGGCTCAACTCCATTGTTTTGCATTCCCTGTATTTACTCACATCTTGCGGACGTGGTCTGCAGGGTTCTTCCCATCTGGGCGTCTATTGTTGGAGCAACCAGTTTAGGTGTGCCATTGCTCACGTTGCACCTGTGCCGCGACTTCTTCATTGATGGCTGGTATACCATCTGCCCATATCCCCTTTCGGTTCAATAGTCGCAACCGCTTCAAGGTATCCCTTTAACGACTACGAGACAGTTCCGCCGCGCCCATGCAGAGATGGTTAATCCCTCATTTTAACACATGGTTACAACATACTTTTTATTAAGTTTTCAAGATATTTGGTGGGCAGGGAGGGACTCGAACCCCCAGCGTTTCTATGTCACTGTTTTACAGACAGCTTGCTTCACCCAGTTTGCATACCTACCCATTTTAATTGGTGCCGCGGGACCGAATCGAACGGTCGACACCGGGTTCTTCAGACCCGTGCTCTACCTGCTGAGCTACCGCGGCATATTTGGACTTTCCGCATCTGGCTTCGCGACGTACCACGCACTGCCAAGTCCTGCTCCGTCTCTCCAGAGTGTCAATCTCTAACATCACATTACGGCGCCCTGATTAAGGCTAACCAACCAGTTCCATTAACGTTCGACTGGATGCAGACCCGTTGCTGTTATACAGTGCAATAACTGCGTACCTACATTTAAAGTCCGTAGCCGCGAGACTCAAGGTTAATAAGCATTTCGCTTAATGGTCGGTAAGGTAGGACTCGAACCTACAACGCCATAGGCAACTGTTTTACAGACAGCTCGCTTCACCAGTTTGCATACTTACCGATTTTGCCTGTTCATTTTCATGTCTTATTGGAAAGGCTATCCATAATTGACAGCAAATCTATGGTGATTTGCAACCCTCTGGCGACTCCGACGGGACTCGAACCCGTAACTTCTGCCGTGACAGGGCAGTGCTCTAACCAGTTGAACTACGGAGCCATTTCAAGGCTACTTATTTTAACGAGTAGTTGCCTTAACAAACTCGGTTCTTTTAATGAGGTTATCTCCTCTATTGGCTGGAACGGAGGGACTCGAACCCACGACCTGACGGTTAACAGCCGCCTGCTCTACCAGCTGAGCTACGAACCAATCTGTTGTACTTTTTAAGTAACTTTCTTTTGTCTTAACTCTAAAATAATTATATCATAAATTTTAGAAAATGTCAACTTTTCTATTCTCTAAAATTTTTGAAATCGAAAGGAATCCGGTGGAGTTTCAAGCGGTGCCACCGGTCACCAGTTATTTTAGAAAGGAAGAGCAGTTTACGAAACGACTTACTCGGGTCGAGAAGATTTCTTTTTTTTTATTTTCCTCATCTTTTCTATAATAATTATATCATAAATTTTAGATTTTGTCAAGATTTCTTTTTTCTTAAAATTTATGAGTAGTGCGGCTGCTATTTAAAGGGTAGCAATTTGTGTAATTGTGGGGCTTATTGACCTCGCCTACCGCACATTATTGTAGAAAGGAGTTCCTGCACTTTTCTTCGCCGCCGTGCAGGTAGCGGAAGTAGTAATTGGTTGCGGGGGAAGGATTTGAACCAACGACCTCCAGCTTATGAGGCTGGCGAGCTACCAGACTGCTCTACCCCGCAATATAAAGCGGCGACGTGCGCCGCTTAAATCGCACTGTATCTTTTCTTATTAACCCTGAGCCTCAGCCTTAACCTGTGCTCTCTTTGCTTCATCAGCCGCAATCTGCTTTGCCTTAGCTTCTGCCTTAGCCGCATCATTTGCCGCCTTAGTTGTGATGTAACTGTCATACTGTGCAGCCGCATCGTAGAAATCGAAAGGAACATATGTCTTCTTGTCGGAAGCATGATTTGTAAACTCCTTAACTGCCGCACTTACTGCAACGACAATCGGGTTTGTCTCACCATCTTCACCAGTTCCCTCGCCGACGATAACACCGATAAGATTTGTCTTAGACTTGTCAGAGCCAGTTCTCATCAGCTCAGCCGTACCGTACTTCTCTCTGAGACATTCGAGGATATAATCCTGAACCTCATTCTTCACATCTGCCTTAGCTTTCGCCAGTGTGTACTCCTTAGTAATTGTAATATCCATTTGATACCTCTTTCCCGCCCTTTTGAGCGAATTTGTTGATTTGTTTTTCTTAACTTTCTATAAATATTATACAATATTTTTTAGAAAAAGTCAAGTTTTTATTGCCTTAAATTTTTTGATTTGGGGCGGAAGTCCGCCCCTCTGACTTAGGCGAGGGTGTAGCCCTTCACCTTTCTGCCGTTGGAACGAACATCGGACTGAACAAGCTTGCCTTCCTTGGTAAGGTCACCGGCAAGGCTTGAAGCCTTCATTGTGGTTACGCCGACCAGAGTACCGAGCTCAGAAGCAACGTAAGTCTTACCAGCTTCCATTACGGAAAGCATAGTCTCACGAGCAGTAGCATCAGCTTCACGCTTGGCAACTGCGGCTTCAGAGTTCTTACGCTTGTCATTCTTCTCGTCAAGCTTTGCAAGACGAGCAACTGCGAATGCCTTGAGGTCCTCGGAAGCGGTCTCAAGAGTTGCAACTTCTTCCCATGCGTTTCTTTCTGTGAACTTAGATGTAGTAGCCATAATAGCCTCTCTTTCTGCACTGTAAGGCGTGTGCCGCCATTCTTATTTTTGAAGGTATTTCTCAACCTTTTCTATAACTATTATAACATAAATTTCAAAGTTTGTCAAGTTTTCTTTCCTCAAAGTTTTTCAACTTGAGTAGAGAACTCAAAATCGTTTTTCATTTTAACACCGACTTTCTGTCCATTCTTAGGTAATGTAAGTCTTATATTTAATTGTGTCAAAATTACATCATCAGGTATATACAATCCTGACCAGTTATTTTCAACACAATACAGATAAAATATATCGACTTCATTTGTTGAATAACGAGTTGTTTTCCAAGCACCTTTTGAATAGTTTGTAGTCTTAGTGCTAAAAACCATTTTGTCATCTTTAATAGATTCGGTTGTTTTTACTTGCACTCGATATATTTTCTAACCATTGTCTATGATTAAATCATAACGAGCGTTATTGCTTAATGGAGCACTTACAACAAATCCAGCTTTTGTGAAATCGGCAATTGCCATTGCTTCGCCTATATCACCTATATTGACTGTATTCATTTACACCCCTCCTATGAAATGGTGGGCATGACAGGAATCGAACCTGCAACCTCGAAATTAAGAGTTTCTTGCGCTACCAATTGCGCCACATGCCCATATAATGGACAATCGGTAACTAAGCTGCGCACTCATAGTCACTATGTCCTGCTCTGTACTTCTTCCAGAGTGCCAAGTCGCTGTACTTTTTACGGACGGTACGCTGCAGCCGTCTCAACCAACCTTAAGGCAACATTGGTTCCGCGTGCTTGATGTGGTTTATCGCTCCACTGGTCTGTTGTTTTATATCCCTAACCACAAGGATATTGGTCACGCCTACGGGACTCGAACCCATATCTTCGCCTTGAGAGGGCGACTTCCTGACCAGTTAGAAGAAGGCGCGATTTTCAGAAAAGGTATTTCTCAACCTTTTCTATAATAATTATAGCATAAATTTTAGATTTTGTCAACTCTTTTTGTCTTTAGAATTTTTTCTTTACTGGACTTTCCAACAGTCGTAACGAACTTCTGTCCAATCGCCGCTTTCTGTATAGGCTTTTACAGCATATTTTGCTTTATCTACACTGTCAACAACACAGAGTAAAGTTTCGTCCCACGGAGTATCAACATGAGTACCGTAGACAAGGTAATCAGTTCTTTCCATTTCTTTCCCTCACTTTCTATAATAATTATATCATAGATTTTAGAGTTTGTCAAATTTTTGGTTCTTAAAAATTTCAAGATACATTATCAGTCGGTCCGCCGGGTTTAACTACTTCCCTACTCCCTCATAATGGTGAGGGAGGACAGGATTTGCACCTGCGAAGCCACAAGGCAGCGGATTTACAGTCCGTTATTAATGAGTTGCTGTATGTATCTTATTGGCATAGACGGAAGGATTCGAACCCTCACCAGCGGTTTTGGAGACCGTCATGCTACCATTAACACCACGCCTATATAAATGTGAAATCAGCTCGCGTTTTTCCAGAGCCGCGCAACCATGGCGGATGTACTCATTGTCCCTTCTGATTTCACTTGCTTCCCTTTATCGTAGAGGGCTTGCCTACTCCCAGTAGAAGGAGCGCACGTCCGGTTTTCACGGAGGGAATCTACCTTTCCTCTGCTCAGCACTTCTTTTAATGAGTCAAGTTGCAGGCACTTCAACATCTCATGTCCATGTACAGGACTGGTACCAGTAACCGGGCTCGAACCGATGACCTGCCGCGTATGAAGCGGATGCTCTACCAACTGAGCTATACTGGTATATAAAAGTAAGTAGGTGCAGCGACATAAAGTTCCTACCGCAACGCTCAAAAGCCAATGCTGACAGTCATACGACTTTCTTTCCAAAACCTCAATCTCATTGTCAGCGCTAACACCAAGATATATTGATTTTGCTACTTACTATTTGGCACCCCGGCGTGGAATCGAACCACGATTTAACGCTTAGAAGGCGCTTGTTCTGTCCGTTGAACTATCGGGGCATCAAGGAATGCCAACTAACTGGCTTACACCAGCAAGTCTTTTGTAGTCACAGTGAGAATAAGTTGTTTTGCAGTGTCTTACCCTTCTGTTCCACATTTTCTTGTACCAATGTCTGGAGACTTTAAGACCATCTTTGAGCCATCTGTTACGCTTTGAGCCTTTCATATCAATCCCTCCTATTGGTTTTTGGTTTCCGCTGAGAGACTCGAACTCCCATTCACGGCTTCAGAGACCGGTGTCCTACCTGTTAGACGAAACGGAATTATATGGTCACGGCAACGGGGCTCGAACCCGTAATCTCCAACTTGAAAGGCTGGTATCCTTAACCAATTAGACGATGCCGCGATTTATCTAACTTGCATATAGGATGTTTACAGTTAGTCGGGGAATTCCACACCCACTTGTAGGGTACCGCAACTTGCTCGGCAACAACTCCAACCCTACTATTCTCCGCAAGACGGATACCGATATCACCTAAGTCGGAAGGTGTCGCCCTCTTGACGACAGGTCACTCACACTATTTGGTGAGCGTCAGATGCTTTCCTTTTAAAGGCGGTGTGCAACAACAACCTTTCGCTTATACTTTTAAGTGCCACTCCATAGAGCAGTCTTCAAGAAAACCGTCAACAAAATCATCAAGAGTAACACCCTCAAGGTCCATACAGTTTTCATTGTACCAAGTCATAGCAGCTTCAGTAGCAGAATCATAATACCATTCATCGCTTACACTATCCGCCGCATAACCTCTATCAAGAGGTGTTGACGTAGGAGAGCAAAAAACTGGTAAGGTAACTGACTCTGTTATTCCTGTTGGGTTATGAACCCAAGTTGCTTCAATGTCAAATCTCATTTTCCTTTCCCTCACTTTCTATAATAATTATAGCAAAAATTTTGGAAAAAGTCAACTATTTTTAATTTTGAAATTTTTGGCACCCCGTAGTGGAATCGAACCACTATCTTAAAGTTCGTAGCTTCATATCCTATCCGTTGAACGAACGGGGCTTCGGTGGACGGCAAGGTGTCGCACCTTACGCTATTGGAGAACTTTAGTATAGTTTAATCGCCACTTCCATGGCAGCTTTGAGAAATCCGCTATACCAAGTCATACCCGATTTTCACCAGTTTTTACTTTTCAACTGGACGCCCTTTTCTCATATCCTTTGGAGATTCCGGTGGGAGTCGAACCCACGACTCCGGTTTTGCAGACCGGTGTCTTAGCCTCTTGACGACGGAATCTCCAAAAGATACGAGAAGGAACTGGGCTGGCTGCTCTCTCAGTCAGCCCTTTCCCTTTATTCTATAATAATTATAACACAATTTTTATTTTTTGTAAAGCTCTTAACTCAATAAGAATTTATGATTTCGATTGAGAACTCATACTCTTCAAGAGTCATCAACACATCGTGAAGATTGAATTTTGTATCAGGGTAGTCGCCCTCGTCTTCAATATCACGGATTACATCTTCGATAACTCCGTGGCTGAGATAATGTTCTCTGTCCTCGATGCTCTCACAAGCCAGAATATCTTCGAAGCGAGCAAAAAGATTATCCCAAGCACAAAGTCTTGAAAGCTGACGAATAGTAATCTGTCGAGCAGAATGAGCACCCCAGATTGAATCTGTAAACAGTTCATCATTCCTGTCTGCCACGGCGGCAGAAAGAGTTTCGATGATGTCCTCAAGAGCTTCAGGCTTAACCTCAAGCTGCCAGTCTTCATCATATGAGATTACATTCTCTTTATTTGCCATTGCAACCTGCATTGTCTTAGTGCGAAGTGCCCAACACTTACGCCAGTAAGCAATTTCAAAGTTGGCAACAACTTCGTTATCCTTTCTTCGTTTCAGCTTCACGCTGATTTCATAGTCAAGTCCCATAGTTTACTCCTCTCCGTCTCTCGTGCCGAGAAAATCATCTGCGTCTCCTGCCGCCTTGCAGAAGACCCATGCGAAGAACGCTGTTACGAGCCAGATAACTCCGGCAATGATTATACCCTTCATATCACAGCACCTCGACAGAATCGATTTCGACGCCATACTTGAGAGCGAACTCTCTCTTAGCACGCTTGATTGCTTCAGGGGTATCAGTCGTTACAACCTGCTCGGTATAGAACTCCTTGCCGCCGAAGCCCTCTGCTGTTTTTGCTCTGAGTACAAATGTTCTTTCCATGATAATCTCTCCTTTATATCTCGTCATACATAGGGGCATATTTGCGAATATGATTATGAGTGACCGTAGCCATTAGCTTTTCATTACCATCAACTTCCTTGATGTAGATATCGGTCTTGTCTGTTGTAACAGAACCTCTACCTCTTGGAAAGGTAAACTTCTTCGCTGCCTTTTCAAGATAAGGTAAGTCAATAGTATTAAGCTCCATTCTGCCGCCGCTATGACGGATAAGAATAAAAAGCGGAACACCGTTAATCAGTTTGGGATTGCTGTCAAGTAATCGTCTATGCCACTTAACAGAGTATTCTTCATACTGGTCAGTGACAATGAGATGTGTTTTTACTCTCATTCAATCTCTCCCTTTCTCATTTTCTATAATAATTATAGCAAAAATTTTGAAATTTGTCAAGATTTTCTGAGATTAAAATTTTGGTGGAGATGAGGAGAATCGAACTCCTGTCCAAACCCCTTCCTCAACTTCTTATCTACAAGTTTAGGATTCCCGACCCTGTTCTCTTTCTTCCACGCTCTTTCGGGACCACGAATGGTGGAGACGTATTGGTCATTGATACGAATGAGTCGTCACCAAGCCGGCTCACAGAATAAAGAATAAGTCGAAAGAGTTAAGAATTCTTCTTTATTAGTAAATTACAGAACTCTTATTGACGCTGCCGATTAGGCAGCAAGTGCATAAGTATTTGCGTTTATATTTAAGTTTGGCTAAAGGTGCCACCTACTTGCTTGAAGCGATTTCAAAGCCTGTCGAAACCTTTACATCCCCATTACTTGCCGAGAGAAGGTTCATCAAGAGAACTCTGAATGCAACTTATCTTCTGAATAGAAAACGTCGATGTAGGCTTTACATCGACGACCTTAACACGAGTACCATTACATACCGCCTTAGTGCCGTCCTCTGAAAGCATACGAATTACATCGCCCTTCTTAGGTACATCACCTACGACTTCATAGTCATAAGTTCTGCCGCCAAAGATAAGCTGCTTATTTTTGAACTGAACTGTAACGAACATAATGTTCTCCTTTCTTATTAAGACTCGACGGTAAATACTCCGCAAAAGTGGGCGCGAAATGATTTTTCTAATGATTGCTGACCCGTCATTGTTGGTTACTCCGCTCGGATTCGAACCGAGGAAATGCCGGTTTTAGAGACCGGTGCCTTAAGCCCTCTTGGCGACGGAGTAATATGGTAAATCACGATAGAGGTCTTTGCCACCGTGGCTTTTTTCGCAAGGAGTCGAACCTGCGTTCATATGCTAAGAATTTTTATGTATTGCTGTGTCTATCGTTGTGGTACTGCTGGGTGGACTCGAACCACCGACCTGCCTCTTATAAGGGGGCTGCTACTAACCGGCTGAGCTACAACAGTATAAAATTGGCGCCGTGGGAGAGATTCGAACTCTCAGCCCCTTTCAGGGCGACGGTTTTCAAGACCGCGCCTCCTCCCCACTAAGGTACCACGGCATATTAAATTGGCGTGAGGGGAGGGATTCGAACCCTCGGACCCTTGCGGGTCGGTTCCTTAGCAGGGAACTGGTTTAAGCCAACTCACCCACCCCCACATTAATAAACGCTGATAAGATAATCTCTGTAAACTGCACACTTACCATGCTCAGTTACCATAGTATAAATGTGTTCATCAGTCCAAATATACTTATCATGATTCTTACGAACGTTCTTCGCATGAGTATCACAGAAATCAAGCTTACCAATTCTCTTAGTTGCTTCTCTGTGACAGATAGGACATTTTCTTGCGTATTTCATTATAACCCCTCCTTAATAAGTAGGGCAAGACACGATACATTTTAATGCCGGCTGCTCTCCCAGTTGAGCTATGGAAGCTGCGCTTCCAGCAGGACTCGAACCTGCAACAAGCTGGTTGGAATATGTACATTGCTTGCTGTTTGTGTCTTAAGTGGTGTGCCTGAGGGGGCTCGAACCCCTGACTTATCGATTAAAAGTCGAGTACTCTACCAACTGAGTTACAGGCACATTTCAAATTCAAGACTCTATAACATTACTTCTCAATATTTCAGGTATTGTTTTTATAGTTTGCTGTTAGAGCCTTATAATTAAAGCTAAGTTTAATATCAAGACAGTTGAGATACGACGCCATGGGCGTTTTAGGATTTGAACCTAATAGAAGAATTTACAACAAAAATTTTTCATTAACCTGTATATGTATTGCTGTAACTGCCTTAGTGGTCCGAGTGGGGAGACTCGAACTCCCAGCCTCATGCTCCCAAAGCACGCGCGCTGCCAGTTGCGCTACACCCGGATAAATTATTTAAGAAAACTACACTTGGGAAGGACTTTCTCTTGGGTTGCCCTACACAACACCAGACGCTTACAGTTGGTCTGTGTAGCCAACAGAACTTCTCATTACGAGATTCTCTCCTTCATCCACTCCTCGGGCTCGCCCAATGAGTGTCCTTCCCGCCTGCGGGGAACTCTGTCTGCGCTCCCGTTGACCGCCTTACTCACTGCTTCCTTGCCAACCTATAACGGCTCCACAATGAGCAGGTCAACCGCTAATATAAACACCCTGACAGGAGGTTTGCTCACTTATCGTATGAGCTGTTCCTTACGCCCTATAAGGGAGGATTGATTCATCGCCAACAATGTCACCAATCCTAACTGGTACCCGAAGCCGGGCTCGAACCGACGACCCCCTCCTTGTAAGGGAGGTGCTCTCCCAGCTGAGCTATTCGGGCATTTCCTTAACTTTCTATAATAATTATATCACAATTTTTATTGAAAGTCAAGTTTTTTAAGATGAAAAGTTTAACAAGACCGGTTTGTTCTTATTACGCGTGATAACCCTTTCACCAACCCGCCATAATGGTTGCGGGCGAAGGACTCGAACCCCCAATTCGTGCTCCTGATGCAAAAGAAATATGTATTGCTGAACGGTCTTACTGGTACGGGATAGGGGATTCGAACCCCTAAAACCTTGCTTCTAAGGCAAGTATGTATACCTAAATTCCATCAATCCCGCATCTTTTCGCCGCCAGATGACGGCGAATTAAATTAACAGTACCATTTAGGGACATCGTCCCAAGCATCTGCGATATCCTCATAGCCTAATGCTACAAGCACATCATACAGTATACCATCTGCCTTACTATGAGCAGCTTCAAAGTCAGTGCCGTATTTGGTCTGACACTCTTTAAGTTTTTCAACGAATTCTTTTCTCTGCTCTTCAGTCATATAAATCTCCTTTATTTGCTGAACTTATTTGCGATACCAGAAGCTGTGTAGCTGTCTGGCTTGATAGCACAATCGAAACCGGCTGAATGTACCCAAGCAACGATTTCGCTGATAAGCTGATTTGTCTTTCCGTAGTGACCAATGTCACAGTGAACCTTGAAGTTTACATTGAGGTCATCAATAAGAATATCCTTATCGCAAAGAATAACTCCTACACCATCAAGTAAACCTGTTGCGTTCTGAATTGAACGTGAAGTCTCCTCATAAATCTTCTGCTTTAGAGAAGTAATCTTCTGCAAGTATTCAGTACGGTAGAAGAAAATGCCGCCATGTCCAACACGGTGAACAGCAATTACCTCAACCATCTTGGTTGCTGAATGGTTCTGTGAGTCAGTACCTACGGTAATATCATATGTCTCGTTTGTATCTTCTGCGATATAATCAGCAATAAACTGAATCATTTCGCTTTGCGTACACTTTTCTCCATTGCCGCGCCGAAAAATCTTTTCCTTTTCCATAGCGGTTATCTCTCCTTTCAAAAAAGTTTAATGGTGCCCCAGATGGGATTCGAACCCACACTGGACGGATTTTAAGTCCGCTGTCTCTGCCAATTGGACTACTGGGGCAAAAACAAGATACGTTTTTCGTTTATAACCTGCTCTACCGACTGAGCTACCGTTGCTCCATAGGCGCAACGAGTGGGACTCGAACCCACGACACGGGGATTAACAATTCCAGAAACTATTATAGATTGCTGTACGTATCTTAATTGGCACGGGTGGGTTCTATCAGCATCAAGTACTACCCGTTTAGCTTTCGCTATTTTTCATTTCAATAATAGAACTTAGGACTCGCGTTGACCCTCGTTTCTATTACCTAAGCTGAGACCCGCTGGTGACGGCTACGGGATTCGAACCCGTGACTCCAGCGTGAAAGGCTGGTGACTTATACCGCTTGTCGAAGCCGCCATTTATGTCCACATCAGGGGTGGACACCCATATGGTTGCTTAACCTCTATATTTAAAGTCCTGATGTTAAGCCGTGGACTATTGGTCGGAGTGACAGGACTCGAACCTGCAGCCTCAGCATCCCAAATGCCGCGCGCTACCACTTACGCTACACCCCGATAAATCGGTGAATTTATTAAGTCCTCACCGCAGAGACTATACGCATATTGTCGTGACAACGGGCGGTTGCTATCCCGCCGCCATAGCCAACACAAGCTATGAACCTTTCTATCATCTTGTATCTTTTAACTCGCCAAGAGAAGCGAGCCGTCTTGGGTTCCCACACTATCGCAGTAAACGCGCCGCTTAACCACTCGGTTTAGGCAGAAAGAACCGAGAAATTGCCCTTTACATCGTCAGCAGTAGATGTTTGTGCGCACTTATTGAGGAGTTCCCCTACGCTCTCCTCGTACTTGCCTACAACGAAGTAGAGATAGTTGCAGGACTTTTTGGGTATAAAGGGAGTTTAACAACTTCCACGTTGGGTTTTAACGTCTTTTCCTTGACATGGATGCCAGTCGTGGATTCGAACCACGTTCGTCAACCCTTTCGGGCGCCGAATCTGTTTCAGCTTTAAGATAGTTACCTTGCATTTCTAACCGGCAATATCAGTGAGGTTTTAAAATCTAAGCCAGTACAGGTACTCGCTTTTGGAAACTCCCCTCAATGTTTTGGTCTTTCATTCCGACACTATTGCACCGGAACTTCAAAGGAGGTGTGACCACCGTCACCCTACTCGAAAGCTCTTTCCGAACTTTCTATAATAATTATACCAAAAATTTTGGAAAATGTCAACTTTTTAATTCCTCAAATTTTTAAATCACAAGACACAACTTTACCCAACAGCCGGATTCGAACCGGCAAATTATTCTTTTACAGAGAATTGTCTTAACCACTTTGACTATACTGGAAGTATGAATAGCTGTATGTGTCTTTATTGGTTGTGGAGGTGGGATTCGAACCCACGCAAGGCTTTCGCTGACGGAGTCAAAGTCCGTTGCCTTACCACTTGGCGACTCCACAATAAATTGGTGGGGTGAAGGAAGAGGGTCGAACTCTCTCTTGCAGAGCCACAATCTGCCGTGCTACCGTTACACCACCGACACCATCAATTTGTGGTCTTTGTACTTATAATGTGGGTTTGGAAAATGGTATCTCTACCATTTTCCACCCAAAAATTATAAGTACTTAACTACGAACTCCTTAACCATCTGGTTTCTCATGTCGTCCCAGTCATAGCGAATGGTAAGAATACCCTTCACGAGCTGCATGAACTCTTTTGCCTTTACCTCGTCCAGAAAAATTCTCATAAACATAAACATTCTCCTTTCAGATTAAGAAGCCTTTCCTTAACTTTCTATAATAATTATACTATAATTTTTATAAAAAGTCAAGTTTTTATTTACTCAAAATTTCTTCAGTTGAAGTTCTGAAACCACAGAAGTCAAAGATAACCAACTTACCGTCAATCCAGCCGCAGTTGCCCGCTCTTATATCGTTAATGTCATACTTAATAAGGAATTTGTGAAGCCTTTGAAGTTCTGAAAAAGAATAAGCCGCAAGAAAATAACGAATAACATCAAGCTTAATTCGTGATTGTATTCCTGCCAGACCATTTCTTTGACAGTAATCAAGCAGTTTATCAGTATCTTTAATATTCAGATACGGAGCTTTACTTTTGCCGTTGAAATAACGTTTCGGTAAATCGTCATCATTATAACGATAATCGTTAACTGTAGCATCAACTCTTGGCTGTTCATAGATATGAGGGCAAACTTCTTCTGTTTTTGCAAAGAAATATTCAAGCCCTTCTGCTTTCGCCGCCATGTAGATTTCATATTCCATTCTTGCGTAATCAGGAAATCCGTCCACAAGAACTTCATCTCCGTCTTCATCTTCTTCGACAATGCCGCCGTAAGATGTTTTTAATACGCAATCATCTAAGATTATAACTACTTTACTTGCGCCACATTGATAGCCGAAGTCTGAGTAATCAAGATAGTCTTCTTCATACACTCCACCAGTATTATCATCATAATGAAAAATAGTAGTAAGTGTATCAAGAGCTTCTTGATATAAAGTATCTGTTATCGTCATTTAATCTCCTCTCTCAAACTCTATAATAATTATAGCACAAATTTTAAAATTTGTCAAATATTTAAGAGAGGAGTTCTGCCTTGAATACCCTCTTGAGAACTTCCAGCTTAACAGCATCAAGCTTTGCGTAAGTCTCTTCGTTTACCGCAAGGTCAGGATGTGCGGCGAAGTATGCTACCTTCTTGTCGTGCATTTCCTTTACCTTGGCGTCACCCATTGCCTTTGCTTCCTCAACAGAGAGCTGGGGTCTGTACAGCTTGAGGTCCATGAGTACCTTCAGTTCGTCCTCGTTAGGGACAAGAAGGCTCTTGTAATCTGCACCCGCCATGTACTTGTCCATCATGTAGCCAAGTCTGTATGCGTGAGAGAGCTGCTTAGAGTCGTAGCCACGCTCCTTAAGTAAGTCAACCTTACCCTCGTAAGGATGACACAGAGCGTGAACCTTCTCCATCGCCATGCCGCACATTGCATTCAGATGACGAGCTACGTCTGCTCTGGCTACAAGCGGAGCAAGAGCGCGAACCTGCTTCCACTCTTCTCTGTATTCAGGCGCTGCCCAGTAGAAATCAGTGAACAGAGTCTCAAGGAACTGGCAGTTCTGCTTCTTGTACTCACCGAACATCAGGCGAACGTCCTTAACGTCAACCTGACCATCGCCGTAAGTGTAAACCTTAGATACAGGCTTAGCCACACTTACTACGTCCTCAAAAGACGGAAATACCAGAGCCTTGAAGTCGTAGTCAGACTGCGGAGTATCCATCTTGTAGTTCTGTGAGCCGTAGAGGTTTACAGCCCACACATTATAACCAAGTGACTCAACGAACTCGAACGCGTCCTTGAGTACCTTTTCCATCTTTGCGTCCATAATTGTCTCCTTTCAGAGGAATTACAGTTCTCCCATCGGTTTGCCTGTCTCCTCAAATACTCTTTTTGCTTCGTAAAAATCCCATGCAGGGGTATACTTTTTCGTTCCGCAATGGTCCTGATAGTTCTTAATGACAATCTTAATTGTCGCAGCCATATCACATGGACAACCATCATTATCATTTACGTCACCGAAAACTACAGCCGGAGTATTCTTATCTACGAAGCCGGCATTCTCTTCACCGAATCTCTCTTTAAGAAACTCATTGATAGCTTTTGCCAAATCTTCACGACCGAGATTCTTTGCTGTAGTCTCATTCTTTGCCTGTGTGTAATCAAACTTTTCAGCCATAGTTTAACCCCTTTCAGAATCTTCATAGATTTCTTTCATTACTTCGTCCATGTCGATATCGTCCCAAAAGAAACAGAAATCATCAATCTGTCCCCAATCGAAACCGTCCATTTAATCATTCCTTTCTATACCAGAATACAAAATCTTCTGCATTGATACCAAAAGCTTTACAGATATTTTCAAATATATTTCTTGTACCATACTCGAGAGATTGTTCATATGAAGTGCAAATAGACCAAAAAGCGCCATCATCCATCTCAAGGATAATACTATTGATTTTATTAAAACGTTCTATATCACTCATTTTTATCATTCCTTTCTCTCAACTTTCTATAATAATTATATCATAATTTTTTCTTTTTGTCAAGATTTTTTCTCTTTGAAATTTTTTCTTGACTTTGAAGAACAATTATGATATAATTATTACAGAAAGAGGTTAATAATCCCCTCTCTCGTAATAATCTACTTTTCTTTCGTATTTATATTTTTCCGCTTCCATTTTATACTTCGCCGCCAGAGCCGTACAGATATATTTTGTTATGAGTACAACTCCGCCTACAACCGTGGCAAAATATAGAAATGACATCCATACGTGCTCCTGTTCCATAAGCTCCTCCTTAATAAAGTGGTCCGCCGAACATCGCGGCGCAGTATAGACTAAGGTCATTACAATCAACCTTATAGTCGTTTGGATTGAAATAGGTTTCCTTTGTGACTACAGCTGTCATAGAAGAATGTTCCATAGGGTCACCTATTCCGTAATCGAAGTCTACGCCGCCTGTCTTCTTTTTCTTGAACTTAGATTGGTCAAGTGGTTTGATATTTGTCTTGGGTTTATTAAGGTCGAGGTAAGCAGAGAAATCTACTGCCATTACTTGTCCTCCTCATCATCTGTTGTAAAACCGAGTAAGTCCATCGACATTTTTGTTTCTTTAAGTTGCGCATAGAAGATATATGCTATAAGTACGCCGCCCCATGAGAATTCCCAGAATCCAGCAAGATAGCCGAGGGAGACGATACAGAAGGGGATACCAAATGCTGTGATGAATTTGAGAATTGATGCGAAGAATAACAGCATGAAATACAGTGTCTTATCTATTTTCATAATCTCACTCCCAACTTATTCTGTGTATGTCTGAATCTTCCAGACAGAAGTATTTGAATTCAACATGGTAACCACGAGAGCCGAAGTATTCTCTCAGCTCTTTCTTGGTAAGATATTTTCTTATTTCATCATTGAAAGCATACATCCCATAAAGGTCAATATGTGTCTGTCCATTCTGTGCCGCCTCATTAACCATTTTGGTTAACTTATTAAGCAGCTTATTTTTATGGGAGCCGTCATGAGATGAAGTTATGTCGCTTATCTCCTTGTTGCAGTCAGCATCAAGAAGAATTTCTCCTGTCTGGATTTGGATACAGTTATCCCCACCGACCTGTTTACGTCCGCCAAAGATGCCTCTGTAGAGGTATCCCGCGACGAAGCCTAATACCAGACAGAATATGAAAAGAAGTGCACCCATATTAACCCTCCTTTAACTCAATCTTGAACAGAGAAATGAACTTCTTTGTCTCCAAAGAATCTACTGTATGTGCGAGTTTACCATCGTACTCCGCGAAATACAGTGGTCCCTTCTTACCGAGGTCCTGTGCGAACCACTTACGAGCCATTCTCTCGTCCTGCTCGTAAACATCCTTATTGTTGTTCTTCCACTCTGCTACATCCTGACGAACCTTCTCTACTACTACCTCAGAGTGGTCAATCTGTCTCTTGACGTCGTCAAATACAGACTGATACTCAGGGAAGTAAGACAAGAACTCGTAATGGTCATTTGCACGGATTAAATCGACAATACGCTCCAGAGTGATAACACCATTGTTCTTTGCGCGGTGCATCTCGAAGTACAGTAAAGTCTTAATCTTAACACGCTCACCATTCTCGTCACGAACAACAATACCCTCATGACCCTCAGGCATCTGCTCAACAAGGCGGCGGAAACCAGCCTCGTCATTCATGTAGTAGAACTGTGGCATAGTAAAATTGAAACGCTTAGCGAACTCAGCTACTTCGTCAAGAGGATGCTCTACGAGTGTGTTCATGTTGCGGATAGAAAGTAAATATACCTTAGTCTCAGGATAATCGATGACTACCTTGTTGTAAGGAGATACAAGCTCGAAAGTGTAGCACTGATGTGCAAGAATATTAGAAAACTCGCTGAAACGAGACAAAGGTAATACAGACTCGAACAGTTCGCCGAAAGTCTTGTAAGGACCTACGCCGTTAAGCTCTGCCTTGAATGCATCGATAGTACCATTGGTAGACAGATGCCACTTGCCACGTGCAAACCATACAGACATGATGGAACCATCAATCTTCTCAGTTGCAACAGCAGTATCCCAGTCGAGCTTAGCTGCAAAGCCCTCGTCTACGTTGAAGAACTTCTTGAAGGCATAGCGAACTACACGGAAATTGTCCTGAGCATCAAGGATAAGACCACGAGCTTCCTTGCAGATTTCCTCGTTGAAATCAGAAGCAATCTGGTTATACTTGAAGAGAACGTAGCCGTCGTCTTCAGAAATCTTTAAGTTGTAAGGTGCGTCAGCCAAAAGCTCACGCCAGTTATCATGTGCAAGGATAAACTCCTGAATCTTTAACATTCTTAATCCTCCTTTAAAACCTCTTCGAGCTGATTAGCTAAATGTAAGAGCGCCATTTCAGTAGGGTTTTCTCTTATATACTCTTTCTCTTCTTCAGTATAGTTGTCACTATCAAGTGACCAACGTGAATGAGCAGGACATTCGACTTCCTCGAAGTAGAAATTGATTCCTTCAATTACTTCATTAATCTCCTGCTTTGTGAGGTTAATGGTTACTTTCATTTTTTTCTTCCTTTCCTTAACTTTCTATAATAATTATAGCATAATTTTTTTAAATTGTAAAGAAAAAAGGTAAAATAAAATTTTACCTTTTAAGAGCCGCCCAAAGGTCTATGACTAAACCTAAAGGTCTTATATTCAATTTCTTGACCTAATTCAAGGTCCATCCATTCAGAATATGAAACTGGAGCGCTACGAATATCCTCTCGGTCATCGACGATTACAGCAAAATAGTGCTCTGTCCTGTCGCCAAGACGCTTATCGCCATAGTCTGGATTAGAAACATCTTCGGGTATTGTTGTTTCTTTCCAGTATGGGTTACGGTCTGAGCCAGAGGTATATAGGTCACTATCATATTTCCAACGGTCTATGTCATAGTGGTAATATGTTTTATAAACTGGTACGTCTTTGTATACAGGGTCTTGATATGTTTCTGTACGATATTCTGTACGATAAACTGGTGTACGTGTTTCATGTTTTGTTGCCTGTCCATTGCCATTATCAGAGTAGTAAACATGAGTATCATAATGGTCAAGGACCTGATATGAGACCTGTCGCGTCTTAGTTTCATAGTGGTCTATAACATGGTCAGTATGATGCAATCGTTCCTCTTGTGACGTTATTCTGCCGCCAGCCGGTACTGACCAATCCTCTTCGTGGCAAAGAGTAAATTCCTCTACCTCAATGGTACGGTCCCACTCAAAACCAGTTACCTTACCAACTCTGGTGATAGGGAAGAAAAGCCATACAAGGAAAATTACAGCAAGAACTCCGGCTGTTATCTTCGCCGCAAGAGGGAATACGTCTGAATGAAAAAAGTCACTTATGCCGTCTTTGGCTTTGGTTAGAAAACTTTCCTTGGGCTCTGATTCTGTTTTGCCGCCATCCTCGTTGGGGAAATCTACGACAGGAGAGTCTTCTATTTCCTTGACAAAATCATCATAGGATTGTCCCTTACGAGTTTCAAATTCCTCTTTGTTCTTTTCGTCAAACGTAGGCTTATTACCGAAATAGTCTTCTTCTGCTTCTTCTTTTCCTGCGCCGCAGTTTACACAAGATGTATTTTCATAAGCGTTTTGATAGCCGCAGTAGATACAGTTCCAGTTCGGCTTATCGCTTTCAAGTTCTTCGGGTACAATTTCTTCAACGATGCCTACGGAATTTACTTTTTTCTTATAGTCTTCTTTACCCGTGATTATTTCGCCGCGGTCCATAGCACTGATAACTTCAGGATTATCAGGCATCATATACTTAACCCCATTGGGTATAGGGGCGCCGCAACACGGACAAGTTTTATTGTCTCCTCGAATTATATTTCGACAAGACGGACAACGCCAATAAGACCATACATTATTCATTTGGTTTCTCCTTCCGTAGTTTCAGGCTTTGTCTCAGCAAAAGTGTACTGACCTTCCTGTGTCTGATATGTCACACCATTCTTGAAGTGGATAGTGATGACATGCTTATCGTGCATAATTACATCTGAGGTGATGTAATCAATGTCCTCAGTCGCGTAGTATTCACCGCCGATATAGATATACTTATGGGCATGAATATCATTTTCAGCCACTGAGCTACTCCAGCAACTCTCAAAGCAGAGTAATATAAAACCTATTACAATGAATATGAGAATTGTGTAAAAGGTTGCTTCACCGTCACGCCTATACATTTTTAACTCCTTTCTTTGATTTTCTATAATAATTATATCACAGTTTTTAAAAATTGTAAAGTGACTTTAGCCTTAAAATTTTTACACAAAAATGCCGCCATGCCCTCGATGAATAATTACACTAAGGTACGGCGGCAGTTATTACTGAATACGGTATGCTTCCATGAGTTCACGCATACGGTCTTTTATGTCTCTCTTGTATCTGCGTTTACAGTCTTCCTTTACAGCAAGATACAGTTTGATATATTCAATTAAGCTCATTACTCTTCCTCCCCATGAAAAACAGAATAAGAAGTTTCAAAGAAATAATATTTTCCTTTGATACGAAAGCCTCGAAATGTTATCTGTCCTCTAATTTCTGCTGGCTCAATCCATATAGATAATATTGCCTCAACATTCATATTTAATATTGTATAACCACAGTGTGTTCCAGCCCATTCAGAAACAGGTTTATTGAACATTTTTTCGAGAACGAGACCATTATGAGCACTTCTACTAACTTGAATATGCCTATTATCGCCATTTTCATCTCTGCAAAATAGTGTCCAGTAGTATGTGCCACTAAAAACCTGCTCAATAATCCAAGGTTTATATTCTCTATCACCCATTGTATTATTCCCCCTTATTCTTAATTACAGTGCGGTCCTTCGGAAGGATAACTTCTTTTCCTTTCACATCGACTGCAAATATTTCATCGCCTTTGATGGTGTAAGAATCGATATAGTAGGTCTCGTCGCAACAATAGAGAATTGACTTAGCCGCTGATTCCTGCTTAGTTTCATCTATGAAGTTATAGCACAGAATACTGATAAGTCCGATAACGAAAACAAGTAATATCATCACTACAACTGGGCAAAACTTCTCAATGAACCAGTCCATAAACTTTTTACACATTATTCATTACTCCTTTTATAATCAGGTATATCGAATGTCTCAAACTCATTACAAGCCCGCTCATTCATCCAGTTGGTCCAATAGTTATTAGCCCAATACTGTGCGTACTCCAAGTCACTGTTAAACTTTTTTACATCGTCCCACAAATATGGGTCCTCTCCACCTTTGTTCCACGCTTCAATTCTGGCTTCAAGACCTAAGTATTTTCTGTTCCAATCTTTGTAATAAGAGTTATAAGCCTTTGCTGACCTTTCACAAGGTATCAATGCTCCACATATAAGACAGCCGAAAACTCCAATTGTCATCATAAGACAAGGAACTGTGAGGTCCCAACACTTCTTATCAGCTACGAATATAAGGATAAATCCCAAAACAAGGGAAACTATGAAAAGAATTAATAATATCATCAGTATCCTCCTATAAACTCATTATCGGGACGCTCTTCCGAGTTAAGACTCTCCCATTCTTTAATCATGCTTTTGAGGACTTCCACTTCCTCTTCTGTCAGTTTGTCAATATCAACCTCTTTGGGCATAACCCAAAGATGACAGCCCCTTGCTTTAGCCATCGGGTTCATAATATTGAACAACTCATACAAGTCATGAGGGTCATATGCATCCATATCAACCCTCGCAACTATAGTATCTCCCTCGTTGAGAGGAAGTTTCTTAAGGCGATTTTTAGTCGCCTTATTCATCTTCTTCAATATCCTGCGGTTCATTATTCGACCTCCGCCTCAAGGTCGATACCCATAACGTCAGCGATTTTCTGAGCAATGTTATCAGTCTTCTCGATGAACTCCTTTTTCTGCTCAGGAGTAAAACCATAGTGGTCCGTATATGTCTGTAAGCCCTGAAGAGCAAGAGCGATGTAGCCAAACTCCTCTGCGGTCAGCTCGATTGCGAATGTCTCATTTCCTGTAAATTCCATAGTGAAATCTCCTCTCAAAAATTTAAGTTTTTAGTATTCTCAAGTTCCTTCTTCTGCTCCTCTTTTAATTGCTGGCGAATTGCTGTTAATCTGGAGCAAAATTCCCTTGCAGTTAATATAGTGTCACTCTCTTTTCGTTTGCCGATTGAGTGAGTCAATGTAGCATTTCCCGAAGCGAGCAATGCCTTTTTGAATCCTTCATTCTCGGAGAGAGCTGCGTATGCTCGGTCAAGCAGGTCTTGGTATTCCTGACTGTCTCGTTTAATTTCCTGTCCCTGCCAGTACAGAATACGAGTCTGTTTCCAGTTCTTCTTAGAGCCTCTCGCTTTCGCCGCCCTGCCTACGAGTTTGCAGACTTCCTTCTGTACTTCAGGATTGGAGAACTTCAAGGCTTGTAAGAAGCCTTCCATTGAAGCACATTCCACTCCGTCAATGACGAAAGGATGAGGGGCGAAGTTTGAAAGAGCACCAGAAGGGTAGTCATGTCCACTATGAATGTCCAATGGTTCCCACTCCTTCTCCTCTAAAAAACTCCAATCCATTTATATCACTCCGTATATACAAGTCCGGGATGAAGCATCCCATAGACGATAATATGAGGACTACTCATTTCTGAGAGGTGGGTGTAGAGGTAATGGTCGAAAGACTCTTCCAAAACTTTTACCATATGAAGTCCTCTTTGTGTTAGTATTCCGTTAACAACGGTTCCGCTCAGATGAACAACGATGAGAGCTACATGACTCTGAGCAATGAGGTATATCAAAGAACGTATAGAATCTGGTGTATCTTCTGCGTCAAGCCATACGTCAACCTCAATGTTTTTGTTAGAAAGGTTAGATAAGGGAAATGCTTCCTTATATCCTTCAACGCTTGCGCGAATACAGGTTTCTGAATCGAATCTGCTTACGTCTATCTTCATTATCAACCCTCCTTATTGATGTGCAAAAGTCCATTTGGTTTACGATTTTACGAGATTGAGTAATACTCTTGAGCGTTAATGGCTCAGGCGGCTCGACATGAACCCTATCGTCTAAGAGCTGAGTTCCAAACTTATCAATGAAATCAAGAAGCAAATCTCTGATGTGTGTTCCATCTTCTCCGTAGACGATGATTGGAAATTTACCCTGCATTAGCAATTCCTCCTATGACCTCTTTCCACTTACTATTGAGTAAGTTGCAGACTTTCTGACAAGCCGCCTTGTCCTTGAAGTATCCATAACAGTATCCTGCTTTGCCTTTTAGGGTTGCGCCCTGAGACTGAAGGAAACGCAGATAGTCAGGATAAGAAAGTCCAAGCAGACGTGAACCAAGAACTTGGAATGAGCCGTGGAAGATTACTTCATTATCACGGATAAAGTCGATATCATCCATCGCCGCCATCCACTTGCCCTCTTCACATAGTTCTCTTGGGAGATATTTCATACCAAAACCTCCTTCTGAATTTCCTTCATCTCATTCCATTCCTCTTCAGAAAGCATACAGCTATCCATAAGTTCCTGATAGGAAGTATATGCTTTCGGTCCTACGATTTTCGACTCGTCGAATGGCGGTAGTTCAGCCTGATTTGCTCTGCTTACATAACCGGGAATGAGGTATTTGGTTACTGTCGCAGGAGAACAGCCGACAATACGAGCAACCTGAGTTTTGACTTTGAGTTCAAGGTAGAGTTCATTGATTTGTTCAATGACTTCATCCGTCACTTTTATCGCCATTCTCCAACTCTCCTTTCGTCTTTATAGTAATCCTTTTAGGTCTTACAAAACGTTCTGTATTATCTTCGTCCATTTCTCTTATCAACACACCAGAGTGGTCAATGATTTTAAGATATGGCTCTTGTACACTTTCTGGGTCTTCCCAGCTGATTTCAATTTGGATTTTGTCAAGGTAGAACGAATTATCAATGTAAACTCCTAACTCTTTTCTCGCCGCGTCATAGTATCCATCTGAATAAATATCGTTAATGATAGTCACCTGATATCCGCTCTTTACGAAATCTTCTGCCATGGCTTTGACTATGCTAAGAAGATTCTTAGATAAAAGTCGACAAGCTCTTTCAACTTCTGTGTAAGTAAACATTGAAGGACGGGGATGGAGAGGTAGTGATACAGCTGCGGTAACACCGCCCTTCTTAACTTCATCAGTTATCTCACGCCAGATTTTATCTTTTATGACGTTAATTGCTTCATCCCTCTTCCACTGAGCACAGCTTCTTGCCGCAGTTGCGTTAAAAGGCGGGTCGGGGAGCTCTTTCTTTGGCTGCTCACATGGCGGCATTGGAGGAGTTGATACATGTATGGTTTCTGGAGAGATGTCTCCTGTTTTTGGCTTTTTGAATATACTCATTAATAATCTCCTCCCATCGCCGCAAGACACTTTTTGTCATACTCTGCCAGACACTCATCACTACAAAATGGTGCTTCATAGCAAATCTCGTGAAGATTTGTCTTCTTACCGCACTGATGACACTCCACAAGTCCATTACCAATAATGAACTCTCCGTGACGAGTGATAATGTTTACTCTTTCATAGTGGTGAACGCCGTCTGTCTTTTCAATATCATAAGAGATATGGACAGCTTCGCATTCACCCACAGGGAGCGGAACCGCTCCGCTATTTTCGATAGGGATAGGTGTGCTCACCCAGTTTTTAATTCCTAAACTCATAGAGTTTTTAACTCCTTTCTAATCTTCTCTCTGAAGTTGATTACGTATTGAGCGTAACTGGCATCAAGTCTTCTGTCCTCAATCTTATCCTTGTTAGCCTCGCACCACTCAGCACACTCCTTACGAGTATCGCCAACACAGATACGAGCACCAGAAGCGATATCGGTTGCGACCCATCTCTTGCCATCTGAGGTATGATGGAATCCGATGGCGCTGTCTTCAGAAAGCCAACCAGATACGTATTCGATTGCATTTTCTGCCGCATCAATCATTTGTAATGCGATTGTAGCCTTATGAAATCCCATTTCCTTTACCTCTTTTCTCATTTTCTATATATATTATACCAAAAATTTTAGAAAAAGTAAAGGAAAAGGCAGAATAAAAATTCTGCCTTTAAAATTATTTCTTGTCTTTTAATGTATATCCCATTGCAGAGAAACGAACGACCGTACCATCAGCGAGTTCCATTTCGATTGTGTCCTCTTCATAAATGCCGGAATGATAGGTCACACCACGAATATCTTCAGTGTTATAATCTTCGCCATTAACTGTAATAGTTCTATAACAAGCTGTATCTTCTCTGAATTTCTCTTCACCAGAATTATTATGACAAGCAACCATTCCAAATAATAGACCCACTACAATAATAAACAATGCAAGCACTGCAATAAACTCTTTTACATCATCTTTCATTTAGTCATCGCTCCTTAACTCAACTCTACCATATTTCGATTTCTCAACCTTTACATAGGCAGGATATGGTACATCTCCATTAGAATGTCTGATATACCACATTTTGTCAGTATCTACTTCAATGACAGTTGCCGTACCAGCAAAGCCAATTTTGAATCGACTTGATGGCGCACCTCTCATTGCATATTTTGCCTTATCCCATGCGTGCCAGTCATTATGGTCTTTGACGTACTGGACAATACAAGGGTCGAAAGACATATCTTCATTCGTCCCCACGTCATAGTCTAAGTAGCCAATCGACTCATAGAACTCCTTGAATTCCTGCGGCGGAACGAAGTGACCGGCAAAAATTACACACTCTTTTACGTTCATTTAGTCCTCCACCTGTACAAAGTTTCCGTGATTGAATCTTTCTGCCACTTCGCCGCGGCAATCGCCCTGAAGTCCCCAAGCGAAACTGAATTCGTAAGACTCAAGGTCCTTATAGGTTGCACCAAGCTCATACTCAATGGAGTCTCCGACCCACTTGACGAACTTTTTCCCCTCATCTGTCGGGGTAATGTTTGAGAAGTCGATACGAAGTACAGATACTCCTGCGACCTTACACATTCTAAGGAAACTAATAACAGTTTCCTCAGTATCACCATCAAACAATACCATGCCGGCGAAGTATTCTCCTGCTTTCACAAGAGGAACATTACTATTCTCATTGTGCTGATTATGAATATATCCTACATAATCCTGAACACAAAAAGTGTCCAAGCCCCATCCTTTAAGTGTATCAAAAGTAAAATTAGCCATTAGTAAACCTCCCAGTACTTCTCCACCGCATTCTTCATGTTCTGAACACCGACAGGGTTCATAGAATGGAAGTGGAACTTGAAGTTAACGTTCTTGTCATGAAATTCCTCAACGAGCCAATCAACTAACTTAATAGCGTCGCCGCCCTGTGATGCATAGTCACCAAGGTCGTGGTCAAGGTCAAACCAAATCTCGTTGATACCAGCTTCGATAGCTTGGGTTACATAGTGCTTTGCACCGTTAACGTGCTTAGTAATGCAGTAGTACTTGAACTGATTGCTAAGATTTGGAATGTTTGCTTCACGAATGTCGTCGAGAAAAAGATACAGTGCGTGACGCTTTTCCATTAGTCTTCCTCCTCTTCGTCTCCTACTTTATGCCACTCTCCCTCATAAGGGTCTTCATCTTCATCTTTGGGAAGGCGTTCATCAAGAACAAAGGTTGCTTGCCCTTTATCAGTCTCATAGAACTTACGGAGATTGAACCACTTATCTTCAATAATATTACCGATTTCGTCAATGGTACTGCCCCACCCATTAGTCTTAACACGAATAAGTTTGCCGGGCAGGTCTTCCCATTTTGAAACACCTACAGTGTCCATAATTTTCATCATAGCAACAATGGCTGAACCATTGCCTTTCCACTCTTTGGCGCCGAGATGTCCTACTCCGTTCATCCACTGACCGACATTACAGCCCCAGCCGTCTCCTTTTACACCGAAAGAGATACACAGTACACCGTGGTCAGCCATTGAGATTGAAGTCGAAGTAATTCTTGCATTTTCAATCGTCATTTTTCTGCTCCTTATCAAAAGTTAAAAGAGAATTAACGTAGTTTCTGTTCTGTGTGAAGACAGGGATGTTAAGGTCAATTACCCACTGAGGTCTGTCAACGAGAGTTGAAGAGCCGTCCTTGAGCTTAACCTTTTTCTTCATCATTCTCTTAACTGCGCAGGCACCACGCTTCTGATAGGTTGAAAGGTCATTCCAATTAACCCCTTTTTCCCTGAACATCTTATCCTGAAGCTGACTACACTTCAGTCCAGAGAGCTGTTTCTGAGAGTACAAACTCTGAGCAAGAGCCTGAATTGAGTTACGAGTTGCATCCTGCTGTCTCCAGATAAGACAGTTAATTACCTCTTCCTTAGGAACATTGAAGCAGCGAGCATCGAAGTATGCTCCCATTTCAAGCTTTCTGTTGATAAGGTCAATTTTATCAGAGAAGCTGATATCATTGCTCTCCCACAGTTCGTCCCTGTACTGGCACAGCGCCTTGAAGAAATAAAGAGTTGCCATTGATGCCGCAACAGAACACATCTTCTCAACGTTGTACTCGAACCAAGCATCGGTGTCTACTTTCTGGTAGTCACAGAGAACAAGAGTGATTTCGTCGCTCTGAGTATATCCGAGTACACAGCCCTGAATATTCTGACACAGACGAAGCATAGTAGTCTCCATTGCAAGCTCGATTGCTTCATCGAAAGGTTTATCAAATCCACGAGTAAAAGTGTGGAAAGCCTTACCGTCAAGTCTGATGATTACTGGAGTGCGGCGAAGCAAGAAGTTCTTAGGAACTGCTTCATACTGTTTCATTCTATCGCCAAGTGAAGTCTTATCCATTTTCATTTCTCCTTTTATTTCATTTTCTATAATAATTATAGCAAAAATTATAAAAAAAGTCAAGAGTTTTTAACTCTTGACTTTCTTCATTTTAGGATTCGTCCCAAGTTCCGTTTAAGCCGCCATAGCATTTGCCACAAGCACACTCAACACCCTTATAAAGTCCTGCTCTTGGAATGACGCCAGACTTATACATAAGGTAATGCTTCGGCATCTTGTAGCGACCGCTATTGCCGTCGTCAGATGCTGCATGGTCTTTAAACCACTCATCAATCATAGCCTTCTCGTCTTCAGTGAAAATAAAAGAATCTTTGTTATAAGCGTCAAGTTTCTCAAGGTCTTCTGCTACTCCTCTGAAGAAATCAGCCTTATCCTTAATGGTCATTGGTTCTCACCTCTGTATTAAAATTAATCGCCTTGGGCGATTTTTTCCTCATCGGGCTGCTCGATAGTCATCCACTCATTAACAAGGAAATGACCAACAGCATCGAGCTTAAGAACCTTTTCGTCCTCTGTCTTGTCCACACGAAGCTTTACAGGCTTGCCGACAATCTGCTCCCAACAGGGTGCCCCAGCAACCGCAAGTATATGGGCAACATTTTCCTCTGAAAATTCAAAGGCAAAAGCCGTCTTCGCCGCGTTGCCCTCGTACATAAGTTCACACTCAATAGCAAATGCTTTTGGAGTTAGTGTAGTGTTTGTAATAACGCCGTTAATTTCCATTGGTAGTACCTCCATTAGTATATGTGTTGCTGATTTCACCTTGGTCTGTAGCCTGATGGATATTAACTGTACCCCAGTTCATCATCTTAGGATTGCCTACGGTCTTTGCCTTTTCAAGAGCAAGAATTGTCTCTGCGAGGTCCTTCTGTGCATCAAAAGACATTTCTTCGTGCATAGTCTCAAATTGAGACAAGAGGACGTCGACAATTTTGTCGACCCTCTTCTCATTTTCCTTAGTCATTTATTATTCCCCCTGTGAGGGCTGAGCCTCACCGTTGCTATTTTCAACAGCAGCCTTTACAGTTTCAGCCGGAACGCTCAGAATGGTAGAACCATCTGTACCGATAACCTGCCAAGAACCATTCCACTTCTGCCACTTCTGCCATTCAACATACTCAGGAGTAATCTCTTCCTTAGCCTTCTGGATTGCATATGCTTCTGCATCAGCAAGAGTCTTCTTCTGGTATGCTTCACCGTCTGCTGCAATCTTCTTTGCGTCTGCATCCGCCTGAGTCTTGATAAGAAGGGCTTCCTTGTCTGCATTTGCCTGAGCTTCCTTGATTTCCTGGTCTGCCTGTGCCTTCTCAAGCTCAAGAGCCTTCTGCTCTGCAACAGTCTTACGCTCCTGCTTAGCCTGTACCTCTGCCTGAATAGATGCTTCAAGGTCGCCGAAATTATAGTTGGAAAGTGCAAGAGAAGTAATAGTTACACCACGTTCACCGAAACGAGCCTGAAGTGCATCACGAGCCTCTGTCATAATGCCGTCACGGGAAGAACGAACCTCTTCGATATCATACTGTGCGACAGTTGCTTTAACAACGTCAAAGACCTCATCACGGGGCATCAGAGTATCGATGTAGTTCTCACCATAGTTCTCATAAACGTAAGCCGCCTTGTCACTATTGAGTGAGTACACCAGCTTGAGGTTCATGTTGATAAGCTCCTTACCTGCAAGCTCACCCTCGATTGTATCATACTCAATCGTCTGCTGACGAATACTCATGTCATGTACCTGCACGGCAAAAGGTGCTTTGAAATACCAACCGCTTGAATAGGTCTTGCCAGTGACTCTGGACATATTCGTCTGAACGCCGACAGAACCTACGGGAACGTGAGTAAGTGACGAGACGAACAATACAATTGCCGCGACTCCACCGATTGCCACTGCGGCAATTCTGCCACCTCTTACTTCCTCTTTCTTTTCATTGTAAAAGAATCCCATTTACAATTTCCTCCTTTAATCTCTTTAATTTAATATCTTCAGTTATATTGAACACTCCGCCGATATCAATTCAGTCGTCTTCATCACTTGAAGCAATAAGCAAGATATCGTCATAAAGAATACGGCTTTTATCACAGAGCTTGTCAACGTGATAATGACCGCAAAAATGTTGGTCATAGTCTGCCGTATTAAGAACAAGGTCAAGCATAAAATCAGAATGAGTAGGCTTGAAACCTAACATTCGATTTACCTCTGTGCCGCCAGTGTGCGAGAAGATAAAATCTACTTCATCACCGTGCTGAGCCAAAGAAATCAATGCCTTGTTAATGTCGTCCTGAGTAATACGCTCCTGCTCCCACCAAGACTTATGGGGTATACGATAAAGAGTACCATCAGAATTGTAAAGGTCATGAGAATCTGCTCCGTTTACTACAAGACATTTCTTGCCGCAAAACTCGTATACTTCACCAGTGATTGCGTAGTAAAGAGAATCATTGACTTTGTATGCTTTTGCTCCGTGAAAATCTACAACAGGGAGCTGTTCGATTAAGTCATAATTCTCATGATTGCCAAGTACACAGAAAGTAGTCCAAGGCTTATCATTAAGAAAATTCTGCCAAAACTTGTCAGCTCCGCCACCGTTCCAAATGAATCCAGCGTCACCCATGATTACCATGATATCATCCTTTGTTAACCCATCAACTCTGAAATGACGAGAGTTAAGTTTGGACATATCAATGCCGCCATGCGTATCGCCAGTAACAAATAGTTTACTCATTTATAATGCTCCTTTCTCTCAATTTTCTATAATAATTATAGCAAAAATTTCGTAAAAAGTAAAGGAGTTGATTACCAAGAAATTTCCTTTAAGCCGCCGTCCTTATCATAGAATGAATTTTCTTTTTCGTCTGCTGGAGATTCTTTTGTTTCTCTCATATACATTCCCATAGATGGGTATAAATCTTCACCCTGAAATGTAATCCAATGTTCATTCGCATGGAATTCAACATCATAACTTCTGCCGCCAAAGCTATTGAATTTCTAATTTACAACCATACAGTTGTTAATATCCTTGAAATTTAATAGGACTTCATTTCCTTCTTCATCGTGTCCTATCATGATAACCTACTCGATGTTTTTAATATTAGCCATCACAACCCTCACAAGTAAAGACTTCCATAGAGTGACCATTTTCAAACTTCAAAAGAGGTTTCTCTACTCCCTTTCTTGCCTTGAGTGCAAGTAATACATCAGTAATAATAAAGTTATAAAACTCCGCACTACCAAGTCCAAGAGTATAAGGAATGTTATGGTCTTCAAGGAAGAACTGAATTCTATCTCCAATTTCATCTGACTCTGCTTCTGTTTGGTTTCTGCCAATAGGATTGTAGGGTTTATCTCTTACAAGAGCATAGTTCATATTCTCATAGGTGTTAAACACATCAAGAACAAGATTCTCATAATGCTCTCCAAGAACAGGATTGGTATTATAAAAGATACCGAGAGGAAGAGGGCTATCAGTTATAATTACATCGACCTTATCGCGGCAACGCTTCATTCTGAAAGACTGTTTGCCAAAGATATACTCCTGACAACTCAAAGCTTCCATATTCTTTTCCCAAGTCTTGTCCTTCGCATACTCAGTAATCAGTTCACAGTTTATTCCCCTCATCTTAAGCTGTGAAAAAATGAAAGCTGCTCCTGTTGATTTGCCGCTACCCGGCGCTCCAAATAGGTTAATTACAATTGGTGTTTTCATTTTGACCCTCCTTTTTTATTTGATTATAGATGTATAGATAAAAGAAATTATCAACAATGTTGCCGATTAAAGCAAAGATAAATAAGATTTGTAAATCTAATGAACATATGATAGCAAATCCCGCACCAAGCAAGGTGGAAGTTGCAGAAACTATTTGATTGTTATTATCATAACGTTCTCTTAGTTTCTCTGTTGGATTTACTTTCGCTCGCATTTTCGTGCCGCCGCAGGCAAGGTTTCTGGTTATTAGTGAGTAGATTATAATGTTAAGTAAGAAATAGAAACTCAAATTTCCTCGTATCATTACGTCAGAAAAAAGAATAGTGTCTGCGATTATTTCCGCCCACAAGATTAAACGATAGTGATTAAAGAATCTGTCGCTGTATTTATTCCATAACTTACAAAAGATTATAGTAGAAATACAACATAAGATTTGTTCCAAGGCAAGAAACTGTCGTGGAATGACTTGAACTGTCTCGGCATAAATGTATGGATATGATGTTGCATAAAATAATCCGCTAATAAAATTAGCCAGCAACATCAGGTTCGATAGTCTTTTCTGTTTTACCATTATTATTCTTTCCTTTCTTAATTCTATAATAATTATATCATAAAACTGATTTAATGTCAAGACTTATCCTTCCATTTAATATAACCAGCAACGTTAATAATAAAATAAACCACGTACATTACAACCATAGGTAAATTAAAAGGACCAACAATATTGACAGCAATCCATGCAATATTACCAAAAATCCACATGAGCCAACCTATTCTTTTTTTCAGTATAATTAAGATGTTCCCACCTAAACTAAACGCCGCCCCAAGAATTGACAATATCATAACCATAATACCACCCCATAAAATAAAATAAGGGAGCCAATACTGACTCCCTTTCGCTCAATCTTCATCGTCATCGTAGTAGTTGTCGCGTTTGCGTTTACTGCGGCGACGCTCCGAGTCCTTTTTTCTCCGGTCTTTCTCTCTTTTGTTTCCGTCTTCGTCCTCGAAGCTATAATTTCTTTTTCTCTTATCGTAGCCCCAATCCTTCTGGGTAGGGTAATCCTTGCGAGCCAAGTGTGTCCCTCCCATTAGAAATTGAGTTCCTTACGAATAATATCTCTCAGCTCATTCTCCCAAGCGCTTGCCGCAGGAGTGCTGAACTCCTTTGTCTTTGTTGGTTCTGAATTGTAAAGCCAAGGATAGCCGCCAGTAGTGCGGAAAGTGCAAGTAATGTCACATCTTGAAAGAGGCTGCTTGTACTTTGTAGCATAAGCCTGTGCCTCGCAGTTGTAAGCGTAAACGAGCTTACGGAGCTCTTCATACTTGTTCTCGATGAGGTCCTTTCTCTTCATTAGATTATTATAATCTGACTGACGGCAAGCCTCAATTCTGCGAGCTTCGCTCTTAGTCTTCTCTGTCTCTGCCGCATCCTTAGCAACGCAAGCCGCAAGGTCCTTTTCTGTATACCAAATCTTGCCACAAAGAGGGCAAGTAAACTTTCTATTTGCCATTTTTACAACACTCCTATTGAAATTTTTTCTGAGATAAACCAGATTAACATAGCGATATAATCAGGAAGCATAGGCATCATTGCTGATGCCTACGTCCATAATATTCCGAACTTCTGGAGCATCCCGCTCACTTCCACTGGAAGGCTGGGCGAGAAAGAATCTCCTTCATTGCAGTCATTGCGTCCTGAGAGATAAGGGTTGTAAGCTCCTTGAAAGTTGCAGCAGAGCTACCACTTACGTAAGCTACTCCTCTGTTCTCCTTAGATGCAATGTAGCGGTCACCACGGGAAGCGACGTTCCACATGATAAGCTTAGGAGCCTTAAGACCAATACTTGCGTACTTAGCCTGCCACTTCTCAGCAATTCCCTCGAAAGAAGAACCGCGAGACTCCAGACGGCGTCTGTAGCTGTCGATTTCTCCATCAGAGATTACGATAAGGGCAGAAGGTGCATCGTGCTCTCTCTTAGCAATATCGTAGATACGCTCGAAAGCAAGGTCAAGGTTGGTGTTAAGTCCCTCGTGAGAAGCAACCTCCTGTACTCTTGAAAGCAAACTTGTGTTTGGGTTCAAGGTGTAAAGAGAAGGCTTGTCTGTAAAGGACATAACCAAGTTCTTATACGCACCAGTGTTGCGCTCTGCAAAGTAGATACCAAGGCTAATTGAGGTTGCCATAGGCAAACCAGTCATAGAACCTGATACGTCTGCAAGAACGATTGCGTTGTGCTCACCCTTAACATAGTTAGGAAGAGCCTTCCACTGAGCCTCAAGCACAGGGTCGAGGTTTGCTCTTGAACGGCTGTACCATCCAGTAACAGCATCGACATATGGCTTTGCAAGCTCATAAGGGTAAGTAACAGTAGCGTTAATCTTTGCATCTCCGCTTGTTACAGCATTGATGTAAGCGTTGAAACGCTCAAAGTCATGCTTACCGAAAGCAGAACGGTAACGAGTCATAGCGACAGAAGGTACTGCCTGATAGTCGATAGCTGTGAAGTCCTGTGCGGACATCTTCTTCTCAACTACATCAAGGTACTTTCTGAGTGCAGAAAGAGTCTTTCTGTAAGTACGCTCGCTCAAACCGAAGTATGTGTAAACCTTTCTCGCAAGACGACGAGTCTCCTTAGAGCTTGTGTTTGCGGAAGGAAGCCACTTAGCAAGCAATGAGATGCTCTCACCCTTACCCATGTCAAGAACGTCCTTACGGAACTGCTCCTTCATAAACTCAAGTGCGTCATTCTCAACGCTTGTGCCCTCGAAGACGAACAAGTCGTCCCAACGACCAGCAGATACGATTGTATCAAGGTTACGACGAACCTTTGCAGGGTCTTTAAGGGCAATAGTCTTCAAAAGAATTCTTGCGATTCTACGCTCACCAATACCGCCCTCACGGATGTTACGGGTGTAAAGAATGAGGTTATCTGCAAGCTCCTTGTCCTCGTTACGAGCATCAAGGTAAAGACGGTTAATCTCTGACTCAGATGCCTGACGAAGACCACCTACACGTGCGAAAAGGTTAAGCAAAGCACTACCAGTAGTAGACTTTACTGTTGCACCATTTTCAGTGCGAGTAAGGTTGCTGTTTCCACGAAATCCATCAGTAAAACTCATAATTAAGTTCCTCCTTTAATCAAACAAGATTCATTTTTATTGTTGCTGTAAGAATCTACAACACGTCACGGTTGCGTATCAATAGCATAAATGGCGATTGTTCATAGGTTGCTGTGCGTGACGTAGTGGTGCCCTAAGTGGGATTCGAACCCACACTGTACCGGGTTTGAGCCGGTTATCTCTGCCAGTTGGATTATTAGGGCATAAGGAGCTTTTTGTGTACGAAGTGTGCTCAAACTCCGCCGCCATACCGCAATTATAATTCATACTCTTACAGGCGCCTGAATTCTTCATGCCATAGGGCTGGTCTGTCTTTTTTAAGACCTACCGTGGTACGCTTGCCTGACTACTCGGACAGGTTGTCGACTACCTTCACTTTCGTTCCGGTATAGGCGTGGTAGGTTCATAAATATACGCAAGACGCAAATAATTTAAAAATCCTTAATAACCAATTTATTAAATGCTTTTAAATATTTATGAATCGCTGTGTGCGTCTTCTGCTTTTTCGACGGCTTACATTCGCCGTCAATTGGTGTGGGATAGGAGAATCGAACTCCCATCTCCTGCTTGGAAGGCAGGCATCATAACCATTAGACCAATCCCACATAAAGACTATTTTGAGGTTATTACGTTAAGAATAGTCAAACTCAACGCTCCAGTTCTACTACGCAGTCTAAGAGATTGAAGGGAGCAAGCCTACTGAAGCCAACCTCTTTCTTCCTGCACGGCATCGCCGCGGCGCTTCGTTTTTACTTTAGCGAACCAAAGCCTGCGCCATACTCCTTTTGAGAGCATATTGTATTTATCGCTGACCGATAAACTTTAAGGAATAATGCTATAACATTATCACGATGGACGGTGTTTTCTGATTGCCTTTCATAGCTGAAATATTTTCGGGCTTCAGCCACACGAGCGGTCTTGGATTCTCGCCGCCACAAAGTACGGGTAACATAACCGTACACGCCACACTCTTTCTTAGCTGTGTGATGCCGTCTTGCCTTTCGGTCTCCACAATTGGAGACCGTCACTCCTCTAAAGGAATGACGAAAGGAAAGTCTCCTGTTATTTGTTCTATGGATTGCTGTTTTCCATCGTTTCTATAATAATTATAACAAAAATTTTGAAAAAAGTCAAGAATTCAAGTTATAAAAATTTGTTAAATCAATCCGCAAAGTCGGCAAACCCATGCAAGAATCATTATAATATTGAGACCGCATAACACACCGTCCCAATATGCAGTTTTACCTTTGCTTTCGTGAGTCTGTTTGTTTAATACAGATGTAATAATATTGATTACACCTATAATAATCCACATAATAGCCGTTCCCATTTAATCTTCCTTTCTGTATGGACGGAGAACTTCGTCCCAGTCTTTTTCTGGGACTTCTTCTGTTGCCGCAGTCCGATACCATGATAACTCATATTCGCCGCAATGCTTACAGCGAAGCACTTCTACTGTACAATTAGTAAGAACCTGTTCGGTTTCAAACAAACCCGGCGCAAGCTCATGAACACCATCGGGCTTAATTACAAGCCCCTTCGGAAGGGTACACTTGCACATAATACCCCTCCTTAGTGAGCGTTAAGGTCAGCTTCATGGACAAGCTCGTACACCTTGCACATATCTTCTCCATAAGTTGCCTTGAACTTCTCAAGATAATGCTCAGAATCTGCAAAGGACTCCATATGCCACTGTACAAGCACAATCATATTTGCGAGCAGAGAATGCTGCTTCTCTCCCTCAAACTGATTTGCACAGCAAGCCATCATGTATGCGCCGATTTCTGCGTGATTGTAGTAATGAGAATGGTCATCGAGTTCACCATTCATCTTCATACGAGACTTAACCACAGGCTTGCCAATGTCGTGGAATAATGCGGCAGTACGGGCAAGATGAATCTGAGCCTTATCCAGACCCTTCTCTTCACCATGCTTAGATGCGTATGCACCTGCCTGAATCATGTGGTCAAAAATATTCGCAGAGTGATGAGGGTTATCGTGGTCCATACCATATGCTGCGTACAGATACTCTCCAAGAGTCTTGGAGTTCTTAGGATGTGCAATCATACGGATTCCGTCCCAGCCCTCGTCCTTACGAGGAAGAGTCATCTGCTTGTACATTCTCATGATAACCTCTTCGGGAACGTGACGCTCACGAGAGTTATTCTGTTCGAGAATAATGTCAAGTTCAGTAGCCGCAACTACAGCAATCTTCTTCACGCCATCAGGAATTTCCTTCAGGAACTTCTTACGACGAGAACGAGAAAGGTTAGTTGCATCGTAAACGCAGGAATTACCGTTGAACAGATAGTTTCTGATACGGCGGTGAACCTCGTTAAAGACCTCGCCGTTATGAGACTGGTCGTCTTCAGAGCCAAAGAGTTCCTTTCTGATTGCGTCAGAAGAAACGATAGGACAATTAAGTCCCTGAGCGATGAAAGACTTACCAGAACCGGGTACTCCTACCATCATATATAAAGTAACTTCAGCCATTTGAATTCTCCTTTCTTTCTCTCAACTTTCTATAATAATTATAGCAAAAATTATAGAAAAAGTCAAGATTATTAGTACTCAAAATTTTTCTCTTGAATTGTACTCTCGTCAGTAGAAATGTATGCTTTATTAGGAGAATACTTCAATGCATTCATAAGCTCAGGACTCTGGAACTCATTCATATGAGTAACCACAACAGAAGTCTTTGCTTCTCTGAAGCCACGCTTAGTGAGCTGATGCCAGTCTTTCATTACACGAGACATTGCCGCCATAGCTTCATTTTGAGTAAATTTACCATAGCGGAGAGTACCCTGATGAGGGTTAGGAACGTTAGTGAGGTCTACCATATCAGGATTGATTTCTGCCTTATCGCATTCGCAATTATCCCTTACGCCAATGACACCCTTACCATGACGAGTAAGGTAAGAACGAGTGACATAGAGAGCTTCGATGTTGACTTCATTTGCATCATCGAAATTCTTTCTGATAAGTTTTGCAGACTCCTTTGAGCCTACATTGGCAGGAGTATTATGGTCATAGTCAAGACAGTAATCGTCATCAAGAAGTAAGCCTTGACCGTTCTCAAAAACGATAAGAGGATATGAGTGGAAAAGTGCTTTTTCCTGAATATCGTCCTCAATAACCTCTACGTGCTCGTAGAAAAATCTAAGGTCATTATCAGAATTTGCTTTAAGAGCTGCGCCGTGGAGCCAATCTTGTGCTTCTTCATCAATCGTGCCGTGGTTCCACTTCTTGAAAAGCTCTTCGTAGTATGCGATAATATCAGAGAAAGCATATACGTTTTTCTCGTTGGTCAAAGTATTCTGACGGTTAAGAGCTTCCCAAACGCCGCATCCCGTTGAGGAATGAGACTTATCTCCTCTTAGCTTTTCAAGGTATACGTTGGCATACATATCCATTACTGTAATAATTCTTACAGACGCACGGCAATATACCTTTGGAGTTACACCCATTGCGGCGAGGTCTTCCCATTCCTGCCTAAACATAGCAGGATTTACGAGAAACCTATCGGCAAAATAAGTAGCGGCACCCTTGAGAGTACCGCTACCAAAATGACGGAACACTCTCCTTACACCGTTCTCCACTACCGTATGTGCCCTCTGACAAGAGTTCGAAGGCATAACATTTAAACAGGTAGAAGTAGAGACTGCATTGGCAACGAGTCCTTTCGACTCGTCACCATAGTTCAGTCCAGTTACAATTTTAATGTCCGTCATTTATATTCTCCTTTACCAAGAAATCTCGTTTGTGAAACCGATTACAGGAACGTCTGCCGTTTCCGCAGGAATAATGTCATCTTCGTGCTGAGCGATAATCTGAGCGATTACCTGAGCAAGACCATCTACACGGCAACCATATACATGGTCTTCGCCGAGCGTTCTGTTCCAGCCGCTCATGTTGGGAATACGACCGTGTTCGATATTGATGTGGTAGATATCATACTTCTGACTTGCTACTGCATAAACAGCGTCAGTGTCGATATCCTTGTCATTTGTCTGGAAACAGCCCTCCTGTCCAGTTACCCTCTCATATTCACGACGAGGCAGATAAGGATTGAGCTGCTCATCACCCATTGTGATGATAATACCACGCTTACCTCTCTTCCAGCAGTCGAGGTCGGTCTGTGTTGCGGCAAATGCCCACGCACCAGAGTAAGACTCATATGCATTCGGTCCGCCGCCGCCCTCAAAGTAAATCTTGTCAAGCTGCTCCGCAATACGCACGTCAGACTCAAACTGAGAAACCTGAAGCGGAGCTCTGTCATATACGAAGTCGCCGATACCCATAATCATGAACTCAACGTCAGTTACTTCCTTGTAGAGCTCAGTCATAATAACGCCGAGCTTTGCCGCAACTTCGTTTGCAGTATCGCCCATAGAGCCAGTTACATCGAGAGCAAGAATTACAGGAATGGTATTAGGATGCTCAGCGCTATCCCTACACTCTCTCTTTACGTTAAGAGGGTCGAGAACATCTGCGAGACGGTTCTGAGTATAATTCTGCTTTACATCATGGCTGAGTAAAACAGTGCCGTCACTGCGGATTCCTCTGCTCATAGACTTAGAATATCCACGAAATGCCTCTTCGGTCCAGCTTCCTCCACCCATTACTTATCCTCCTTAAGCTCAAACTTAACAGCTACTTCTTCGCTAATCATTTCCTCTGCTTCTGCAATCTCTGCATTAGCGAGGTCTACACCGACGATGTATTCATCATCGGCATAGGTATTCATATCAATATTGCAAGGTGCGCCCATATTATTCTCCCTCCTTTACATCAGTAGGTGCTGCTACTGTAGTAGTAGGAACAGCAGGATTTGCAGCCTTGAACAGATTGTCGAACATATTCATGCCGCCACCGTTCATCATCATCATCATCATCATAGGATTCATGCCGCTATCCTTGCCACCCATGTTCTGGCAGAGCTGCTTCATCATCATGAACTTCATAGCGTTCTGTGCGCCTTCTCCACCGCCGAGCATACCGCCCATGTTACCGAACAGGCTCATAATCTTACCGTAGAAGTAAGTATTGCCCATGAACATGTGACGCTCAGGCATAATATTCTCGACAGTACCGCTCTTGTAGTTGATGCAAGTAATCATGTCATCTGCAACCTTGAGCACATAACGAGGCTCGCCGCTAACCATGATGATATCGCCGACTGTTACTGTATTTGTAGGAATAACGAAGAACATCTCATCACCGATATCGAATACGAAGCTGTCGCAGTTGATGAACGCCTTCTGCGTAGGATTGTAAGTCTTATAGCCGCCCGGAACCTTGATAGCGATATTGCCATCAACTGTCATACGACAAAGACCGCCCTTAATCGGACCGAACATTCCCTGCATAAAATTACCCATTTCCATAGTATTATCCTCCTGTAAAACTTTATCAATAGTTTCTGTGATTGCCCCTTCAAGGGGAGTTCCATCTGCATTATATTTTGGAAGTTTGCCAAAAACATTGGCAAGACTGTCTGGCGTTGGATTATGCCAACTATCCCAATATGTCCTCACTTAACTGCCTCCCTTGCGAGCTTCATTGTAAGTGAGCCGCAAATCTTGCCGAAGTTCTCAATCTGAGCAACTGTCTCAGGCTCCTCCTTTACGCAGTCGTTGTAAACTGCACGAGGAAGATGCTTTGCGATTACACCAAGAGACTTCTCGTCCCAGTCCTCAGGAACGATACCGTCCTCAACGAGCTTCTGGATAGACTTCTCCACACGACGAGCAGTTACAATAGTTGCAGCGAGGTCCTCAGCAGCCTGCTTTGCAGCGAGCTTCTCAGGGTCAATCTCCTTCTGAGGCTTTGACTGATGTACCTCAGAGAACTCCTTTGCAACAATCTTCACATACTCAGGTGTGCCGCTGAACTTGTTGTCAAGACGGTCCTGAGACTTGATTACAACGCCCTCACCTGTAGGCTCACCACCCATCTCAGTCTTGCCGACGAAAGAGTAGATATGCTCCCAAGAGATGAAAGGACCATCGTAGAACAGCGGAACAGTCTTAAGACCGATGAACTCCGCAATCTGCTTTGTGAAATCCCAAGGCATATACTGCTCTGTCTCGGTGTCGTAAACATCGAAAACGTAGAACTGCTTCATCTTGTCCTCGGGGTAACGAATTGTGTGCTTTACAAGCCACTCACCGAAAAGAATGTAACGACTTGTAAGTGCTGCTGAAACGATAGAAGCGTCAAGTGTCTGAACGAAGTCGTAGAAGCCCTGAAGAGTGTTGTTCTGGTTAAGCTCATTACGACGAGAGCAAGCGGTAAGTGTACCGTCCTCGTTTACAACGATTGATGCATTTGCACCATCAATCTTCTCAGTGATAGTGATATGCTCGCCAGCCTTAAAAGCGGGAGCGTACTTATCCTTAAGACGCTCAATGTCCTTGTACTTTTTCATTTCTCATTCTTCCTTTCCGTTTCATTTTCTATAATAATTATACTAAAAATTTTAGAAAAAGTCAACTATTTTTCATTTCAGAATTTTTTCATTCTGGGATGTATTCATAACTCATCTTAGGAACTCTCTTAACGCGAGTGATTTCGCTGTCGTCGATGTCTTCCATGATAGAGGTGTACGGAGAATCGGTGTACTTGATTGCGTAATAGATATCATCAGTACCCGGAGCCTTGAAATAGGCGATTTTCTCTGCATAGCTTTTTTCAAGGTCATACTCAAGCAGCTCTGTGTCGCTTGATTCGCGCCACAGCCATTCCTGTGATTCGATGAACTGGAAGATAGCCTTTTTCAGCTCGAACAGCTCCTCGGTATACTCGTCTTCCTCTTTTTCTTTTTCGACATAGAACTCAAGAACCTTGTAAAGGTACTCGTCAACTGCATCGCTGAATCTGTCACGCTCTGCATTGCAGGCTTCATCTTTCCAGTCGAACTGGTAGCAGACATTGACAAGAGCATCTTCATGCTCCTTAATCTGCTCGAAGTTGTAAAATTCGATTCCGTCATATACGAAAAGCGGAATATCCGTCATGCGTATTCTCCTTCCTCAATCGCCTTTACTTCATGATAAATTTCCTTCCAGCTATCACAATGGATAATAGAATGGTCAGTTACATTCGTGTTCCACGGATAGTTAAGACAAATGGAAGTATACTTTCTGCCGCCGTTCAGATTGTCGATGCAGTCGTCAATAAGAACGTCAAGGTCAAGAAGCTGTTTCTTATGAATATTGATTGTGTGTCTCCAGATGTAGCCCGGCTCGAAGAAATCCAGCTCTCTTTCAAGATGCTTGATTTTCTTGCGGAGATTCTAAGGAAGTGAACTGGTTACGAAATAAATTTCATGTCCCTCACTTCTCAGCTTGTTGATGTATTTCTTTGCTCCCTTGATTACATCAACCTTTTTCCACATATACTTGGACTCAAATGCTTCCTGTACAAGAAGCTCATAGCCGTGGGGAAGATTTCTTTCAAGCCAGTACTGTTTACAATCTTCCAACTTAAGATTAAGATTAGGAACACGTTCATTAAGATATTCAATTACTGATTCTGTTGTGTTTACAACTATGTTGTCAAGGTCAATTCCTATCCTCATTCTTCAACTCCTCCTTGTATTTATCCTGAGTGAAAAAGAATGCGTGCTCTCTTTTATGACATTCGGGACATTCAACTTCTGTATCCCATTCCTGTATACCGCATTGAACCTCTACTGTATCAGCTTTGCTATAAGCAAAGATACAGCCGCAATTACATTTCTGTGCATAAAGGTTAATGCCGCTTCGCAATACTTTCATTCTTTCGCTCCTTTCAAACTTTCTATAATTATTATATCGAAATTTTTGAAAAAAGTCAATTACTTTAATCTTTAAAATTTTTGCTGATTTTATACTATTTAAATATACGCGCGGGCGCGCACGTGATTTTAACAAAATTTTTAAAATTTGTCAAGACTTTTTAAATAAAAAAAATTACCGCCCTTGGGCGGCAAAGGATTATAGATATGTGCAGGGATATTTCTGTTCAAAACGCTCCAAAATTTCAAGAATAGAAAGCGGTAAATACTTATCCACTTCCAGCTTCAAGTTCCACGGAACACCATAATATGCTTCTGCTACACTACAAGCGATAGCCGCAAGAGTGTCAGAGTCTCCGCCGACAGAAATTGCAAGACGCAGACAGTCCTCAAAATCCTCACTCTCAAAGAAACATTCCAAAGCCTGTGGCACTGTTCCCTGACAGGTCTCATTAAACCGATAGGTTGGTCTTATTTCATCAATAGTGAAGTCAAAAAAGTAAGAAAAAGTTTCCTCTATGTACTTCTTAATCTCCTCTTTAGATTTCTGTTGACGAGCCAAGAAAATAGCCGCCGTTACTGCCGCCGCGCCTTTAAGTCCCTCTGGATGATTATGAGTTACCCCAGTAACTTTATCAGACATAAGTAAGGCTTCCTGCATAGATTCCGCCGCCCAAGCACAGGCAGATACACGCATAGCCGCACCATTACCCCAGCTATTGTATGGACGTGGATTCTCACTATACATCCATTGTGCAAATCTGCCGCCATATCCTGCCTTTTTGAAAGGCTGACCGACCTTACGCATCCAATGAACAGCCGCTTCGTCGAGAGGTCTGTTATGTTCTTTGTGGTCCATTACTGCAAGAGCAATAGCCGCCGTCATAATTGTATCATCAGTACACTTACAAGACTGTGTGAACAAAGGGAACTCTTTATCCTTGTGGTTTCGGAACTCAAAGCGAGAGCCTACTACATCCCCTATTACTGCTCCAATCATTTGCGACCTCCTTTAAGTCATCATAGTCAATAGTGCAGGTACGAATACCATACTCTATACAGCATCTCCATTCAACCTTACAGCCCCTTGACTTATACCAGTCTGGGGCAAACACAGCTATATCAGCCTTTGACAAAGCCATTAAAGAATGACCAAGACAAAACAAGGGGTTTACATCTTTTGCTCCTTGAATAAAGGAGTCAATAAAATATACATCTTGCCCAGTAAACATGGTTTTTATAATAACTTCAATGGCTTTTCTTTCTCTGAGAATAACATCCTGTGGTCTATCCTGCATCGGCTGAGAAATAAAAACCTTAATCATGTTTAAGCCTCCTCTGCCCAAAGCCAAACAACATCACGAGTTGCCAGCATATAAATCTGATTGAGCTTGAAGTGGTCTGGCTTTTCAGTAACAATCTCAATATGTGTGTCTGTGCCATAAAGAGATTCTCTGAATTGCTTTCCATTGCCCTGAATGATTTCAGAACTTACCACTACAAATCTCTTATCGCCCTCTTCATCCTCAACTCTTCTGAGCTTAGTCAGATGGAATCTAAACTTACTCTTAGGATATAAAAGCTTATCGTCACCCATTATAATTCCTCCTTTATCTCCATACTACTTTTGTAGCACAGTAATCACAAGTCATTGTTTCAGGGTTAACTGCTCCGCCGCAAGAAGGACATCTTAATGCAACAAGCGTTTTCCCTTCTTTCTTTTCTTCCTCTTTTTTCTCTGGTAAAATATAATTAACCAGTTCTATATAAGACTCGTCAGTCATTGGGCTTAAGAATCTATTGATTTTGATATAAAAAACAGCAATCTCTTTTGCGTCTTTATTCAAATATTTATTACTTTGAAAGCTATATTGTTGTTCTCCATATTCATCATGCGTAACTATCATTCTGTCAATAGTAATAAACTTATCTTGAATAACGACAATTTTTGTCTGCATTTCAAAAGGGTCATACCAACACTCAATCCAAGTCTTAATATTCCTTAAATTATAAATAGCTTCACGCAAGGCTTGAGCAAATTCCTCGCATGAAGTGACTCCTTCTTCACCTACGTTTGCGGTAAAAACAGGAAGTCCTTTATATGTAGCTACATAGTCTCCCATATTCCCACCTCAATACCACAAGGCTTCAAAATTCTCTATGAATAACTTCTTTGCCTTGTTGACAATCTTCTGCTCTTTTTCGGTAAGGAAAAACTTACTACAGTAAAGATAGAATCCTCTTATCATCTTGTCAAGCTGAGTATTCCAACGCTTAAAATCAGCATCAGATGGCGACCATGGGTTGTCTCCTACTCCCCTTGCAAATTTGCCGGGACAGCCGCCACCACCAACGCGACGAAGCTGAACAAGTCTTATAAGAATAAAATACGCCGTCTCGCCATCGAGATTCCAGACTTCCTCAAAATGAAATCCGTATTTCTTATAAAAAGTCTCAGAGCGACCATAGCGGTCATCCTCTGGACTAAGACGGCAAGGCTCATAACATTTAACGGCGCGATTTAAAGTTATCTTCCCATCTTTCATATCTTTTCTCCTTTATTTCTAACCTGATTTCTCTTAGAACGTAGCCAGCAAGAAATAAAATCAAGGCAATGTACGACAACATAGAACATCACTCGTGAATAAAGTTGCCGTCGTCTGCTTCGGTGTTAATCCACTTCTCAAAAATAGAGTAGATTTCAGCATCAGACTCTACCCAAACATCGTCTCCCCACTCAGAACAAGCGAGCATGCAGCCCATGATAGACTTTGCGCTTACACGATATGCGCCGTTCTTAGTGATAAGAGAAACATCTGCCTCAATATCCTGTGCCTTCTGACAGAAGTTTACACAGTCTCTCTGTCCAAGTAATTCAATCTTATATCTCATTTATTAAATTCCTCCTTAATTATTCTTCTTACTTCATCTTCTTCATATACCACAAGTGCCACACTTGTAATAAGCCAGATTAGTCCACCTAAGAAATAACAAAGACTCCATTTGATAATTGCAATAATCATCAACCCAACAGGACAAATGAAAAAGATAATCACAACAATCCAAACGAAGATAGTAATAAGCCACAACTTTGCTAAAGTTTTCACAACTATTCTCCTTTCACATAAGGTCCTGAATTGTATGTGTTGCGCCGCAAGAACATTTCACTTCCTTGATTATTCCCAATCCAGTTGGTATAATAATATAAGAAAAGTTTCCACCTGCCGCGCCACCGTGGTGACCACTGGTTTTATAATGTTCCTCTGCCCAAGTTCCAGCTTCTTTCAGCTCTTCCTCTGAGAAACCAAAATCAACAATGTCCCACTCTTTCACTTGGTATTCATGTAACTTTGCTTCAAGTTTCACAATCTGCTCGTTTTTCTCTTTGATGATTGTATCATTACGAGTTTGTGCGCGATACTCCTCAAGTTCACGTTTGTTCTCTTCATATGATTCGAGCAGCCAGTCAATACCAGCTTTAATTTCTGATATTTTTCTTTCATTTAGCTTTGCAAAAATATTTTTCTCCATTTTTCCCTCCGATTTCAAATGAGCTGCGAATGAGCTGCGATTAATCGCAAATGAGCTGCATTTGGTCAGTCAATCCACGCTTCTCCGCCGCCCTCTTTGATTTTTATCCAGACGGATTTGCCATCGCGTTTGATGTAGAAGACGTCAAGCTCCATTTCAGACGGAGGATATTTCTCTACCAATGATACGACACATTCGTCAAGATTGATTTCTTTGAAGAATTTCTTTTTGCTTTTCTTAAAATTCCTCTCATGCTCTTCCCCATATCTGTTCACTGTTGTCAACATTAAATTGAAAGAGGATTTGAGAACATTCTCCATTAAAACTCTGCTTGGACTTACCATCTCTTTCATCTCCTTTCGATATTATTATTATAACAGAAAATTTTAAAAAAGTCAAGTATTAAATAAAAAGAGAGAGACAAGAAGTCTCTCTCTAAGAACATAACAAATTAAGTTTCGTCAGTACCAGGAACGCCAGGATTAGCGTTAACTGTTGTGTCAGGAGTAATCTCCTCGTTAATTGCAGCAGTAACCAAAGTGATTTCCTTACGGACTCTTGCAAGCTCAGACTGAAGCAAATCAACTGGGTTCTTAAGAGCTACTCTTGTGTTAGTGCTGTCAACCGTGTATGTACCTTCTTCAAGCTCCTCAATTGGGTCTCCACTGATAAGGTTTGCATACATACCCTTTGCTGCCTGTCCATCGAAATCGGTGATGTTTTCAGTACCAAACTGGTAGCTGTTAGGACCGATTGTGATAATAACAGGACGGTTCTTGCCCTCAAAGTCCTTAATCATCTGAACTAAAGTCTTAGTCTTCTGAGTAAGTTTTGCCAATCTCTTTGAGCATTCATCTACCTTCTCAGGTTTTGGACATGGGTAAGGAGGAATGTATGGTGGAGGTGGTGGAGGGCATGGACGAGGGTGCTTGCCAGGAATTGGAGGCATTGGCACGGGCTCAATCCACTCGTATGGATATGGTGGGTAGTATGGGTATACATCCCAATCAATTGGAGGTGGTGGAGGAACTGGGCATGGAGGAGGTACAGGACCTGGCTTAGGTGGTGATGGAGGAGGTGGGAATGGTACAGGGTCTGGATGCCAGCCCGGAAGTGAAGGTACCGCATAATCTACTCCATTGAAACCTGTCTTCTTATATGTGCTCATTTAATTCACCCCTTTATATAAAGAAATAAATTGGACCTTAAGCCGCCCAATCGAGAAATACTTTTCTCTTAAATAAAGTAGGTGTGACTTTTCCCTCGTCTAAAAAAGTATTTACAAATTTTTGGCAAAGTTTTAGAAGAATTTCCACTATATTATAAAATAAACCCACCCCTATCAATGATAGAGGCGGGCATTGTTAGTTGCTTCAACTAAATGATTTATTTGGTCTTCAGTGAGAGGTGGAATGTTTAAAGGAGGGATAACATCGTCGACTTCTTCATTTATGAGAGGGTCTCTAAAGTCGTCAATGACTCCCATTTGTGCTCTTCTTCCACGAATCGCATCTCTTTGTTCACGCAGCATTTCCATTCTTCGTGAAGGAGACATATAATCTGTTTTAACTTTTGGGTCGGGCTATCTTTTTACAATATCAATAGAGCCATATTCCTTACCAATTCTGTATAATTTAATCTTATCCATTGAAAACGTAGCTTCAACATCTATTCCGCAATGGTTTTCCAAATAAGTTAAAATGTCTTTCTTATAATTATCAAATTCCGTAGAAGTCTGACAAGCTATGCCGTATCCACAACCGCCGCCATCATTATACCATTCCAATATCTTTTTGTAAAAATCAGTCATGAGTTACCTCCTGTTCCATTATAGCCCCATGTATCGGCATGATATAGAGCTATGTATTCTCGTTCTTTTTGATTAAGTTCATCAACCGAACAAGTAGCAAGAACTTCAAAGGTAAAATTCTCCGCACCGTCTTCCCACATTGCCGCATAGAGTTTGTTCTATGTACCTGGCTCTGCCTTTACTCCTCGTTTTAAGTGAGTGCGCCAGCGTTCTTTAAAAGCCTATCTCGTCTATCCGATATAGCTTCTTCCGTTTTCAAGATTCGTTATCTTATAAATACCACAAGCCGCCGCGTCATTTGATACTACTCGTCCGACCATCTCTGTGAAAGGTTTCTCGTAATAGGTTTTATAAATGAGTTTATAAATAATAGTTGGGTCATGTAATTCTCCTGCAATTTTCCTGAGTTTTTTAACATCTTCCTGAACTTCTTCGGAGAGGACTATTCGATAGAAATTTTTGTCTTGTTTAATTTGTTCTGCTCGTTTATATTGTTCGATGATTTCTTGCTGTTTTGCTTCTTCTCTTTTAAGAACCTTTTCAAGTTCTTCTCGTCTTGCTTTTACTTTTTCTTGATATGCTTCAAAATCTGTGTAGATTTCTTGACGACGATTTTCATAGAAGTCAACAACTCCCTAAAGCTGTAATGCTTCATTCTTTGATTTCTCATTTACTGACTGGACAATTTGTTCTTCCAGTTCTTTCATTCGTATCTTATAGTGTTCTTCACTTGCATGCAAATTATCCTACGCCTTTTGTAGGGCGGCAAGACTATTCTATCTTTGTATCTCACAATTATTTATATACTCTTTAAGACTCTATTCAACCTTCTTTCTCTCTTCATCAATACGTGTCTAATTTTCTTTACTAAATTGCTTGCCTAAGTTTTCAACTTCTTTTTTAAAGGTTTCGGAATATTTGGAAGGACTCTCCTTCTTGCCGACGAAGAGTCCTAAACCAATTGCACACAGTGAACCTACTATAATGAATAGTAGCCACCACTGCATATTATCCCTCCTGTTTCATTTCAGCTCCACAATCTGGACAGTACTTCGTTTTCTCCTGAAATGCTCCTTCACATTCTGAACACCAGAAATAAGCAGGTCCGACAAAACCAGATGGCTTACTGTCATGCATTTGAGCCCACTCATTAATTCCTATCCAGCGTCCCTTTGCTCGCCATACGAACTCCTTAAGAGGTTTATACTTGCCGCACCCCTCTCTTTCGGGACAAGCATGGATAGAAAACTTTTCGCACTTCGGTACGAAAATTGTTTTGAAGATTTCCTTCTCTTCCTTGCTTATAGTATCCGCGTTAAGGATTGCTTCAACCATTGCCTTAGCAACCTCACGAATTTCCTTAGAAGCTCTTGCACAAAGACGCTCATTAAAGAAGTTCATAAGTGCACGAATATTCATTGTTACATAGATAACAGTTGGTGTTGCGTTAGGAAGTACACATCTTGCCGCGTCGATTGTAGATTTCTGAAAACCAGGATTTGCATCGTCAGTCATTTCCTTATAAGCATTGAGCATAATGTCACAAGCATGACGAGCATATCCTCCATCAATTCCATAATCAGGAATTACCCAGTCAAGGTCATCGTACTTAACATAACGCTGACTCTGCTGAGAATAAGAAGCCATACGATGACGCACAATCTGGTGTGAACAGCTACGAGAAATTCCTTCAATACGGAAGGTAAAAGACGCGTGCTCAAGGACAGAAGTATGTCCTGAGCGAATACAACCTTTTACAATCTGAAGGCTTGGCTCGCTATCATAACAAACTGCCGCGGCTTCTGCTACGGTATAAAGCGGTGTAGGTGTATGCTATACAAGTATTACTTTCATTCGTCTTTACCCTCCTGTGAATGTTGAAGATAAGCATAAAACTTTCTGAGTTCATTAAACTCTTCGTTTGTTAAGCCAAAGACTTCAAAGTAAGACCAGTAATAACAAACATCGATAGTAAGCCCATCTTCGTCATAAATTGTACTCATTGTATCTCCAGCCATATTACGAGTATTAAATAACCCGCAGTCGTATAATGAGAAGTTTTCTTTTATAATTTCCTTTGCTTTTTCAAGTCTGTTCATTATTCTTCTCCTTCTTCTTTAATTTCTGAACGTGTCTCTGTCTCTTCCATTAAGTCAAAAGCCTTCATGTTCTCATAGAGAGTCAATAATTTTTCAGTATCAAGAGGAGAGTATCCCCACTTTGCCGCGTCAGCAGTAAGTTTGATTCCGTCAATCATTCCTTCGATAGGATTCTCACTATCAACAACGAGCAGAGCATAGTCCTGTTCATAGACATTGATATTTGTAATCGGCTTAATGATATAAAGAACTTCTCTACCATCGGGTAGAGTATTAAACATACTAACGCCCCAAAAATGTTTGAAGCCAATTTCTCTCCATTCGGCTTTTGAAAACTTTTCATTCAAATGTTTAGATGTTGCAGTCTTTTCTCCATTTAGCTGAGAAATTACTCCCTTCATCTGTTCAAGAGTTCCGTCGCCATTATCTCCCATAATGATAACGCTGTCTTCTGGTTTGACAGTCTTATTCCATGACTTGATTATGGCGGCATTCATCTGTTCAAACGATAGATAACCGAGACGTTCTCTCTATTCATTATTGAACAACTTTAAGTCTGCAATTATATAGGTTGCCATTTAAGTTCACCTCAGTCTTTGCTTTTAGAAGAACTTGTAGAATGAGGAATGAGCATGCTTAAGAGAATGTCAAGTCCTGCCATCTACCAAAAAGTAAGTGCAGGCAGACCGAAAACTTTGACCACAATTGCTCCCCAAAGAAGCCACTCAATCCACCAACTCAGGCAACAAATACCAAAGACAATAGCAAGTACGAACAGGATAATTAAAATCAATCCGCCGCAGCCCATTGAGTCGTCCCACTTATCTTCGATTGTGTCTTTAACAAAATTCAAATCCATTTGATTTTCCTCCTTAAATTTTTTTCTATTATTATTATATCAAAAATTTGAAAAAAAGTCAAGATAATGAAAAAAGAGTAGCCTTAAAGGCTACTCCTTCTGTTGCGTGTTCCCATTTCGATATTTTCTGTTTTTGCCTTGGGTATTTCTTGCTTACGCAATTGATGTGCCAAATCAATCACATATCTTTTCTCTATGGGTATTATGCGGTGTAGAAATGGTTCCACGTACCATCTCCCCACCAACTATTACAAGTCCAATTTGCGAACAGGTCTGGATTGTTTAAGTAATAGTCTACGGCATCTGACATTGAGCTGTAGTGAACCGAGTTGCCGCAGAAGTACTCTGCATACTTATTAAATCCCCACGGTGCGCATGACCTATCAAGTGCACCCTCTACTGTATTAGGGAAACGTGGGTCTTTAACCTGGTTCATTACTGAAGCAACAATCTTTGCTCTCTCATATACATCTGCCATACCACCATACTCACTTGCAACAATCTTGCAAAGTAAGGTATAGTCGCTGTCGCTAATTCCTGTAGTTGTCACTGCAACATCAGAAGTAGGCTTATAAGGGGTAATAATTTCTAAATCTGGGTTACATTCTGAACATTTACGACATTCTAATCCATCAGTATTTGTAATTTCATAACAAGTTGAATCAACCCAATGACAGGTTGACTTATGAATATAATGAGTAGAAGGCTTATAAACAACAAAGACCCTGCTTTCTGCTGGAGCAGTGGTCTCTGGTTCTGCTTCTGTTATGGTTTCTGTTTTAGTTTCTGTTATTGTTTCTGCCGGTGCAGGGTTATCTGACTTCTCCTCGGCAACTGGAGATGTCTCGTTCGCTTTTTCCGAAGTCGTTAATTTTGTTGTTGCTTCGGTTGAAGTTGTTGTGGATGTGCTACTGATAGAAGTTGTGGATGCGGATGTGGATGTTGTAGTTTCTGAAGTACTTGTAGTAATTTCAGAAGTTACGGTTGTTGTGATTGTACTTGTTTCAAGTTCTGGAGCATTTGCTGCCTGAGCTTCAGTACAACCCCAGAGCATCATAGCTGTAAGAAGCACGATGCCCATCTTTAAAAATTTATTCATTTATAATTCCTCCTTTTCGCTCTATACGAGCTATAGGGGAACACGCATTTTGTAGCAAAACGCTACAATTTTATGTAATAAAACTCAATAAAGTCTCTAAGTTTCCCCACTTTCATTAAGAATCAGTGGGAGAATTAAGATATTGTCTTGCAGTTCTAAAGCTATAAAACCTGAAACTCCATTGGTTTTTACATCGTAAAAATGTGCTACACATTTCTGTTCGCTTTGAGTTTTATAATAGAGCTTAATTAAAATCTCCATATCAACTTTCCAGTCGTGTGTAACTTCGTTTTCAGTGAGGTCAAATGCTTCACTCACCATTAAAATTGCATCGGTTAACGGGTCGTAGATATTTGTAATTGCCGCCATCTTGCCGCGGTTCAATATCATAGCTTTCGATGTAGAAATGACACGCTTACCTTTTAAATCAAATAGAGGTTCGACATATGTTAACACGTCCTGCGTCATCATTTCAAACTCTATTTGAGATAATTGTTTTTGATTATTTGCTCTGAACGTGAGTTCATCAATAATCGGTTTCGGCATCATTACTTTCTATTCTTCATTCTCATAGATAGTAACAAACTCCATTTACTCCACCCCTCAGAATTGAATAGTCTTCTTTTCTGTTTTGGAGAAAACGTTACCAGCAAGGTGAGATTTGTTCTTTGCTTTGCCGCGATAGGTACGAATTGATGGACACCAATAAAGAGATTGCATAGCACGGGTCGCGGCGACGTAGCAAATTCTTCTTTCCTCTTCATTGAAAGTCTTGCATCCCACTGCTACTACATTATCAAACTCAAGACCTTTTGCAGAATGGACTGTCATAATTTTAACAGCATTACGATTAAGTAAATCTCCCATTTGGTCAAGGTCGAGGTCTCCACGCTTAACAATAAGATTCTTTACATTTTTAGAATCAAGATATTCCTGCGCGGTTTCAACCTCTGAATTTGTTCTACAAAGAACTGTCCATCCCGTCCAATCCTCTGTCCAAGTCATTTCTTCTGCCGCGTCCCTAAAGCTGCATTCATCAAGGAAGCCTGACTTAATTTTTGCGGGCACAGCACAAGGGGAAATCTTTGGCATTGAATTAAGAAATTCGTCCGCGAATCTTAAAATGTTGGGAGGATTACGATAGTTATCTACAAGAGGATACTTTTTAAAATTATCATCAGTTGCCAACTCACGAATGAAGCGGTCTGTTGCTCCTCTGAAAGAATAGATAAACTGTCTTTCATCTCCTACATAGAAACGATTTTCTGCGGGAATCTTTGTAATGAAACTATATTGGATTGGGTCCGTATCCTGAAACTCATCTACAAATAAGTATTCAACTGCTGGATATTTTTCCCACGGTACAGTCATAGCCTTTTCAATAATTTTATCGAAGCGTTCTGTTCTGATATAATCGTATGTATCAATATTACCAATACTACAAATCTTATTTGCATAAGAATGAATAGTACCAATGAACATATCTCCACACTTATCTCCCAAACGCTTTCTCATTTCCTCTGCCGCCTGATTAGTAAATGTAAAAGCGACAATGGAAGAGGGCGCAACGCCCTCGTCCAAAAGTCGTTCTATTCTACCGATAAGCGTGCGTGTTTTACCCGCTGCGGCGCACGCTAAACAGAGGATATTTTTATCATTTGCCGCAATAATATTTTTCTGTCGAACATTAAATTCCATTGCGTAGTTCCTCCTTTTTACTGAACTACTATTATTATATCAAAAATTTTGAAAAAAGTCAATTATTTAATTATATACCCATCCTCCCTCAGTGAGTCCAACTGCATAATTAATAACTTCATTTTCTGTTTTACCAGATTGAATTGACATAAAGTTAGTAGGAGGAGTAATGAAACCAGTATTGTTTGCATTTTTTGCGGTATTTGGTCTATCTTGAATGCTTATATTTCTACTCGTACATTCAGCAATTTGTCCTTTTCCAATTACCTCTGGACTTTGACTATAGCCACTTGTATCGATTGTAACTGCTGGGGCATGAGATACTTGCGCTCCAACATTAAAAACGTCTCCTATACTATAAGTCTATGCCCAACGATTGTCAAAGTAATTAACCTCTCCGTAAAAAGTTTGTGAGAATTTAACATCATAATAGCTGAACTCATCTTCGTCTCCTTCATTTATAGTAATTAAATAACAATATTCAGAGTCATCAGAGATTTGAGCTTTAATCTAAAATTGTCTCCAAGCAGGAGGAGTATAAACTTGTGTATCATTTGACATTTCCCAAAGGTCACAGAAACTATCAAGCATGTTAACTAAGTTGCAAGAAATAATTTTACCTGCCGAATTATCATCATTAGTACCATCAATAAAACCACTTACGCCTCCATATGAATAAACCGGAGTTCCTTTATAAGCGGTAGTATAAGAACCATCAGTACTCTTTTTATCTAAGCTGCGTTCAGCAGGGATATAATGATATAGATGACAAATTGCACCAATATCCCAATAATTATCACCATTGCCGCCCTTCCAAGGAGTTAATCCTATTGCTGTGGCAATATAACATGGGTTCTTTAAATTATTAGTTTTTTGCAAATAAAGTTTTACTGCTTTTAATCCTTCTACTCTCAAAAAGGATTCAGTTATCTCTGTACAAGATTTTTGAGTAGGATTGTCACTAAAGCATTTATCAGGAGAAGTGCTATTTAAAGTATCTTTTGAAGGGATATATGTTTCCCAGTTGTTCAAGTAGAAACTTAATGTAGTACCAGTTGCTCCGTTTCTTGTAATATTTCCTCTCATTAAAGTGTGTTTCGTATCACTCATTCTTGCTGTAACAAAAGTTCCACTTTGAGAATTTGGAAGATAACTTCCTACCTTAATAACATGCGCAATATTGTCAAACAAGTTTGTTGTCTCGCTCTTATTACTTGTACGCTGTCTATAAGAAGCAACCTCTCCTAAATAGCATATTGATTTATCTGTTGTATACATAACCCACTGTAATTTTTCCTGTTCAACATCAGGAACACCAGCTGAATGATTTTTATATTCAAAAGTTATTGAATCAGAAGTTATTTCCTTTTTATTAAAATTAGCTAAAATTCTTGGGTTAATAGTTCCGAAATCTCCAAAAGCATCAGAGATTGTAAAAGTAATATTGTTAACAGTAATTTCTCCGTCACCTGCCACGGCGTCAACTGCAACAATTGTTCTTAATGCTCCATACATTGAAAAACGTTTCTTATCAGAATAGGTGTGTCCAACAGAGCTATAAGGATAGTTATAGATTAATTTTCTTTCATCTTCATTGAAACTAAAAATACGATTACGATATCTTGCCGTAATATCTGCACCGTCATATTTAACGCTGATACATAAAGGACATTTTTGTTCCTATCTTTCTTCATACAAATCATACCATTTCCAAGTATCTTCTCCTTGCATTGTTGTCAAGCAACATGGATAGTACTCGATTGCGTAATAATTGTGTTTATAATTCTCTAAGCGAATGTAAGGAATGATAAGAAGATTACTTTCACTGTACTTGTCTTTTAAGTATTTCAATCTTTCAATTACTTCGCTTCTAAATTTTTGAGCCTGAGTAATTTTAACGAAGTTATCTTCACCAACTTCAAAAGAACAAATGTCACTAAAGTCAAGATTATCATACTTTCTATTATGTTCTAAAACTCTTGGTGGGAGAGGCATTACTATTACCTACACATCATTGTCTTTCTTCTAAGTCATGGCGGCAATGCCGAGCCAAAGATATAAAATATTCTCCCAAATCTCTGAGGTCTCACGGAGCAAACCTTCAATTGTTTTTGGAATTGGGGCATCTTCATCAAATAGATAATTGCTAATTGCAGAAATTACTTGAGCAATTACCCAAAAGTTTCTGTCCAAATCTTCTACTTCAACACGTCTGCCATACTGCGGCATCAGCAAGCGAATCCAATTTGAGACCTATAAAGTCTCGTCATCATTATTTGGAGCATGAGTGTATTGCAATTTCTTATCATTTTCAAGAATAGGTTTTACTTCGTCACATTTTCTTACCTCATCATAGCTTTGTCCATCAATATTATAGTATGGATGTACGTACTCATTCTCTTCTCTTAATGATGTAGGAAAATTATATCCTGCATCAGCCTCTCTTAAATCGTTAACTGTAATGCTCTTACCCTCTCCTTCAATTTTTAAAATAGGAGTTTCATCATTTATTTCTTCAATATGAGTTGTAAAGAAAGAAATAAGAGATGTAAGAGACTCATTCCAAAAATCAGAGTCGCCAATATTTTCTTTTAACTGACTATAAAGTTCACTAATATAGTTTCCAACTTCGCCACCGTCCTTCAAGTCAGTATTTTCCTAAATGAAATCAAATAGGCTACCTTCTGTCATATCCTCTTCTTCAACAGGCTCTGTTTCTGATTTAAGATATGTCAATAGCTGTTTCCAAAACTCTGCTTCTTTTTGAGGTGTTAGTCCGAGAGCTCGGACTAACACACTCATTTCAGTAAGAGTTTTTAAACTTTCTATCCAATTCTGTTCCATAAAATCACCTGCCTTAATCTGGGTCCCATGTAATCAAATCATCTTCCCAGCTAATATTATAAGTTTTTGTATTATCATCGTCAGGGAACTAACCATAGATGTTATGATAATAATAATTTCCATCACTACCAATTTTTCCAGTATGTAATGTTTTATATTTTTCGATGTTATAATTAATCTGAGAATTTGATACTACTATGTAATCCTCTCTAAGGATATCTACATTATTAAATTCATCATGCAGACCATTTTCATAGGTCAAATGATACTGTCCATTTTCAAAAACTTCTCTTCTGCAAATGGCTCTTCTGCCATATATTGCTCCATTGGATAGCTAAGGTCCAAATACGTAGATACCGATATTCGCGCCAACATATCCGGCTACAAATACTCTATCTGTATAAGTATGACCATATGGGTCAGAAATACCTAAGCTGTGATAATGAACAAGTTCTAAATTTGGAGCCACAGTTTCTTTTATCCTATTAATTTTTGTTCCCCAATTATTGTTATTATCATAAAGATAGCACTGTTCCTTATATAATTCAGAATATTTATTATATAAAACTGCCTAAGCATAGAACCAATAATCTGGAATACGTTCATCTGTTTCTCTTTTTTGACGAGAAACATAGGCAACAAAATTATCGATATATTGCTTCATTGCAGCGTCTCCATTGGTATAATAAGTTGTTGAGAAAATTCCTGCATCAGTGCCGTCAGTTCCATAGAAATAAGCCTTTATTCTATCGCCAACTGACTTAATTGTTGCCTCACCATTATCTGCGTATGTTGTTGCCCAACCTTTGACTAATCCTTCATAAGTATCTCCGACGCAGTTTCCCATTGAGTAGAAATAATCTTCATATCCAGTTGGAATTGTAGCGCCATCTTTTTCATAAGTGAAATGAGGGGTATTAACGTGTTGCCTAATTGAGCAAACCAGCCAATTATCTTCTGTTAAATCATCATCAGTTTTTCTTCTCATTACTAAGTCCTAATCAAAACCAGTTCCACCACTACCATAAGTTGAAATTACGTCTTTAATTAGATAATTGTCATTAACTATCGTTTCTATTGGAACCCAGTGTTTTTCTGAATCTCCACTTCTTTTAACTTCCCAACACATTTTACCATTATGAGTTTCGTCAGGAACAAATGGACCAGAAACTTGTTTGATTCCAGTTCCTTCATAGTTATTAATTGAATGATGCTATGTATAGAAGCTGCTAACTTCTCTTCCTCCAATAAAGAACATAAGTGCTGCGCCAGTATTTATCATTGACCTTCCTCTATAAGGGTCCATCATTGGAGCTGGGAAACCGAGTTTCTATGTCTATAAATCACTGCTGCTATAAGGATAATAGTTATAACAAGTTACTCCTGGCTGAGCATGAGCGCCGCCATCATCACTGTAATTATAATCTCTTTCTCCTTCCACAAGAAGAATTGCTTCGTCATCAATTTTGTGTTCTGAAGAGAAAGCTGATTCTGTTTGACTCTTCCAGTATTCGATTGCAGTTTTATTATGCTTACGACCTTCCTCTTCATAGAACTTCAATCCCTATCCGTTATCATAACTATAACGAGAATAAGGAGCATTTTCACGAGTTGTCTTTCCTTGTAAAGCAGTCTGGTCATTATTGTATCCGCCAAAATAATATGTCAAAGAACCATTACTAAATAAATCTTGAGGGTCATGTGCAGTCCAGAATGCTTCTTTTCCTAACTCATTAAATTTAAAAACGTTAGAAAGGATTGCTTTCAAAACCAAAGAATCTTCTTGTCTCATATTGGTATAATACTCATCATTTGAAGAATAATTCGTGAGTATATCTTGCATTGATTTAAAGGAGGGTAGTAAAGACCTCTTACCAAGATTGATAATATGATAGTTAATTCTTCTTGCATCAAGACTTCCACTTAAAAGTTCGCCTTGATAATAACCTTTTTTAATTGGTGTTGAAGTAAGTCCAGTTTCTTCAGGAGCGAGAGGTGTTACCTGATTCTCAGTTAAGGTTAATGTATCTCCCTATACAAAAACTTTATCATAAGCAGTAGATAGAGTTTTACTGTAAAGAAGAGGTTTTGTTTCTAAATCATCAACAAGAGAGCGACCAATATCATAGAATTTAATAGAAATTGAATCTGTGTCAAAAGTCCACTTCTGAGTTTCTACATCATATTCTACGTCAAGGTCAATAACATCTCTTACTAAACCATAGAATCGAGTCTCGTCCTTTACGGAAATCTTACTTGCTGAAGATAAGGGAGCGATGTATTGGTAAGAATAATCAAGCTCATTGATACCATAGACATAATCTTCAAAATCATTTAAGCTTACTTCTTCGCCGCCAGAGAAAGGTAATATTTTCCACTCAGGAGTATCGTCGTTTCTATCATATAGCCAAATACCAGGAAGAACAACTTCACTATAATAATTCTGCTCATAATTATTTTTTCTGATATAAGGCATAATACAAAGGTTATAATCTGGATACATCTGAATTAAATAATCTAAAGCATTAGAAATTGATGCTTCAACATCTTCATCGATATTATCAAAGTTATCATATTTCAAATAAGGATAAAGCTCATTATATGATAAAACTACAACTTCTGTATGCACCTCTGCATAACTTCTTTTCTGATTAAGTAAATCAAATGCAGACCATAGATATAAAGTATTCTCCCAAATCTGAGCCAATTCTTTAAGCAAGCCTTTCAGTGTTGCATTTAAAGGACCATTTTCATCAAAAAGATAAATACTTATACCAGTTAATACCTAACCAATAACCCAAAAGTTTCTATCTAAATCTTCGACTTCAACCTTGCGTTTATATTGTGGCATAAGAAGACGAATCCAATGAGAATCTTCTCCTTCGTTTTTGGTTCTTGTAAAGCCCATTTTTTCTTCATTTGTTAGGGCACTAACTTTTTTGTCTTCTCCTCTAACTCTTGAATAAGTATCTGCATCAATATTATACCAAGGAATTACCCAAGGTTCTTTAACAATTTTAAAGGTATAAGATATTCCTTTAAACCCTATTGAGCAGGTATTGTTAAAACTGGTAAGGTCTGGTGCAGGAATAGTTCCACTATAACAAAGTTCAAGTGCCGCAATGATATCATCCTTTTTAATAGAAGCTCCTGCAAATGCTGGCTGCAAAATTTTTGTACCATCTTCGTCTAAAAGGACATTTTCGACTTCAATATCTAAAGAATGATTAGCTTCATCTTTTATAGTAATAGTTCCATCCTCAAGAAATAAACCATACCAATAAGTATCATTTTCGCCCTCAAAGCTATTACCTGCATCAGCGTTCATTATATCAATAATGCGGAGCGCGGCAAAATGTTTAGTATCTGTATCTGAAGGAGCGAGTCCTCCTCTTAAATGCTCTATGTCAATTTTTCCAAGACTATCTTCATTAGTTAACTCTATTAAAAGTCCAGAGTTTTCATAAGCCTTGATAGCAGACGGGTCTAATCTCTATGCTAAAATTTGTAACAGCTATGCCATTGAATCATTCCAAAAATGATTTTCCCAGCTATCAACTGTAACATCTATTTTACGATAGTCATTTGATTGAATTCTTTCAGCGATATCTGCTTTTAATGTAGCATATAGTCCAGTACCTTCTTTATTAAAGAAAACATCCTGACCATAATTATCCTCTGCCTCGCTGTCTAATTCTGCCCAATCAATGTTCTAATAGATACGTCTTAAAGTTGAATTATTACTCATGTCGCCAGGGGAAATTAATCCCCTTTGCGCGGCGTCATGAAGATTTTGGATAAGTTTGGCAATAAATTCTTCTCTGTTAATAGGAGAATTTACCGCAAGTTGCTTTATTTCTTCTTTTGTAAAAGCGGTGATATTTTCGTGCATTTTATTTCACCTCTTAATTTATAACGTCTTTATATTGAGATATAAAGCTCATTAAAGCGTTTGTGTTACAACTTAATAAATCATAATGAGCTAAACGATAGTTAAGCGCAAGTTTTAAATTCGCATCATGTACATACCAATATTTAGCTTTATCTGACAAATCATCAGTAACACTATTTGCTACATATTTGTATTTATATAAGTCACCTGAAACATGGGTAAAAAGGTTTTCATTAGAAGAATGTGTAGGATACTCGACGGTTGCTGTAATAACTCCATAAGAATTTTCTTGGCAAGGTGTTGTAATTGTACATTTATATATATATGGATATATATTCTGTACATATCCTTCAGTATGTCCATCCGTATCAATACCTGCACAAGCTCTATCATAAACCAATATTAAGAAATTACTTAATTGAATTTTTCCATTATTATATCGAACAGTAATACATGATTTTGTTTGCATTCCCGTTCCAGTATTGACATCATAATTTTCACAATACTCTATATTGCCCATAGGAACATAACCTGATACATTGCTATCACGTGGTGCTATTACTTCTACAGCTTGTCCAAGATAAGAATTTAAACTCTATCCTTGCCACAACTTTTTAGTACTGAATCTACCAGTTCCACTAAAAGATGAGCTTACATAAGGATAGTGTAAGTTTTCATTTGCCGGATGTACCCTCTCTGCCACACCTGTCGCGTTGTCTTCTATATTAAATGAGAAGTTATAATAAATAAACTCTCCATCTACATTAGTTACCAAAGTAATATATGGACAAATCTCTAACATAGAGGCTGTTGAACCGGTTGAATCGTCGTAATAATGATAGATATATCTGCAACCATAAAGTTTTGCGGAATTAATAGGAAGCTCACTTTCTGCTTTATTTCTTATCATTGTTGCCCAGTATCCCTTTTCTGTATCAGTATTTAATCCAGTTAAGAAACTATCTAAATTTGCATAGTTAGTATATCTACCAGCAGGGAATCCACTTTCTGCTGGACTTACTTGTGCTCTTTCATCATTACCATATGTCTTAGATATAATTTCAACAGTTCCGTCAAATGAAACACCATTCCACTGATTGACAAAATTAACGGCATTTTGTGGATATACGACACTCTAATCCGGAGTTGGTAACCAAATACCTTCATTAATTTGCTCTTTGATAGTATAAACAACTTTCTTATCATTTATATCATAAGCCGCCAGATTATTAACTATCTGAGACTGGTCACCATTTTGTGAATTAAAGGTTAATGTTTTAACAACCTTTTTATCAGAATCAATAACCCTAATCAATGCTTCATAAGGAGTATCATCAGGAATATCCTTCCATTGCTTACGAACCGTAATATTAAAAGTAGGTTCATTAACTCTATACCAAGAAGCAACCTCTCCTCTATAGAAGCCTTTTAATATTTTTGTTTTTGTTCTTGCAATTGTTGAAGGACTAAGGAAAGTAGGACTGGCAGTAATTGAAGAATCATTAACAGTTTTTGCAAAAGTACAAGTAAGTAATTTGCGACTTGTTCCACTTAACTCCGCCGCAACATCATAGCAATCAGCTTTAATAGATAAAGAATAGTCACTTGGTGTGCTATCAAAACTTAATACCGCATTAGAGAAAATTGTTCTAATTGCTCCAACATAAATTCCTAAATCAACATCCTGTGCAGTAATAGTGGTATAATCAGGAATAAAATAATAGTTAGGACTTTTCTCATAAACACCAGTTATCTAATGTTCATAACTGTGACCTGCAATCTTCTCCTACTCTACGTCAATAATAAAGTCTTTTCCGCCAATACTAAAAGGATAGTAGGCAATTTCGTGTGCATCGACTGTACTTATATTCGCAAAACCATTTGAATTTGCATCAAGAGTTGAACGATATCTTCTGTTTAAGATGATAGCTCCTGGATAGTATGCCTTGTTATAATAATTCTTTTGATATGATTCTGTTCTAATTTCGGGTATGATTACTAATGAGCTTTTAGTGTAAATTTTCTTCAAATGGCTTAAATGGTCTCTCCAACAAGCCTGTAATAAACTAATTTTGTCTGCATTAGTTAAATCAACTTCATTTCCAAAATCATCGAATTTGATATATGGATAAAGTTTATTTCTACTAAGAGGAACTACAATAGTTTCAACTTCTTTGTATTGGCTTAACTATGATGTGATTGCTAAAGCTAACCATAAATAAAGCATGTTCTCCCAAAGTTGTGCAACTTCATCAAGCATTCCTCTTAACAAATCCTTTAAAGGTGAATCGTCTTCAAAAAGATATGCACAAATTCCTGTCAGCACTTGACCGATAACCCAGAAATTTCTATCCAAGTCTTCAACTTCAACAACTCTTTGATATTCGGGCATTAAGAGTCTTAAATACTTACTTTCCATTTCACGAGTAAACTGAAGAAATTTTTCATCATCTAAAACTCTTTTTATCTTATCATTTCCTCGAACTTCTGCATAAGTCCTTTCGTCTATATTAAGCCAAGGACGAACCCAACGATTTCCATTAAAGCTATTACCGGCATCGGCTGAAACAATATCTGCAACTGTAATGTGTGTAGAATCTATTTCGCCCTAATCAAGTATAAATTTACGATATATACCAAATAAATAATTGAGACTTTCATTCCAATGAGACTTAGGATTATCTGCGGTTTTCTTTAAATAATTATCCAAGAAAGAATCTATTAAGTCTGCATTATCGTTAATAAATTCTACCACTGTTTCTACATCACTTGTATCAAAGTCAATATCTCTGATGCCATAATGTTCAAGATAGCCATTCTTTCCTTCGTTTTGTAAGTAATCTGCCAATGCAGTCCAAAAAGCATCTGAATGCTAAGCATACTGCTCCAAGTCTGTGCCCGAAAACTTCTCAACGTCAGTAGAATCTATTAATTTTTTAATTATTTCCTTATAATTCGCCATCTTTCTTCTCACCACCAGTAAAGCGATTTACAATTTCCTTGAATGAGTCAAAGCCAAACATTGATATGAAGGAAACTACAAAACCGCCAAAGATAGCAAGGATAATAGATGAAACAGTAATTGTTCCAAAGACGATTGTGTATCCAAGTACTACTACGAAGGACACAATCATAGCAAGAGCTTTAGTTGGAAAAGATTTAGGGATAACTGCCTTAAGAACCTCAACAATAATAGCTGTTGCTGCGGCAAGAATTCCTACCAAACCCAATGCTGAGCCGCTGCCCAATGCTGCTAATACTTCCATTTGTCTCACCTCACTTTACATAATAATCATAGTTCTGATTGAACTCTGAATAGTCTTCATTTTTAATTCTGTAACAATATTCTGGATAAGAAACATTACTTATTACTGTAACTAATTGAACAAGAGAAGTTTCAGCCATATTCCTATAAACTTCTGCAAACTTTTTCTTTACCACCTTATCTTCAATTTTTGAATAAGCTGAATCATAAAACCATCTGCCAAGCTTCAGAATTTCTAATGCCGCCGCATCACCCTTGTTCTAAAAAACGTTAAGGAAATGAAAGTAAATTCTTATCCAAACTGCAATACAGTGATAAGCACATTTTTCCTTTTTCTCAATTCCTCTTAATACACACTGGTCATAAACCCATATCATATTTTCTACATAGCTCTTAAAACCTCTGTATTGATATTCATGATTATTTTCACGAGTTATTGAAGTGGGTTGGTATCTCCATAGATAGACTGGCTCCAAGAGCCAAGCAACTTTATCAGTACATAATGAACAAAGAGTACAAAAACTATTATCTTCATTTGCTCTTGTACTATTGAAGTTGATATTGTTTTTTCTTAAAAAGTCTAATTTATAGAGTTTTGCAAAACACCATATAAAACTTTTTAAATGAGTATAAGTTGTTCCGTCTTTTAATTCTTCTATTGTTTGTCCGCAGACCATATCCATATCAGGATTTGCAAGAGCAAAAGCATAAAGCCTTTGTAATGAAGTGCTATCACTAAATCTATCATCTGAATCAATAAAGGTAATATATTTTCCAATTGCTTTATCCACTCCGATATGGCGGCAGACTCCAGGTCCAGAGTTCTGGTCGGACTTTAATATCGTTAAATTTAAATCTGTAAAATCATTATAAATTTCTCTATAATTTACAGTAGAACAGTCATCAACAATAATAACTTCAATCAATTTATTCATACCCTAATTTCTAATACTCTATAAACAATCTCTAAAATAATCAATAGGCGTGTTATATAAAGGAATTATAATACTTATCTTAACTGAATCCTTCATACTCCTTTCCTCCTATTAAAATCGCCGCCATCCGCTAATTGAATGGCGGCGTAATTACTTAAGCCTTTACAATCTTAATCTGAATTTTATCAAGTGCGTTTCCGTAAAGACCTGCATAGTCTTCAAGTCCCTTAACCCATGGGAGATACTTATTAGTTCCGAAAAGTGAAACTCTGTACATTACCTGGTAGCCAGGAACACCTGTAAGTTCAAGCTGAATACCGTCAACTGTGTAGCCAGGGTATCCTGCAACACCGTTATTCCAGTCAGCCTTGTTAAACTGGTCAATCCAACCAAGCCACTTGCCGCCGCCATAAGTCTTTACATGAACTCTGTATCTGAGCTTACCTTCAGAAGCCTTTGCTCCGAAGCCAGAAACTACACAGTTCTCAATACCAGCATAGCCGTTAGTATTTACGTCATTGCAGTTCTTAATTTCTCCAAGCCAACGACCAGGAATATAAGCACTGTAAGTTACGTCAATTGTCTTCTCTACTGGTTTAGCAGGCTCAGCAGGCTTTACAGGCTCAGTAGGAGTAGGTTTAACATCGTCTTTCTTCTCTTCTGCGTAGTTAACATAGCTCCAGTCTTCATCAACGTCTCCGTTAATACCAGAGTATTTACCCTTCCAAGAATACTGCCACATTTCCTTATGACCGGGATAGCCAGTATTGCTAAGAGGTGCGCCGCCATTGCCAACATGAGCAAGCCATACATCATACTTATCTTTTACTTCATTTGTAAAGTAGGTCTGGAATGTGTAATAAGAGGAATAAATACCAACCTTATATCCTGCCGCCTTAAGAGCTTCGCAGAATACTTCTGCAATCTTAGAAACGTTTGCCTTACCAGTTGCGAATACTGAATTCTCTTCAATATCGTACCAAACAGGGTAGTCAAGCTTTTTACCATTTAAACACTTAATACAAGCCTGCGCTTCTTTCTTTGCATCATCAACGGTCTTTGCGTAGTTATACCAATAACCACCAACAGGAATACCATTTGCTTTACAGCCTGCATAGTTAGCTTCAAATCTTGCATCCTTCTGTGAAACCTCACGACCGTAGCCGATACGAAGAATTGCAAAGTCAATCTCTTTCTTTGTCAAAGCCCAATTAATTGAGCCATTCCAAACACTTACATCAATTCCTTTAAGCTGTGCCATAGTTTCTCGCCTCCAACTCTTCAAGAATTTCTGTATTCTCCTCAATCAGCTTATTAACCTCTTCCTCAGAAATCTTCATTACTTTTGCGATTTCTTCAACGGAGTAGCCATAGTGATGAGCTTTCAAAAGTTCTCTTTTAGTTTCTTCATTCATAACTATCTCCTCCTAAAAAAAATAGAGAGAAATTCTGTTTTCTCTCTATTAAAGTGAAAATAATGTTGTTATGCTCTAATGTTTTATTTGCTGAACTTATGGGCGTAGTCTTTCATGACCTCTTCAGCTTTCTTCAAATGAATTGAAAATCCTTTATCCTACTCTGCCGCCTTGCGGTCTGTGTATGAAACAGTGGGCCAATCCCACCAGAATACTCCAGCAAAGTATGGAGATGGGAGGAATACATCATAACAGGATTTAATAAATGCTGCTTGTTCATTCTCGTCCCAAGCAAGGTCTTCTGTGAAGTCCCAAGGATGAGTTGAAGCTTCCTTAACAGAGCGACAGCCAATTTCCATAAAGACGTATTGCTTATTACGGTCCTTAGCAATTGCGTCAAGACGATAGCGTACTTCCATCCAGTTTTTGTGCATTTCCTCATATGTTCTTGATTCGCCACCAACTGGGTAGTATGCTGAAGTTCCGATGTAATCAAGTGTATCAAACCATTCTTGGTCGTCTTCGTGGTCATGATTTGTGTTATAAATGATTTTGCCTTTGTAAACACGACGTACTTCATTAATTAAGTAAAGCCAGTCATACTTACGATGTTCTGTTCCAAGCATTTCACAACCGATACAGAACATTTCGACGTTAAGTTCTTGAGCAAGCTCTGCATAGTGGAGAAGGAAGTTCTTATAACTAATGAACCAAGCCTTCCAATAAACATCCATGTCTTCCATATTAAGGTCAGGGAAGCCAATGTGGGCTCTCCACATATGGTCACGACATTCAACAATTGGTTTCAAGCAAACCTTAACTCCACGCTTATGAGCAGATTCGATAAACGCCGCAACGTCTCTATCTGTTGGAGTAGCTAAATGGTCCGCATAGATATTTGTTGAATGGTAAGTGTCTTGCCAGTTTACAACAGGAAGACATACCCAGTTAATGCCGAGGTCAAACATTTTATTCTGTGACTCTATCGCGGCAGGAGAACGATACTCTCTGCGATTTGCCATATAGCCATAGTTGTAGCCAATAATTTTCTTGCCGGGCTCAATCGGAGGAATGGCATGAGTGCCGCTCACGAAGAACGGCACACCATCTGTGTATCCGATTGGAGTTCCGGTAGTTGATGGAATTGGATAATATCCGCCACCATCTGAGCCGCCATAAAAATTGGTTGTACTCATACTCCATTCCTCCTTTTATTTAATTAAATTTCTAAACAAAGATTTCCATTTGTTAGGAAATTTTTATTGTTTAAAGCTATCTATTTAAAAGAATTGCTTTCTGCACTTTGTGTTCTTACCGCAAAACAAACATAAGGAGAATACTCTCCTTCAGGACTACCAAGTAGCACAGGAAGGATTTGTGTTAGGATACCTGTTTTATTTTCATATTTAGTATATGTAGATACAATAGTATCTTCATATGTCATTGCTGGCTAATTGGAGCTTGCTACGTTATAACCAATCAATGCATTCTTATGTGTTTGAGTTTTTGTAAAAATAATACCTTTAACTCCAAATATGATAGCAATGCTATTATCTGTTATTACAACGCTGGTGGCAGAACTTAAACCTGACAAAGTAGTGTCATTTGAAGACCCTTCTAAAGGGTAAAAGAAAACTTTATTTCCTGAGGATGATGTTAGTGCATTTGGTATACTAATTTTACAAATAACTCTATCTCCCTTTTTAATGTCTAATTCATTAATTATAGGAGAGGACGTCTTATCTACAGCAAGAACAGTGCTGTCAAAATAATCAACATCTAACTCATCAAGAATAGTTTTTAATGAGCTTAACCAAGTGTACTAATCAGTTATGTCAATCGCTCTAATTGAATATGCCATTATTCTTCAACCTCCTCTGCATTTCCAGTTTCTCCCTCAGTAGAAATTGTTCCTACTTCCATTTCAGTGTTTGCCGCAATGGCTTGTACTGCTGGAGCTGGTGGATTTGTAATTAATTCTTTAAGAGCTTTAAGCTCTGCAAGTGTGAAGGAGACTTCTCCTTCTGGAGCAGCAATTTTAATTGCTGATTCTCCATCAATATTATCTGTAGTAATTGAAATACCATTAGCAATTCTGACTTCACTATTACCAATGATTTCAACAAGAGGAGCAAGATTTTCCATGTGTTCTATCTTTTTATATTCAAAAACGACAGAAACCTGTATAGTATTTTCTTCTCCTTCATAAACAGAATAAATATGGTCAAAATGATAAAGAGTATTTAAAGATAAATACGCTTCTATCTGTCTTTTCAATTCAGTATAATCTGCACCATTAATTAGGTCATTAATTAATTCTGAACGAGTTTTTGAAAAATCGTAAGTCTCTGTTGAGGTAATAGTAAATGTATTAATTCGTTGAGACTAAATGTCATTTCCATTATTGTCTTTAACTCGTAAATTACCTCTCATGCAGAAATTAGAAAGACCATACATCTATGTAACAGGACCGGTTTTTGCATAAACAGGGTCTATCCAATCTTGACATAAATGAGTTCCTGTTCTATAAGTATAATTTTGACAAACGTTATCATAAGTCATATCGCTTCTGACGTCATTTGAAACGACAGTTGCTGTTGAGAAGTCCCATGTTGACCTTCCATAGATTAAATCAGTTTTTTCTTCACTTGTTAAGTCTGCATAGCTTGTTCCTATTGCATATTCTGTTTCTGAATTACAAGATGCGGAAGCATTTGTTATCTGCGCTTGAATACGATGTGAATATCCCCATGAATATTGATAAATATTTTGAACAGTCACATTAGAAGCTACTGCATTTTCTCCAAACTCTTCTTTAACTGCATCTTTAAATTCTTGCCAACCCATTACTGTTGAAGCGTTCTGGCTATAAGTACCACTCTTTATAAAACTAAAGTTATATGAGGTTCCTGATGCTTTTGGTACTATTGCGCCTTCAACAACAATATGATATCTATCAGTATAGTGTTCTGTTGCAGTTACCGTACCATTTATAACTACTCTTCCAGTAGAAGAAAAAGTAGGAGTTAAGAACGCTGAAACCTCTTCTTTTTCTTCATCAGTTAAAATACTCCAAAATTCTTGGTATGTAAAACCATCACAATTTGTAGAATTTGTAATTTTAATTGCTTTGTTAGCGGATGAATTGGTATGTGTGCTTGCATCCCAACCAATAGCCGATGGACCTCGCATAATTATTGTTGAATCATCTAAAAACTCAAAGTGAGAATCGCCCTCTACTTGTGCAAATACCTAATTACCTTCAAAAATTCCTTCAAATGCATTCCACTGAGCAACAATATCAGTTTTTGCAGGAGTTATACTTAAACCAAAAACTCCTTTACCTTCATGGTCATATACATTTGGAGAAAACTTAATAGATGTATCGCACATTGGTTCGAAAGCAAAAACCTATTTAGTTGTATCAGAGCCTCCGCCAATTTTAATAAATTGATTACTACCGCTATTGGTAGATAAGTCTAATACAAATTTGGAGCCACCGCCTGGACCGAAACGAATTAAACTTGATGAACCTCCATTGGGTTCTAAATCCATATAAAATTCTGCTCCGCCTGCCGCGCCAATTCTTATTCCTGTAGTACCTGTATCTCCAATAACTATATTACTTTTTCCCTAAATCATTAAAGAAGGTTTTAAAATAGAACTTGATTTACTTGGAATAGAGTAGTCATTAAGGGATAATTTACTCCTTGCAAAACCCCATGTTTCAATATCATTGAGACTTGAAGTCATTGGGGAAGGAGTGCTTGTACCATCATATAAATAATTATGTAATGGATTATTGTGGTCATGACCATAGAGGTCGCTTATGGTAGTAACTCTCTAATTCGTAAGATAAATTTGAGATGCATCTCCTCCGATTTCTGTCATTAAGAAAAGTGGACCAAATCCAGGGGGACTCAAAGGATTACTACCACCATTCATACAAAAAACGGTACCAGGCTCCATCTAAAGAAGAGTTCTGCCGTAACCTTCAGAGAATGGAACTTTCGAGCTACCTGAGTCAGTTGGCGTACCAGCACCGCGCACGGTAATTTGACCATTTCCTGCTGTCATAATAGAAGAGCCATCTCTCATTTGTAATAATGCAGCTTCTCTCATAATGACAGTACTACTTTCTCCCATTTGTAAATAAGGATAAATAAGACCGTCATTAGACATTTTATAATTATTTTTAAAAGGAGAAGGCATTCCATTAAATGTCCAATAGGCTTCTTTTGAACGCCATCCTGGATACTCTCCACTTCTACTATTTCTTCCAAAATTCGCAGAGCTCGTACCACTTTCCCCTCTTATATCAATAACTGCTCTATCTGCCATAGAGAAAACAGGAGAACCAAGCGCAGGATTGCCCAAAAACTGCACAAGTGGATTCCAAGCCATAGCCAATGTACCGCCATGAGAAGTCCCCCAATATTCTTCTGTTGAATTTGTTCCAGTTAGCTCAATTTCCAATGCCTACAATTTAGATTCCAATATTGAAGCATTTGAAAAACCTGCTACAGTACCTATTTTACTAAACAAGTAACCAGAGTTTGCTTTTGCATTTCCCTATCCATCTGCCGCAACAAGCTAATCTAAAGCACCTGGAATGACTGTTTTTCCGCTTCCGCCCTCTCCGAGAACAAACTTAGCTCTTTCTCCATTTATAGCCTTAACTCTTTTAACAACATCGAATTCTCCGACGTCTTTCAAGGCTGCAACAAGGTCAACCAATACATTATCAATTTCTTCCGCAGTTGGGGTCATGTCATAATAGTAATCAGCTTCATCCTGAATGTTTACATTTTCATCCGCCATTCTTATCCCCTCCTAAAATTTTATTTACTCCTTTCGATAAGAACTCTCTCTTTCCGCCACCGTTCCCTGCATATAAAGCAACGAATTCACCTTTTGAGTTTCTTGCTCTTATATTAGGTCCATAGACTTTAACAGGTTCTTCTGTTTTAATAACAGGATTTACGTCTTTTAATGCTTCATTAATTTCCTCAAGCAATTCATCTGATACTTCAATATCATCTATCGTAATACCCGTAGTTGAAATTAATTCTCCCAAATCGGCAAGAATGTCAAGTTTTCCCATAAAGGCGGGAGTAAAAGAAGTTTCGTTAATTTCTGACTCTAATTTAATAGGGTCAATTGTTGATTTAATAGAACTCTGTTCCATTCTTCTCCCTCCTATTATAACATATTTTTATACAAAAGTCAAGCCGCTGAGCCACTTAACCCAGCGGCATTATATTTAGAACAAATCATTAAGACCGACTGCTGAAGTGCGTAAATGAATACGATAACCAGTAATAACTTCTCCAAGTGTTCTATGAGTTGTATCAGTCTCATAAACTACTCTGTTCGAAATCTCTGGTGAATCGTAAGGAGCTGTTTCATTTGGTATATCGAGTCCAGTTACGCCGCCTGCTACGATTTGGTCTGGTAGATAGATAAGATTTGGATTAGATACATTGCTTCGTTGAGATAGTTGTAATGGACGGAAGTAAAAATTCTTACAATTTGCACTCATTGCTAATGCCTCGAGACCAACATTATTAAGCCCAGAACAAGCCGATAAATTGAAATATGGAGCTTCTAAACCAAAGAAGGCTCTTTCTCCTACTTTTCTGAGCAATGGTCCTGGTGCAATATAACCCTTATCAAGTCCATGTTCAGTTCTATAATTACTATCTTTTAACAATTCCAATTCTTCTGCTTTTGCCATGAAGAGTGATAAATTTCCAGATGCTACAAGACCATTATAAAAAGCATAGTCACTAATTTCTTCTAAGTAATCAGTATAAACAAATGCCTTTGTACCCGCTGTATAAGTAATTGTCAAAGGACCTATATATTTTAAATATTTAGGGAAATAGAAACCAGTATCAGGATTTGCTATTCCGCCTAAGTGTCCAACATTTGTAATTGAGTCTGACATTACAATATGACGCAAATTAGCAATCTCTCCCAATATTACTGTTTCTGAACCAATTGCATTAATATATGGAGTGTTGGTTCCTTCATAAACATAATAGTTATTATTTCCATATACAGTTCTCGAAGTAAGGTTATGTACTCCAGCTCCAAGCGATGAATGGTCATTCATAGTTACTGTAGTTCCATTAGGCTCCCAAATAGCAGTATCAAAATCTGTTAGCAAGAATAAGTAAAGTGTCTTGTTAATAAGAATATAATATCCATTCGGGAAATCATATCTCGCCAATTCAGTTTGTCCACCGAGACTATCTATTAATGCCTATCCATCAGCGTCTAATAATTGACATTTACCAGCTAAATAAACTTTATAACATGGTACCGGTTCGTCCTATCCTTCAACATAACAATCGTCAACCTAATTAGCAAGCTAAAAAGCTTCTGAAGGATATAATCTTTCCCAATCATCAAGAACTTCATTATTGCCGCCCAAAGGTCTGGTATCAACAGTGTCTTTTATTAAGTAAACGTAATTGCCGCCAGAGTCAGAAGCAAAATAATCAAGTGTTTCCTTTGAAGGGTCACGAGTTTGCTCATAAGTATTTGCATATTCATTCAAAGCATCGAGACTATAGTTGTCTGCAAAAGTCTTATCTGTCTTACAAGCAAGAATACAAAATTCCGCGCCAATACCCGATGGGAATGCACCATACGTAGTTGGATTTACTGGAATAGGCTTCTCTTCTTCAATAAGTTCCTTAAAACGAAACTCTACTGAAATCGTTTCTGAACCTACATATCCATCACTTATAGGTACGGCGGCAGATTGATAACAAACTTTTCTTTGATAAATAACTCTTGAGTTATTGCTCCAAATATTATCATCGTATCTATATTCCTTCTTGTGCTAAAAATAAACTGTAATATTTGTCCATCTATATTTCTCTTCTCCTTCTTCATGTTCTTCTGGGTCAACAACTTTACGAATTGAAGTTAAAATGAAGTTAGAAGTAGGAGATGAGGACGGTACGTCCATAGTATCGCCCTCATTAACTAATTCTCGTTCAGAAGTATAGTAAGAGCCTGAAGCTCCAACAAACTCCTTACCAGTATCAGTAGAAAGAAGAGAAATGAATTCGACTTCAGTAGTGACTTTTGGCTCTCCTACTTTAGCCTATTTAAGTCGGAACAATGTCTGGTCGAAATCAGAACTTCCGCCTAATTTAATTCCCATTTCTCCTCACCTCTTAAAGCTAAATAATCTGTAAATCAGAAAGAATTGCTTCATTACCGCCAGCATCGGAAGGCTGTACATAGCATACATAGTAACTGCCAGGAACAAACGATTCAATTTCTTTCAAATTGAAAACATTGTTTAAATTATTACCACAAGGAATGTCAACAGAAAGTGCAACATTATTATTTGCAAGTTTTGTTTTCGCTTCTGCCAAAGAAGAAGCAGAAACAAATTTCAATTGAGCTGTTGGATTAATCCATGTGCTAACATAGTATTTATATTTTACAATAGTATGTTCAGACATTTGAACTGGTTCTATAAATAAAATACTTCTATTTGGCATTGAATTATTACCATCGTCATATTGAATACCTGCGACATAGCCTGTTCCAGCAGGGTCGATATAAATCGCACCTACTGGGTTTGTTGAGTAGTTGAACTCAGCTAATGCTGACCAAGTAGCAAAGTTTCCGTCAAAGCTTACTTCAATTTTATCACTATAAGCACTAACAATTGCCGCCGCAGAAGTCTTTCCAGTACATGACAGTAATGTATCAATTCCGCCATGAGTTCCAGTTACACCGAAAATTGTTACACCATCTTTAATATTAGCAGCAATAAGATTGCCGTCACCCTTAATAGTAATATTACCATTAAGATAACCATTACCAGCAACTTCCTGGTCAATTAAAGACGGAATATAGGTTGCACTACTAATTGTTGGCATATTACCAACTAATCTCTATCCTCTTGCATAGAAAATTTTACCATCTCTTACGTCATTATTCTATGCTGTTGCATCGGCGGTATCAATGGCGCTACCAAGTGCGCCCTATGGTAAGTGTAATATAGCTCCCATTTAAATACCTCCTTAATATCCGACCACTGTTGCAATAATATCTCTATTGCCATAAGTGTCGGTAATCTTTACGCAAGCTGCACCATTTGAATCATAGTACTTTGTAAATGTTGGCGCACCCTCTGGACCGCTTGTAGTATCAAGAATTTGAGTTGTTCTATCAACTCCATTTGAACGGTCAATCCAGTACTTGAAAATTTTGATAACTGAACCAGGAGTATTTCTGCTGATAACAGTTACATCAACAAGGTAATAACTTTCATTACCAAAAACAATATCAACTCTATCAAGTCCAGCTATTGTTATTGGCGCATTGCTACCAGACTTTCTTTCAAAATCCACTCCTTCGTCATCAACAGAAATAATACTTGGGTAGAACAGCTTATCAGTAAATGTCTGTCCACCTGCCGCAACAATTTCAATATTAACAGAAGTATCTTCTGCTAAAGTAAATTCTTTTGCATTGTTAAAAGTAGTAATAATTTCTGTGTCGCCGTTGCTATTTCTTAATCTCATATAGTATGTGCTTGAACTACCGCCCACACAACCTGAGAAAATATAAGTGCCTGCTGGAAGAACAGTACTACTTGCAATTGTAACTGTTCCACTGCCGCCTGACTGAGTACCATCTGCTGTAACTGCGACAGAACCGTCAGAACGTTTTGCAACTGTATAACCAGTTCCTACTGTTACTGTGCCAAGAGAAAGTAAATTTCTTGAAATATCAATACCGTCAATCTTAGAATCTAAGACAGCAACGTCTGCCGCATCAGCTTTACTATTCAATGCCGCAGTAACAATTCTATTCTGAACTGCATTTTCAGAACTTAAACTTAACTCACTATCGATAGGCTGAATCTGTTCAATACTAAGATAAGAACCTTCAATAACAAGTAACATAGGAATGTCAATTGTTGGCTTTGTACCAAAAGCAGTAAAGGTAATCTTGCCATCAACAACTGAGTGAACAGTAAGCTTAGTTTCAAGTAAAGCATCAAGCTGAGACTCTGTAATACCAAGAGCAGGACCCGCATCTATGAATGAAGCTGCTGTAATTCCTGCATTACTGTATTCATAATTAAATGAACCAGTCTGGTTTGTAGTCCAGTTTGTTGCAATAAGAGTGAAAGGAATCTGTGTGCTTCTTAATACGTCACCAGTATCTCCTTTAGGACCCTACGGACCTGTTTCACCCTGAATACCCTGTGGACCCTGTGGTCCTGTTGCACCAGTTTCGCCCTATGGACCTTGCGGACCAGTAGGACCTGTTTCACCCTATGGACCAGTAGGACCTTGCGGACCAGTAGCTCCAGTTTCACCGGTATCACCCTTTGGACCTGTCGCACCTGTTTCACCTTGTGGACCCTATGGACCTTGTGGACCAGTTAAGTCTAAAAGCTGCTGTGGTGTAAAGTCTGCATAGGTAAATGCGTCACCTTTATCACCCTTTGAACCCTGTGGACCAGTTTCACCTTGGATACCCTGTGGACCTGTTTCACCAGTATCACCTTTATCTCCCTTTGCACCATTTGTTACAGTGAAGGTTGAAGTTAAACCATTTGTATAGGTGATTGTATATGTATCAACAAGATTAAGAGTTGCGGTCTTTACAATCTGAGCAATACCAATACCTTGAGTACCCTGTGGACCAGTTTCACCTGTGTCACCTTTTTGACCTGTTGCACCTGTCTCACCTTGTGGACCTTGAGGACCAGTAGGACCTACTGCACTGCCTGCATCAATTGTAGAGCCGCTACTCAAAGTAAGAATAAGGTGTCCATCTGTAATTGTTGCTCCTGTAATAGAAATACCATCAGTACCGTTGGTACCATTCTGTCCAGCAGGACCAGTTGGACCTGTTAAGGCTACAAGCTGTTCTGGTGTAAAATCTGCATAAGTGAATGCGTCACCAGTGTCACCTTTGTCACCCTTATCTCCCTTATCACCTTTTGCACCTGTTGTACCATTGGTAACTTTGAAAGTTGTAGAGCTTCCATCAGTATACTAAATCTCATAAGTATCAGTTGCATTTGGTTGTCCTGCCGCGCCACCAGCTGAGCTTGAAACAAAGGTGATAGAAGAAATTCCGATACCATCTGCTCCATCACGACCAGGTGTTCCGCCACCTCCGCCGCTTCCAGAAGGACCAAATGGATTAAATGTACCCATCATTTCCATTTATATCACCTCTTAAATAATGTAATAAATTGCGCCGCTAAAACTATTCTTAAAAGAAAGATAATGAACATTAGCTCCCCTTTCTCCGTTGAATGGCGTAATAAAATTGCCGCCAGAAGGGACTTCCATAAGGTCTGAATCTGACTGTCCATTAAGATAGAATTGCGTACCAGGTGCAGCCTCAAAACCAACGAATCTCAAAGGGGCACTAATCTTAATGCCATCTTTTGCTAAAGACTCCTTGATAAGAGAGACTACGTTCTGTTTTGCAGGAATACCAGCCTGCGGTTTGAACATCTTGTAATCCATCAAATCGCCTCCTGCGGAACTTCAGTTCCGACTTCATTAAATATCTCCTTTACTCTACTCAATTCCTCAGAGTTATCAATTAAAATTTTAATTGTTTCTCCCTACATAAAGCGTGAAGATAAAATACCTATTAAAGATTTACCATTCACTCTTCTTTCATTTTCTCTATATAAAAAAATGCTTGAATTTATTTCTTTTAATGAGAATACTAAATTCGCCGCATTTCTTTCCAATAAGTTGTCGTTAAGTTTGTATGTACAAGTCATTATCATCAACTCCCTATTATATTATAGCACTCTTTCCCTTCAAAAGTCAAGCAATTAAATGCAAATCTTGACTTTTTAAATTGATTATGATATAATGAAAGTATCAAAGAAAAAGGAGCGTGAACACACGATGTTAAATATTGAAATGTCTGAGCGTATTAAAAAACTCAGAACAATAAATCATTTTAATTTTGTTGGTCCTTTCTTTAATGATAAATAGAAGGACGCAGATTTTTCTATTGGAAGTGCAATCAGAGAAATAATTACAAAATATGATTATGAAATAAAGCATAATTATACATTTGTAATTAAGTATGATAAGGATATTTATTCATTTTTAGCTTATCGTATGATTTACAGCGCCGGCTCTGTTTTACAGAGAACTATTGATATTAAAATTCTCGGCGATGTTGACACTCCAGAAGAGAAAGAAATTTTTAAGGACATACCAGTAATAGGCTATCGTAAAGCACGAAAGCTAAAGAAGGTTGTTTTTGTAACTGGCTATCATCCTATTTATAATGTAATTGACCTAAGCTCTTACTCTAAGACTTTTATTGAAATCTTCAATCCAATTGAAAGGTTTATACCTGATTCACTTACAATGGCGCAAGAATTTTATCTTAAGCCGGAAAGTCAATTATGGAGTCTTTTCCTTGAAATGAGAGAGGACAATTACCTTGATTCAGATTGGGAAAATGTAATTGATAAGACAGTTCCAATTGTCGTTTTTAAACTTGAAGGTAATGAGAATGATTTTCCTGTTTTCAATTTCATCTTAAAATCTTCAAAAGAAGGCAACATTCATATGTATGTTGTTGAAAATAAAGAAGCAGAAAAATTCATTACTGACAATTTAAGAATCTACCTTGACACTCGCAATGTTCCTTCTGAATTGAATATTATAAATAATGAAGAATATATTGATATGGTAAGTAAATTCGCACTTAATTCAAAAAATGAAATTATAAATGAAATTCATTTCTTTGATAAAAACACATTACCCAAGGAGGAGGACGAAGATGAAAATAGCGATTGTTAATGGGCGTGGAGCATCAGGTAAAACTACATTTGAAACAATGGTACAGAAGATTGCCGCGGCAAGAGATAAGAAAGTCAAAGTAATTTCTACTATTACATATGTAAAGGAAGTTGCAAAACTCGTCGGATGGGACGGAGGTAAAACTCCAGAAGATAGACGATTTCTTTCAGACCTTAAAGATGCACTAACTCGATGGAAAGATGTTCCATATCAGAAGGTTAAAGGTTTCATTGACACTTATAAAGAAAGCGATACAGACCTTTTATTTATCGACTGCCGCGAGCCTGAAGAGATTGCAAGATTTGTTAATGACTATGGCGCACTTACAATTCTTGTCCAGCGTGGAGAGTTTGAATTACTCGGTAACCACGCAGATGATGAAGTCCTTAATTATCAATATGATGTAGTTATTGATAATAATAGAGGACTTGACGAGTTAATGCAAGAAGCAACTATTTTTGAAGAGACTTTTGTGGAGGAAGAGCAATGATTGAAGTTATCCAGTATAGTGTAGGAAAAGGTAAAGGTCACGGTTGGGAAGTTGTGTTTAAGAGTGACAACAAGCCTCTTAAAAGATATGAAAGACTTTGCCTTGGCTTTAAAGATAAAAATGACAGATGGGTTGTTTTTGAAGTTGAAAATAAAACAACTAAAATTAGTGGTATGATTAAGGAATATATCTATGAAGCAAGTTTTCTTGGCTATAATCCAGATACTACAATTGAACTCGACAAGGTTGATTTTGAATGGATTACTGACGAAGAAGTCATAAGCGAAGCAAGAAAGCAGGCTTGTTGGACTTGACATTTTTTAAAAATTGTTTTATAATAATAATAGAAAAATGAAAAGGAGAAATGCACATGGAAATTATAATTGATGGTTTTGATTTTTGGAATATGACTCCTCAGAAATATTACGCTTTCACTGCCGCATTCAAGGGCGATAAGAAAGCAAAGGCAAAGGAACTTGTAATGTCAAATCGTTATCTTGGTGCCCGTAAGATGGACGGCGCTTGGAATATGATTATTCGTGATATGGACGGCAACTTCCATATGAGAAGCCGCACAGAGTCTGTTAATGGCGGCTATCAGGATAAGGCAGAGTGGGTTCCTCATATTTGTGACGAGCTTAAGTGTATTCCAAATGGTACTGCTCTTGTTGGAGAAATCTACTTCCCTGATAATGAGGGTAGCCGCAAGATTACATCTGTATTGAATTGTCTTAAGGATAAGTGTCTTGAAAGACAATTTAAAAATGGTAAACTACATTTCTATATTTTTGATGTAGTCGCTTGGAATGGCAAGTCTCTTATCGACGAGCCTTTCTCTACGAGAACAACCTATGTAAACCTTGAAATGTTTAAAGACCTTAACTTCGTTGAGACTGCTCAATATATGATGGGTGAAGACCTTTGGAATCTTTATGGTCAGGTTATCGCGGCAGGCGGCGAAGGTATTGTTATCACTCGTGAGGATTGTAAATATCTTTGCGGCAAGAGAACAGCATGGATGACACTTAAGATGAAGAAAGAGCTTGAAGATACAATCGACGCATTCATCGACGGTGATTACAAAACTGCAACTCGTCTTTACACCGGTAAGGAAATCCAGACTTGGACTTTCTGGGAGAACACAAAGACAGGCGAAAAGTTCAACACTTGTATGTTTGAGGATTATAAAAATGGTGTTCCTGTTGAACCAGTTACGAAGCCTTACTTCTACCACTGGGCAAGTGCAGTATCTTTCTCTGTAAAGGATAACGGCAAAACCCGTCACATCGCTTGGATTAGTGGTATTACTGATGAACTTAAGAAGGAAATTGTAACAAATCCTAATAAATGGATTGGTAAGGTTGCAGAACTTACAGCAATGGAAATCGAGCACATCGACAATGATTACACACTCCGTCACGGCAAAATTGAAAAATGGCGTGATGATAAGAAAGCGGACGATTGCGAGTTCAGTCAGCTCACTAAGTAAAAGATTAGACCATTATCCTTTTAAAACTACATTATATTAGTAGAGGTAGGTTGAACCCTACCTCATTTTTTTACAGTGAGGTGAAAAAAGAAATGCACGGCAGTTATGAATTTGAAACAGGGGTTCCATATCCTTATGATTTTGAGGCTCCATGCCAGACTCCGCCATCTATTCCGGTACCAAGTCAGAGTCACTATCCTACTGATGATGACGGTCCTTGTGATACTCCTAAGTCTGTGCCGCCTTTCAAGCCAGAGCCAATTATCAGACCTGAGTTTGGTCCTACTCCAAACCCACCAGGAACACAGGAACCAGTTGAAATGAAGGTTCCTCGTATGCCATACCCTAAGAAACCAGTATTCGCGCCAATTCCTCGCCAGCTACCACCAAAGCATACACAGGTACAGCCTCGCTGTTTTACTTGTAGTCACTTTGAAATGTGTGGCTTTAAGAAAGATTACCTTAAGACAGTAACTTTAATTCAGAATAGTCTTGGCGCACCACAGGCAAGTTATGAGATTACAGACAAGTATCTTATAATTCCAGAGTTTGTTGGATTCCCTCTCGCAGATGAAAGAAAGTATTTTCCTAAAGAGGTTGAGTTCAATAATACAGACAATAAAGGCTGCTTATTCCTTGCGAAGTTCAATGGTATTAACTATGTAAATGTAGTATACCTTGAAGGTCACCACTATATTCTCATTCAGTTGAAGTATAATAAGGAGACAGAACTTTACGAGCTTAAGTCTTGTGAAGAAGCCTTTTACGGTGTCAAGTATGAGCTATCAGATAAATCTCTTGAAGAAATTCAGCTCGGTCTTATTGAATGGAGAGAGATGATTGTAAATGCTCAGAAGCCGCCACCACCACCAAGAAAAGACATTATTAACACTACTCATTTCTCAGCTAATCTAAACTGTGATATGTATGATTGGAACAAGGAAATGCTAGAGGAAGCAATCCGCAGATTGGCGAGACAATTCCCATATGGTATTCCTATCGATGAAGAAGCCAATAAATACTACCATGTCGCTACCTTCCATGTTGAACAAGGAGAAGTTCCGCTATCTCCATACTTCCCACCTAAGCCGCCAAAGCCTAAGAAACCAATTAGAAGATTCGGGGATATGTAATGTCAAAAGGCGAAGAGAAAATTGAAAAGCTCTTACGTTCACGTTTTATCTCTTTTCAGAGAGAAGTGAGCTTTCCCGATTTAAAAAGTTTAAAAGGTAATTTGCTTAGGTTTGATTTTGCGGTTTTCAATGGAAGATAGTTAGTATGTTTAATAGAATTTGATGGCGAATAGCATTTCCATCGAGTTCCATATTTTCAAAAAACAATTTCCGAATTTAAACAGACTCAAGAGTGGGACAGACGTAAAAACGCATACTGTTTAAGGAAAAGGATACCTTTGATAAGAGTACCCTATTGGGATTACGATAATCTCACTTTTGAGTCTTTATTTACAAATCCTGTTTATAGAGTTTGTAATAAATATCACAATGATTTATTAAATCGGAGGTGAGAATGAGTGAACGAAGTAATTATCGCAGCTATTGCCGCCGGCTTAGGTTCTGTTATTACTATAGTCGGAAAGGTTATTGTAGATATTATAAAGGCGAAAAAGGAGCCTGACCAAAGTGATTTGGAACTTAAGGATGAATTAGAGAGAGAAAAGGAGAAAAACGAAGCGGCTATCGAAGCATTTACTAATTTTGGAAAAGAGATAAAAAGTTCTGTTGAGGACTTAAAGAATGATTTAACGCAGAAAATTGAAGACGTGGACAAAAGATTGGACGACATGGATAAAAGAATTGAGGACTATCGTAAGGAGACACGTGAGATAAACAAATCTGCTATTAGACATTCAATAACCGAGATTTATTTTGAGCATTGTGATAGCAAAACATTGGATATGAGAACTAAAGAGGACCTATGCTCACTATATAATGCTTATAGTAGTATAGGAGGGAACTCTTTTGCTCATGAGTTATATGAAGAAATGATGACGTGGCAAGTTAAATAATACTTATATGAGGGCAGGCAACTGCCCTCTTTTCTTGACTTTTTATAAAAATTATGATATTCTTATTATAGAATTAAATGAAAGGAGAAATCATATGAGCGATACACTTTTAAAATGTAAGCATTGTAAATATGCAAGAAAAGCAGAAAACTCTGAATATGTAGGTTGCGCCGCCGCGGTTCGACAGGAAAAAGTTGATTGGTTCGAATTTTATAGGAGAAGAGAAATAGCAACTGGTTGGGTTAATCTTAACTCTTATCCTGATGGTAACGGAGGCTTCGGAATGATTACCAATGGTATTCCCTGCTTTAAGCCTGAAGATAAATGTCCACATTTCGAACTGAGAGGAGAGTATACAAATGCCTGATTTTAAGATTTATACTGATGGTGCCGCGACAATGAGAAAAGTTAACGGTGAGTATGTCCGTGAAGCTGGTGGCTGGGGATATGCTATTCTCGATGAAAATGACGAAGAGGTAATGACAGCTTATGGCGGCGAAAATATGACTACAAATAATGCAATGGAGCTGACAGCAATTCGTAATGGTCTTCGCAAGTTCCTTTCGTTTGGTTATACTGGTAAGACAATTGAAGTTTATTCTGACTCTGCATACAGCATTAACATCTTTACTTCTTGGATAAACGGCTGGAAGGCAAATGGTTGGACCAGAGGTAAGAAGCACGAGCCTATTGAAAATGTTGAGATTATTAAGGAAATCGATACAATTCTTGAAAACATCAAGAGACGCTTTTGCTCTGTTGAGTTTGTAAAAGTGCGCGGTCATGCAGGTGATAAGTGGAATGAGGTATGTGATAAGCTCGCGGTAAGAGGTAAAACAGAAGATGCTTGTCACGGTATTGAAGTTGCATTATTCCCTCTTCCTCAAAACGAAGGATATAACTTTCTGCCGGAGATATAAAAATAATAAAAATAGATGGTTCGACTCGAATGACGTAAAAATCTTAGAGTCTGACCATTATTTTTTTACTTTATAATTACCATATCTTGACTTTTTAAGTTTAAGGTGGTATAATTATAATAGAATAAATAAAAAGGAGTGAAGGACTATGGAAGTTACACTTTATTCAACTGGCTGTCCTAAGTGTAAGGTATTAAAAAAGAAGCTCGAAGCGGCTAATATTAATTACACAGAAGTGACAGATACGGACAAGGTTTATCAGATTTGCAAGAGTACTGGTTTCGATAGTGTACCGATTATTGCAATTGAAGATGGACACATTCTTGACTTTAACAGAGCAATCGCTTGGGTAAAACAGGTAGGTGATAGCAATGCCTAATATTGGTAGAAAGAATAAGAATTTTACAACGCAGTGGAATAAGTTATAGAATGAGTATGGCACAGAACTTGCATACCTTAATGGTTTCGGTGATGACCAGCTTTCTCTCGGTGAATTTATTGATAACTTTGTTGATGAGCCTGTCGTTGCAGACAGCTCTATTGACTCAAATAGTAACGTAAGAAGAAAGGATATTGTAACACTTCTTTCAGAAATGCCTAAGCCTCATAGAAAGGTTATGGCTTTTCAGAAGATTTATTATGAAATGTAGAAAGAATATGGCTTTAAGGCTGCTAATGAATGGCTTCGCCGCGATTGGATGGGAGAAATCTATATGCACGACGGGGATACAGCAACTTTTAAGTCTTATTGTTTTGCATATGATTTAAAGGATTTGGCTGAGAGAGGACTTTATTTCCTCGGTGATACATTCAATGCTAAGCCACCAAAGCACCTTACAACTTTTGTTGACTTCGTAAAGGAGTTCATTAACTTTGCAAGTAACAGAACTTCAGGTGCAGTAGGTCTTCCTAACCTTATTCCTTATATGTATTATTTCTGGAAAGAGGACCAGAAGAAAGCCTACTTCGGCATTACTGAGTGGGACGAATATGCTTATCAGAACATTCAGAGATTTATTTATGCCGTTAACCAGCCATGCGTAAGAGATGGACAGCAGTCTGCTTTTACAAACACATCTGTATTTGACAGAGAGTATCTTATGGCACTTTTCGGTGGAGCACAGTTCCCTAACGGAGAAGATATGGTTGACCATATTGACGGCATTATGGATTTCCAAAAACTTTATATGAAAGCTATGAGCGATATTCGTTCAGAGAATATGTTTACCTTCCCTGTTTCTACAATTTCGCTTGTAAGAAAGAATGGAGAATTCCTTGACCCTGAGTTTGCAGAGTGGGCTATTTTCCATAATATTAAGTGGAGTGATTCAAATCTCTTCATTGATGATAACGTTTCAAGTTTGTCTAACTGTTGCCGCCTTAAGAGCGACATTCGTGACCTTGGTTACTTTAACTCTATTGGTGGTACTGCTTTGAAGGTTGGTTCTGTTAAGGTTAATACAATTAACTTAGCAAGACTCGCTCTTGATACAAATACAAAGGAAGAGTATCTTGAAGAGTTGAGAGCAAGAACACTTTGCGTTGTTCGTTCACTTCATATTGTTCGTCATATTATTAAGAGAAATGTTGAGAAAGGATTACTTCCTAATTTCTCATATGGTCTTATTGACTTTGAACACCTTTATAATACAATCGGTTTCATTGGTATTTATGAGACAATGAAAAAGTTCGGCTGTACATATCAGGATAAACTCGGCAACACTTATTACACTCAGGAAGCCGCAGACTTCGGTAAGAAAATTTTCGATACCATGAGAGAAGTTGCTGATAAGTTCCTTGAAGAAGGCGACTACGATTATAAGATTAACACAGAGCAGATTCCTGGTGAGAATGCCGCTGCCAAGTTAATGAAGAAAGACCAGTTCTTCTATCCTGATGCTGACATTTATGATTTACCACTTTACGGTAATCAGTTTATGCCACTTGGTATTAAATCAACATTACAGGAAAGAGTTCGTGTTCAGGCTATGTTCGACGGATTCTGCAATGGTGGTTCAATTCTTCACGCAAATATTGATGCACCTTTCAAGAACTATGAAACCGCAAGACAGATGGTTGAGTATATTGCTGACCAGGGTGTAACATACTTTGCATTTAACACAAAGATTCAGGCTTGTGAAGATAACCACGCTTTCTATGGAACTACTTGTCCTATTTGCGGAAAGCCTATTGCAACAGAATATACCCGTGTTGTTGGTTTCTTAACTCCTGTTAAGACCTGGACAAAGGCAAGAAAGGCAGAGTATAAAATGAGAAGATGGGAGAAGATTAAATATGACCCTACTAACACCACAGGAGAAGGAGAGAATTAATAAGTTATGCGAGGAGGCAGCAACTTAGCTGCCTTCTCCTTTAATCCCGCCAGAAAAAATTGAGATAAATGTAAAGTACGAAATAACGCCGCAAGACTTAGAGGTATTAAGAGATATATTCGGTTAGATATATAAGGATACTTTTGGAAGGTATGAGAATCCCAATATGTGGACCTTTGCGGAGTTTAAAAAGGAGAATAGTGATGGAAATAAAAAACTTAATTGATGAAGATTTTTGCAATTATAAAAAGCCATCAATGTTTATTGGCATGCCCCATTGTACTTTTAAGTGTGATAAAGAGTGCGGTTGTAATGTTTGTCAGAATTCTGAGCTTGCACTTGCGCCGACAATTGATATGGAATTAATGGAAATTGCAACAAGATTCTATGAAAACCCAATTACAAAGGCTATTGTTTTTGGCGGACTTGAACCATTTGATGATTTTGAAGATATGGAAAGTTTAATAAGGATACTCAATGCGCTTTATATAACTTGTTTTGATATAAAAGAAATGCCTGATATCGTTATATACACTGGATATTATCCTGATGAAATTAAGGATAAGATAGAAGAACTTAAATCAGTAGCTGTCGATACAACTATCATAATTAAATTTGGTCGCTTTATTCCAGATAAACCTCATAGGTTTGATGATGTACTTGGAGTCGAACTAAGTAGCGATAATCAGTATGCGAAGAGACTGGAGGATTGTTAATGAAAGATTTAATCATTCTTGGAAATGGAATGGCAGGAATGACTGCCGCTTTATATGCAAAGAGAGCGAATCTTGATTTCGATATCATTGGAAAAGACAGCTATGATTTCGGACAAATTGGTAATGCCATTCTTGTTGAGAACTATCCTTGCTCAGAAAGTAAGAGTGGTTTTGATTTGGCAATGTCTCTCCATGAACAGCTTGAAGCCAACGGTGTTGAAATTAAGGAACATGAGATAGAGGATATTTTTAAATTTGATGACTATTACCGCATTTATTGTGCAGATGGTGAGTCATTTGAAACAAAAACTATTATCTATGCTTTAGGTGCGACTCATAGAGAATTGAAAACTATTGACCAAAATGTTCCAGTACATTACTGTGCACTTTGTGATGGAGCATTATACAAAGATAAGCGTGTTGCAGTTATCGGCGGAGGAGATGTCGCTTTTACACAGGCAGAATATCTTTCAAAGATTTGTAAAGAAGTACGTATTATAATGTGCGACCGTAATGTTACTGCTTCTCCTTCTACTTTTGAAAGAGTTTCAAAAATTCGTAATGTTTATATAAATTATGATTGTCCTGTAGTAAGAATTACCAAAGATACAAATGGAGTTTTATGGATATGGTGTGAAGGAGTAAGAGGACCGTTATATGCAGAAGGAGTTTTTGTATCAATTGGAATGATTCCTAATACCTCTATCCTCCATTTTGTAAGTCTTACAGAGAATGGCTACATTCCTGCTGATGAAACTGGTGTAACTGATTGCCCAGGTTTCTTCGCCGCCGGAGACGTTAGAACGAAAAAAGTTCGTCAAAGTGTAACTGCAGCTTCAGATGGAGCGAATGCAGTCCAGTCTGTAATAGACTATTTAAAGAGTCACTAATTGTGTGGACCATGTCGGAGATGATGCCTTATGAATAAATGTGATTTTTGTATTTGTAAAACTTGTGCCATTGCATATTACAATGGTGGAGCGCCAGGATGCGGAGATTGCTGGCTTTGTGAAGGAACACCAAATTAGCATGGAGTGACAACTTGTCATGAGTATTATAACCCAACTCCACGCGAAAGAAAACCAAGTCCATACGATGAAATAAAAGGTGAGAAAGAAAGTCAAGAGTAATTCTTGACTTTTCTTTTATTTTGTGATAAAATAAAGTATAGAAAAATGAAAAGGAGTGGATATAATGGCTGAGAATTATGGCGTAGAAAATATTCAGCATTTGGAAACACGCGAAGCTATTCGTACTCGTATCCAGATGTATCTCGGCTCTGATGATACTGATGGTATTTATCAGGCATTAAAAGAGATTATAAATAACTCTACCGATGAAGCTATCGCAGGTTATGGTAAAGAAATTGATATCAGACTTGATGAAGAGAGTAATACTGTCGAAGTAAGAGACTACGGACGCGGCGTTCCTTTTGGTGTTAAGGACGGTAGAAACTTCCTTGTTGCGATTTATACAGAAAGTCATACTGGCGGTAAGTTCGATAAGAATGCTTATAAGAACAGTTCTGGTCTTAATGGTATTGGTGGTACCGCAGTTTGTATGTCTTCAGTTCATTTTCTTGTAAGAAGTATAAGAGATGGCAAGATTGCTGAAGCTCATTTCCAAGAGGGTACTCTTCAGGATTATAGGGAAATGACATTGGAAGAGTTCGGTAGAGATACTGGCGGCACTGGAACATATATTTGTTTCACCCCTGATAAAGAAGTTTTCAAGAATATGACAGAAGGATTTTCTTATGAAAGAATTTGCGAGGAGATTAAGAACATTGCATATCTTAATAAGGGAATTAAGTTTATTGTTGAAACCACTCAGGGAAGAAAGAAAGAATTCTATTCTGAAAACGGTATTGCCGATTTCATTAAGGATAAGGTAAAGAATCCTCTTATGAATGCTCCTATCATCGCGTCTGCAAAAGACGAGTTTGATGAATTGGAAATCGCATTCATGTGGACTGGCGACCCAACACAGGAATATGTTTTCGTAAATGGTCTTTACTGTCCGTTTGGCGGCTCTCCTGTAACCGGTGCAAAGACAAAGATTACTACAAAGATTAAGGCTTTAAGTGGTAAGTCTTTCGACCCTGAACTTATCCGTAAAGGTCTTGTGTTTGCAATTAACTGTAAGGTTGCAAATCCTTCTTTTGCAAACCAGACAAAGAGTAAGATTAATAACCCTAATCTTCGTACTCTTGCATCTGAAGCGTTTGATAAGGGATTGTCAGAGTTTGCAAATCTTCCTGAGTATGCCGCATTAATTGAGTCTCTTGAAAAGTTCCAGAAAGCTGAAAAAGCTGCTGACGCAATCAGAGAGAAGATTCTTAATGCCGCAAAAGAAGTAAGCGAAATGAGAACCAAGAAGGGCATGATTCTTAGTAAAGTAAGTGATGCCAAGATTCTTGGAGAAAGTTCTCGTCTCCTTATCTGTGAGGGTAAATCTGCAAGCGGCTCTGCTAAGAAAGGTAGAGATAAGGACTACCATGGTATCTTTGAAGCTCGTGGTAAAATCATCAATGGACTAAGCTGTTCAGAGGATAAGTTCCTTGATAACGATGAAATTAAACAGCTCCAGGTTGCAGTTGGTTTTGATTATGGTAAGCCTTTCAATCCTAAAAAGGCAAGATATGGTTACATTGATTTCTTCGTTGACCCTGATGTCGATGGTCTTCATATCTTCTTGCTTGGTCTTGTTGCTATTTGGAAGATTTGTCCAGACTTTGTAAGACAAGGAAGAGTAGGTTGGTATCATGCTCCTCTCTTCATCGTAGAGAATAAGGGTAAGCAGACATACTTCTACACTGATGAAGATTATAATGAGAGAGGAAGAAAACTTCCTGGTAATGTAAGACGTGTAAAGGGTCTTGGTTTGCTTGAAAAGAGAGAACTCCGTGAAGCAATTTTCGATTGCCCTGAAGCACATGAAGTCTTCGAATATACTCCTGAAGCTATGGAAGCTCTCGAAGCACTTATGGGTGCAGACGTTGGACCTAAGAAAGAGTTCATTTTCGAGAATATCGACTTCAGTAAGTACGGTGAAATGTAATATTTGACTTTACTGTTAAAATGTGATATAATTTTAATATAAGGAGTGATAAGATGAAAATGAATTTAAAGGACAGAGTTGAACAGAGCTTTGGTACCTACGCCGCAATGGCAATTCAGCATCGTGCTATCTTTGATGTACGTGACTGTTTAAAGCCATCACAGCGTATGGGTATGTATTCTCAGGTTCTTGATAAAATTACATATAAACATGCTCATAAGAAAACTCACTTGAGTATCGTATCTGCCATGAAACATTTCTATGTTCATGGCGATGCGGCAATGGCAGGTGTTCTTTGTCGTATGGGTAGTCCTATCAGTATGAGATATCCTATTGAGGATACCATTGGTAATATGGGTACTTATGCTCATTTGGACGACTTCGCCGCTCCCCGTTATACTGAAATGAGATTAAGTAAAATGGGAACAAAGATGGTTGAGGGTATTGACAAAGAAAGTATTGATATGTGGTTCGATAACTTCGATAACACAGAACAGTTCCCTGCTGTACTTCCATCTCTTGGATATTATAATATCGTAAATGGTACAACTGGTATCGCAGTAGGTATGGCAAGTAGTATTCCTCAGTTTAATCTTCGTGAGGTTAATGAAGCAATGATTAAGTTGCTTTGGAATCCTGATATTGATTTTGATGAAATCTATTGCGCTCCTGACTTTGCTACTGGTGGTACAATTCTTAATGCAGATGAAGTTAAGGAGTCTTTAAGAGTTGGTAGGGGTAAGTCTGCGATTATCCGCGGCTCAATTGAATATGATGATAAGGAAAATGCACTTCAGGTTACAGAAGTACCTTATGGTGTTGCGACCAATCGTATCTTCAATGAGCTGGGTGGACTTTTCAATCCTGACCCTAATAGTAAGTCTTTGAAGAAAATTCCTGCAACAGCTTGTGCAGGCATTAAGAGATTCACTGATTCTTCTGAGGAAATTGTTGATATTACCGTTTGGCTTGAAAAGGGAGCAATCCCTGCAAACGTTATGCGTAATCTTTATAAGTATACAGCAATTCAGAGTTACTTCCCAATCAATATGACGATGCTTGATAATGGTACTCGTCCAAAAGTATTCGGTTGGAAGGAAGCACTTCAAGCTCACCTTGACCACGAAATTGTTGTAAGAACAAAGATGCACGAATATGATATAAGAAAAATTGATGAAAGACTTCCTATTGTTGAAGCTATTTGTCTTGCATTGGCAAATGTCGATGAAGTTGTAGCTATCATTAGAGGAGCGTCTAATACAGCAGATGCAAAGACAAAGTTAATCGCACGTTTCGGTTATACTGATGCTCAGGCAAAAGCTGTTGTTGATATCAAGCTTGGTCGTTTAGCTACACTTGAAATCCAGTCTTTTGAAGACGAGAAAGAGCAGTTAAGAAAAGACAGAGAATATCACGTTCTTGCTCTTAATGATAAGGATACACTTTACAAGGAAATTGAAAATGACCTGCGTGAAGTAGCAAAGGCATATGGTGATGAAAGAAGAACAAGACTTATGAACCTTGATTACAAGGGCGAAGGTGATGAAACAGAAGTTATCGAAAAGAAAGAACTTCTTCTTCACTTCACAAATCTTGGCAATATCTATACACAGACTTCTTCTACTCTTACTACAACCCATCGCGGCGGTAAGGGTTCAAAGGTAAAAATGCAGGATAATGAGGTCATTACCAAGACCATTGCTGACGACAACTTGGGTTATCTTCTTCTTTTCTCAAACAAGGGAAAAGTTTATAGGAGTGCTATTGCAGATTTACCTGTAGATGCAAAGATAAATACTGTTCAGATGTTTGAGTTCGAGCCAGGCGAAAGAATTACTACTATAACTACAATATCTCGCCGCGAGAGCACTGACTTTATCGTGTTCGTTACTAAAAATGGTATGGTAAAGAAGACTGCATTTGACGAGTATAACTTTAAGAAGGGTAAGTCTCTTAAGGCTATCAATCTTAAGGACGATGACGAGGTTATTGCCGTTCATCCAATAAATAAAGAACCTATCGGAATCTTGACTTTTAACGGCAATTTTGTTATAATAGATACAGAAAAGATAAATTCTATCGGTAGAGTTGCCGCAGGTGTTTGTGGTATTAAACTCAATGAAGGCGATAGAGTTATCGATTCTAAGGTCATTAGCGGTAAGTATCTTATGACAGCAACTGCGAATGGACTTGTAAAGAAAGCTGAACTTTCTGAGTTCCCTGAATGTACTCGTGGTACAAAGGGCAAGAAGATTTCTGGAGTTCGTAAGGACGATAGAGTAGTTAAATTCTTGACTTTATCTCAGGATTGTGATATAATTGTTATATCAACTCGTGGCTTAATTAAGATTAAGTCAGACGAGATTAAGGTTGCTTCAAGAGACGCGACCGGTGTCACTGGAATGAAAATCCCTGAAGGAGCAAAAGTTGTGGATTTGGCGAAAGCTTAATCCTTGACTTTTCTTCAAAAATGTGATATACTTTATACAGAAAGTTAAGGAGGAGATACCAATGACTCTTGAAGAAAAGAGAGCTATTATTTCTCAGAATAAAGACCCGACTGTTGCAGCAATAACTTCTGTTATTGATACTCATTATAATCTTCTTGCTCCAGTTACTACTGACAAGCAGGAGCTTATTGAGGATTCTTTCAAAGACAAGAGGTCTCTTAACTTTGCAAGAGGTCTTAAAACCGATGTTCAGAAGTATGAAGATGTTCTTATGAAAGTTAAAAAGAACGAAGAGCTATCCGCTAAGGATATTGCGTACATCGGTATTTGTTATGACTTTTGTGCAAAGAGAGCTGAATAGCAGTTAGTATCTATTGCAAAGGCTAAAGAGCTTTGTATTGATATGGCTGAGAAGTTAAGTTCTAATGTAAACGAATCTGCCGCAGCAGAGAATATGCGTAAATTGATTCAGAAGTATGATTCAAAAACTTGACTTTCAATCAATTATGTGATATACTAATTATAGTAAAAAAATAGCGAGCCTAAGCTATTTTTTATATAAATCAAATTTACTTTAAGGAGTGATGTTAAAATGGCAACTAAGAAGACTGGTGTAATGACAGCAAATTCAAGAAAGGTGTTCGATTACCTCAAGGGAAATGGCGTAGGCGTTAAGTTTACTCATAAGGAAGTAGCAGACGCACTCGGTTTTGAGACAACTGCAGCAGTTGTAGGTTCTGTTACAGGTCTTGTAAACAAGGGTTATGCCGTTCGTGAGAAGGAGAGCCGCACTATTGACGGTAAGGAGAAGGACGTTTCTGTATTCTACCTTACTCAGGAAGGCGCAGACTTCGACCCTGATGCTGTTACAGCAGACGCTGAGTAATTTAACGTCGGCGTAAAGAAATTGGCGGAACGTTAAGTTCCGCCGATTTCCTAATTCACTTTGTTAAAAATGTTATTTATTGGAGGAATTTATTTATGTTGAATATTAAAGAAGCACAGAGTACTAATGTTGTTGAGATTTCTGGAATTCTTAGCCAGCTTGAAGTTGAGCAGAAGAAGACTGCCGATGGCAAGAACTATGCATCAGCTAAGGCTACAATTAAGGTGGACCAGGAAATCGGCGGAAAGATGGTTGAGAACGAGATTCCTGTTAAGTTCTTCTCTATGGAGATGAAGTCTGATGGCTCTGCAGTGAGCAAGATTTATACAGGTATTCTTGAGATGAGAGATAAGTTTACTTCTCTTGCAGCTCTTCCTGATGACGAGAAGGATAAGGCTTCTAAGGTTACTATCACTTCTGGTCAGCTTAAGGAGAACATCTGGGTTGACCCAAGCAGCGGTCAGGTAAGAACAGGTTTTGAAATCGATTCTAACTTTATGAATGCTCCTCGTCAGGGTGCTGAGTTTGAGCCTGGTGCAAGATTTGAGCTTTCTGGCGTTATTATGGACACTACAAGAGAGACAGATGCAAACCAGGAGGAGACTGGTAGACTTAAGGTTAAGGTTGCTGTTGTTGGCTGGACAGGTAAGGACGGCGTAACAAGAGTTGACGTAATCGACCTTATCGCTGCATCTGATAGCGCAGTAAACTTTATCGAGAGCAACTGGGAGAAGGGCGATACTGTTAACATTAATGGTAAGATTAGCTTCAACCAGTCAACTAAGGTATGGTATGAAGAGCAGGGCTTCGGTGAGCCTATTAAGAGAACTAAGACTCAGACTCGTAAGGAACTTATCATTCTTGGTGGTTCTCCAAGTGGTCTTGAGGAAGAGTATTCTTACGATGCTAACGATATCAAGGCTGGTCTTGCAGCTCGTGCCGCAAGAGTTGAAGAGCAGAAGGAAAAGGGCGGTAAGCCTAAGACTCAGAAGAAGGCTTCCTTTGACGATGTAAACCCTGGTTTCTAATAACCAGGGCAACCATCAATATAAAGGAGGGATTAAATAATGGCAATTGATTTATTGGCACTTGAACCTCAGACAATAAGCAGAAACCTTAAAGGTAAGTACGCAATGTTCTATGGCTTGCCCGGTGTTGGTAAGACAAGTCTTGCGGCACAGTTCCCAAAGGTTCTTATTGCAGGATTTGAGATGGGTACTAATGCTCTTAATAACGTATATGTTCAGCCTATTAAAGGTTGGAATGACTGGAAACAGGTTGTTGGACAGCTTATACGCAAGAAAGAGTTGCAGGAAAAGTTTGAGAGTATCGCAATTGATACAGCAGATTCCGCATGGGATTTGTGCGTAAAATACATTTGCGGTCAGGAAGGCGTTGAAAAGCTGGGCGATATTCCTTGGGGTCAGGGTTACGACATGGCGAAGAAGGAATTCCAGTCAACATTCAGAGATTTAACCTATGCAGGTTATGGTCTGATTTTCATTTCACACTCAACTGAGAAAACTCTTAAGGACGAGAAAGGAGAAGAATATCAGCAGATTGCCCCCGCTTTACCACAGAGACCTTACGATATTGTAAACAAGATGGTTGACGTTATTGGTTACATTCGTGAGATTAAGGATGAAGCGTCCGGCGAAAGAAAGAGATTTATTTTCTTCAGAGGCGACGACAGATTCTTCGCAAAGTCTCGTTTCAAGTATATTGTTCCTCGTGTTGAATTCAGCTACGACAATATCGTAAATGCAATTTTCGACGCTATCGATGAGGAAGTTAAGCATTCAGGCGGTGAAGCTTCAGATGAAATCAATCCTTATGTTGTAAAGACATTTGATGATTTGATGAATGAAGCTAAGGAGCTGTGGGGTGCAGTAGTTCAGAACGAAAAGGCTAAAGAAGCATCTGATATCCTCGAAGAGGAATTTGGAAAACCCACAAGATTTTCTGAAATTTTACCAGAGCAGATTGAAGGTCTTAAGAATGTTCTGATTAAGATTAAAGAAATACTTTAATTCAAGTGGGGAAGATTTATCTTCCCCATTTTTTTATAAGCGAGGTTGAGAAAATTGAACGAAAGTATTAAAATTTTGGACACAAATGTTCTCTTAGACTATCCACAGATTGTTACAAATCCAAAGGAGTACTGGGTTATTCCTATGGCAGTCCTTATGGAGATTGATGGTCTGAAGTATCATAAGAGCCCCGAAGTAGCTCAGAAAGCTCGCAAGGCGGCAGTTTATATTGCCAAGAATATGGCTAACATTGAATGGGATTTAACACAAGATTATTCCAGAGATGTGGACTCTGTACTGTTGGATATTACTCGTAAGAGAAATGCTACACTTGTTACAAATGATGTCGCTCTTAAAGTAAGAGCAGAAGTCGCAGGAATTGATGTTGAAGGCTACAGCTGGAAAGATGATTATTGTGGTATTGTTTACTTGAATGTTGATGATTTGTCATTTGACGAATATAATGAAATTCTTGGTAGACTTATGCAGGACGGTTTCTATGAAACTGATGATTATAATTTCAGTATCAATGAATATCTTATCGTTCCGCCGCCAAAGGAAGATGCTTCACTTGGTGATGTTAGTGTCTTCAAATATGATGGCGCTCGTTTCCACTTAATCAGAGGTAAGGCAATCAGAAACGAATGGCTTGGAGAAATCTTCCCAAGAAACCCTGAACAGATTTGTCTCGTAGATGCTTTACTTAGCGATGTTCCTATCATTTATGCAGGTGGACATTTTGGAACAGGTAAAACTTTCCTTACTCACAACTATGCAATTGGACAGCTTGAGAAAGAGAAGATTAAGAAGATTATCTACGTTCCTAATAACTCTTACACTCAGAACACTATGGAGCTTGGTGCATTGCCGGGCGACTTAATGGAAAAAATTCTTCCTTCAATTGGACCTCTTGTTGATTTGGTTGGTATTGACCAGATAAATAGATGGATTTCAGAAGATAAGTTGGAGATTGTTCCTGTCGCTTACATCAGAGGACGTAACTTTGATGATGCCATTGTTCTCGTAAGTGAAGCTGAAAACCTTACAGAAGAGCATATTAAACTGTTACTTGCTCGTTGCGGCAAGAATACAAAAATCTTCTTTGATGGAGATATTCATCAGGCAGATAGTGCAATCTTTAAGGATAGAAACGGTTTGAAGTTGTTGCTTAAACTTCACGAAAGTACCGAGTTTGCTCCACTGTTTTCTACTGTTCAGCTTATTACAATCGAAAGAAGTATTGTAGCTGGTGCTGCCGACTTTCTTGATAATATCTAAGGATGGCGGCTTCATGCCGCCGTTCTCATTTTAATTCTTGACTTCTGAATTAAAATGTGGTATAATTATTATAGAGATTAAGAAAAGGGTGATAGCCAATGGGAAAGAAAATTGATGAAGCTATAATTGAACAGATTCCTGTTCTATACGAGGAAGTAAAAAGTAAGGCAGAAGTTGCCAGACGACTCGGTATTAGTGCAGCTTCAGTTAATAAATATCTTACAATTTATAATGGTGCGCCAGTCGAAGTTGTAACCAAGAAAAGGGTTAAAGTCGATGAAGAAATGATTGTAAAGATAAATGAACTTTATAAGAGTTGTAAGAATATGGCGCAGGTCGCAAAAGAACTTGGCATATCTCCAACAACAGTTAAGAATCATCTTAGTGAGGAAAATCTTAAACTTAAGGAAAGAGTGAATGATGACCGTGATGCTTTGTGGTTTTATATTCACCGTTTATTCGGTCCCGATATTGATGGAAAGCCAGTAAGTGATTGGAATGTGACTCAGATGATGAAATTCAATCGAATGGGAATGAATTATAAGTCTCAGCTTTTGACGTTGAAATATTTCTATGAGATTGAAAAGAATCCTGTTCAGGAGAAATATAAGACAATTGGTATTATCCCTTATATTTATGACAAGGCGGCACTATATTATAAAAGTCAAGAAAGGAAAAGAATCGAGGTTGAGGAAGCTATTGAGAAACAGCTTGAGCAAGACAGAATCGAAATCAAGTATAATCCCAGTGATTATATTGGCACGAAAAAGAAAAAGAAGATGATTGACCTTGACCAGATTGTAGGTGATGCTGAATGATAAAAATTGACCGCCATACGGTAATTCAAATTCTTGGCGGATTGATGAATCGTCCAGATTTTTTAAACGACGTAGATAAGTATAGATTTGAATTAAGTGATTTTCCAACTTCACTTGATAAGTTTATCTTTTCTGCGATTAACAACTTGTATAATAATGGAGATGGAGCAAGTAATATTCGTTCCGTTGATATTATCAATTATTTGAAAGGAAATGCTCTCGCCGCCGAACTGATGGAAAAAGAAAACGGCGAAGTTTATTTGCAGGATTGTGAGACGGCAGGGGAGCCAGCAAACTTTAATTACTACTATAACAAGTTTAAGAAGTTAAACTTCTTAAAGGATTTGCAAAAAGATAGCGGTAGAGATATCAGTGACATTTATTGTGAAGATATTCTCAATCCAAACTATGCAGAAATTAATGAAAGATTTGAACGAATGAGTGTTGAGGACATTCTCAATAAACTGAAAATGGAACTCAATAGTTATGAAAGCAAATTTGTATTAAAGAGCGTGGTTGAGGAGTCAAAGGCTGTTGATGGTATTGAACAGCTTATTATTGACTTACAGCAGAAGCCAGAAATTGGTTGTAAACTTCAAGGCGATATTATCAACTCTATAACTCGCGGCGGAAGAAAAGGTAAGCTTTATATTCGTTCAGCAGGTTCTGGTGTTGGTAAAACTCGTTCAATGGTTGGAGACGCTTGTAACATTGCATATCCGATTCGTTTCGATAGAAAGAAAAATAAATGGGTTTCAACAGGTAGTTGTGAAAAAGTTCTGTATGTAATGACAGAGCAAGACCCTGATGAAATCAAAACTATGATACTCGCATATCTTACAGGATATAATGAAGAAATTTTCTTGTACGGTACATATGGTGAGAAGGAAATGCCTCGTATTCAGCAGGCAATCGACATCATGAAGAAGTATGAAGGGAATATGTTATTTGCTCATATTCCAGACCCTTGTGCTTCAGCCGTAAAAAATTTGTTCAGAAGATATAATATTCAGCATGGTGTTGAGAATATTTTCTATGATTATATCTTCTCTTCTCCTGCTATGCTTAATGAGTATCGTGACTTAAAACTTCGTGAAGATGTTTGTCTTAGATTGTTCACAACAACATTGAAGAATCTTGCCGTTGAACTTAACGCTTTCATTATGACTTCAACACAGGTTAGTAATGATGACGATGAGAAGGGCGGATTTAGAGATTTTAAGAATGTTCAAGGTTCAAAGGCGATTGTCAACCTTGCAGACTTTGCTTGTGTTATGTCTCGTCCAACTAAGGCAGAATTGCAGGAACTTGCAGGATTTTCCGGTTCATTCTCATTTGTTCCTAATCTTGTTACAGACATTTATAAGAATCGTCGTGGCAGATGGAATATGGTAAGAGTTTGGTCCAGAAATGATTTGGGCTGTTGCCGCAAGGAAGATTTATTCGTAACAACAGTTGATATGAAACCGATTAAAGAGTTTCAGGTTGTTCAGTTTGATTCGACAACATATGGAGATTTTACTGAGCTGTGTGACCTTTACAATGAAGGAATTGTATCAGATAGTGTTTATGAAGAATTTTATTCCACTTCGGATATTAAGCCAGAAGATTTGGTTGTTGATTCCGCCGCGGCGTTTGAAGATGATGAAGATAATAAGAGAAGATTAAGCGAAAAAGATTTTTCTGATTTTTTGACCTTTTAAGGAGTGATTAAGTGAGCGATTTAAAAGACTTGATGAATAGTCTGACTAATGAAGAAATCATTGATATAATGACAAAACTTGGTGCAGACAGATTCGAAGAAAAAGGAAACGCAATAATCTTCCCAACAATTTGTCATAATCATGATTCTGCCGATGCAAGTATGAAGTTGTATTATTATCCTAAAACTCATACTTTTCATTGTTATACTGAATGCTGCTGCACTTTCAATATTATTGAAATGTTTAAAAAGCGATATGAGTTATTAAATGTTCAGTATGATTTTTTCAAGGATATCGTTTTAAAGATTGGTGGAGGAGCTGGTCGAGCAAAAGAATATGAATCTTTCTACCAGCCATACCAATCAATTTATACTAAAGAAAATCACAATGCTGAAGTTAATATTCCTATTCTTAATAAAGGATTATTGAATGTTTATACATTTTATCCTACTGTTGAGTGGTTAGAAGATGGAATTAGCGAAGAAGCAATGAAGATATATAATATTCTTTATTCAATTCCCGAAAACAAAATAATTATTCCTCATTATGACATTGAAGGGAACTTGATTGGAATAAGAGGAAGAAGTCTTAATGATGAAGATATTGCACTTGGTAAATATCGCCCAGTGTGTATTGAAGGAAAGATGTATAATCATCCTCTTCAGTTTAATCTTTATGGACTGAATTTTGTAAGAGAGAATATAAAGAAATATAAAACGGCGATTGTTGCAGAGTCCGAGAAAAGTTGTTTGCAGTATTCAACAATGTTTGGACAAGATAAAAATATAGTTGTCGCCGCCTGTGGTAGTACATTTCATAAATATCAGCTTGATTTATTAATCAAATGTGGAGCAGAAAGGGTTTTGATAGCTTTTGATAAAGAAGGTAAGACTTGGGAAGAGAAAGAGAAATATTTCGCAAAGTTAAAAGGTATTTGTGAGAAATATAAAAACTACTGCACAATGGGTTTTGTTTATGATAATAGTAATCTACTAAAACTGAAGCAGTCTCCTTTTGACTGCGGACCAGAAGTAGCAACTAAATTAATATCAAAAGGAGTCTGGTTATAAAATGAAGTATATTAGAAAAACAAGTAAGGATATTACTCAGGATTTCAGTCACAATTTACTTATTGACAGAGGTATCTTGAAAGAAGGAGAAAATACTGATTGGTATTTTAAGCCTACTTTCGATAATCTTCTTGACCCACTTGGTCTTGACCACATGGAAGAGGGAGCAAAGTTACTGTTAAAGCATTTGAAGAACGGAAGTCGTATTCGTCTTTATGTTGACTGCGATGTTGATGGTTTCACATCTTCTGCTTTGTTTATCAATTATTTTAATGATTTTTTGAAAAACAAATATCCTGATGTTGAAATTACCTATCACATTCCTGAAGGAAAAGAGCATGGTCTGCGCTCAGTCATGGATGAATTGGTTCACAATAAGATTTGTGATTTAATTATCCTTCCTGATAGTTCCTCAAATGATTATGATGAGCATAAACAGCTTCATGAGATGGGCTATGATATTCTTGTTCTTGACCACCATGATGCAGACCATTATAGTGAGGACGCAGTTGTTATTAACAATTAGCTGTCAAATGATTATGAGAACAAGGCGTTGAGCGGTGTCGGTGTTGTTTATAAGTTTATTAACTTCTTCGATTATTACCGTTGGGAAGATTCTCCTGAGAGTAAGGAAGAAGAGGCTTTCATTGACCCTATCTTTGACCGATACCTTGACCTCGTTGCTCTTGGTGAAATCAGTGATATGATGAATATGCAGACACCAGAGAACCGTTACATTTGTGACTATGGTCTTTCAGATATTCAGAACAGTTTATTCCGTGCGATTGTGAAGAAACAGTGTTATTCAATGTTCGGTATTTATGAAGCAGACTGGAATGACTCTTACTATAATAGTGGAGATGTTACACAGATTAAGGTTGCTTTCTATGTAACTCCGCTTATCAACGCTCTTATTCGTGTTGGCACACAAAGTGAGAAAGAGCAGCTCTTTGAAGGCTTTATTGATGGTGATAAAGTAATTCCTTCAACAAAGCGAGGAGCAAAAGGTGAAATGGAGACTGTTGCAGAATAGGTAACTCGCAACTGCGTAAATGCTCGTTCAAGACAGAACAGAGAGAAGGATAAAGCAATTGAGCTACTTGATATTCAGATTAGCAATAATTGTCTTGATGAAAATAAAATTCTTATCCTTAATGCTGACGACCTCAGCGTTTCAAATAACCTTACTGGTCTGATTGCAATGGGTATTGCCGCAAAGTATAAAAAGCCCACAATGCTCGGTAGAATAAGTCCTGACGGTTACTTGAAGGGTTCTATCAGAGGTAGAGAAGAAAGTGAGTTGAAAGACTTTAAGGGATTCCTTAAGGATAGTAACTACATGGACTTTGTTGAAGGTCATGCGAACGCCGCTGGCTTCAGTATTAAGAATAGTGATATTGACAAACTGTGTGAGTATGCAAATACAAAACTTGCTAACATTGACTTCAATGAAGGATTCTATGAAGCAGATTTTGTTATTCAGGGTAACTATTCAGAAATTACTCCTCTTGTTCTTGATATCGGCGCACAGCAGAAGTTGTGGGGACAGACAAATGATGAGCCAGTTATTATTGTTGAGAATATCACAATTCCTAAGTCTCAAATTCAGACAATCGGCTCAAAGAAAGATACTGTTAAATTTGTATTCAATGGTATGACATATATGATTTTCAAGGCACAAAGTATCATTGACCAGATTTTTGAAACTCCTGGTGATACTCTTAACATTACTTGCGCCGGCAGAGCAAATATTAATACATGGGGCAATAGAGTTACTCCACAGATTTATGTTGATGAAATCGAAATAAAGGAGAGTTCTATCTATGACTTCTGATAAAGATATAGTTGAAATGACAGTCGGAAAAGGTGGGCAATATGAAGCCCACCTCGACGTTGACGATAAAACAAGTTTTGTCATTAAAGACATAACTAATGTTAGGTTTTTTGACCCAGTAAAACAAGAATGGATTGATATTGGTTATAAAGGTCCAGTATCTTTGAATTATAAGGAGGAATAAAAATGGGAGAACTTTGTAAGAGAACCGAAGAGTGGAGGGTTAATGATGAAGCAGAAGCAAAAGCTCTTATCGAAAAGGCAAAGGCTGATGAAAACGTAGAAGGTTATGAACTCAAATCCTACAAGATGGTCAAGAAAGATAAAAAGTCTAAGGGCGAGATTATCGACGAATGGGTAATTGTTACCCTTGTTAAGCAATGGTAAAAGGACAAGGACTAATGGACGAAGTTTGCCGCGGCTTAGCTGGTGAGATAAGCTTCGAAGAGTCCATTCGTAGACAGACAAATATCTTGGAATACGAGATAATGCAAGCTATTAAAGATAAATTGGAGGGATATATCAATGAAGTTCCACATGGACGAGAAGGAGAACTACAAAAAGAAGATTGATAAGATGAAGGACGATATGAATCGCCGCAACAAGGAAATCCAGAAAGAGCGCGAAAAGAAGAAGAAACAGTGATAAGGAAAGTCAAGGCTAAAAAGTCTTGACTTTTTTGTTAAAATATGGTATAATTATTATAGAAAGTAAGAAATATATAAATAATGAGTATCCCTGTATAAATACTCGGCGATACTGATTGGAGGTATATTATGGATTTAAAGACACTTAAAAGATTTGACGACCATTCTCATAGTATGTTTTCTAACTTTAGATTGATTGACTCTATCAATCGTCCGAAGGATATGATTCTAAAGGCGTATGAGCTGGGAATGTCTGGTATTGCACTTACAGACCATGAGACCGTTGCAGGTCATGTAGAATGGTTGAAGTGTGAAAAGGAACTTAAAAAGGCAGGTAAAATTCCTGAAGACTTTAAGTGTGCTTGTGGTAATGAGATTTATCTTGTTAATGATAGAACTAATATTGAAAGATATTGGCACTACATTCTGATTGCAAAGAACACTGAAGGACACCGTGCATTAAGAGAGTTGAGTTCAATCGCTTGGTATAATGGTTTCAGTTCTCGCGGCTTAATGAGAGTTCCAACAGAAAAGAAGGAACTTGAGGAAATTGTTAAGAAGTATCCGAATACTTTGATTGCAACTACTGCTTGTCTTGGTGGTGAGCTTCCTCATTTCGTGGCAGAATTGATTAAGGCAGAGTAGGCAAATGATGAAACTGCAATTCGTTTTTGGAAAATTGAAATTGATAATTTTATCAAATGGAATCTCAATCTGTTTGGAGAAGATTTCTACATTGAAATTGCTGCGGCAGATACGAAAGACCAGATTAAGTTTAATGCAAGAGTAAAGAATATTGCAAAGTATTACAACATTAAAATGGTAATCGGTTCTGACGCACATTATCTTACTGCAAAGGAGCGTCCTGTTCATAAGGCTTATCTTAACTCAAAAGACGGTGAGCGTGAGGTTGATGGCTTCTATACTTTCGCTCATATGATGGATAATGAGGAAACATACGGAAATCTTAGTATGACTTTCTCCGAGGAAGAGTTCGCAGAGTTTTGTGCAAATTCAATGGAAATTTATGATAAGATTGGTACTTATGAAATTTTCAGAAAGCCAATTATTCCGAGAGTTGAAGTTGTGTCAAAGGATTGCCCAGTAACTCCGAACTGGGTTTGGGCGGATGACTGTCCGGTACTTACACAACTTATTCAGAGCGATAATGTACAGGAAAAGTATTGGGTAACAGAATGTTTACTCAGTATGATTGATAAAGGACTCTTTGGAAAAGAAGAGTATATGATTGCTCTTGAAACAGAAGCAAGAGTAATTAAAGTAGTTGGAGAGAAACTCGGTAACTGTTTGTATGAGTATTTCAATACTTTCCAGCATATGATTAACTTGTTCTGGGATTGTGGTTCAATCGTAGGTCCTGGACGTGGTTCAGCAGTTTGTTTCTTAAGTAACTATCTTCTCGGTATAACTCAGCTTGACCCGTTGAAGTGGGGACTTAAGTATTGGCGTTTCCTTAATGAAGAGCGTGTAGAGCTTCCTGATATTGATATTGACCTTACTCCTTCAAAGAGAGCTGCTGTTTTCGCCGCCCTTCGTAAGGAGCGTGGAGAGCTCAACGTTATTCAGGTTTGTACTTATGGTACAGAAGGTACTCGTTCTGCAATTGCCGCGGCTTGTCGTGGTTATCGTTCAGAGTGGTATCCTGATGGTATTGATACAGATACAGCACAATATCTTAGTTCACTTATTCCTCAAGAGCGTGGATTCCTCTGGTCAATTCATGATGCCGTTTATGGTAATGAGGAAAAGGGTAGAGCTCCCATCACAGCGTTGGTAAATGAGCTTGACAAGTATCCAGGTCTTCTTGAAATCATCGAGTCTATTGATGGTCTTGTAAATAAGAGAGGGCAGCACGCATCGGGTGTTATTCTTTATAATGATTCTCCATTTGAAACTGGAGCAATTATGAGAAGCCCGAATGGAGATTTGACAACACAGTATTCTCTTCATGAAGCAGAGGAACTTGGAGACGTTAAGTATGACTTCCTTGTAACTGAAATTTGTGACAAACTTACAATTGCAATTAGCTTACTTCAGAAGGATAATTTAATTGACCCAACTTTGAATTTAAGACAGGTTTATAATAAGTATCTTCATCCTGACGTTCTTGACCTTAACAATCAGAAGATTTGGGACGCACTTAGCAACGGTACGGTTCTTGATGTATTCCAGTTCAGTACAGGTGTTGGTCTTGCAACTGCAAAACAGGTTAAGCCGCAGAATCCTACTGATATGCTTAACGCAAATGCGTTGATGAGACTTATGGGAGAACCTGGAGAGGAAAGACCTCTTGACAGATATTGCCGTCTTAAGGAAGATATGAGAGCATGGTATATGGAGGCAAAAGATGCTGGTCTTACAGAAGAACAAATTAAAACTCTTGAACCATATTATCTTCCTAACTGTGGAGTTCCTTCTTCACAGGAGGATATGATGGAAATCTGTATGGACGAAAAGATTGCAAACTTTAGTCTTTCAGAAGCGAATGCGACAAGAAAGATAGTTGCAAAGAAGAAGATGGACCAGATTCCTGCTCTTCACGAAAAGTTTGTAAATGCTTGTCCAACAAAGAGATTTGGCGAATATGTATGGAAGACAACAATGGGTCCTCAGATGGGATACTCATTTGCAAAGCCTCATGCTCTTGCTTACTCATTCGTTGGTATTCAGACTCTTTATCTTGCAACAACATATTCTGATATTTATTGGAATTGTGCTTGCTTGATTACAAATGCCGGCGGTGCAGATTTACTTGACACAGAAGATGTGGACAAGGAGCTGGAAGAAATGGCAGAGCAGGATATTGAGGAAATTGACGAAGATGACCTCATTGAAGCAGTTAATAAGAAATATAAGAACAAGAGCGTTAACTATGGTAAGATTAGTGTTGCTCTTGGTAAGTCTAAAAAGGCAGGCATTAATGTTTTGCCGCCAGACATCAATAAATCAGACCTCATCTTTAAGCCAGATGCAGAACGTAATGCAATTATTTATGGTTTAAAGGGTATTGACAGAATCGGCACAAGTCTTGTTTATGAAATTATGGAGAATCGTCCTTATACTTCTCTTGAAGATTTTACTAATAAGGTTAAGGTTAATAAAACTCAAATGGTTTCCTTAATTAAGGCGGGTGCATTTGATAATATTTATGGCGACAGAGAGAACACAATGAATTCTTATCTTGAACTTATTGCAGATAAGAAAAAGCGTATCACTTTGCAGAATATGACAATGTTGTATAATAAACAACTCATTCCAGAAGAGCTGTCATTTGAAGCAAAAGTTTATAACTTCACTAAGTATATCAGAAAGTTTAAGCAGGGAGATTATTATTATCTCAACCATATCGCAATGAGATTCTTTATGGAGAATTATGACACCGATGTGCTTGTAGATATGGTAATTGATGGTGAGGATAATCACGCTCTAATTAAACAGTCAACATGGGATAACACCTATGATAAGGCAATGAATCCAGTAAGAGCATGGATGAAAGCAAATCAGGAAGAAATCCTCAGTGCGTTGAACAGAAGTCTCTTTGAAGATGTTCGTAACAAGTATGCTCTTGGTTCGATTGATAAATGGGATATGGATGCTCTTGGTACATATTGCCACAATCATGAACTTACAAATCTCAACAAGAGAGCATATGGAATTGTGGATTTTGAGAGTCTTGACCCAAAACCGGTAATTGCGTCTGAGTTCACAACAAAGGACGGCGGCGTAATTAGAATGTATGAGATTTCAAGAATCTGCGGAACTGTTATTGATAAGGATAAGAATAAGAGTACAGTAGTTCTCTTAACTCCTACAATGCAGGTTGTAAACGTAAAGGTTTGGAAGAATCAGTACGCAAAGTGGGATAGACAGATTAGTAGAAAGAATCCTGATGGTACTAAGACGATTATTGAGAAGAGTTTCTTCGCAAGAGGTAATAAGCTGATTATAACTGGTATTCGTCGTGATGATGATTTCGTACCTAAGAAGTATAAGAGTACTGCTCTTCCTCTCTTTGAGAAAATTGAAGAAATGGACGAAGAGGGATTCATCACAAAATCTACAACAGAACGTGCGGAGGTAGAGGAGTAATGGCAACAATTGGTTTATATGATATAGACCTGCATCACGGGAAGGCTTTTTCAATAAGCCTTCCTCTCATGTAGGCTTACGCAAGGCTTAAATCAGAAGGACATTAGGTTATTATGATGAAGCCTTATGAAAAGACAGGAAGATACAATCAGATTTTTTACTTTAAAGATAATCCAAAATTGGAGGTTCCAAAGAAACTTGTCATCAATCAGGACAAAGGAAAATTTTGTGGTTTTGGCTTTTACGGAACTTCTGGTATCTCTTCAAAGACGATGGAGTTCACTCCTTCATTCGAACCTTATGACTTATTCAGTAACAAGATTAAAAATATAACCTTGTATAAGTCAATCAGAAACAATAGTATAATTGATTGGAGAGAGAAAAATTTTGCGGGAGCTAAAGGTGGAGCAGCAATAACTTATGTTACCGATAGAAACTTCCTTGATGAAGAAGATTGGGAAGAAATCTTTGACCACTATGACAACAATATCGATTTCATTTATAGCTTAAAAGTTGATAAATCTGAAGAAGATAAGATGTTTAAATTCCTTAAGAAACCATATGGTAATCATACAAGAATAGTTGTCCCTTGGCAATTAGATGCAGATAAGCTGATTTATTTATCGTCCTGCCGCGGCGTCGTTTTTAATACCAATAGTGCTATGGAGTTAACAGCACAGATACTTATTTCAAAGATACTTGATATAAAACTTCCAATGTACTCAACATATGAAACCGACCCATTTATCATTGATTTAATTCACTGGAACAATGCAGGAAGAATTTCTTTTAAAGAATTTCTCGGAATCAACTGGGACCCGAATAAATACATCACATTCCCATATCGATTAATGCTCCAGCAAGACCCTACAAAAATCACATACGATGAACTATGTGAAGAATATTTCGTGAAGTGAGATTCTTGACTTTACTAATCAATTATGTTATAATTATAATATAAAGGAGGGATTGATATGGATTATACAAACTTTTCGTTAGACGTTTTGAAGTTTGAACTCGAAAAGAAAGAGAAAGAACTTCTTAATGAATCACTCAATTTATTCACCTACAATCCTCGAATCTCCGAACTCACATAGGAGATTAAGGAATTATAGGAAGAAATCAACAAAAGGGAGGACTAAGTAAATGGCAGAACCAATTAAAATTGACCTTTGCGGAGAGAATGGTAAGTTAAAGTCTAAGGAAGATTTTCTCAAAGATATGGAGAAACTTTACACTGAACTTGGTGGAAAGGAAAATGGTCCTTGCTACATGGATTTATTTACTGCTCCCGAAAATAGTTTCAGCCCTGATGATGTTCTTGATAGACAGTAGTTCATCGAACGTAAACTTTATATCGACGCGATTGATGGCGAACTTGCACAGTATGTTCTTGAGCGTATTCAGTTCTGGAATTCCGAAGATGCTTTCGATGAAACTCCAGTTGAGGAGAGAATCCCAATTCAGGTTTATATCAACTCACCTGGCGGCGAACTCGTTTCAACCCTTCAGATTGTTGATGCGATAAGAAATTCTAAAACTCCTGTTTATACAATTGCAACAGGTTCAGCTTATAGCGGCGGTTTCTTCATTTGTATTGCAGGACATAAACGTATGGCATATCCTAATGCTTCATTCCTCTTCCATGAAGGTAGTACAGTTATTGCAGGTAATGCCGATAGAGTTGACCAGAACCACAAGTTCTATGTTTATCAGCGTAAGCAGTTAAAGAATCTTGTTCTTGGTACAACAAAAATTTCTAAGAAGCTATACGAAGAGCAGAAAGATAGAGACTGGTGGTTCGATGTTAAGAAAGCTATTGAACTCGGTGTTATTGATGAAATTTGCAATGATGTAAATGGAGGTTTATACGAAGATGAAGACAACGAAGATTGAAGAACTTTTTGCAGGAGTTCCAAATAAAGACGGCTTTGATACAATGATGCAATTTGTTCAATTGCCTGATGAACAGTTCGACCAGCTGTGGCCCAGCTTTAAGCAGAGTTTCATGGACATTATTAAGTCTGAAAAGTTCCAGAGAGAACAGAAAGAAGCTCTTACTCTTGTTCCAGATGTTACAACTGAGACCTTGAAGGAGGAAAAGGAATACTACGAGGAAATCATTCATGACATTTCTCAAGAGCCTGACCTTTCAGACAATAAGAAGGAATTCTTTGTAATTCTGTTTAATGCTCTTGCGGATATTCATGAGCAGCTTCTTGTAAGCGGAAGAACTCAGGTTGAGGTTAAAATTACAAAACTCAACCCTGATGCAGTAATTCCTCAGTATGCGCACCCTACTGATGCAGGAGCTGATATTTCAGCAGTTGAGACAGTTACAATTCAACCTGGTGAAACAAAGATTGTTAAGACCGGTATCGCAATTGCAATTCCTGCGGGCTATGAGGTTCAGGTTAGACCTCGCTCTGGTCTTAGTGTAAAGTCTAAGTTGAGAATTCCTAATACTCCCGGTACTATCGACACAGAGTATCGCGGCGAAATTGGAGTTCCTATTTGGAACGCAGGCGATGTTCCCTATGTTATTGAAAAGGGAATGAAAATCGCTCAGATGTTGATTGCTCCTACTCCAATGATTAAGTGGAATGAGGTTGCAACAGTAGATGAGCTGGGAACCACTTCTCGCGGCAACGGTGGTTTCGGAAGTACAGATAAGGCGGCAAATGCAGGATGATTTAAGTGGCTAAACTTAAATATGAAGATATAAAATCAGAAGTGGAGTTAGAGGGTTGGAAACTTCTCTCTGACTCCTATACCAATTTAAAAACTCAAATGAATTTCATGTGCCCTAACGGACATGAAAATTACTTTACAATGGAGTACTGGCGCCGCCATAAGCAGTGTCCAATTTGTAAGAGTAATAAGTATTATCAGATGAATGATTCTGCCCCGAAAAGTAAGGGTTTTAGAATCTTAGCTTTTGACCAAGCGAGTATTACAAGTGGCTGGTCCGTTTTTGATGACGAAGAATTAATCAAGTTCGGTCACTGGGAATCTGACGGTTCTCACAGTACGGAAAGGATTATGAAGACCAAGCAATGGGTTGCTTCAATGATTTAGATGTGGAAACCTGACTTAGTAGTATTTGAAGATATTCAGTTACAAGTTTTCGACGGTGGAGAGCAAGTAGTAACCTTTAAGAAACTCGCTCATTTACAAGGCGTTCTTAAAAACTACTGTTATGAGAATGGTAAGATTTATAAAATCGTGCCGCCTGCCACATGGAGAGCTTTTAACGAAGTTAAGGGAAGAAGCAGAAATGATAAGAAAAAGAGTGCATAGCTGATTGTTAAATCGCTTTATGATGTTAATGTAACACAAGATGAAGCAGACGCCGTTTTAATTGGTCGTTGGGCGGCAAATGATAGAAAACGAAATGCTATGGTATAGTTTGGATAAACGAAAAACCCCTCACATTTGTGAGGGGTTCTTTTTATTTTATGAAGGGCTCGAGAAGTTCAAGTTCTCCAAGAGTTAAACCAAGAGGTTCAAGTTCGTCAAGTGAGAAGTAAATATCAGGAAGAGTGATTTGTCTATTATTCATTTCCATAATTTTTAAGCCACATTCTTCAACGCATTCTTCTTTAATCTTGAAGCCGCCGTCCTTGTTGACAATAAATTGACCATCTTCATTTTTTTCAGCATACTGTTTAAGAAGGAGAAACTATTGTTCATTAATCAGTTCTTCCTCTTCTCGAATTACTTTTGATATTTTAATGAACTTGTATTGAGTGTTAATATCAAAAGTCTTCTCTTTTATTTTGTCAATTATTTTTGACAATTCCTTTAATCTCTCTGTTGAACAAATCATTATGATACTCCTCCTATTTCAAATAAGTCTCCAAGTCTAACCCAATCGTCCAAGCCTGATGTTGATGAGTCTGTTGCATAAGAGTGCACCCTTACCTCTAAATCTGCCGCGTATTCTTGTACGCTGACTGTTCCACCTGGTGTGCTTATATGCACAGAGGGGCGCTTCCAATCAATACTATGCACATGGTCGTGGAATCCTTCAATTCCTCCGACTGCTGCCTCAATTTCTCCTCTCATACTATTTACTGCACCGTCAATTGCTTCATAAATAGGACCGCTACTATTATTAATTTCATTAGCAATATACTCATCAAGTTTCCAGTGAGTATTTGGGTCAACGATAGAGCTGAAACTAATAAATAAGTTTCCATCTGAATCAACTAACATTTTTGCATCAGGAATAGTTATTTTATCAGAAAGATTAGCTGCGTTTGTTTCTCCCTCAATAGTACCTCCAAAAGAAACTGTACCATCTTTAGTAACTGCGAACAAATTACTTACTTTATCTCCATTCTAAACACAGCATACCAACAATCTTTGATTACCATTTCCTGTTGCATTAGCATCATTCATACTTGGATTATTTAAATACAAACCTACTGTTGAATCAACAGATGTTGGTGTTCCACCGCCAGCTTCTCTACTTGCATAGGTTCCTTCAGGTAATACATATACTATTTTAGATTTCTTAATAAGAACACTTCCTGTTTCTTCCCAGTAATAAAGTGTCTGAGTTGTTCCATTTCCATATACTGGAGTAGCAGTCGAATCTACACCATTGTAAAAAGTAATAGAAGTATTTGCAACGAAATCTCCACCATTATTGATGAAACATTTCTTAGTATTATTTCCATGTATATCTCCAATATTGAAATAATAATTAGTAACAGTTTGACCACTTCTATTAACACTAACTCCATATTTTGTTAAAACTTTCTAACTTATATGACTTTCATCAGTACCAAGATAAATATTTGTAAGAGAAATTGTTGTAACTCCACTCTTTGTGTAAGTAGTTACATTAGCATCTCTTCTAATTTCGATAGAGGTCTTATCGGGTTCATTACCAAATAAGTATGTTGCAATTAAATCATTAGTAAATTCATTTCCAGTAGCATTGAAAAAGTATGTTGTAATCTATGTTTCTTCATCGGTTTCGCTGGAAGTGTGCCAATTAGGAATCTCTTTTGGAGTAGCATAACCAAAACTTCCGTAGGTGAGCGGTCTTACTTTATCAGTAAACTTATCACCGCCAGATTTCTATACCGCAAGAGTATTACTTACCATCATTTCACCAATAAGTTTAATAATTGCACTTTCTCTAACGCCGTCAGAAGAAGCAGTTGTTTGGAAGATTGGCTCTCCATTATTATTATAAAGATAGAAACCAATTTCATCTCCAAGAGTATCTTCTTTAGAAATCGCTCCATCATCCTCATTATTAAATGAATAACCTGCTCTTAATTTAATATTGCCATCTGCTACAATACTTAATCCATACTTATTAAATATTGCCGCGTCATTGATATTCTTCGCATCAGTTGTAAGAGCCTATGGGTCACGATAAGCTACAATACCATCTTTGTCCCATGAGAAGTAAACATAGGCACTATCAGCAATTCTTATCTTACCTGCATCGAGAGTACCGACTTTAATATAGTCAGCATTAATACCACTTGGTCCTACACCGACACTCCAGTGCTGTCCTCCATCATTTGAGAAGAATAAGCCTTGTCCGTTAAGAACGTATTTATTGGCATGGTTGTTAATATCACTACCACTTGTACCGGTGTTATCAACCTAAATGTTATTTTCATCAGTATCAAGAAGTGTTAAGTCATTAGTATCAAGTGCGCCTTGTAAACTTGAATTGGTGATGTTCTGAAGTGAAGTGAAATTTGATGAACGCTTATAAATATTTTCATTATAAGTTAATGACTGAACCGAAGCAGTAACTTGCTGGAATAAGTCTTGGAATGATGTAGTAAAGTTCTATACTGAAATAGTATCTTTACTTGGGTCATCAAGTCCTTCTTGAACAGCAGAGATAAGAACTTTCAGTCTATTAGGAAAACCTGTGTGCTTGTTAATTCCAAACATTCCAATATCTTCAACATAAGTAGTATCAGCTAAATCAAAGTCATAGATATCTTCATATTCTTCACCTAATGGTGCAAGGTCAATTACGCTAATTGAATAGCTAACTTTTGGTATTGCACCATCCGCCGCGACATCAAGAGCTCCGAAATAGTAAGCGTTATCACTAAGATAGTTACTATCAGACCAAGTACCTTCCTTTAAATATGGCTCATACTTCTTATAGAAGGCAGTAGAAATCTGATTGATAAGTTTAAGATAACTTGCTCTCTCACGCTTCCACTACTGAATTTGTAAATACTCTCTATTGAACTGACCAAGTATACCTGCGGTATAAGAATGTAAGTCAATCCAGTATTTTCTGCTTTCTTCTAAGTCTTTAATGTGATTAAAGAACTCAATTGCAGTTACTTCAGTTCCAGGTGCAGGCGGCCATGAGTCATGGTCGAAACAATCTTCTTTCCATACATTCTCATCTAAATCGCATACTCCATTTGTATAGAAAGTTGAATAAATGAGCTGGGTTAAGATAGCTTCCTGCTCTGCAAGTTTTACTTTGAAGTTTAAGTAAGCCTACTGAGTTTCATATTCTCCAGTAGTTGAATACATATTCTTGTATTTATCAAGCTGTTTCTTTATTTTCAAAATTTGCTCTTGAGCAGTTATAATACCTTGGTAGTTAACTTCCAAGTTAGCCTACAATTCTGTGAAAGAAGCATCCTGTAAATTGATAATCTTATTTGAAAGTTCATCATAACGAGTATTGTAGTAACCAAGCTACTGTAAGAAACCTGAAGGAATTTCATCAGGATTATCTTTAATACTCTTTTCATTAGGAGTAATACCATAGAGGTCTTGCTCTACTTCGTCGCCATCAAGCATTCCCTTTGCAATATAATAGCTCATATCAATAATAAAGCTATCTTTTGATGGGTTATCTTCGGCAGTTTTAATTGAACACAAACCAGTTTTTGAAAGGTCACTATCTACGTCAAGAACATAAAGTTTAGTAACAATCTTATCACTGACAATGCTTCTACTAATATCTTTAAGATTCTTTTCATATCTAAAGCCAATCTTATTCTCTTTGCCCTTTTCTCTAATATAGAAAACCTTTTTAAGGTATTCGTCATTTTCATCCTTAATTATTGAACCATTAGACTTATGTTCAATATAGAATTGAGGATAAACTTCAAATACTTTACTTGTCTGTTGTATGATATTGAAACGATTAGACTTATTAATACTCAAAGTACGAATACGTCTGTCATGTTTTTCAGTAGGGAATCTAAAAGGACAATAACCAAATTTCTAATAGAAACAAGTATGTCCATTTCCATACTTACAATCATGCTCTGTCAAATCAGCTTCTTTATCATAATAACTACATTTATTTAAATCAATATAGTTTGTCTGAATTTCATAATCATCTTCTGTATACGCCGCGGCATCGAGAGGTAATACATCCTTGCCAATCTTATCAGGGTCGCTACTGATGAATGCTTTTGCGCCCATTGTGTCGTAATATTCTGGCTCTTCATCTTTTGTCTTTAGTCTTTGAATATAATAGTGCTGGTAACCATAAGTTGAACCAAGCATAATATCGTCTTCAAAGATAATCATATTTCTGATATTGATTTGATTTTCAACATCTTTGTCATAGAACGTATTGATAGTTCTCTCATATGCGCCCTTGTCAATGATAGAAGTTTTCTTTGGTGCCCAGAATAAGTTTCTGCCGCTATAACGATATTGTAATTTCCCATTTGTATTTGGAAAAGCATCTATACCTTTGGTATATGCTTCAAAAAGATAAAGTCTTAAAAGAACAATTTTCTTCGCTGAAGAAATTACAAAATAAGGATTTTCAATATCTTTCTTAGTCTTAAAAAGAATATAGCGTGTGTCAGGAAGCTCTGAAATAATAAGATTTTTCTTCTCATCATTAAGATTCTCTGGCATAGAAACGTGGTCTATGATTATATCTCCAGTTGGTCCGCAATCAAACACGAGTTGATTCTCTTCTGATATTGTATATTCACCATCAGAAATAAGCGCGCCCTTACCAATTTTTATTTTAAAATCAGTATCAAAGCAAGCAGAAACACCGAGACAGTAGATTTTATCTTTTTCAATTTTCTTGTCCTGTCCGATAATACCGAAGTTTACAATTTCCTGTCCGTTATTTGCAGAAATGTCACCGTCTCTTGATTCTGTCTTTGCGTCTTTTAATTCTACTGTATTATTATCTTTATACTCCCATGAGGCAGTTTCAATAGTGTAATGTACTTTTCCAGTATTATCAGGAGCAATATAATCTGCTTCTTTTGTATCTGTTATTTTTACAATAGAAAGTAAAGCTCTTTGTACAGCGTCACCTTTTGCAAACAAGAATTTATAATCATTTCCGCTCTTGAAATAATAATTAAGACCAATACCATAGATGTTGATAAAACCTTCAGAAGCTCTTAATGGAGCAATAAGATTATTCATAATACGAGTTTTCATTGTACAATCATTAATCTAATTCCATTTAAGACTATTAGTAGAAGAAAAACTGAAACGCATATTATCCACATCTGTACTACTTGGATTATCAGGTCCAGCCTATCCTTCTTTAGGAGCCACCTAAAATATTTCTGCCGCTTTTGCCGCCGCAGGCTGATATACTAAAGCCGAAGTTGAAATGCTTTCATCATCTTCTGATTTTGAAACTCCTCTATGTGTTACGGTAGGAGTAATAAAAATACTGTTTTCAAGAAGATAAGACATAGGAGACCAACCATCGGTAGAGTCCATATCTGTACCATTTTGTACAAGGTTACGAGCAAGCTGTGGAATTATCTAACGTGTTTCAAGTTTTGAACATACACGATAAGATTGTTCATTCTTAGTTTTTTCTTCAACTTGATACTCCCAATCTTCATTACTATACTCATTAGCAAAATCATCTGCATGAGCATTGTAGACTGTTGTATATTGGTCAATCTCTTCAGAAATGTTTACTTCTGTTCTGTTTGTAATAGAAAACTTTTTACCTTTAATGATACTGTTTTCATTTACATCGCAAAGATAGCCATCATAAGTAACATACTTATTTCCAAGAGAATCGATGTTATTCTCTTTATCACTCTTGTATTTAAAAGTGTGGCTAATTGAAGGAGCTTGAACATCCGCAGAGCCAAGAGCCTCAGCTTGAACAAGTCTTGTATCTTCAAATATATACCACTTATTTCCTTGAACTGCATTATTCCAATCAGCAAGAGTCATGAAGAAAGTATAATCCTTGTTCATGATAACTCCACCGTCATCAAGTTCTAACAGACCAGTTTTAGGAATTGCATAGAACTGAATGATAGTTCTTGGGTCAACAGACTGAGGCGCAAGAATTAGCTTTCCATCTACTGCGATTGCAGTTTCGGTCGCCGCCCTGTCATACTTAAGTTCCTCAGTAAAATCAGGTTCTTCTTCTGTACCATAGCAGAAGCCAAGGCATGAGTAAGGAACATAGATATATCCATCATTTGGAATGTTAGTATTATACTCTTTTGTAAGAGCATTGCGAGTTGTACCATTTTCAACATACTCATCCCAGAAGAAACCACGCGCTAAATCATCACTTAATTCAACTGGACGAGAATCTCCAGTGAAAACATTTTCCACAAAATCTGTTCCAGTTTTTTCTTTGATTTCATTACGCTATTCCTGTTCAAGTTCAAAGTTTAATTTATAGCCGTTAATGCTACCGCCGAAGCAACTAATTGGAATACGATAAAGTTTCTCTTCTTTGTATTCGGTGAAATCACCCCAGTTATTCTCAGGATGATACTGCCAAATACTATCTTCAAGAGTTTCTTCTGTAAATACACCAATTTCTTCGACATTATTATTAAGCTCAGTATCATAAGTAATACCATAACCATTTCTTGAAAGCTCATCGATAAAAGCATCTGTACAAGTAAATGATTTCATATAACTCTTAAATTGCTTTTTATCATCAACTTTCTTAACAAAGAATTCAAACCATCTATCTTTATAGAAAAGTTTGAGCTTAGTCTCAGGAGCAACTAAGTCAGCAAATTCATTGCGGACAAACTCTCCCTTTAAAGAATCGAAATATCTATCAGGCAACTGGAAAGTAAGGGTATTAGTACCCTTAATTTCCCTTTTAAGCACAATGTTAGTTGCCTTGCCTGGATAAGACATGTCGTGGGCGCCAATAATGACGCCCTTTTCTTCAATTTTAGAATTGCTTCCATTGAGCTTCTCTACCCAAACGGAAAGCTCATATGGTCTTTTCTAAATTGCCATTGTCTCACCTCACTTAATAGTACAAAGGTGTATATTTAATCTGTAATCTATTTAACATATCTGCTACTGCCCAATAAAGTGGAGGGAAGTTTGCCCATACATAGTTACAAGCATACCACCACCAGTCACTAATATCGTTGTTAATACAACGAAGTGGGCGACCAGTTATATCAAAATCATCAAGGTCAGGACCATGTCCTTGGATTCTATCGGGGTCAGTCCAAACGCCACGATTAACTGTCCAAGTATAATATGGTGCGATACTTGACCAAATACTATTTATGATTTTTAAGAACGTATATTCACCATCGTTCTTATACTTCTTAAACAAACTTTTTGCAAAGTAGTTATACCACTCAGAACTTTCGTGGAACTAAAGCTAACTCTCATACCAAACTTTAAATTTGAGCAGTTCGTCTACTGGGTCTTCAGTACCACTTATATCATCATGACTATCCTCATATCCTTCCAAGTTTTCCTCTGGGACAATCTTTTTAATAATACTGTCTTTAGGATAAATTGCGAAGAATTCTTCTCTTGCTAAATCATAGACATAATCATAAAGCTATTGAACTTCACGCTTATTTCTATTTAAATCGCCGCCATAACCCCAATCATAAGGTCTTGCATCTTCCCAGCGCTTGCCGCCCCAAAGGGACTCATCAACAACTGGCTCAACACAAATTAATGACCAACCAGGAGGTAATTTAAACCATTTACCTTGTGTAATAGCATCATTCATAACAACCTTATTTGGCTTATATACAAACTCCATACCATAAGGATTTGCAGTAGTATAAAGCATACGATTATCAGTATTGAGATAATAATAATCATCAAGAAGGTCATTAATATATCCACCAACACCGATTGTTTTATCAAGAGTATTGACTAATTTTGAATAGTTACCTGCTTCGAGGAGGTTCTTTCTATCTGTATCAGTATATTGTCTACGAGAACCTGTAAATACCTTATCAGTTCCTTCACCAACCGCTTCTAAGAATTGTCTTGCAGTTTCCACACCAGACAATGCCATTTGGTCAATTTCAATATAGTCATTAGTCATCCACTCTGGCATTTTATATCCATTAAAGACATCATTGGCATAATCCAAATCTCTCATATCTGAATTGATAAATTCAGAAGGGTGATTAATATAACTATCAATGAATTGGTCAATCATTTCTTCTTCAGTTGGCTTATGATGGTTAGGTCTTTCACTATAATCAAGAGAAGACCACCAATCATCATAGGTCTTTTTCAAGATTGGAGTGAACTCTTTAAGTAATATTTTTAAAGTTTCCCAATAAAGTTCATACTCTTCTTCTTCTGTAATACAGTCTGCAAATAATTCTTCATATCTATTAGCAAGCTCAATTCCTCTCTCGAAATCAAGGTCTTTATAAATTTCTCTATATACGTTGCCGCGGTCCGGTGCATTTGTAACAACACCTTCTGTGCTAACATTTGCAAACATTTTAATGAAATTAACAAGAGGATTGTTTATGTCTTTAACATGAATTTCTTCTTCGCCTTTTTCATTTGTAACTTTGACTAATATATCCTTTGCAAGTTCTCCATATCTTAAATCAGCAACCCAGTCTCCAGTAGGAAGTCTATCTCCTCTCCACTGAATTGTCTGCCAATAGAAGAGTTTAATATAGTGTCCAAGTTTCTGACGAGGAATCGGTTCAACATAATAACAATGATGAGGATGTGCCTTTCCGAGTCCTGCAAGGGTTAATGCTGGAATAAGCTACTGCCATGCTTCATCATCCAAATGTAAATTAAAAGCTATCTTATCAGATTGAATCTCAGGGTCGACATAATTATTAAGCTCTGCTGATGTTAACTCATTGAAGGGTTTATCTGGATAAACATAGTTTTTATCGCCCCATTGCTTATCAGCTGGCATTATCCCCATTCGTAAAGCAGCGATTAATTCTTCTTTTGTATAGTAAGAATTAACCTACGCATGTACTCCAGGTTTTTTAATTGGTGGCAAAGAATCAAAATCAATGTCACCATTTTCAAGAGCTTCAATTATTTCGTACATATTAACTTTTCTTCTCTTAAAGTATTTAGTACCATATTTATAAGGCTCATTGTCTGCCATCTCATAAGTAGTAAGTCCGCACCAGTCAACAGCATTTTCAATACTTAGACGCTCAACATTAAAACGTCTAATTCTAAACTTCGTGCCGCCGCGGCAAGACCAGAAACTTCTTTTATTTTCATCAAAACGAATTTCCCATTCAACAGGCAAATCACCTGGGTTATACACAAGTATACGAGAACCAATCATAGCCCTGCCGCTATTAAAACCAAGGTCCATGTTAATGAAATCAGTTTTTGAATACTGTGGTAAATACATAAGTTCCTAATCATAATCAAGAGTAGGAGTATAAAGAAGTTTTGCTGTGCTCTCCCATTCAGGTACGTTGTCCCAATAGCTTCTTACATCGATAAGAGATTTTTCTCCATCAGGTGTATCAAAGAACAACTCACCTGCTACAACCTGGTCATATGTAGGGAAACCAGTTTTCCAAGGCGTTTTATCATTAGGCTCCCAATCTCTTCCTAAGCGGTTTCTATGAGCTTTATCTCTAAACTTAGGAGCGTTAATGTGAGCTTCTGTTGTGCCGCCCTCATAATCACTTGGATTTGTATTATAATGATAATTAATATCCTCCGGTAAATGACGAACATTAACGGAGTCTTTCTTACTTTTAACGAAAGTGTTATCACTATATGCTTCTTGAATAATACACTGTGGAGGGTTAAGAGTATAATAATCTGCCGCCCTTACAACATATTTGTCGAAACCAAAAGCATATGGGAAGTAACAAATAAAAACGAGTTTACCAGTACCTTTGTAAACTCTTTCACCAGACTCTTTATCAGTAAAACAAAGAGACTTGAATTCAGGTTTTGATTTAATCTTCGCTCTCCAAGTCTTATATGGCTCTTCATCGAAAACTAAATCCTATAACTTATCTGTCGCAAATAGCTATCTAATCTTTCTGTAAATCTATTCAGAAACATTATCAAAAGCCAAATTACAAGTAATCTCTCTGTTTTTATAAACAGAACCAAAATAGTACTGTCCATCGCTACCAGGAACATCAAGTGTAGTATCCGTAGGAGCTGGAAGAATTCTTGGCTCATATCTATCAGAGGTACTTACGACTTCCAAATGTAAGTCACTTGTGTGAATCTTACCAAAACGGAAGCCACGAAAATCAATAGGCTTCATTTTCTTCACCTCACTTTTCTTTATTATACCCGAAATTACGGGTAAAGTCAAGCTCTTATCTATTATAATGTAAAAATTAGCTGCTCTTGCTCTAATAAAGAAAGGGGCTTAGATAACTAAGCCCCAGTCTTTACATTCCCAACGCTTTCTTAGTTGCCGGACCACAAAGTCCATCGACTTCTAAACCATTCTCAAATTGGAATGCAAGAAGTCCACCAAGAGTAATTTTACCAAATGCGCCGTCAATTTCATTTTTTCTCAGATAGCCTTTACTTGCGAGCTTTGACTGCATTTCCTTAACGTCGTCACCGTGCATACCTTTTTTGATAGTACGGGTTGGAGTAGGAGCTGGAGTTGGTTCATCTCCAGGTAAGTAGATAAAGCCCAAGAACTTATATCCATTACCCGCGCCCCAGTTACCATTTCCTTTCTTACGTTTTGTAGTCCAGAACGCATTAGCACAGCCATAGCCAGACTCAGATGTTAAAATTGAACCATCATCATAAATCTGTTCAACTACGGCTACGTGACCTGCCGCAGAACCGATACCTTCCCAAACAATTACTGCACCAAGTTTAGGTTCTATGCCGACTTTAAGTCCTTGAGAAATTGCAACTGAATAAAAGTTTTCAGCGTTCACAGGAAGAAGATGAGTCATTTTTGTATCACCAATAATCTCATTAAATCTTCCAAAAGCATATCCTACACAGTTGTGAAGAACGTTACAATCTGGGTCAGTAGGATTTCCGACAATAGCGGTTGACCAGCCGCCTTTTGCTTTGGTAATATAATACTTATTACCAGCTTCAGGTTTAGTTAAACGTGGAACAAATGACATTAATCTCACCTCTTAAAAGGGTAAGGGTGCCGCCGGAGCGGCACCAAGCTTAATTGAGTTGCTGTTGAAGGATTACGTTTGTACCCTCAGGACGTGCAACATCTACGATTTCGTCCTTAACTCTCTGAATCATTTCATCAATATCAGTATCAGAAGAGATATGGTCAATGTTCAGATTTATTTCTACACTTACGTCGCCGCCATTGTTAGTAACGACTGAAGCGTTATCAGTGTCTCTATCCATCCAAGGAATGTCAGCAAGAATTTTAGCTGCTTCACCGATACGAGCAGTATCTTCTGAATCTAAGAATGCTTCAGGTCTATCTGGAGAGCCATCAACCCAAGCTGGACCAGTAAAGTCTACAAGTCCGCCTTCTTTATACTTAAATACAGAAGTAAGCGTAGCATCTGCAGCAATAAGTCTTTCTTTAATTTTATTATAAAGTTGATAAGAATTAAGAGGAGTTGAGCTATTACCATCGGTAGTAGACAATCCAAGTGCAGTTGTTACCTACTGCAATTCTTCTAACTCATTGCCTCGATAAAGTTTCTAAATATATGAAGCAAGCTGACCATGGGAAGTTGAACTATTTCCACCAAAGGCGATAGTACCACTTTCAACACTACCATTATTATTAATACTATATCCCATTCCGTCCATAGTATCTTTTAAGGCAAACCAGTCAACCAGCTATCCACTTGCTGGACCGACATAAGTAGTGTCAGGGACATCTTCATAGTCCAAACCGGTGCCACCTGTAGCTTGTGCTGCCTGCGCATCTCTAAGAGCCTGTGCAGTTGTATTTGCTGCTGCAGCACATTCATTAAGTTTATTAATTGCTTCTTGAAGAGCCTCTTTTGCAGAATCGATTGATTCTTCTGCTTTTCTCATATCCTCTTCAAAAGCAGCGGTAGTTTCATTATAAGAACGAATAACTTCTGTGCTAAAGGTTTCTGCTGTTTCAGCAACAATCGCACCAACTTCTTCACCAGTGATTGTCATTGTATCAATGATAAAATCACCAGTTTCAGATGCGCTGTCCATTGCCTGCATTACCATATATTCACTTGCGGCAGTATAAGTTTCTCCATATTCCTGAAGTTTAACTTGCTACTGAGCAAGGGTCATCATTGAATACTCTTCTGAAAGACTTGAAAGGAATTGAGCATAGTCTTCTGCTGATTCGAATGAACCTGCAAGGTTTTCTGCTTGTGAATTCCAATAAAGAGTATTATCAAGCAAAGCCTCTTTGAGTTCCATTTCTGAATCTCTAAGTTCTTGCTGAGACTCATAAAGCTCTGAAAGTCCATCAATAATTTCATCAATTGCTTCATCGAGCAATGACTCTCTATCTTGCTGTACTTCCTTTTCAAGCTGACGAGTTTCAAGCTCATTGGCACCAGATGTATCTCTCTGCATCAATGAAAGTCTCTTTTCTTTCTGTGCTAAATCTTCGTACTTATTTTCTTTATCTCTTAACTTTCTCTGTTTATCAATTGCGTCTTGAAGAGCATCAAGATAGTCATCATCAGCATCCTTCATTGCATCATACTTATCTTTGAGAGCATCAACTTCTTCTTGATATTGCGCTTTAAGAGCTTCCGCAATTTCAGTCTCCATTGCGGCATAATTTTTAAGAGCAGCTTTTCTTTCTTCCTGTAATTCTTTCTCTGCTTTACGAATATTATCTTCTGATTTAAGAAGTTCATCTCTATACTTATTGTAATTAGAAACCTGTTCTTCAAGAAGGTCTTTAATATCGTCGGTAAACTTAGCTTCATTAATAAGACGTTGGTCAATAATATATTTACCAGTTCTGTTATCTTTACGAGCATAGTCACCAAAGTTAACATTAGTAGTCTGACCAGTTTCTCTATTAGTGTAAGCATAGCTACCATTCTCAATCATGTCGGCATAATTTTTCAATCCTGCCTAAATGACTTGTTGTTTAGCTGTTTCTTCCGCAATTAAATTATGTGTTGCATTAGCATAACGCTGAAGAGCAGTAGAAGATTCTTCAATAGATTTAGCGTCTGCAAGTAAATCTTTAGAACGAGAAATTTCATCATTAAATGAATTGATTGCTTCGTCATAGTTGTATAAATAATCAAGAGAAGACTTTCTATTTTCTGAACCATAAAGAAGGTCATTATATTCTTTTAGTTTCTCGTTAAGTGCTTCTTGTTTATCAATTACATCCTCTTGCGCTTTCTATAAGTCATCAAGAGCTTTAGCATGGTCTTCAGTTGCTTTAGTAACATCTTTCTCTGTGCCCTGGGCTTCAAGCATGCGCTGGTTAAAATCTCTTATCGCTGCCGCATTGTATTTATCCCTATCAGCAATTTCTTGGTTCATTGCTGTAATAGTATCACCAAGAAGTTCACTTGAAGTCTTAAGAGGGTCTAACTGTTCCTTTAAGGCATTAATAGTTTCCTATGTTTTTTCAGCATCAATTTTTGCATATATTCGTGTTTGGAACTAACTCTCATCAAAAGTTTTACCCTAAATTTCAGCGATAACCTTTGCAATTTTAACCCAAGTTGAAAGAACAGGCTGCAAGCTATTGTTCATATCAATTTCCATATCAACAATACTGCCGCCATTTTCAAGAGAACGAATTTGTGCTTCAATTTGTTTTATCTGTAAATCAATTTCAGATTTTTTCAGTATCGCTTTATTTCTTTCCTAAATAAGCTGTTGTTCGCCAGCCTTTAGCTAATCTTGATAAAGTTTATTAAGTTTTTCTTGGTCGGTAGTAATTTTTCCTGATGCATCAACATCATAATAATCATAAGCATTAAGACCAAGTTCACTAAGATTCTTTAGTGCTTCCTAAAAAGTCTTAAATGAAACTTCTCCATTTTCTGTCATGTCTTTAACGCTATCAATTACAGAGTCTCCAAGAGCTTCAATTTTGTCTGTCATTTCATCAAGCTGTTCAATGAAATTATCAAGCTCTAACTCTGTATCAATATCAATGTCAAGAGCTCCGTATTCTTCTGCCGCTTTAGCCATTTCATCAAACATGACTTCTGCATTGGTAATACCTTGCTCTTTCATTAATTCAACCTAAGATTCTTTGAATGTCTTAAATGATGCAGGGTCTGTTATTGCACTCCAATCGATTTGCATGAAAGCCGCCCAGTCATCTTCTTTAATCTTATTCTGTCTAAGAATTTCAAGTTGTTTATCAACCAATTTTTGTGCAGAGGATTCTAATACACCACTCTCTACGACGCTATTGTACGCATCTTGAAGCATTTGAGCTGTACTAATTTTAATACCTTCAGCTGCTTCTCCATAAATTGTAGAAATATTATTTTTTAAGTTCGTTAATTCTGCACTTGTAGTTTCATTTGCAAGCTGACGAATCTTATCCTAACCCTCTTCGTCAAGTCCAGATTGAGCAATTTGGTCTTCAAGAGTTTGCCACATTCCAAGACCTTCTTCAATAGTTCTATCTTGGAAGTCCATTTGCATTGATGTAACCTAAGAAATAAGTTCATCAGACGCAGCTTCATATCCGGCTTTTTCCTTTAAATAAGTTTCATTAAGTTTATCATAAAGAGCCTTTTCGATTATTCTAAAGGTTTCCGTATCTTTTGTACCAGTGCCGCCAAAGAATTCCTCATAAGAAGCTTGGTCTGTAATTCCCAAAGTGTTTGCGAGGTCTCTTGCATTAGTATTTAAATCTGACCAAACATCTTCCCAGTCATCCTAATTACCAGATGCCCATTCCGCAACATCATAATACAAATCAGATGCGCCATTAACTAAAGCCTTGGCTTCTTCATTTTCTTCCAAGCCAAACTGTTCCATCATCCATTCATAATGTTCTGACGCACTATCGTAATTAGAAGCCGCTTTACTCTTCTTCAAATCTGTCCAAGAAGTTTCTTTATCGTTTGCTTCATCAGCTTTAAAAATTGCTCTAATTTCTTGCTCTGTTTCAGATTTATCTCCATAAAGCTCGGTACTTATATTTTTTGTAACATCAAGTATTTCAGTAAAATGGTCAAATGCTTTAGCTGCTTCTTGTACGCTTGCACGCATTTCTTCTGCGGCATCTTTAAATTCATCTGCAACAGTTCCTTGACCAGACATTACATAGTTCCAAGCATCAACCAATTCTTGAGGAGCTTCTTCTCCATATTTTACGAGGTCTTTTCCACCATCAGTAAGTTTTTCTGCAAAATCAGTAAGCTATTTTCCCCATGCCGTCTGTTCATAATATCCACTACCATCACCATTTGATACATAAGACCAAACCTTATCATCAGAACCCTTCTAAAGTTCTCCACTTGTCATTCTCTTGAAATCACGAGATTCTTCAGAAGCATCTATTGTTATTCCAGTAGCCTTTTCAATATCACGAAGTCCCGTATAATCATTTACCGCTGTCTAAGCTCTAAGCTCCTCTACCGCGGCGAGGTCTGCTATCTACTTTTGTTTTTCTATTTCTTCGTCAAGCTTTTTTAATTTTTCATTTTGTAAATCGAGATAAAGAGAAAGTATACCAGTTTCTTCGTCTTCAAAACGAATTAATTCTGGATAATCAGATTTTATCTGTTCTGCAAGTTCTTGCATTCTTTCTTGGTCATCGGTTGTTTTTATTCTTTTCTTTGAAAGTTCGTCATATTCTTTAGTGATATCTTGTACGTTTTTCTTTTCTGTTTCTAAATCTTTAAGAGTACTGTTAGCTTCTGCCCTTTTAGTTTTTGCTTTTTCTAAGTCTTTATTTGCTTCAGCCAACTATTCAGATGCGCTTGCTGCCTTTTTAGCTTCTTCTCCTTGTTTTACAATCCAAGCAAACAGTAATGCTACTGCTGCTACTGCTGCCATAACGCCAACAACTAATAGTGCTGCGCCCATTGTTGCTGCTGTTTCTGCAGCGAAAGTTGCCCACCATGCTCCTTCTTCAGCTTTTGCTGCTGCTACTTTAATACCAGATGTTACTGAGGTAATAGTTGCGCTTAATAACATCTGTGCGGCAGAAATACCTAACTATAATGCAAAGGTTTTTAAGGCTTCGGAGCCAGACATCGCGCCAGAAATAAAGCCTGATAATGACATTGTTGCAGCTGACACAGCGGCGGATGTTGCTTGCATAGTCAGAGCAGATTTTTGCTATTGTTTATCAAGTTTACGCTGCTATTCTACTGCTTCATTATATTTGCGATTTGTTTCCTGCATTTCTTGCTATTTCTTTTTAATAGCTGCATAATTTGTATTTAACGCACCGGTTTCTACTCCTAATTCTTTTGCAAGTTGGTTAACCGCATCCTTCCAAGAAATTTCTGCTCCAGTTGTAGACTAAATCTCTGCTCGATATTGAGCAACCATATCCTTAGCATTAGCGTTAGACACTCCAAGTTCTAATAAATGAGGTTTATTAGTTAATCCACTAAGCTGTGTTGTTAACTCAGAAATCTGATTTTTAACAAGCTACTGTTGTAACTGAATATCAATCTTGGGTTTATCTTTTGAAAGCACGTTACCAATTTCTTTACCAAGGACTTTAAGCTATCCTATATTCTTCTTAAAACCAATTAAGAAATTACTAATGAAATTCTTAGCAGCCCAAATTGCCGCAGGAGCTACCACTAATGCTTTCTTAAAGTCAACATTCTAAAGTCTATTTAAAAAGTTACTTAAACCATCAGTAAGTCCTTTAAAGAAATCGCTATTGAGAGCCTGAACTCTGAATTCTTCCCATTTAGTATTTAACTGATTGAGTTTATATTCCATTGTATCAGCATATTTAGCGAACTGTTCGTCTGCCTTACCTTCCGCGTCTGCTGCTAAATCCATAAGTTCAACAGTTCTGTCATAATTATCCATCATCGCAATGAAACGTGATTGCTGACGTGAACCTGCAGCGATAGTTGCAACGTAACGCTGAGTATTTCTGTCAAGGCTCTCCCACTTTCCGCTTAATTCAAGGAATACTTGGTCGAGGTCTCTGAACTAACCATTAGTGTCTTTAAGAGATACGCCTACTGATTTTAATGCTTTATCAACCTTATTGTAGTCCAAATCTGCAAATTCTGAGTCTGATGTACCAGCCACATTCTCTTTCAATTCAGTAAATCTTGCAATGATAGTCTTTAAAGATGTACCAATGTTCTCCGCTGATTCCTGAGTTGTTTCAATCATCTGAGTAAGGAAAGCAGAAGTATTTTCAAATGACATACCAGCAGAATTTGCGATTGATGCTGTTCTCGCCATAGCTTGTGCGATATCGTCAACTGATGCTGCGGCGTGAGCTGCAAGTTCTGAGTAAACGTCTGTAACGTGTCCACCTTCGTCCATTTCCATTTTGAAACCACGAAGAGCAGAAGTCATTTCCTGTGTAGCAGTCTGGAAGTCATTACCTGCTAAAGTAGCAAGTTTCATGGTGTCTGTTGTTAATTCAATGGCTTCATTAGTATCAAGACCTTGCTGATAGAACAAAGCAGATGCTTGGATAACACTATCTGTTTTCTGTCCTAAATCGGCCGCCATGTCTGCGTATTTAGAATATTGGCTCCACATCTCATTAACGCTATACTTAGTAACCATTGCGATGGAAGCAAATGATTTATCAAGAGTTTTTACATCTTCATATGTTTCTCTTATAGTTCTTTTAAGTAAATTGAAAACAGAAGTTGCACTTAATAACATTAAGATTCTGTTTTTCATATTATCAAAAGACTGAGCAGACTTCTCGGCTGCAGAAGCTGTTTCATAAGCTCCTTGCGCTACATCGCTAAAAGATGTTCTTGCCTAATTAGTAGAGTTAACTAACCCCTAAGTAGATTGAGTTACCTGTCTTAATGCTGCCGCATTTTGATTTTCAGCATTTGTTCTCTGCTGTTCTTGAGCAGTTACTTGTGCACTTGCATTCTGTAAATCCTGTAATGATGCAGTAGTATTATCAATTATAGCCTAAGCATCAGAAGAGAAATTAATAGTGCCGCCAGAAGTATCACCAATTGCAGCTCGATTTCTGACTGCTTCTTCATATTCTGCAACGGCAGAAGATTTAGAAGAAAGTTCATCTCTCTTTTTAATAGTTTCTTCGATTCTTGTTTTTAATGCTTCTACGTCGACAACAAAATGTTTTAATTGTTCTTCAGAACCAAGTATACTATTTTTAATTCCAGTATCCCAGATGGTTGCAAAGTCTTCTCCTCTACGAATTCCATCTGCAAACATTTTATTGAGGTCTTGTGTAATCTATTTAATTTCGTCTGAACTAAAACCTTGCTTTTTAGCCCATGAAGAATCAACATTTGTGTTAGTCAAAGGAGACTGTCCAACACCTGATGAAGTTACTGACCTTCCTGCCTGTCTTTGCGCTTCAATTGCGGCAGCTTTCAAAGATTGTTCTATTTGCTGTCTTAATTTTAATTCATCTTCAAGAGCCTTTTTAACATCCTCTTCTGACTTTATCGTCTCTGCGAGCTTATTAGAAGCCTCTTGAGAGAAACCTAATTTTTCAAATTGTCCAGAAAAACTCTTTTGTAAATCAGAAACTTTCTTTTTAGCTTCATCTAATTTTCTTTCAAATTCTGCTAATGCAGAGGTTGGAAAAGTCTTAGAATTTTTAGAAACTCTTTCAAGTTCCTTACCTAATTGTCCAAGAGATGAAAACGCATTATCTACTCTTTTTTGATAATTTTGAATTTCTCTTGAGCTTTCTTTACCAAAAGCTCCTTCATTCTCAAGATTTTTAAATTTTTCTTCAAGCCTATCTAAAGACTTAGTAAGTCCTGAAGTTATGCTGGATTTCGCACCGGCTTGTTCCATAGCGGCAATCGCTTTTCTATAGCCAGATATCAATCCACTTGTTTCGATATCAAGTGTAAAAACTTGTCTATTCGCCATCAATTTTCACCTCTTAAATCGTAAATTTTACAGTAATGCCTTTGAAAGTAATCATTGTCTTCCCAAGACACCTGCTCTTATTTAACCACACGATATTTTTATCAATACCAGAAGTCATATGTTTTTCAGTTATCGCGCCTGTCTTAGGGTCTATACGAGTTTTAGGTTCTAACTTATATCTGTACGCTGGAAAGTCGCCAGTTAAAGTAAACAACTACTATTCGCCTTGAGCCTCAAGTTCTCTTTTTACTCTATCAATAGCACAAGCGATTAAATATGAACTTGGAATATAAAAATTACCCAATACATAAATATCACTATCAACACCACCTTCAATAGAGGCATCTGCAATACGTAAGAAATAAGCAGTTGAATTAAATAAACTATCTTCTAACTACTATCTTAAATCAGGAATATCAGTTTGACTAATAAATCTTCCATTAGCAAAAAGCCATCTATAATATCTTACGTCGTCTTTGTTAAAATATTTATACATATCCTAACTACCCATTTTAACAGTCGTATCATAAAGAGTTCTGCCTTTATTCTCAATAGAATTATAGTTCTTAACCTAAAATCCTACCATAGTATCTTTTATAACTGCAACAACGTCATAATGAAGCTGTCCATGCGCTCCACGCTCTGCACCAGTAACTTCGGTATAGACTTTTTCGCCATTCGCTCCCCTACCTTGCTATAAAGCATAGGCAGTAGCAACCTCTCCAAGGAAGCCCTTCATTTGTCCTGGACCAAATATAGACATTGCTGTAAGAGCTTTATCTCCTCTCTTGATAGTCTTATCTATCTTTTGGAAAATAGCACGAGACAAGTCCGCTTCTTCCTAAGAAGTAATTTCTCTATTGAGGTATGAACTAAGTTCTTGTTTAAAATATTGTAAGAATAAATTTTTTAACTGGGTAGGATTACCGCTCTAATCAGTTACCATATCGTCCTCATGGTCTACTAAATAAGTTCTATTATAATGACGCATGTCAATCTTTTCGCCGCCACTCTTCCTTTTCTTTAAATCAGAACGTTGTTCTCTTAACTTATTAACTTCAAGTTGAATCTACATATGGAATCCACTTTCATTTTCTGTCCATTCTTTATTGACTTCTAACAGTCCAGGAATAGTGAAATGGTCATAACGGTCTTCTTTTGTACTTGTTGCGTCAGCAATTTCCTACAAAGTCTTTAATAACATTTTCTTTAACTATTTTTCTGTCTTTTTGGACACACCTCTGCCGCCTTCCACTTTGAACTTAAATGCTTTCGGATTGTCTTTACTAAAATTTTTGTAAATTCTCTCCATTGCTTCGCTGCCTAATGAATCCAAGTTCTCTTCAACTTGTGGAGAAATTTCAGTATAATATCTTCTGATAAACTCTAAGAACTTTTTCTTGAATATTGTTCCTCCAAGTTGTTCTCCTCTACTTGTCATTTCTTCCAAGCTAATTGGAATGGCGCCAGCTTTGTCTCCATTAGCTTTGTAAAAGAAAGTATTGAATAAACTTTCGTAGTATTTATTTAGGTTTGATTGCCCTTTCTTTTTTCCTCGATTATATCTATTAGAAGCCTTAGTTGAAAATACCTTTGATTCCAAACCAGTGATTTGTGTTGCAAACTTATCACTTCTTAAAGCCTGAATAATATCATCATCTTTAGAACCAATCGCGGACTGAATAAATTTTGAAAAACCTTCTGCATATTTTTTATTTGCAGCAATTGTATAGTTACCATTCATTGGATAAGCTAATGTTCCTTTTCTACTAATACCAAAAAAACTTTCCCACTAAGAAATGAAGTTTTTTTCTCTTTGTAGTCTATCTCTATATAACTAAATCAAGGTCTAAAGAACTGGATTATTAGTCTATGTTGTATTAGCTTTTCTTAAAGATAAAACTGATTTAGCTTCTTGTAATGCTGCATTATATTTTTCTTCAAAATATCCATCTGTATCATACCAATTCGCTGGGTCCAAGAATGCAGCCCTTAAATTGCTGCCATATGTTTTGAGATAGTCCATATCTCTTAACTAAATATCCAAATAATTCTGAACTTGTTCCTTACCCATTTCTTATCACAAATAATCTCCCGTAAGCTCCTTATTTAAAAAGGTCAACTTACAAACGCTATTCATTTCTGCCTACTGTCCTTCCTGAGGATATCCAACAAAAAAGAAATCACTTACAACGGGATTGTCATAAGCAGTACCAAGTTTCATTGCAATTGTTGAAGCAAGTCTTAATCTTGGTATTTCAAGAATAGCTGTTCTTGGCTCGCCGGTGAAGTAGTCTTTTACTGTCGTTTTTGCAGTCAGATTTAAGAAACCATTAAACAGTCTATTACCAACATCAAGCTAAACTATTTCATCAATGTAATCGAAGGTATAATCAACCATTACTTTACGATGTTCGCCTCTGAATATAATTCTGTTGCCAAAAATCTCAAATTTCATAATTCTGTTACCAGTTTCCATATCATAGCAGAATATGAATTTGTCTTTAGCTGGAGGAAGAGGTTTTAATGGCAGCCATTCACGTCTACCCATCGGCATCTGTTCATTTTCAGGATTGCCCTACAATCCCCATTTCCCCTCGGTCGCATTAGGAGTATATTTCAAATTAACAAACCAATAATCATCATCTTCAATAACATCAAGCTACTCCTTATAAGGAATTGACTAAGCACCTTTCTTATTTAACTTAGAATTGCTAAGAATTGCCCAGGTGTTAGGAGATAATATTCCATGAGTAATGGCAAAGCTAACTTCTTTATCAGTTTCCCAATTTATCAATAAATTATTATTATATCCGCCGCGAGCCTGCTTATGTTCTTTATTTTCCTATACCTGTGCAAGGTCGGCACGTTCAAAACTTAATATCGTCTCATTAATATCATACTTTCGTCCGCCAATCTCTAATGGCTAATTAAGACGAATATTGATATCATACATCTCTTTCATACCAACAAGGTTGTCCATAGCTGACACCTCCTCTAATAATCTTCTTTATATAATGTAGTTTTCTTTAGACTAAGCTCTATAAAACAGAAAAGAGCAGAACTATAAGTCCTGCTCTTGACATTAATATATTTCGATATTCTTTCCGATAATCTCTTCACGAACCTGCATTGTTGGAGTGTAAGCATGACGCTTATTCTGAGGTACAATCTTAAATCCACCTTCAAGTTTATCCTCTTCAACATCATATTGTCTTAATTCAATCATTGACTTCTTATCAGACTTTGGAACTAAAACGTCAACATCTATTGAGAAAGTAGTTGGATTTCCCGCCGCCTAAAGCTGTATTTTAGTTGAAGCTGAAATTGCGGCGCGATTAACGATGAGCTAAAGTCGTCTGTCTTTACCAGTCTGCTGTTCTCTTATGTAAGTCTCACCAACAATTAAGAACTCACCTGGGAATGTATCAACATCAATTGACAAATCAGTGCCGATAAATGTAATATCATTTACATCCTCATCAATCGTGCGGCTACGCTTGTAGTAAATTGTTCCTTGTTTAAGATTGATAAAGTCTCTCTTTATTACGCTGAAATAAACAAGATAACAGTTTTCCTTTTCTTCATAATCTGCTACCGTGGTTCCTTCTTCTCTATGAACTACGTTATCTCCCTCTTTAACAATCTTAAAGAGTTTGCTATCCTCGGCATAATTACCATACTAATCAGTAACTTTGTTGATAACAAAATCAGAAGAGGTCAAATTCTCAACCCAGTCTGCATCATACTGACTTTGTAAATAAGACTTTACTGCGGTTAAATAATCTTCCTCAGTGAGAGAACCTTTCTTATAAACTCTTACACACTTTTGTGCAAGAATTTTTTCATCGAGAATTTTCTCCATCATAAAAGGTAACATTGTTTTAGCATCATAGAAAACTGTAAAGTTAGACTAATCATTACGATATAACTTCTTTACATTTCGCATCTGCTCAATAAGGTCGATTGCAAGTCCTTCCTTTTTAGTAACAACGCATTTCTCAAAACGGTCAATAACCTGAGCTTCATATAAATCGTTCTCGAAATGACCTGTCTTACTAAACTCATCAATCTCTTCTGCAATAAAATTAATGACCTCTTGCGGCATAGCAGTGTAGATTTTATCCTACATATCGCACCAACATAAGTCTCCAATTGCATCTTCAAGATAATGAGGGAATAGATAGTAAAGAATATGACTTAAGAAGAATTCATTGCCTATATGGAAAGTGGGGTTAAATCCACCGTCTTGTGTGCTATCTTTATTATATCCAGTAAAGATACTCTTTAAAATATCAATAGTTGGAGTTACAGGGTGCATTTCTCCAGATGGAGTATCTGACCTAAGAGTCATATTATCGGCACTAATATAACACCAAACACATCTAAAACCAGAAGGAGTTTTTTCAAGAGAAAAGTTAATCTGAATAACAATATCATAAGAAGCGTCATTAATTTCAAGACTTTCCTTTCTTGTAATATCATCTTCTCCCTTCTTTTTAAATGTAACTGTTACATCGCGCCAACCGCCCCAGCGCTCTCCATTTTCAAGAGCAGCGATTTCTTTTGCTTCTTCAAGCTCTTGCGCTAAAGATAGGTCTTGAATGACAATAGAAACTCCTTCATAATCATTCGCATTATAATCAAAATATGGAGCAATATTTCTTGAATGAGGCGTCTTTTGCTTTCTTCTATAATAAGCATCTTTTAAAAGCCATCTATTCTCTGCAACCATAGAATCGACAGCAGTATCCTATCCTTCTGAATCATAGAGATATTTAGAAGTATGATTATTATAATCTCTTAATCTGTTCTAACCAATATCGTCAGCATAACCTGTACGAGGGTCAAAACCTGCTTTCTAAGCACATCTATATACAATTTCCCACTCTCCTTCGGTAAGCTCAGGAGAAGGATAAGCTTTTGTAGAATAATGCTTCTGTCCATACTTATTAGCAACATTAAGTTTTGCAATGGCGGAGGTCCATGGGGACATCTTCGCCATTACTCTACCGTTCATAAAAGTATTTAAGGACATTTGAGAGAACAAAGCATCCTCTAATTTCAACTTTAAATCTTTACCAAAATTCCAAGAAAGAATTTTACCATTTCCCTTGCCGCCATTCGCCGGAACAGCAGTAACGCTCTTGTCTAAAGAAGTGACCTTTAATGTATCAAAATATAAAACTGGAATATAGAATTCTTCGTCGCCAACTCTTGTAATAGAATAAAATACTACGTCGGCAACCTCTTTTATTCCGTACTGTTTAAATATATTCAATCTTCTTCACCCCTTTGTACTAAAGCATTAAATTCATCAGGCGACAAATCTTTTGCGAACAATACCTGACGCATATTTGTAAGCCAAGTTCCATCAACTGACTTATATCCTAAATCTGCCGCACCAGTAAGATGAGCTGCAACATTAGAGATATCTTCCTATGAAGACTCGGCGGATTTCTTAAAGCCTTGTTCGTATCCCTCTTCTACAAGTGTACTTGCAATACTACGAGGAGATGCCGCATCAAGAGTAATATCAATACCAGAAGCTAAGCCAACCTTATTCTCCCAAGGCTCAGGATTTAATACTGGATTTGGACTTGTAAATGGTGAAACATCTGAGCTACCACTAATATTATCACAATATTTAGTTGGGCTTGTCTCATACTCTGTTAGCTTCATCATTACTCCATCTGCACGGCGGAGCGCCGTGAGCTTCATAGTAAACACTGTTGGTTCACCAGTTGTAGTTAAACTTATCTTATTATCTGAATGAAGTTTGCAAAGCGGAATTTCAAACTGATAATTATGGTCCATTCCAAAACGGTCTCTCTTAGTTGTTTCGCCAACTAATCTATATGTACCAGGATAGTGGATTGGGTCAATAATAAGCTGATTTCCTAAAGCCTCATGCTGTTTAGCTTTCGTTCTTGTCCATTTATAGTAATACTCTCCTGCTCTTATAATTCTTAAATTACCAGTTATTCTCTTTCCACTCTTAGTGTAGTATTCATAACTGTTAGGTCTATAAGGCTAAAGAGTAGTTGGGTCAATGAAAACAGTTAATTCTGTTTGTAAATATTTTGTGATATAACGACAGTTACTATGATTTAAGTTTGCATCGGTATCTATACAGAAGCAGCAAGTAGCTTGAACTTTTTCAATACGTTCAATAAGCTCTACCTTTTTATATGCTGTATCAATATCATATATCACATTTTGCGGCGGTGCAACGTTGGTATTATACTCAACTCCGACGTTTGCAAAATAACGATAAGGCAGATATTTATTTTCTTTATAGAAATCATACTCATTATCAGTTATTTCGCTATATCTTTTATCTTTTGCGCAACCTTTTCTGTATCCATCAATGTATAGGTTTTGAGTTAAGAACCAAGGAGTTTCTGGTTTAGAATCTTCATTTGGTCCCCATGTGACTCTTTCAACTTTTTCAGTATATTCAGCTAAGTTTTCTTTAATGTAGTTAAAAGTTTCTTTACTGAATTGTGAATAAGTATTCATAAGTCTTGTAAGCTCTTCTTTAGTTTCTTCTTCTGAAAGAGATTTAATCAACTCCCAAGAATTGAAGAAATACCATCTCTATGTCTACTCACGATAGAATAGAATTAACTTTTCAAAAGAAACTCTTTTTCTATCAGTGTTTGAAGTTATAAATCCATCTACCAGCCAACAATAAATAGAAGCCTAACCAACATATTCTTTGTCATAACCTTCTTCAGGTTCTTCACAATGACATGGGTAAGTCTCATGGGCTGGTTTTCTATCAGGGATAATAAAAAAATCTGAAAACTTTTCTACCGTTAAAGTAGCAGTTCTCAGACAAGTATCTGGCGTATTATTATCAGTATTTCTATCAAAGAAATATTGCAGAGAAAGCTATAATCCTTTCGCGTCTAATTTTCCGCCCCAGTTCATACTGGCACTTGCCGGAGTAAAGAGTGCGTCTTCTAATGTAACGACGATATCTTTACCGTAATCCCACGTAATCAATTTTGGATTTCCTATGCCTCCCTGTGCAGATGTCTACTAAGTAGTTTCCTCTACAGTGGACACCCTGAGGGTGTCCATGTAGAGAACAGGGATATAGATTTCGTCGTCGTTTTCATCAAGCTCAATGGCATAAAGACAAACATCTGCAATTTCTTTAATGCCATATTGCTCAAATATATTCATCTAATCCCTCCTTCATTATTTTGCAGAAATCTTAGTTGAACCGTCCTTTGCAACCATTGAGCCAGAGCAGCCCTGCTTCATTTCCTTTTCTACTTCGTAGAAAGTAATCTCCATAGGAACGCCATTTGGAGGAGTAGCTACTTCAACGTCAAGGTTGAATGTTGTTGGGTCACCGTCTGCCTGAAGAGTCAAGGTCTGGTCAGACTTAATCTTGCAAAGTGGAAGACTAATCTGAACTCTCTCATCTTCACCAGTTTCTCTCTCACGAATAAGAGTCTCGCAGACAATCTTATACATGCCTGGGAATACACCCTGCTCAACAAAAATCTTCTGAGCCTTAAGAGGATTCTGCTTAGTGCTCAAAGTAAGAGATTTCTTGTAGTAAGGCTCGCCCTGATGGAACCAATAGTCATCATCATAAGGCTGCATAGTCTTTGGGTTAACATAAGCCCAGATAGCGCGGCTCAAGTTGTCTCTCTTGCAGCAAGGAGTGCAAGCATTGTCTTCCTCTGCCTGACCAACCCATGATGGGTCATCAAGTGTGTAGTCTTTACCAACAGCTTCCTTAACCATATCAGGGTCTGCATCTGCATCCATTGTAATAGTAAATGGACCTGCTGCAACAACTGCACTGATAGAACCAGTCTCAAGAGAAGCGAACTCATAGCTAACTCCACCGCCAGCTGTTCCTGTTGAGAAACCTAAGTTATATTTCTTAGCAAGTTTCAACATAACGTCATTTTCATCAAGAACACCGTAAAGAGTAAATTCTTCCTCAGTTAAATTAAGAACGCTATCAGCAGTAAAAGTAGTATTCTCATCAAGAATCTGGTCTTCTTCCCACTCTTCTCTCGAACCGCCGCTTCCAAGGGTCCAATTTTTAACATGAATCTTAGAACCTGCCTTTACAGTAAACTGAATGGCTGTCTGAACTTCAGGGTCAACTTCAACCTTACCAACACCAGGCTTCAAGCTCTTGTTTGCTCCTCTATCTTCAAGACCATGATGAATAACCTTTGGTCCAATATCAAAGATATTGTTCTCATACTTAGTGATTAAGTAGTAAGAAAGAGCATTGATTGAATCAAATCTTACCCAGAGGTCGATATTTCTGAACTGGTCTGTGTTAATCTGAGGAATTTCAACCCAAGCGGTATCTTCACCTGATACGTGGTCTTCAATCTGTCTCTTCAAATCCCAGTCAACATTCTTTGCACCAAGATAAGCTCTAATTGAGCCGTCCCAGCAAACACGAATCTTAAGGTAAGGATATGCATCAGCATTAGCAAGGTAGCCAAGTGCTACATCGTCTTCTGTTACTGTGCAAGCCTGAGTCTGCTCGCCCTGTTCAGCCTGCTTGTGATAAATAATTCTTGCGCAAGGAGATTCGTCTGTGTACTGGTCATAACCTCTAAGATAGATAATCTCATACTTAAAGGCTTCTGAAGGCTGGTTAATACCAACAGTCTGCATTCTCTTAATTGGGTATGACTTACCATAAATAGAGAAGAATCTATCTGGAACAACTGCAACGGATTTTACAGCTGTCTCAATTTCCAAATGCCATTTATAAGGCTTGCTATCAACATAGCCGAAGCCCTTAATATTAACACCGTCAAGAATTGAAGAACGCTGTAAGTATACAGGGTCGCCGCTCTGGTCAAGAAGAATATCTTCCTTACCATCACGAGGAAGAAGATTACTTACTACTGCGTTGACAGTATCATTTCTTGGATAGAAAGCTTTCTCCATACGAGAAATTCTTTCAGTTGCACAGTCAAGATTAACAAGACCTGTCTGGTGCTGAATGTGAGCATCCTTCCAATCTGCACTCAAAACGCCGCCCCAGCAAAGACCGAGAGAAGCAGGAGTGCAAAGTGCATCTTCAAGTGTTAAGTTAATTGTTTTTCCATAGTCCCAAGAGATAAGTCTTGAATTACCAAGACCACCCTGAGCCCAGGTATTCTCAGCAGTTTTTTCAACTGTTGTAACCTTTAAAGTATCAAGGTAAAGTGCAGGAACGTAATAAACGTCACCAGAGCCATCCTCCTTCTTGTGAATACTGTAAATAGTTACGTCAGCAACTTCTTTAATACCATACTGGTCAAAAATATTCACTATCTATTCACCTCACAATCTTATAGTAGAAAGTGCGCCAACCATTACTGATTGGCGCACTGATTGCATCAATACTCTGTTGCGCCGATTACCAATTCCTCATCTTCTCCACCGCTTACTTTATACATTTCAGCATCGTCAAGGAGGTTGAGGTTCTCAGTATCCTTAACCATTGTAGAGCCGTCATTCTCTTCATCGTTATCAACAACATCGAACTGAACAAACTTCATCATTACGCCGTTGTCTGGACGAAGAACATCCATTGTGAAGCTGAATACTACAGGGTCGCCATCTGCCTCAAGGGTGATAGATGTGCTTTCTGCGGACATTTTAGCTTCAGGAATGATGAACTGGAATCTCTGGTCCTCACCAGTAGCCTTGTCTCTTACAAGTGTCTCACCAACAACTCTGTAAGTGCCAGGGAACTTATCAGCAGAGATTTCAATTGTGTTACCAATGCTGTTGCCATCATATGCAACAGAACGAGTAAACTTGTAAATAACCTCGCCTTCAGCAATAGGTGTACCATCCTGGAATGGCTCCATTGTCTTAGGGTCGAAGTAAACTGCCTGAGCAGTAACGTTTCCTTCAGAAGGAGTACCTTCGTGGTTGCCAGCAGGGATAATGAAGTTACGCTTAGCTGTAATCTTCTCCATTCTGTCAATCATTGTTGTATCCTTTACGCCGTTCTTGAGGTCACCGTGCTCGCCAGCCCAAATAGCTGCCATTGAAGCAGGTGTGTAAAGAGCATCTTCAATTGAAAGAGTAATTTCCTTGCCGTAGTCCCAAGTGATAAGCTTAGCATTACCACGACCACCAGTGGCGTCGGTTTTCTCAGATGCCTGCTCAAGAGTAGAAACCTTCAAAGTATCAAGGAAGAGAACAGGAACATAGCGAAGTACATTCTTCTTTGTTCTACGAATCTTGATTGAACCAACTGTACAAGTTGCATCGAAAGTCTCGTCGCAAACTGTAATATCCACTGTGTGGATAAGACCGTTCTTAACAATTCTCTCAGCCTGCTTGTCAGTGATGTAACCATTATCGTTAATCATCCAAGCTACCTTTTCAACGTTCTTAGTGCAGTGTCTATTTACTACGAATACAAGACCGAATGTACCGATAACTACAAGAGCAAGGAATGGAGTACCTGCAAATACCTTATCCTGGTAGTAAAGTCTGTTGCCCTTCTTGTCATAGAACTCGAAGATACCAACCTTATCGCCGGCAAGTGCACGACCGTTAATATTCTTAAGTAAGTAGATGTTTGCACGATTAGCAAGAATACCATTCTCAGCATCAACATAGATTGCTCTATTTGATTCCATCTGAGCAGTTGAAGTAATTCTAATCTGTCCTACCTGACCATTCAAGTCTGCTGTAGAAAGTGCCTGAATTACGCTGTCAAGATTGTAAAGTGAAGAAAGTTTCTTGCCAGTAATAATATCATTAAGTACTACACCATTAAGAGTGTAATCCTCATACTGTACACCGCGACCAACATCATCAAGAGGAGTTTCTGACTCAGCGGCAGCGCCAGTTACTTTATATCCACCAAATACACGAGTGTATCCTGTTTCTGTAAAGTCTGCTGCACCGTCAATAAGCTTCTTCTCTTCCTTAAGAGCGTCAATAGCGTCATTAATGCTGTAATGAGTGTCATCGCCCCATGTGTTAACAGCATTGTAAATACCAAGGTCAGTACCTCTCTTTGTCTTTGACCAGTCGCTGTAAGTTACACCGTCAGGTGTGAAGAAACTTACCTTCTGTGTCTTCTTATCAAGGTAGTAACCAAGCTGCTGAGGAAGGTAATAACCCATCTCGTCTTCAACAAGAAGCTCAGCATAATCTGTATAAGTAATATCGTAAGCCTTAGCTTCGATTGTATCTCTCAATTCCTTGATTGCTTCGTCAACCTCTTCAAGGTCGTAAAGGTTCTCAGAAATTCTACCAGAAAGACCAACAACTACAACTCTTTCCTTACCATTAGGAGCTGTTGCGAAGTTATCGTCGAATTCAAAACCGCCAAAGAGCTGGTCAGGATTTGCGAACTGATAACGTGTACCAGCCTTTGTAATAAGGTTCTGGTTCTTAGCAAAGAGCATGCAAACCTGCTCAGGATATGAGAATTCGTGAGTACCAACTGCACGGTCTCTGTCCATTGCATAGTGACCTACATCTGTACCTTCGCCAAGGTCGTATCTACCAGTTGTCATTTCGTCAGAAGATGTAAGAGTAGCTGTGAAGGAAATAAGGAACTTGTTGTAACCAAAGTCTTCAACAACTTCAACGTCACCAACTGTGATATTGCTTGCTGTCAAATCAGCAAGAGCAGTTGCG
>JAZNZX010000037.1:0-11015 GCA_045595185.1 Candidatus Fimenecus sp. | reverse complement strand
CTGATAAATAATTTTTGTGAGGATTAACATGAATATTAATATAATATGTATCGGCAAATTAAAAGAAAAATATTTAAAGGACGCAGTTTCCGAATACTCAAAGAGACTGTCACGTTTTTGCAAGCTAAAAATAACAGAACTTCCCGAAGCTCCACTTTCGGAAAACTATACTGATGGTGAAAAACTTTCTGCACTCGAAAAAGAGGGGGAGTCAATCTCTGCAGCTTTAAAAGCCGACGATTGCATAATCAGCCTTTGCGTTGAGGGAAAACAAAAGACATCGGAGGATTTTTCTGAATTTATATCAAAGAACATGGTTGCAGGGAAAAGTAATTTTGCGTTTATAATTGGAGGTTCTGTCGGGCTAGATGAAAAAATAAAGAAAGTTTCACATTTAAGACTCTCTTTCTCTGAGATGACATTTCCGCATCAGCTTATGCGTGTGATTCTTTTAGAGCAAATCTATCGTGGATTTAAGATTATGTCAAATGAGAAATATCATAAATAGAGGTGACCGGCGTGGTTGCCTTTTTAAATTATGATTTATGGGGATGTTAGCACTATCGATTTAAGGCTCCCTTGTGTAAAGGGAGCTGTCACCGATAGGTGACTGAGGGATTGTCAGAAAGACTTCAAAACACCATAAAACCACAGTTTTACGCAAACAACCCCTCCGTCTTTTGCTACGCAAAATCCACCTCCCTCGTCAGAGGGAGGCAATATTGATTTTAGGAGAAATTATAATGCAACTCTGGAAAGGCAGATTTTCAAAGGAAATCGACCCAAAAACCAACGATTTTAATTCATCAATAAAATTTGATAGCCGTATGTACAAAGAGGACATTGACGGAAGTCTTGCTCACGCAGCAATGCTTTGTGCACAGGGGATTATATCTGCAGAAGACCTTGCACAGATTACTGACGGTCTTAAAGCAATCAAGGTAGAAATTGAAAGTGGCGAGTTAGAAATTGACCCAAATGCAGAAGATATTCATACCTTTGTTGAAGGTGAATTAACTTCTCGTATCGGTTCAGCAGGTAAAAGATTACATACAGCAAGAAGCCGTAACGACCAGGTTGCAGTTGATATTCGACTTTATCTTCGTCACGAATGCCAGGCACTTTATAATCAATTAACTGAACTTGTTGACGTTCTTTGCAAAAAAGCAGAACAGTATGCAAGTGCTGTAATGCCGGGTTATACACATCTTCAAAGGGCACAGCCGATTACATTCGGTCATCATTTAATGGCTTATGCTGAAATGCTCCTTCGTGATAAAGAAAGACTTTCACAGGCAACACAGAGAATGAATTATTCACCTCTTGGTGCTTGTGCATTGGCAGGTACAACATACAACACAGACCGAGAAATGACAGCAAAGGCTTTAGGCTTTAATGGAGCTATGCAAAATTCACTTGACTCAGTTTCTGACCGTGATTTCTGTATGGAATTGGCATCTGTAATCTCAATTATTATGGTGCATCTGTCAAGATTTTCAGAAGAAATTGTCCTTTGGTGTTCATGGGAATTTAAATTTATCGAGCTTGACGACGCATTCTCAACAGGCTCATCAATTATGCCACAAAAGAAAAATCCTGATATTACAGAGTTAATTCGTGGTAAGTCAGGTCGCGTATTCGGTGATTTGACAACACTCCTTACAATGATGAAAGGCTTGCCACTCGCATACAACAAGGATATGCAGGAGGATAAGGAAGCAATTTTTGATGCTTTCGATACAGTTAAAATGTGCCTTACAGCATTTATCCCAATGCTTGATACAATGACAGCACTTCCGGAGAATATGCGAAAAGCAGCAGCAGGTGGCTTTATCAATGCAACTGACTGTGCTGACTATCTTGTAGGTAAGGGACTTCCGTTCCGTGATGCATATAAAGCAACAGGTGAGCTTGTAGCACTTTGTATCAAAAAAGGTCTTACACTTGAAACACTTCCACTCCCGGAATATAAAGCAGTTTGCGAAATATTCGATGCAGGTGTATTTGATGCAATCAACCTTGACAAGTGTGTAAATGATAGAACGTCTCTCGGTGGCCCTGCTCCACAAAACGTTTTATCTCAAGTAAAACGCGTAAAAGAACTCAACAAATAAGGAAAATATATATGACAAAAATATTCATTGACGGTAGTCAGGGTACAACAGGCCTTAAAATTTTTGACCGTCTTGCAAAAAGAGAAGATATAGAACTTATTACTCTTCCTGAAGATTTAAGAAAAGATACCGATGCTCGTAAAAAGGCACTCAACTCTGCTGATATTGCATTTCTTTGCTTGCCTGATGCAGCGGCACTTGAGGCAGTAAGCCTTATTGAAAACGATAGCACAATCGTAATCGACACCTCAACTGCTCACAGAACAAATGAGGGTTGGGCATACGGTTTCCCTGAATTGTCAGAAGAATTTGAAAGCAAACTTAAAAACTCAAAGAGAATTGCAGTACCTGGTTGCTATGCAAGTGGTTTTATCGCACTTGTAAAGCCTCTTGTTGATGCAGGAATCGTTGACAAGGATATATGTATTGCTTGTCACGCAATGTCAGGATACAGCGGTGCGGGTAAAAACGGTATTGCACAGTATGAGGACGCAGAAAGAGATTGGCTTTTGGATGCACCAAGAGAATACGCTCTTACTCAACAGCACAAGCATTTAAAGGAAATGAAAGCGATTTCAGGACTTATGAATGAGCCGATTTTCTCACCATACATCTGCGATTATTTCAGCGGTATGGTTATGACAGTTCCGCTTTTCAAAAAGGACTTGAAGGACGGCAAAACTGCAGAAGATATCAAGGCTCTTTACAAAGAAAAATATAATTCAAATATTGTGAAATACAAGGAAAGCATTGACGAAAACGGTTTTATCGCAGGTAACAAAATGAGCGAAAACGACGGTATGGAGATTACAGTCTGCGGTAATGACGACAGAATTCTTTTAATCGCAAGATATGATAATCTCGGCAAAGGTGCTTCAGGTGCCGCCGTTCAATGCCTGAATGTAAAAATGGGAATAGACCCGAAATTTCAATTGAACATATAAAAAGCCTCCCTTGTCAAAGGGAGGGGGACCGCGTTAGCGGTGGAGGGATTCATAATATTATGGCATTTTCAATTAAAATCGATTTAAACGGTGGTGTTACATCACCTAAAGGCTTTAAGGCTAACGGAATTCATTGTGGAATCCGTAAGAATAAGACAAAAAAAGACCTGATGCTTATTCTTTCTGAAAAGGAATGTGACGCAGCAGCAGTTTATACAAAAAATCTCGTTTACGGTGCACCAATTACCGTTACAAGAAAAAATCTCGAGAACGGTAAGGCTCGTGCAGTAATCTGTAACAGCGGTATTGCAAACACCTGTAATGCTGATGGTGTGGAAAAGGCACAGGCAATGTGCGACTTGGCTGCACAATATACAGGTATTTCAGCAAGTGATGTAATTGTTGGTTCAACAGGTGTTATCGGTCAGCCTATTGACCTTGAGCCAATCAAAAACGGTATGCAGGAATTAGTTCAGGGTCTTAATGAAAACGGTTCTGATTCTGCTGCCGAAGCAATTATGACTACCGATACAGTTAAAAAGACAATTTCAGTATCCTTTGACCTTGACGGAAACACTTGCACAATCGGTGCAATCGCAAAGGGTAGCGGTATGATTCACCCAAATATGGCGACAATGCTTTCATTCATCACAACTGATGCTGACATTTCACCTGAAATGCTTAAAAAGGCACTCACCTGGTGTGTGAACAGAAGCTACAATATGTTGAGTGTTGACGGTGACACATCAACAAATGATACAGTTGCAATTATGGCAAATGGTCTTTGCGGTAACGAAAGAATTATAGAGGATAACGAGAATTTCCAGAAATTCCAGAGAGCACTTTTCAAAATCTGCAACTATGTTGTAAGAATGCTTGCAAAAGACGGTGAGGGTGCAACAAAGCTTGTAATCTGTGATGTGTATAATGCACAGACAGAGGATATTGCCCGTACCTGTGCAAAGAGTGTTATCTGTTCACCACTTGTAAAAACTGCAATGTTTGGTTCAGATGCTAACTGGGGACGAATTCTTTGTGCTCTCGGTTATGCAGGTGCAGAAATTGATGTTACAAAAATCGATGTTTCTTTTGTGAGTGCAAAGGGTGAAATTTTTGTTTGCAAAAACGGTGCAGGAATAGAATTTTCAGAAGAAATTGCAAAAGAAATCCTTCTCGAAGACGAAATCACAATTAAGGTTAATCTCAACGACGGCGAGTGCGAAGCAACAGCATATGGTTGCGACCTTACATATGAATATGTTAAAATAAACGGAGATTACCGTACCTAATTTCCAATAGCACATACATTTTGCACTTTTCGCACGGAAACTCGCGTATACCTGATACGCTTCGCCGTGCAAAAGCACAAACTGTATGCACTCTTGAAAATTATGTAAAAATATTTAATTTTGCACTTTGCGCTTTGCATTTTGCATTTGGAGAAAATTATGGACATTTCAAAACTTACACATGCTGACCGTAGTGAGGTGCTTGTACAGGCACTTCCGTATATTCAGCATTATCACGAAAAAACAGTTGTTATCAAATACGGTGGCAACGCAATGATAAATAAGGACTTACAGGACGCAGTTATGACTGATATTGTTCTTCTTCGTTCTGTTGGTGTCAATGTCGTTCTTGTTCACGGTGGCGGACCTGAAATCAACGATATGCTTAATAAAGTCGGCAAGGAATCAAAGTTCGTTGACGGACTTCGCTATACTGACGAAGAAACTATTGATGTTGTACAGATGGTTCTTGCAGGTAAGGTCAATAAAAGACTTGTTCAGCTTATTGAATCTCACGGTGGCGAGGCTGTCGGCATCTGCGGTCTTGACGGTAAAATGATTAAGGCAAAGAAGTACGAAGCAAATGACATCGGCTTTGTAGGAGATATTACAGAAATCGACACAACACTTATTGACACTCTTATTAAAAAGGGCTATGTGCCTGTTGTTTCAACTGTCGGCGGTGGCGAAAACGGTGAAGTTTTCAACATCAATGCTGATACTGCAGCGGCAAAAATCGCAGCAGCTTTAGGTGCAGAAAAGCTTCTTCTCATGACAGATATCCGCGGTCTTCTGATGGATAAGGATGACGAAAGCACACTTATTCACAGCGTAAATGTAAGTGAAGTGCCACAGCTTAAGAGTCAAGGTGTAATCAGCGGTGGTATGATTCCAAAGATTGATTGCTGTGTTGAGGCTGTTCGTCGTGGCGTTAAGCGTACTCATATTATTGATGGCAGAATCCCACATTCAATTCTTATTGAGATGTTGACAGATTCGGGCATAGGTACTATGTTCTTATAATTTAATGTGGTCTATTTTCCATGTAACTGCTTCCAAAATCCTCGAAATATCAACATGTTCCTTGCGGTTTTGTCATTGTTACGGAAAAAATATCCTTACATTAAAAACTCTTTCATAGGAGAAAAAATATGAATTTTGAAATGATAAAAAATCTTGCTGACAACAGTTTAATGCCTACATATGCACATTTTCCTGTTTCATTGGAAAAGGGTAACGGTGCAACATTTATTGATAGCGAAGGTAATGAAGTAATTGACTTTGGTTCAGGTATCGGTGTAAACTCATTGGGTTATAACAACGAAGGTTGGCTCAATGCGGTAACTGACCAACTTAAAAAGGTTCAACACACATCAAACCTTTACTATAACTCTACTGTTGCTGAATTTTCAGATGCACTTTGCAAAAGAACAGGCTTTGACCGTGTTTTCCTTTGCAATTCAGGTGCAGAGGCTAATGAATGTGCAATTAAACTTGCAAGAAAATACAGTTACGACAAATACGGTGAAAACCGATATAATATAATAACTCTTGTGAACTCTTTTCACGGCAGAACAATGGCTACAATTACTGCTACAGGTCAAGAGCATTATCACAAGTTCTTTAATCCTTTCGTGGATGGCTTTAAGTACGCAGAATCAGGCAACACAGAACAGTTTTTGGGAATGGCAGACGACACAGTTTGTGCAATTATTCTCGAAATTGTTCAGGGTGAGGGTGGCGTTGTGCCGACTGATTTTGAATATTTAAAAACCGTTGAAAAAGTATGTAAGGAAAAGGATATTCTTCTCATTATTGACGAAGTTCAGACAGGTATGGGCAGAACGGGTAAGCTTTTCGCATATGAACACGCAGGAATTTCACCTGATGTAATCACAAGTGCAAAGGGGATTGGTAACGGTCTTCCTATGGGTGCTTGTCTTTGTACAGAAAAATGTGCTAATGTATTAACTGCAGGTACTCACGGAACAACCTTCGGTGGAAATCCCGTTGCTTGTGCAGGGGCTAAATATATCCTTGAAACAATGACGGAAGATTTTCTTCATAGTGTTACTGCAAAAGGGGACTACATAAGAGAAAAACTTTCCGAAATCGAAGAAGTAAACTCTGTCAGCGGTCTCGGAATGATGATTGGCATTGAATTAAAGACAAAAAATGCCGGTGAAATCGCAAAAAAATGCAGTGAGAACGGACTTTTGATTCTCACAGCTAAAAATAAATTGAGAATGTTACCACCTTTGGTAATCACAAAAGAAGAAATCGACAAAGCTTTTGAAATTCTTAAAAAATATTTGGAGGACTAAACAATGAAACATCTTTTAAGTATGCTCTCACTTTCAACTGAAGAAATCACAGAAATTCTTAATCTTGCTGACCAGTTGAAATATGAAAATAAGAACGGAATCAAGCACCATCGTCTTGAAGGACAGACACTCGGTATGATTTTCCAGAAATCATCAACAAGAACAAGAGTTTCTTTTGAAACAGGTATGTATCAGCTTGGTGGTCAGGCACTTTTCCTTTCAAACCGTGACTTGCAGATTGGTCGTGGTGAACCAATTCAGGATACTGCACGAGTTCTTTCTCGTTACCTTGACGGTATTATGATTAGAACTTTTGAACAGAGCGAGGTTGAAAATCTTGCAAAATACGGTTCTATTCCAATAATCAACGGTCTTACTGATTTCTGTCATCCTTGTCAGGTGCTTGCTGACCTTATGACTGTTCGTGAGCACAAGGGTCACCTTGACGGACTTAAAATGACATATATCGGTGACGGTAACAATATGGCAAACTCACTTATCGTCGGTGGTCTTAAAATGGGTATGGATGTGACAGTTGCTTGTCCTGAAGGCTTTGACCCTGATAAAAAGGTTCTCACATTTGCAAAGGATTATAATGGCTTTGGCCTTTATCGTGACCCTGTTGAGGCTTGTGCAGGTGCTGATGTAATCTTTACTGATGTATGGGCATCAATGGGACAGGAAGAAGAAGCAGCAGAAAGAAGAAAGGTATTCGAAGGTGTTTACCAGATTAACAAGAAATGCCTTGGTGCTGCAAACCCAAGCTGTATGGTACAGCATTGTCTTCCTGCTCATCGTGGTGAAGAAATCACAGAAGAAATTTTCGAGGCACACGCAGACGAAATCTTCGACGAAGCAGAAAACAGACTTCACGCACAGAAAGCTGTTATGGTTGCACTCATGGAGAAAAAATAATATGCACTGAAATAGTAGGGCGGGGTCTTGACCCCGCCTTTTCGCGTAGTGGCTCTCCTTCCACGCCTGCATTATGTCAAATTATAATTTGTCGGGATATGAATTTATGTGTCATTCTGAGGAGTGTAACGACGAAGAATCTTTGTTGGTTGATATGTTACTGTTAGAGAGATTCTTCGCTTACGCTCAGAATGACCTATTAAATTGGTTGTTCATACCCCAAAAAGTTCCGATTTGTCGAACTTTTTTATATGATGATGTAACCTTGTAGGGGACGATGCCCACATCGTCCCGCAAAAAAAGGTCGGGTTAACCGACCTTTTAATTATTTTATTCTAAGCCTGCAAAGAAGTCATCATAAGAACAATTGTATATTTGTTTAAGTGCAACTATAACACTAATAGGGATATTCAATTCACACGATTCGTATTTTGCATATGTCGAACGCATAATATCACAAGAACGCAACTGCAAAAGAACGCAAAGCTTTTCTTGTGATAATCCTTTATCTTCTCTCATACGCTTTAAATTTGCACCCATGTTCCTATCGCGTCTTAATTTTTGTTCCATAAATATCTCTCCAAACATAAAGTTGACCAGTATTGGTTGCAATTATAGATATTTTATGCTATATTAAAGAAAGATATTGACCACTATATTGGTCTAAAATTAATGTTTTTAAGGGTGAAATATTATGAAATGTGAAAATATTTTTTGTATTTATCAAGAAAATGGTTTTTGCAAAAATGAAAATAAACCTAATATTGATTGGCGTGGGTTTTGTAAAAATATGATACCTATGAGAGTATCTCGACAAACACTTGGGTTGGAAAAAATGATTACGCAATTGAAAATGAAAGATGGTAAACACTATTTTGATAGGGATGTTGGTGTAGTCACAATTACAGATGAGGCTTTTGAATTAATTGATACTGAATATAATCTCAACCAAGAATAAAAAATTAAGGGACGAAATTAATCGTCCCTTTTTGGTTGTGTTAATTACGCATTACGAATTTATTTAACCCACTTTGCAACTGCTGTTTCAACGAGTTCAACAACCTTGTCAACGATAACTTCGTCACCGTTCTGAAGATTGAGAAGCGGTTCTCTAACGCCACCGAGTTCCAGTCCTGCTCTCTTTTTAAGAGCAGCCTTTGCTGTTGCGTACATATTGCCTTTTGTACTGCACATTGTGTAAATAACTTCGTTAATGTCGTCCTGCAATTTATATGCTTCCTTAACATCGCCGGCTTTAATCATATTATTGAGTGTAACAAAAAGTTCAGGCATAACACCGTATGTACCGCCGATACCGCCTTCAGCACCGATTAAACGACCACCAATAAACTGTTCATCAGGACCGTTGAAAATAACAACCTCACGATTGTTGAGTGCTGCCTGACGACGGAACATCTGAATATCCTGAATCGGCATTGATGAATTCTTAACACCGATTACCTTTGGATTTTTAAGCATTTCGTCAAAAAGACTCATTGTAAGAGCAACACCGGCAAGCTGTGGAATGTTGTAAATAACATAATCTGTGTTTGGTGCTGCAGCTGAAATATCGTTCCAGTATTTTGCAATTGCCTTTTCAGGAAGTCTGAAATAGATTGGTGGAATTGTTGCAATAGCATCAACTCCAAGGCTTTCAGCGTGACGAGCAAGCTCGCAACTGTCTTTTGTGTTGTTACAAGCAACGTGAGCAATAATTGTAATTCTGCCTTTGTTTGCTTCCATAACAGCTTCAAGTGTCTTTTTTCTGTCTTCTTTACTCTGATAGATGCATTCACCTGAAGAACCGCACACATAAAGACCGTCAACACCTTTTTCGATAAGGAATTCAACCAAAGATTTTGTGCCTTCAACTGAAATTTCACCGTTTTCATCATAACATGCATAAAAAGCAGGAATAACTCCCTTATATTTTTCAAGACTCATTTTAATTAACCTCTTTCTTCAATTTCTTCTAACATTTTGTCAAGCATAATAAGACATCTTGGCACGTGGAACGGCCCTTTGAATGTTGAACCGATACAAGCAGGAAGTGTAGGATTACCGTCACGACGGAGGTATCCGTACCATTCACCGCAAGGTGCTACTGCAAAATGCTCTTTTGTGTAATCAACAAGCTGATTGAAAATGTCAAGATATTTCTTATCGTTTGTATCTCTGTAAATCATAAGAGCAGCAATAAGCGCTTCGTTATGTGGCCACCAGAGTTTCATATCGTGTTCATATGCCTCAGGGGGATTGCCAAGACAGTCAAAGAAGTAAAGAATACCGCCGAATTCCTTGTCCCAGCCTTTTTCGAATGCCATATCAAAAATCTCAACAGCCTTTGCGTGTAATTCCTTGTCACCTGTCTGATTTGCTCTTTCCATAAGGAACCAGCTACACTCAATATCGTGACCTGGATTTACAACTCTGCCTTCAGTAATGTTAAGTCTTGGTGTACCGTCAAGTGAAACTGACTCAAGAGTACAGCCTAAATCTTTCTTAACATGATATTTGAAAATATCTTCAACACATTCGTCAGCGCGCTTATTGTAAAGGTCAGCATTTTCAGGGTCAACACGAAGAAGAACGGATGTAACATTAAGTAAAATCATAGGAATACCTAATGCACGACCTGTGCGTGTTTCAGGTTCTGTCTTTGGACCAAGACCTGTTGGGTCAACCATACCGTGGTTGAGATTCCAATACATATCATATGCTTTTCTTGCTCTTTCAAGGTGTACTTTATCACCTGTGATACCATAGTATTCAGCGTTTGCAATACAATAAAATGCTTCTGAATAGCAATATCTTCTTTGACGAAGTGGTTTACCATCTTCGGTAACTGTAAAGTAAAGACGACCTTCTGCATTTTTGTTGATACAGTAGTTTTCAAGGAAATCAAGACAACTCTTACTTGCTTTCAACCATTCGTCTTTTACACCGTATGCATGGCAAAGGTAAGAAAAAATCCAACCGCATCTGCCTTGCATCCATACGCTCTTGTCAGTAGAGAATACTTTACCGTCTTTGTCAAGACAGGTATAAACGCCACCGTGAACCTTGTCCATACCATTTTCGAGCCAGAAATCAGCAACACTTTTAAGCTCGTCAACGACCCATTTTCTTGTTTCTTTGAGATTCATTTTTTCACCTCATAAAAAAAGTATTTTAACAGGAAAATTGTAACATATAAAGAATGGTTTGTAAAGAAAAACAAAAACATAAATTATAATTTGTCGGGACGAACAACCAATTTGGTAAGTCATTCTGAGCGTAGCGAAGAATCTCTCGCATTTCATCAGTCACCCTGAGTGAAACGAAGGGTCTGTTAAAATAGGACAGAGATTCTTCGTCACTTCGTTCCTCAGAATGACACTAAACCTTAAACATCCCTACAAATTCCAATTTGTTAAACGAAATTGATTG
>JAZNZX010000036.1:0-50543 GCA_045595185.1 Candidatus Fimenecus sp. | reverse complement strand
GTCTGCGAAGCAGACTGATGAGGTGTAGGTTGCGTTAGCAACCGTTAATTATCAATACAAAACAACTTTTCCACCTCATCCGTCACCTACGGTGACACCTTCCCCTCAAGGGGAAGGCAATATCCAGACAAACTCCAATTTATACGCTCTGTTCAAATTTACACTTGACTTAAATTTTCGGTTTTGTTATAATACACAGGATATTGAAAACACGATGAAAAAGAAAGTAGATTAAGCAAGTACCCTTGACAGAGAGTTGTGCCGTGGCTGAAAGCACATAAGTTGAAAGCTTAATTGAAGTTCCCTTTGGAGTGGTGCAGTTGAAATAACAGTAGGCTGTGACGGTTTGTTCTCGTTATTGAACACGGAAAGTGTTAGCTTTTTGCTAAAATTTGGGTGGTACCGCGGATTTTATTCGTCCCATACTCTTTTGGAGTATGGGATTTTTTATTCCCTATATTTCCGATAAAAAACTAAAAGTGAGGAAGAAAAAATGAGAGAAAAACTTGAAGCAATTCGCCAAAAAGCGGATGCAGAGCTCAGCACATTTACTGAACAGGCAGAGCTTGAAAATTTCAGAGTTCAGATTCTCGGTAAAAAAGGTGAACTTACATCTATGCTTAAAATGATGGGTTCATTATCTGCTGAAGAAAGACCTGTTATGGGTCAGATTGTCAACGAAGTAAGAGCTTATGTTGAAGAAAAAATCGCAGAAAAGAGTAAGGAACTCAAAGAACTTGAATTAAAGAAAGAAATCGAAAGCACACCTGTTTTCGATATTTCAGTTCCTGCAAATCTGACCCGTGGTTCATATCATCCAATTACTCTTGTACAGCGTCAATGCGAAAGTGTTTTCCGTTCAATGGGCTTCTATATTGAAGACTATAGTGAAATCGTTACTGACTATGAATGCTTTGAAGCACTTAACATTCCAAAGGACCACCCTGCTCGCGATATGCAGGACACATATTATTTAGATAATGGTCAGTTGCTTAAATCACATACTTCTGCTGCACAGAACGCAATTTACAAGAAGTATAAGGATGCACTTATAAACGACGGTATGCCAATCAAGGCAATTTTCCCGGGTCGTTGTTTCAGAAACGAGGCTACTGACGCTTGTCACGAAAACACATTCTTCCAGATGGAAGGTGTTATGGTTGACAAGGACATTTCAATTTCAAACCTTATTTACTTTATGAAAACAATGCTTTCAGAAGTTTTCCAGAAGAACATCAAGGTTCGTCTTCGTCCCGGTTTCTTCCCATTCGTTGAACCTGGTTTTGAGCTTGACATCAGTTGTCTTATCTGTGGTGGTGAAGGCTGTCCTTCATGTAAGCACAGCGGTTGGCTTGAACTTTGCCCTTGTGGTATGATTCACCCTGAAGTGCTTAAGGCTGGTGGAATTAACCCTGAAGAATACACAGGTTTCGCATTCGGTCTTGGTCTTACACGACTTGCAATGATGAAATATGGTGTTAAGGATATCCGTGATTTGAACAGTGGCAGTCTTAAAGCACTTTCACAGTTCACAGACGACGAAAATTAAGGAAGGAGGAGCAAAATTATGTTTTTATCAATGAACTGGATTAGTGATTTCGTTGACCTTACAGGTCTTGACAAAATGGAATTAATCCGTAAATTCTCACTCTCAACTGCTGAAGTTGAAAACGAAATTTTCTTTAAAGGCAGCGACTTTTCAGGTATCGTTGTTGCTGAAATCAAATCAGTTGAAAATCATCCAAAATCAGAAAAGCTCCACCTTCTCAAAGTAGATATTGGTGAAGCAGAACTCGTAGATGTTGTTTGTGGTGCACCAAATGTAAGAGTTGGTATGAAAACTGCTTTTGCTAAAGTAGGTGCTAAGCTTGGTGAAATCGAAATCGCACCAAGACCACTTGCAGGCTTTATGTCAAACGGTATGTGCTGTTCTGAAAAGGAAATCGGCATTTCTGACGACAATTCAGGCATTATGGACATTCTTGACGATGTTAAGAACGGTACTGACCTTAAAGACCTTTATGAAATCGACGATATCGTTTTCGAGGTTGACAACAAGTCACTTACAAACCGTCCTGACCTTTGGGGTCATTACGGTATTGCGCGTGAATTTGCATCCTTGGCAGGTCGTGAATTAAAGCCACTTCCACAGGTTGATTTGACAAAATTCGACAATCTTCCAAAGGTTGACCTTAAAATTGTAGACGACCTTTGCCAGAGATACTCTTGTATTCAGGTTGAAAACATCACAAAGAATGTTAGCCCTGTTAATATGAGAATCCGTCTTTATTACTGCGGTATGCGTGGAATTAATCTTCTTGCTGACCTTACAAACTATCTTATGCTTGAAATGGGTCAGCCAATGCACGCATTTGACTCCCGTAAGGTTGAAAAAATCAGAATCAAGCGTTTTGACAAGCCTTTTGTGTTCCAGACTCTTGACGGAATTGACAGAAATATTGACGAAAATACACTTATGATTTGCAACGACAACTCCCCTGTTGCTATTGCAGGTATTATGGGTGGTCTTGATAGCGAAATTGTAGAAGATACAACAACTCTTACTCTTGAATCAGCAACATTCAATGCAGCATCAATCCGTAAATCAACTGTTCGTCTTGCACACAGAACTGACGCTTCAAACCGTTACGAAAAGTGCCTTGACCCTGAAATGACAGTTCCTGCGATTGCAAGATTCCTTAACCTTCTTACAAGCATTGATGAAAATGCAAAGGTTGTGTCAGCTCTTACTGACGAATATGCGTTTAAATACCCACAGGTTACACTTGATTTCGATAAGTCATTTATCGACAAATATACAGGTATTGAAATTGCAAACGATACAATCGTAAATACTCTTAATTCACTTGGTTTCAAAGCAAGTAATGACGGTGACAATTTCACAGTAGAAGTTCCTTCTTGGAGAGCAACAAAGGATGTTACAATCAAGGCTGACATCGTTGAAGAAATCACAAGAATTTACGGTTACGACAACTTTGATATTCATACTGCTTCTGCTCCACTCTACCCTGTTCGTGCAAAGACGGAAAAGACAGTTGAGGACAGAATTAAGGACACTCTCGTTCACCGTTATTCACTTCACGAAGTTCATTCTTATGTATGGCAGTATTACGATGAATACAAGGCTTTAGGAATGGAAATCGAAGATAATATCAAGCTCCAGAGTGCTACAAATCCTAATATTGAAACAATCCGTAAGTCAATTATTCCTACACAACTTTGTCAGGTTAAGACAAATACAGGTTATGCACCTGATTTTGGTGTATTTGAAATCGGCAGAACTGTAAATGGTTTAAAGGCAGACGGTATGTGCGACGAAAGAAAGAAGCTTTGTATTACACTTTTCAGTAAGACAAAATCTCTTGAAACACTTTATGTTGAACTTTCAACAATGCTTTCAGTAATTTCCGACAACATCAAGCACAAGGCACTCACATTCACTCCAATGGATGCAACACTTTCATATGAACACCCAAGAAACCTTAACGAAATTTCTTGTGATGGTGTAACTCTTGGTAAAATCGGTGTTGTTCATCCAACTGTTTCAAAGAAAATTGACAAAAAGGCTGCAATCGTGTTTGCTGAAATTGATGTTGCTTTGTTCGCAGAACTTACAGATGCAGGTATCCACTATGCAGAGCCTTCAAAATTCCCAGCTATGGAAATCGACCTTTCATTCGTAAGTGAAACATTTGCACCAATCGGCAAGGCTATCGAAAACGCAAACTGCCCACTTATCAAGAAAGTTGAAGTAACTGACACTTACCGTGACGAAAACGGCAAATCAATCACTACCCGAATGACTTTCTCAAATCCAGAAAGAACTCTCACAACTGAAGAAGTTATGGAAGTTGCAAACGGAATTATTGATTCCCTCGCAAAAGACGGAATAGCGCTCAAGTCATAACAAAAAAGCACCCTGATGGGTGCTTTTTTAGTGGAAAGTTAAAAGTGGAAAGTGCTATAAAAACCAATTTAGTGTCATTCAGAGCGTAAGCGAAGAATCTCTCTAACAGTAACACATCAACAAACAGAGATTCTTCGTCACTTTGTTCCTCAGAATGACACATAACCCCAAACATCCCTATAAACTGTACCCTTTTACATGAACCAAGATATCCCTTTTTTGAGCAGATTTTTCGTAAGGTAAGGCGTGCCGACGAAGGAATATGTGGATGTTTCGAGAAGGCACAACGCAACATTACGGAAAATATACCAAAAAAACTGTTGACAGTTGACATTTAGTGTTGTATAATACACAATGTATCCCAATGTATAAGGGAGGGATTTTTAATGAGTCAGGTAAAAGTTAAAGAAAACGAGTCCTTGGAAAGTGCTCTCAGAAGATTTAAGAGACAGACTTCTCGTGACGGTGTCATTCAGGAAGTCAGAAAAAGAGAGCATTACGAAAAGCCTTCTGTAAAGAGAAAGAAGAAGTCTGAGGCTGCACGTAAGCGTAAGTTTAAATAATTTTCGCTTTGCGGAGCTATGTTTTAAAAACGCAAGTGGGCATCCATTGACGGATTGCCCGCTATTTTTTTACCAAGGAGATTTTTATGGTTTCACCAATGCCAAAATATCGTTATAAATCTGTTCTTGATATTACAGTTGAGGACCTTAACAAAATGGGAGCAAAAGCAGTTGCCCTTGATATAGACAACACAATCTGTAACGACGGTCGGACAAACTGTATCGACGGACTACAAGGTTGGCTTCAGGAAATACAAGGTTCAGGCATTAAGGTTATTATAATTTCAAACGCCATGCCAAGACGACCACAAATCGTTGCCGATTCCCTTAATCTACCCTTTATTGCAAGTGCAAAAAAGCCAAAGCCACATACACTTATTCAGGGTGCTGAAATGATGGGTGTCAAGATACATGAGCTTGCTATGGTTGGTGACCAGATTTTCGCCGATGTTATGGCAGCAAACAACTGTGGTGCTATTGCAATTCTTGTTGATGCGTTAAAGGGCAGAACTCGTTTCCCTATTTATTATGCAATTCGTCATCGCAAATCTATACCTATAATCAAGGAATTTGAAAAATTACACGGATATGGTTACTATGATTAAAAAATTACAATCAAAATTAAAGGAACAAGGCTCAAATTACTGTGCCTTGATTATCTCACCTGAGAACAGAAGATATTTCACAGGTTTTGAGTCATCTGACGGTTTTTTACTTATATCGAATGACCGTTCAGTTTTCATAACTGACGGAAGATACATTGAAGCTGCCGAAAAGCAGATTTCAAATTGTGAAGTTAAGCTTTTGGGCAAAACTTATCCACAGATTGCTGAAATTCTTAAAGATATGAATTGTAAACACCTTTTGGTTGAGTCATCACGAATGACAGTTGCTACATACAATTCACTTAAAGGTGTTCTTAAAAATACAAGCATTTCAACCGATTCAACCCTTGATGCCATTATGAATTCAATTCGTTCAGTAAAAAACGAATATGAAGTTGAATGTATTGTCAAGGCACAAAGAATCGCAGAAAAAGCATTCGAACAAATTCTTAAATTTATTAAAGCTGGTGTTACAGAAAAGGAAATTCAATTAGAACTTGATTTCTTTATGCTTCGTAACGGTGGCGAAGGACTTTCCTTTGAAACGATTGCAGTAAGTGGCAAAAATTCATCAATGCCACACGGTGTACCTTCAAATAAAAGGATTGAAAACGGTGATTTTATCACAATGGATTTCGGCACAATGATTAACGGATACCACAGTGATATGACAAGAACTGTTGCAGTTGGTTTTGCCACCGACGAAATGAAAAATGTTTATGATACAGTTCTTAAAGCACAACAGAATTGTCTTGATAATATAAAAGCAGGTGTTTCCTGTAAAGACGGTGATATGTTCGCAAGAAGCGTTATCAACGATGCAGGTTATGGTAAATATTTTACCCATTCCACAGGCCACGGTGTAGGCGTTGAAATTCACGAATATCCTAACTTATCCCCTGCTTCTGACAGTATTTTGCAAACAGGAAATATTGTAACCGTTGAACCGGGAATTTACATACCTGAAAAATTCGGTGTAAGAATTGAAGATATGGCACTCATCACCGACAATGGTTGTCACAACCTCACTAATGCAGACAAAAAATTGATAATTTTATAGTACTATTGTCATTCTGAGGAGTTTCACGACGAAGAATCTCTGTTAGTTGACACATACCCTTAAGAAAGATTCTTCGCTACGCTCAGAATGACATCAATTTATAAAAAGTGCAGTAATCAATGCACCTACTCCTGCCGATGCTGCAAGTTCTGCCAAGAACAGCACTCGGCTTTTTACTTTTTCTTTTCTTGTTTTTGGGACTGACGAAAAATTTATCACGCTGGTCACAGCCTTTGATTTGAGCTTACCCTCGTTTTCTGCGCTGAATTCAGGTCGCACAAAGAACAATGCTTTTTCAAAGTACTCACAGCCTGTTTCGTGAATCTCAAGAACCTGACGATTGACACCTTTTACCATAGTTTTTCCTCACATCAATTTTCATATATTTTTAAAATTATGTTTGGTTTTTATGGGAATTTTATACTACACTTTGTACATTATTTTTTAGGTAAAAATTGTCAATATGGGATTTTCACCAAAAATTATTTTGGTAATTTTTATACGGAATGTATAAATAACTTTTCAACTAAATTGTTGAAAACTCTGTTGAAAATGTTAATAACTCGCCCTAAAACTATTGATTTTCAATGGATTTTACCACTTTTCGACAGTAATGAAAAAAGATTGTTAAAAAGTTATCAAATACAATTTGTTGTAACCCCTTGACAAATTATACAGTTTGGAACACCCTGTACTTAAAATATGACTAAATGTTTTGTGCATTTTGTCATTAGTATTTTTAGACAGAATTTTTAGAAATTTTTGTTTATTTTGCAAAGGATTTTATTATGAACAACACCTATAGAATTCCACTTCCGAAAAACTTTAATTTATCACTTTGTCTTGACTGTGGTCAGGCTTTTCGTTGGTCACTTTTTGACGAAAATATCTGGCATGGTGTTGCTTTTGGTAAATATCTTAAAATAGAACAGACTGACACGGAAATTATTTTTCACAACTGTGACGAAAACGATTTTAACACTATATGGAAAGCTTATTTTGACTTTGATTTGGATTACGGTAAAATTCTCGCATCATATGACGACCAACATCTGATTACAGCAATTAAGGAATTTGACGGTATCCGAATTCTTCGTCAGGAGCCTTGGGAAGCTCTTTGTTCATTTATCATTTCACAGAACAACAATATTCCACGAATTAAGGGAATTATCGAGCGACTTTGCGATACATTCGGTGATGGCGAAAACGGAAGAAAGTCTTTTCCCACAGCAAAAGTTATTTCTCAACTATCCGTTGAGGACCTTTCCCCTATTCGTGCAGGATTTAGGGCAAAGTATATCATTGACGCAGCACAGAAAGTTGCAAATGGTGATGTAAACCTTGCAGAAATCGAGAAAAACCCTATTGAATTTGGTCGAGAAGAACTGCAGAAAATCAAGGGTGTTGGCGCAAAAGTTGCCGAATGTACACTTCTTTATGGTTTCCATAAGATTGAAGCGTTTCCAATTGATGTATGGGTAAAACGAATTATGACAGAAATGTACCCTGACGGACTTCCTGAATGCACAAAAGGCACCGAAGGAATTGCCCAACAGTACCTTTTCCATTGGCGAAGAATGAACGATAGATAAAAACCATCTATTCCATTGACAATATGTTGATTTTATGCTATTATTATCACACTTTAAATAGGTTATATCCTGTCTTTTGACAGGTGAAAAAGGAGCCCCCATCGGATAAAACGATGGGGGTTATGTATTTTATTGAATTTTTTGTTTTGTTTTAGATATTTTTTAACATCTTGCAATTCCGCTGTTTCGTGCTGCCTCTGCAACTGCTTTGGCAACAGTTACACCCACTCTTTCGTCAAAAGCCTTTGGCAATATATATTCTTCCGTAAGCTCTTCGTCAGACACCAAGGATGCAATAGCCTTTGCTGCTGCAATTTTCATTTCTTCATTGATGTCCTTTGCTCTGCAATCAAGAGCACCACGGAAAATACCTGGAAATGCAAGAACATTGTTAATTTGGTTAGGATAGTCACTTCTGCCTGTACCAACAACTCTTGCACCTGCATTTTTAGCCTTGTCAGGCATGATTTCAGGCACAGGATTAGCCATAGGAAATACAATCGCATCAGGTGCCATTGTTGTTATCATTTCTTCTGTCACAATATTCGGAGCAGAAACACCAATGAAAATATCAGCACCTTTTAAGGCATCTGAAAGTGTTCCGTCAAGTTGATTTTTATTTGTGATTTCAGCCATTTGTGCCTGCGCAGAATTCATCCAATCTCTGCCCACACAAAGAATACCCTCTTTGTCGCACATTATGATATTTCCTGCACCCATTTTATGTATAAGCTTTGCAATAGCAATTCCCGCAGCACCTGCACCGCTGAAAACAACTGTACAATCCTCAAGCTTTTTACCGACAACTCGAAGCGCGTTAGTGACAGCAGCACCAACCACAACGGCTGTACCATGCTGGTCATCGTGGAAAATAGGAATATCGCATTTTTCCTTTAGCTTTCTCTCAATTTCAAAGCATCTTGGCGCTGCAATATCCTCAAGATTGATTCCGCCAAAGCTACCAGCCAGAAGTGAAATACAACTTACGATTTCGTCAACATCCTTACTGCGAACACAAAGTGGAATTGCATCAACACCACCGAACTCCTTGAAAAGAACGCATTTACCCTCCATAACAGGCATACCTGCTTCAGGGCCAATATCACCAAGACCCAAAACAGCAGTACCGTCAGTCACAACTGCAACCGTATTCCAGCGCCTTGTCAATTCATATGACTTGTTTATATCCTTTTGTATTTCAAGGCAAGGCTCAGCAACACCGGGAGTATAAGCAAGCGAAAGAGATTCCTTATCATTTGCCTTCGCCCTTGTTTTTATTTCAATTTTACCTTGCCACTCATAATGGAGTTTTAAACTTTCTTTTGCGTAATCCATTGTGCTTTCACCTTTTTATTGTCTTTCAAAATATTCATCATCAGCAACGAAATATGTGCGGATATACCCTTCTGCTGAAACGAAAACTATTTCTCCTGTTTCTGAAAGATAATACACCATATCATTATCATATTCGTCTGTTTCATATTTTTTCAAAGCTTTAGGGTTGTTTATTACCTTATTGGCTTTGACAAGATACTCTTCTGCTGATTGTGAATCTGTTTGTTCTCCGTGTTCAAGAAAATGTTCATGCAGTTTTTCTCCATCACGAAAGAAATATTTAATTATCATTAATGTTCAACCCAATCTCTTGAGCGTTCAACTGCACGAAGCCATCCGCGATATCTCTTTTCGCGTTTTTCCAAATCCATTTTTGGCTCGAAAACCTTGTCAACTTCGCGAATTTTCTCAATTTCTTCCATATCCTTCCAGAAGCCTACTGCAAGACCTGAAAGATACGCAGCACCAATTGCAGTTGTTTCAACCATCTTTGGTCTGTTTACATTTGTTCTAATCATATCAGCCTGAATCTGCATCATAATGTTACTTACCGATGCACCACCGTCAACACGAAGTTCAGAAAGTTCAATATCGGAATCCTGTTTCATAGCTTCAAGCAAATCTGTCATCTGATATGCGATTGCTTCAAGGACACTACGGCAGATATGAGCATCATTAGCACCGCGTGTAAGACCAACAATTGTGCCACGAGCATACATATCCCAATATGGTGCACCAAGACCTGTAAATGCAGGTACAAAATAAACACCATTTGAATTAGGAACACTTTCTGCAAGCACATCACAACGCTGTGCTGACGGAATAAGATGCAAGTCATCACGAAGCCATTTTATAACTGAGCCTGCATTAAATGCTGAACCCTCAATAGCATAAGTCACTTTATCGCCAAGTCCCCAAGCAACACCTGTAACAAGGTTATTCTTTGACTCAACTCTCTTGTCCCCTGTGTTCATAAGAAGGAAGCAACCTGTACCATATGTATTTTTTGCCTGACCTTTTTTGAAACAACCCTGACCGAAAAGTGCAGCTGGCTGGTCACCGATAGCACCTGAAATAGGCACACCTGCCAATTCCTCAATACCCATAACACTCTTTGCAACTGTACCATAAACCTTGCTTGACGGTTCACATTTAGGAAGCATAGACATTGGAATATCCAACTTTTCACAAAGATATTCGTCCCAACAAAGTCTGTCAACATCAAAGAGCATTGTTCTTGATGCGTTTGAATAGTCAGTAATATGTACAGCACCACCTGTAAGATTCCAGATAAGCCATGTTTCAATAGTACCGAAAAGAAGCTGACCTTTTTCTGCTAATTCTCTTGCCCCACTGACATTATCAAGAATCCACTTAATCTTTGTTGCGGAGAAATAAGCATCCACAACAAGACCTGTGTGGTCTGTAATATATTTGGTCAATTCTTCATCAGCTTTGATTTTTTCGCATAAATCGGCAGTTCTTCTACACTGCCAAACAATCGCATTATAAACAGGTTTTCCTGTTGATTTGTCCCATACAACAGTTGTTTCGCGCTGATTTGTAATACCGATTGAAGCAATATCCTCTGCAGTTGCTTTGCTTTCAGCCATTACTTCCATTACCGACTGCAACTGTGAAAACAGAATTTCCATAGGATTGTGCTCAACCCAACCTGTATGAGGATAAATCTGATTAAACTCGTGCTGAGCTTTATAACAGATATTACCGTTTTTGTCAAAAAGAATTGCGCGTGAGCTTGTTGTTCCCTGGTCGAGAGCAAGTACATATTTTTTCATTTGTATAACACCTCAATTTTTATTTATATAATTAATTTTCCCTTTTTGAAATTTCTTCTTTTATTTTTTCTGCTTCTTTTTCTGCTTTTTTATCATCAATCAGGTTGTGTAATCCTTCCCAATGGAAAACACGACGCTTAAACCAAAGTGATGATGCGTGTTTGTATATAAATGACGGACACGCCTTTTTAAGTGGTGCATAACCCACCTTATACACATCAAGCAACCTACAATAGTCAGGTGCCTTATACATAAAAGTCGAGAAAGAAGTAGCCCCCTTTTCAGCCCACGCATTTTCTGCCATTGCACCAAGACGAGGGAATGTAAGAAATTCAAGGCGTTTCATATCGGGAACATATTCTGTCCACATCTGTGCTTCAATGCCCATTGTTTCGCTGTCATCGTCTGTCAACGCACCGTCATCGTCACACACCATTTTCAATGTGTTCCAACCGTAAGGAAAATCGAAATAATACGGATAACAGCAAGTGTTTATCATCTTTCGTCCGCGTTTTATTTCATTTTTAACTAATTCCTTATCGTTGCCCATTCCGCAGACATCCCAGGCAATATCCGTGTTCAGAATATCTGCATTTTTATTCTCATCATAATTCCACATTATTGACGAATAGCCCTTTGATTTAAGGTAATCGTTAACCTTGTTCATAAAGAACATCTGCAAAGCATCTTCATCTTTAAGATTATTATCCTTAATAACCTTTTGACAATGAGGACAGTTTTTCCATCGCATTTTAACCGCCTCGTCACCGCCGATATGAATCACCTTATCAGGGAAAAGTTCAATCAGTTCATCAAGCACATCATAAACGAATTTGTATGTGCTTTCTTTACCTGCACAAAGAATATCGTGCTTAACACCCCAATGAGTAGCAACTTCCATTTTTCTGTCAAGACAGGAAAGTTCAGGATAACAGGAAATAGCAGCAACGCTGTGTCCGGGAATGTCAAATTCAGGAATTACCTTGATAAATCTTTCATGACAATATGCGACAATTTCCTTTACATCATCTTGTGTATAATATCCACCGTGAGGCTTGTTATTGAAGTTGGTATGACTTCTTTTTGAGCCTTTTTCAGTAAGTAAAGGATATTTTTTAATTTCAATTCGCCAACCTTGGTCCTCTGTTAAGTGCCAATGCAACACATTAAGTTTATGCAGAGCCATAAGGTCAACTATTCTTTTTATTTCATCAACTGTATAGAAATATCGTCCGCAATCAAGCATAAATCCACGATATGAAAATCTTGGAGTATCAGAAAGTTCAACATACGGAATTTTACCATCAGTCTGTAAAATCATCTGTTTAAGAGTTTGCAAACCGTAAAAAAGACCTGATTCTGTCTTTGCTTTTATGAAAACGCGACGATTTTCACATTTTATTGAATATCCTTCGTTAGTTTCAAAGGACTCATCAAGGGTGAGAATAATGCTTCTTTCTTCAAAAGTATCCTCGTGAACATATACTTTTTTGTTAAGAGTTTTTCTCACAAATATAACAAACTCCTGGACAAATGGATATGGTGAAATAATTGTTCCCGTGTGCAAAGTAAATCCCTTTTTATCACGGTTTACAAGAATACTTGTAGGTTGAGGAATAATATTAAACATTTTCTTTTCCCCCATTTTGGTCAGACTAAAAATTATCCATTCCTATTCTATCACAAAATCTTTTTCTCTACAACAAAAATAGTATATAAATTCCTCTTGAAATTATTATTTATATATAGTATAATTACTTGACTTAATAATTTTGCCTTAATTCAGTCGTGTGCCGTGTGGGTCCTGTGCGGCGAGGCGCTGTGAATCATGTCAGGCGGGGAACCGAGCAGCATTAAGCGGTTTGCATCGGGCGCCACAGTTTGCCTGCACGACACATGACTGAGTTAAGGCATTTTTAATATGGAGTACTCCCTGTCAACTGCACCATACCCCAATCAGTGAGTACTAAAGTCTTTTGAACTCAACTTTTGTTCAAGGAGGTAATGTTATGTATCGTGCTTTTTACAGAAAATACCGACCATCAACATTTATTGATGTTGTAGGACAGGAGCATATCACAAAAACACTTGAAAATGCTGTGAAAACAGGAAAAACAAGTCACGCATACCTTTTTACAGGCTCTCGTGGAACAGGTAAAACCTCTTGTGCAAAAATTCTTGCAAAAGCAGTCAACTGTATAAACTCAAATAACGGAAACCCTTGTAATGAATGTGAAATCTGTAAGGGTATTGATTCAGGTGCAATTCTTGATATTATCGAAATTGACGCCGCTTCCAACAACGGTGTTGACAATATTCGTGATTTGCGTGAAGAAGCAAACTTTACTCCTGCCAACGCAAAATACAGAGTTTATATTATCGACGAAGTTCATATGCTTTCAATCGGTGCATTTAATGCTCTTCTTAAAACTCTTGAAGAGCCACCTGCACACGTTATTTTCATATTGGCAACAACTGAGGTTCACAAATTACCGTCAACTATTCTTTCTCGTTGTCAGCGATTCGATTTTAAGCGAATTCCACCTGAAGCAATCGCAGAAAGACTTAAAGAAGTTGCCGAAAAGGAAAATATTCAGTTAAGTGATGACGGTGCTATGCTTATTGCCCGAATTGCCGACGGTGCTATGCGAGATGCTCTTTCACTCCTTGACCGTTGCTCATCATACGAGGGAATTATCGACTCTGCCGCTGTTGCAAGTAGTGCAGGTCTTGCAGGACGCGAACACATCTTCGAACTTTGCAACTGCATTATCGAAAAAGATGCAGCAAAAGCTTTAGAAGTTGTGAACAAGCTCTATAACGATTCCTGCGATATGGAAAGACTCATTACAGAGCTTACAAGTCATTTCAGAAATCTTATGGTCTCAAAGGCTGTTAAGAATTTTCAGGATATGATTATCTGTTCACAAGGTGAAATTGAGATTATCCGTGAGCAGAGTGCCAAAACAACTCTTGCAACTATTATGTCCTGTATTGATGTGCTTACAGCATCTGCATCAACAATGAAACAAGGTGCAAATCGCAGAACAAGTGCCGAGCTTTGTATTATACGACTTTGTACACCTGCTCTCGACAGCGATATGAACGCAATCCTCCGAAGACTCAGCGAGCTTGAAAGTATGGTTGCATCAGGAAATATTACGGTAAAGGCAGAAAGACAACCTGCACCTGTAAAGACAGAAACTCCGCCTGTAAAACAGGAAGCACCTGTTCAGGTAAAGGAAGAACCGATTGACGATGAACCGCCACTTCCGGAGCCACCTCCTGAACCACAGGAAGAAAAGGTTGTTCCTCAAAATATGGGAACAGTTCCGTTTGATAAGTGGCCTGAGGTCCTTGACCGAGTTTTCTCACAGGATAAGAGCCTTATTGCTATGCTTACAGGTTCATCAGCATTCATTCATCAGGGGAAATATCTCTTAATCAAGGGCTCACCTGTTCTTGAAATGTATCTTAAAACAGGTGACTATTCAAAAACCATAAAAGAAGCCGTTACACAGATAACAGGCAGAACATATACACTTGCTGTTTACAATAACAAGCAGGAGCAATCACCAAAAAATCCACTTTCTGACCTTGTGTCAAAGGCGAGAAATCTTGGTGTGAAAATTGAGGAGGAATAAAAATGAAAGCAAGAATACCAAATCAGGGCGGTCAGGCAAATATGATGAAACGCATTCAGCAGATGCAGGAAGAAATGACTCGCGTTCAGCAGGAATGTGAAGAAGCAGAATACAGCGCTTCTGCAGGTGGCGGAGCAGTTGATGTTACGGTAAACGGCAAGCATCAGCTCGTTTCAGTTAAAATTCAGCCGGATGTCGTTGACCCTGAAGATGTTGAAATGCTTGAAGATTTACTTATTGCTGCAGTGAACGAGGCAATGAGAAAGGCTGACGAAACAGCAGAAAGAGAAATGGGCAAAATCACAGGTGGAATGAATATTCCGGGTCTCGGTTTCTAAAGTGTACCCACTGATTGAATTGAAACGCAATTCTCACTGGCTACTTTTCCGTCATAGCTCGTCCAAAATGCTCGTTAATACACAAAGTATTGCCTGTGCTTTTTGACGGCTCTGACAAAAAATTATCTCACTGATAATCACACTTCAACTCAATCAGTGAGTACATTGGAGCATAAATTATGGCTATACTATCATTGGAAAAATTGATAGAAGAATTTCGCAAAATGCCCTCTGTCGGTGTAAAATCGGCGGAGCGTATGGCGTATTATATTCTCGGTCTTGATGACGAGGATACAAAAAGCCTTGTGGATGCCATAAACAACGCTCATACAAATATTCATACCTGTTCTGTATGTCACAATCTTACAGAGGATGAAAAATGCAGTATTTGTAGTAACCCGAAGCGTGACCCGTCTGTAATCTGCGTTGTTGAAAATCCTCGTGATGTTACTGCCTTTGAGCGTACTCACGAATACAAGGGCACATACCATGTTTTACATGGTGTTATCTCACCTATGAACAACATGGGACCTGACAACATCCGTATTAAGGAATTGCTTCAACGAATGGCAGACGACACGGTAAACGAGGTTATTATGGCTACAAATGCAACTACCGAAGGCGAAGCAACTGCAATGTATATTGCACGACTTTTAAAACCAATGGGTATTCAGGTAAGCCGACTTGCTTACGGTATCCCTGTGGGTAGTGACCTTGAGTACGCAGACGAAATAACACTTTCAAGAGCCCTCAAAGGCAGAAGTTTGTTATAACGCGTAATGACACAGCCTCCCTTGTCAAAGGGAGGGGGACCACCGAAGGTGGTGGAGGGATTCCTCCATGCCTGCATTCACTTCGTCGCAAAGGGAGTTGTCATTCTGAGCGAAGCGAAGAATCTCTACCATAATTGGTAGAAATACCGTAGAGATTCTTCGTCGTTTTACTCCTCAGAATGACCATCAAATATAATAAAGGAGAAATAGTTATGGCAGAGAAAAAAGAAAACACTACAATCTCACAAAACAAAAAAGCTCTCCATGATTATTTCGTCATTGAGAGTTATGAAGCAGGCATTGAGCTTGTGGGTACAGAGGTAAAATCTTTGCGACAGGGCAAATGCAACCTTAAGGATGCTTGGTGCAGTATTGTTGAAGGTGAACTTTTTGTCAACGGTATGCACATAAGCCCTTATGACCATGGTAATATCTTTAATCGTGACCCATTGAGAGTCAGAAAACTCTTGATGCACAAAAAGGAGATTATGCGTCTTCTTGGCACAACAAAGCAAGACGGTCTCACTTTAATTCCATTATCTGTTTATTTCAAGAAAGGCAGAGCAAAGGTTCAGGTTGGTCTTTGTAAAGGTAAAAAGCTTTACGACAAACGCGATGTTGCCGCTAAAAAAGAAGCACAACGAACAATCGAACGTTCTTTAAAAGAAAGAATGAGATAATTCGTAATTCGTAATGCGTAATTCGGAATTAAAACTATGGAAAATATCATTGTTGAAAAAAGTAAGGCTTTTGCTTTAAGAATTGTAAAACTATATAAATATCTTGATACCAATCATCGTATCGGCGTTATTTCAACGCAGATTTTAAAAAGTGGAACAAGTATTGGTGCAAATGTCAGAGAAGCTATAAGAGCTCAAAGCAAACCTGATTTTTATGCTAAACTTAATATATCACTCAAAGAAGCAAGTGAAACCGAGTACTGGCTTGAACTTCTTTACGAAAGTGACTATATCACAAAAGACCAATTCGAAAGTATTCATAGTGATTGCAAAGAATTGATAAAAATTCTAACAGCAATCACAAAAACTCAAAACAAATAATTACGAATTCATAATTATATATCTGGGGATGAAAGGATTTCGACGGGGATTTTGAACTGCGATAAGCGAGCAGTGGAGTCTGCCCACTATAAAACGGACGGTTTATCAAAAATAAACGACAAAAACGAAAAAGTACTTCTTGCTGCTTAATTAGCGGCGAGCATTCCCCCGAGAGGACTGCGACTCGGTCAGGAGTGTCATTTAGCAGTAAATGTGAACGGATAACCGCCTTGTAGTCCGTCACACATAACAGGGCTACCGAAACGAATGCCTGTTTGTCGGCTGTCGCGTAGGGAACTCCAATAGATAAACTACGCTCGTAGAAAGTTTCAGGAATAGATTTTCGGACGCGAGTTCGACTCTCGCCATCTCCACCACCTAAGTACAACGGTTTTAATACAACTGTTGTACTTTTTTGTTTTTTATGATATAGTTTTAATAGAATAATATTTTATTGAATTATCAAAAGGAGTTGTGAAAATGACATATATCGAAAAAATTGAAAAAATCATATCCCAAATCAGTACTACTATTGTAGATTTTAATGCAGAAAGAAGTAGGGGCACAGCACCCACTCAGGTTTCTTCTGAATTTTTAACTAACAAAGAACAAGGTGATTGGGCTGAAAAAACTCTGTTAAACGGTATAAACAACTATTCGTCAAAATATGTAGCTGTAAAATATGGACGCGATGATGATATAGTTGCTGGAGAAGAAAACTTCAAAGAATTTTATGAAAAATATCAGGATGAATTGGATGAAATTGGAAAAAGACCAGACATTTTGATTTTTGACAAAAATGATTTTCCATATGATACATATAATATCAGCCATTTTGAAAAAAACGAATTGGACAATATAGTTCCTTTAGCAAAATGTGGCATTGAAGTGCGTTCAAGTGCGTTTCTGTTTGATAAATATGAATTATTTATGGCTGAAAAACACGAGCATTTAGTAAAATCTGTTTTAGAAATAAAATCAATTATTATTAAAAATTATGGTGAATTGCTTTTTAGTAAAGATAAAGAGTTGTATAAATTGATAGACTCCATTACCATAGATAATATGCATGTGATCAGATTTAGATGCCCTTCTTGGAAAAGCACCGAACAATTATTGGAACTATCCCAATTATTAAAACAGTTAAAAACAAATTTAACAGAAATGTCCAAAAGAACATTTTTGAGCATTACACCCAAAGTCGAGGATTTGAAAGTAGTATATAATTGGGTAAAAAAATACAATGTTCCACATTATTATATTCAGGTTTTTTTCGACAAGGCATATGGCATCTCGTTTGAAAAAATATTGACACTTATAAGTAATCCCGAGTTAGAAGGAATCGATTACTTTTTGGAATCTGATGTAAAAAACCAAAATAAAACAACGATTAAAATTCACGCTAATACAGAGGAGAATGTGTTAGAAAAAGTGTTTTTGCCTGAACACTACAGCCAAATGAAAGAATTAGGTCGTGGTAGATTGCTGTTTTACGTTAAGTTCAAAGATAGTTTATCATCATTGAATGTTCAAGCGTTCAAGAATTTATTGGGGATTGATTTATGAGAAGCAAAAAACAAGAGTTAGGACAGTTTTTTACTAATCCTACAATTGCTGATTTTATGTGTGAACTTGTTTATCATAAAAACGCAAAAAAAGTTTTAGACCCCGCTGTTGGTCAAGGCGTTTTTCTGAAATTTCTTGAATCAAAGAAGAAACAAAATCTTCAGTACCTTGCATATGATATTGATGGTGAAATGATAAAAGCATCTAGTAATGTTCTAGATTTTAATGTAGAGTACAAAAAAGAAGATTACCTGTTGTCAGAAATTGAAATAAAACCTGACATTATTATTTGCAACCCGCCTTATAATAAATTCCAAGAAATATGTAATCGAAATGAATATATTGAATTTTTTAAAAAAAAGTTTGATTTTGAAATTAGTGGTTATTCCAATTTGTGTGTGTATTTTTTGATAAAAAGCTTGTATGAACTAAAAGAAAACGGCAAATGTGCCTATATAGTTCCCTTTGAATTTCTAAATGCCGGGTATGGAGAAAGAATAAAAAAATTTTTTATTAAAAACAAATTTCTTAAGGCTATTTACAAATTTGATAGCACACTCTCAATTTTTGACGATGCACTAACTACATCGTGTATATTGTTATTTGAAAAAACAGAACATGAAAAGGTCGAATTTGTTTTAGTAAACAATATTGAAGAAATAGAAAACAATTCTTTTGAAAATTCCAAGTTTTATTCTTATAACGAACTGAATTATAAGGAAAAATGGAATATGTACTTTTCATTTAGCCAAAATCAGTCTTATAAAAATCTCATAAATTTCTCTAAGGTAGCCAAAGTTAAGAGAGGAATAGCGACTGGTGGAAATGATTTCTTTACATTAAATAAAAAACAAATTGAAAATCTGGGATTAAGTTCAGTTTCACTAGTTAAGTGTGTATGTAAATCTCCAGACGTAAAAAAATTAATTTTTCAAGAAAATGATTTTCAAGAATTATACGCCTCGAATAAAAAAGTACATATTTTCAATGGAAACAATGCTATTAGTGAAAATGATTTTGCGTACATTAAATTTGGAGAAAATAACAATTTCGATAAGAGCTATTTAACCAGCCACCGCACACCATGGTATTCAGTTGAAAAAAAAGAACATGCTCCAATTTGGATTTCAGTTTTCAACAGGAATTCTATGAAAATTGTGCGAAACGAAACACAGTCTAAAAATCTAACAACATTTCACGGTGTTTATCTTAATGATAATTACAACAACGAAAAAACTACGAATATATTGTTCTGTTATTTATTAACACCTATTTCTCAAAAAATATTAAAAATAAATAAGCGAGAATATGGTGGTGGTTTAGATAAATTTGAACCAAATGATTTGAATAACGCACAGATTTTAAATATAGATGTAATATCTGCTGATGACTCCATTAAAATATTATCGTTGTATGAACAACTAAAACAAGATAAACAATGTTATTCAACAATAATAGAAAATCTTAACGTTATTTTTTCTTCATATTTAATATGATTCACCTATGCTTTTTCAAGTCAAATATTAAAAAAGTAGCGGTATCAAAACTATTGATTTTGGTTTGAACAACCGGTTGAAACCTGTTTTGAGGATTTGCAACCTGCAACTCCAAATTGCAACCCGCTATCACGATTTGCAACCTCCCCCCATTTTGTATCAAAGGTGGAGTAGTTAGACACAGAAAGCCACTTCTTAGGAAGTGGCTTTTCTTATTTATCTATCATCTTGCGTTTTCCCCTTGTTCATAGTATAATAAATTTGTAAATTTTGTAAAATAAAGGGGAAACGGATATGAAAAAGACTAAAACTTTAATGTGCATTATTATGGTTTTTGTTATGCTCTTTAATATTTCAACACCTGCTTTTGCGTTGTTTGATGAAATCAGCAAGGGCATCTGGGACAAGAGCTGGGATAATAAAACCGAAGCATACGATTCTGCTGTGACTATGTTTGTGGGCAGTGACGAAAATGACAGAACGATTGCTTGGTATTCCGATTCTGAAGAAGGATATGTTGAATTAAAAGGCATTAAAGGTACCGAAAAAATCGACGCAACTGCAAAGCAAACTGCAGAGGGCGACTATCGTCTTTCTGTAACTCTTACTGACCTCGATACAGGGATTTACAGTTACAAGTGTTTTAGTGACGATTTTGAGTCAATTTTATACACATTTACTATTGAAGACAATGACACAAGCACCGTTCTTTATGTTTCTGATATTCACATCACCGAACACAGTGACGAAGAGGAGAACAAGCTTCGTGATACAGCATATCTTTGGAATGAAACACTTGAAGATGCCGTAAAATCAGCAGGTTTTCAGGGCAACACAATTGACGCAGTTGTTTCAGGTGGTGACCAGGCGACAGAAGGTCTTCGAAACGAATATGAGGGCTTAAGCTCACCTATTCTCACAAAATCACTTCCATTATCACTTGCAGTTGGAAATCACGACAGAAAGAGTGTCGGTTATAAAGACTATACTGCTTTTTCAAACGAAGAAGAACAGACCTTTAAATCATACATAGGCAACGACTATTGGTTCAGACAAGGCGATGCACTTTTCCTTATCCTTGATTCTTGTAATGTTTCAATGAAAGAGCATTACAACTTTATGAAAAATGCAACTGAACAGAACGAAGATGCTGTATGGATAATTGCAGTTATGCACCACGATATGTTCGGTGGCAGAGAACCTTGGCTTTATACAGAAAACACAATGCTACAGCTTTTGTGGACACCTTTCTTCGATGAATTCGGTGTTGACTTGTGCCTTTACGGTCACAGCCATTATTACAATGTTTCAAATGTCATCTATGGCAGAGAAACTGTTGAAGAAACAGGCCACAACGCACAGCTTACTGACCCACAGGGCACAGTTTATATTGCATCAGGCTCATTACATGGTCAGGATTCAATAGTTGACGACGAAGGCAACACACCACCTGTCGGTGAACACGTTGGCTATACTCGTCTTGAAAAAAATGAGACTATTTACAACCTTATTGATATTACAGAGGATACTCTCACATTCAAGTCATATACAAGTAACGGTAACGAAGAATTTAACCGTCTTGAAATCACAAAGACATCAAAACAAGGTGGTCACAGCTTTGAAAATTCAGCTTGGTACCTTAAGCCTATTGCATTCTTTGTGGGCAGAATCGTAAATATCATAAATAACCACGATATGTATCAGAGATACAAGGAACAAGGCTTTGATGTTACACTTAAAGAAGGCCTTATCGGTAGTTGAGTTTTGATAAATTGGAGTTTATCGTGATGATATGAAATTAAAATAGAAACAAAAACCTTGTAGGGGTCATTCACGAATGACCCGTTCCCAAGTATGCTGTAAAACCAATTCGGGCGATTCGTGAATCGCCCCTACATGGTGCTCTGTTCCATATTAAACATCCCGATAAATTGTAAATCATAATTTATAATCATTATCCCCTACTAAACTATTGCGAACAGGAAAAAATTGTGATATATTTATCACATAGTATTTTTTAAGGAGATGTTAAAATGGCTAAGAGCATAAACGACGTTCTTAATCTTATCAAAGAAAATGACATTAAAATGGTCGATTTCAAAATGGTTGACATCAACGGTCAGTACCGTCATGTTACAATTCCTGCTGAAAACTTTTCAGAGGACACAATGAAGAGTGGTATTGGTTTTGATGCTTCCAACTATGGCTATGCTGTTGTTGAAAAGAGTGACATGGTGTTCATTCCTGACCCTGATACAGCAGTTATCGACCCATTCTGTTCAATTCCTACATTGTCAATGACAGGTAATGCAATGATTATTGCTAACCCTGAAAACCGTCCTCTTGCACAGTATCCTCGTAATATCATTAAGGCTGCTGTTGAGCATATGAAGAACAGCGGTGTTGCTGATGAAATGAAGATTTTACCTGAATTTGAGTTCTATCTTTTCGACGATGTTACATGGAATGTTGAAGGCAGATATATCGGTGCTACTGTTGACGCAAAGCAGTCATATTGGAACTCTGATATTGAAGGCAAAGGTGTTGTTGTTCCTAAGCAGAAAAACTACCATATTGCAAAACCGTTTGACATCTCATACGAATGCCGTAGTGAAATGTGTATGCTTATGAAGGATGCAGGTATTGAAATCAACTACCATCATCCTGAGGTTGCTGCATCAGGCCAGTTTGAAATTGAGCCTCAGCTTGGCGAGGTTGTTCATATGGCTGACGCAACAATGTGGATTAAGTATATCATTCACAATACAGCTCTTAAGTATGGCAAGACAGCTACATTTATGCCAAAGCCGATTTACGGTGAAGCAGGTAGCGGTATGCACGTACATATGATTCTTTTCAAGGACGGAAAGCCTGTATTTGCTGACGACAGCGGTTACGCAGGACTCAGCGAAACTGCTCACTATTTCATGGGCGGTCTTCTTAAGCACATCGGTGCTCTTTGTGCTATTACAAACCCAAGCACAAACTCATTCAAGAGACTTATCCCCGGATTTGAAGCTCCTGTAACAGTTGGTTATGCAACATCAAACAGAAGTGCTGTTATCCGTATTCCTGCTTATGCAAAGAGTCCTGACAAGCGCAGATTCGAGCTCCGCAACCCTGACGCAACTTGCAACCCATATTTCTGCTATGCAGCAATTCTTATGGCAGGTCTTGACGGTGTTAAGAACAAGATTGACCCACACGCAAACGGTTGGGGACCATATGATGTAAACCTTTATCACCTCAGTGATGAAGAAAAAGCAAAGCTCAGCCATCTTCCTGCATCTCTTGAAGAAGCTCTTGACGCTCTTGAAGCTGACTATGAATTCCTTACAGAAGCTGGTGTTTTCCCAGAAGAACTTATCAAAAACTTCATTAAGGCAAAACGCGAAGAATGTCGTCAACTTTCTGCAATTCCTCATCCAGCAGAATTCGATAAATACTACAACCTTTAATTAACAAAACTGTTAGGCATCTTTCTTTGGACACTTGTGCAAAACTGTCCAAGGAAAGATTGTTGAAAACATACTCCTTTTTTGATATAATATGTATAAATAAGGGAGTAGTCAGCATATAAAAAATGCGATGAAGTCAACATCTTGGAATTATTCCTGGCATCATCTTAATTGACGAGACTTATCTGTTATACAGGTAAGTCCCGTCTTTTTTATTACAGAAAGGTTTGAGAGAATATGGCAGATTCAAGCATTACCAAAATGGCGTTGGCAAATTCACTTAAAACACTTATGCAGGAAAAGAGTTTTCATAAAATCAGCATAAATGATATTTGCACCGGCTGTAATATGAATCGCAAAAGTTTCTACTATCATTTCAAGGACAAATTCGACCTTCTTAATTGGATTTTTGATACAGAATTCAACCAATTCGCTATTCGTTCTTCTTGTCTGGAAACTTGGGATTTAATGCTTAGCCTCTGCTATTATCTCTATGAAAATCGCAAGTTTTATCGAAAAGCGTTGGCAATTGATGGTCAAAATTCTTTTCGCTCACACTTATACGACATCCTATACGAAAAATTTTACAATGAATTAGATGTTTTATTCAACGAAGATATTTACGGAACTTCAATTGATAAAATTCAGGCACAATTTATTACTGACGGTGTAATGTGTGCGTTAGAAAGATGGTTGTTATCTCATAGCAATATGACCGCTGATGAATTTATTGAGAAACTTCGCTCTCTTGTTGTTCGCTTAATTATAGCAATACATAAGAAGCACGGCACCAGTGAATAAAATACACTCCTGTTATAAATTGTCAAAAATTAAGACATAATAAATTGGTTGTCTAATGACTCTTTTTCAAAATAAAAATATAATTACATTAAAGGTGGTTGTTTAATTTTGAAAGGAAGTTAATTATGGAAAAATCAATTAATTCTATGTCACACTCTATGCAAAGAAAATTAGTCGGTACACTTATTGACGGAGCCTTAAGTAAGTTAAGCAAAAACCGTGAAGAAGCTTTTCTTAAAATTGTTGATATGGCAGAACAATTCTGGGATGACGATTTTTCAGATGACATCTATGACAAGGTACGAGCAGAAATCAGAAACCCAAATAGTCGTTGGATGAATATGATTAACCATGTGCTTGATGAAACCCATCCAAATGTTGCAAAAACAACTCTGCTGAATTTAGGCTATGAGGCATTTTTCAGAGGAACAAAGCTAATACGAAAAAATCGTAAAAAATACGGTTGTAATATTCCTTGGTTAATACTTTTTGACCCTACTTCTGCCTGTAATATGCATTGTGCGGGCTGTTGGGCAGGTACATATGGCAACAAACATAATTTAAGTTTTGAAGATATGGATAAAATTGTGACGGAAGGCAAAGAACTTGGTGTATATATCTATATGCTTACAGGTGGTGAGCCACTTGTCCGTAAAAACGATTTGATTAAACTTGCGGAAAAGCACAACGATGTTCAATTTGCAATTTATACAAACTCTACACTAATTGATGAAACTTTCTGCAACGAATTAACACGCGTAGGTAATATTGCATTCTTACTATCTATTGAAGGCTCTCCCGATACAAATGATGCCCGTCGTGGTGACGGACATTATGACGCAGTTATGAATGCTATGGACTTGCTGAAAAAACATGGCATTTTATTCGGTACATCAATATGTTATACAAGTCAAAATATAGAATCCGTTACAAGCGACAGCTTTTTATCAATGATTTCTGCCAAAGGTGCAAAGTTTGGTTTCTATTTTCACTATATGCCAATCGGCAACAAAGCCGTAACTGACCTTTTACCGACACCGGAACAAAGAAAATATATGCTTGAACGAATAAGATATATTCGCTCTGAAAAATGCAGTATTCCATTCTTCCCAATGGATTTCCAGAACGATGGTGAATATGTAGGTGGCTGTATTGCAGCAGGAAGAAACTATTTCCACATCAATTCTGCAGGTGATGCAGAGCCCTGTGTTTTCATCCATTATTCTGATTCAAATATACATACATCATCAATTCTTGAAATTTTACAAAGCCCATTGTTTATGGCATATCACAAGAATCAACCATTTAACGAAAACCATCTGATGCCTTGCCCTATGCTTGAAAATCCTGATGCATTAGAAAAAATGGTAAAGGAAACAGGTGCTGTGAGCACAGACCTTGAATCTCCCGAAACGGTTGAGCACCTATGTAAAAAATGCCGTAATTATGCTAACAAATGGCAACCTAAAGCAGATTGCATTTGGAATAACCGAAAATAAATTTAGGAAAACCCCTCATATTTTAAAACCATAATTCATTTAATCCTTTTCTTACACTTATTCGGTTATTTCTGCAATAGCAATAAGGGGCAGTATGTGAAGAAAATACCGCCCCTTATTGTGTTTGTTTTAAAATTGTGATAATTATAATACGGAGGATTTAAATGTACAAATTAGAAACATTCAAGGAAAAACTAGCATATTTTCTTGTGAAACTCTGTTACAACCCGAAAATACTATTTGAGGACGAGAGTATTCAGGACAGAGAACTGAAAGAACCTATGGTTATTATTTGTAATCACACAAGAAAAACCAACAAATTTCGTGTTGCCGAGGCTGATGGTCCGATTATAAGATACGCATTTTTAAATAAAAACGTCTGTTCTTTGGCAGCAAAAGATATTATGGAAAGTTTCCCTTGGAATTTTCTTATGAAAAACCTTGACTGTATTCCTGTTGACCGTTTTTCTGCATCAACGAAATGGGCAAGAGACTGTGCTGACCAGTTAAAAAAAGGAAAATCCGTTATACTTTTTCCAGAAGGAACAACTCTTAAAACACAAGAAATAGGTGATTTTCAATCGGGATTTCTTTTATTGGCAAAAACAGCAAATGTAAGAATACTACCTGTTGTTATTCATCGTACATTCGGACTAAAAAAACATCATACAAGGATTAAAATCGGAGTTCCCTATTCTGTTACTGAAGAAAAAATGACAAAAAGTGTACGCAAAAATGAAACAATTAAGTTTCAAAAAATTATAACAAAAATGTACAGCGATTTTGCAAACATTAAAATTAGCGAAGCAATTGAAAGTAAACCACATAAATACAAAGTATTCAATGAAACCGTTACAAATGCTATTGACCAATAAAAAAAGCTATCCAATTACGGATAGCATTTTTCTTATATGATGTTTAGTTTGTATGATATTTTCTTGCGATTTTCATTGTTGTTGTTTTTGGGAATTCCTCGTCACGAATAACAATGTTACCAACACGTTTGAACATTGGCATAGTCGCATTTGTCTTCTTAACATCTGCGTCAAGACTATCTCTGCAATCAGGGTAATCCTCCTCATTAAGGAAGAATTCGCCTGTAATCTTGTCGCCTTCCTGATAAACAAGAACTTCCTTAACATAAGGAATTGTGTTCATAAGTTTTTCTTCGATTTCTTCAGGAGAAACATTTTTACCGTTTGAAAGGATGATAAGATTCTTCTTTCTGCCAACCATAAAGAGGAAACCGTCCTCGTCAATTCGGCCAAAGTCACCTGTTTTGAACCAGTCACCGTCAAATGCAGCTGCAGTAGCTTCAGGGTCGTTATAATAACCCACCATAACATTTGAGCCTCTTACATAGATTTCGCCAACACCGTTTTCGTCAGGGTCAACAATCTTGATTTCGTTACAATCAAGTGGAGTACCAACGCTACCAAACTTAAATTTGCCAGGATGATTACAAGTAATAACAGGTGAACATTCTGTAAGACCGTAACCATTGAAAACATCAATACCGATGTCGTAAAGTCCCTTTTCGTATTTAGGGTCAAGATATGCACCACCACAGATAATCATATCAAGGTTGCCACCAAGATTATCGTGAACCATCTTGAAAATCTTACGACGCTTGTCGATACCGAATTTCATAAGCACATTACTGATTTTAATACCCTTTTTGAGCAATTCTTCTTTACCCATCTTACGAGCAGTTTTCCAGATTCTGTCATAAACTGTTTCAACAACAAGCGGAACACCTGTAAAGTTGTATGGCTGGAATTTCTTGATATCTCTCTGAATATCCTTAAGGCTATCACAAAGGTAACCCCATTCAGAAACTATATATGTTGCATAAAGACCACTAACCCATGAAAGAGTATGGTGTAATGGCAAGAAAGCAATCGCATGACGACCTGTAAGAACACGAAGTGATGCAGAACAGTTACTTGCTACATTCTTATGAGTAAGCATAACACCCTTGCTCTTACCTGTTGTACCTGATGTGAAAACGATTGCAGCTAAATCGTCAGGCTTGATTTCAAGTGTATCGAATGTGTTGTCACCGGCATCAATTAACTTTTCACCTTCCATATAATATGTGTCGAATTCATCCATAAAGAAGTATTCCATCTGTGGAACTTCAGGATTAGCCTTAATCTGCTCAACAAATTTTGAGAATTTCTTTGAATAAACGACTGCATCACAGTCACAACGGATAATCTGGTCTTCAATATCTTCATAAGAGAGCTTCGCATCCATAGGAACACACACATTACCGCCTACGATAATTGCGTAGTATGCGAAGCCCCAGTCAATAAGGTTTTCAGAAACAATAGCAATCTTTTTGCCGTTCTTTAAACCTTTACTGTAAAAATATGTGCTGAGTGTTCTGATTCTGTAAAATGTTTCGTTATAGTTGCATTCCTGAAGCTGTTTATTTCTGTCAAGGAACATAAACTGCTTATTGTTACCACCGCGGGCAGTACCCTCGAACACGATTTCTCGTATAGTCTGGTATTCAGGAATTTCCACCTTAACGGCATTCTTGTGTTTTTTATTCATCATCGCAAAAATATCCTTTTCTTCATCAGTCTGTTGGCTATTTCAACGATTTGTTAACAATTCATTAACATTTCACCAAAACAACACATTATTCGACCATTTTAATATCCTGCATATTATATCATCTTCTTGGTTGAAAAATCAAGTGTTTTATGATATAATTTTTATAAACCTTCTTAGGAATTTGTTGGAAAAGAGGATTTTTATGGGAAATAGAATTATTGTTGCCGGTGGTGGACACGGTGGTATTGCCGCTGCTATGCTACTTGCAAAAAGAGGTTGCGATGTAACAGTTTACGAAAAAAACGCAAAGGGCAAAATGGGTTATGACTGGACAGATATTTTTGACAGAAAAGGTTGGTCGGCAGTCGGTATTCCAATGCCTGACGAAAGTAAATATAAATTAAAGCAGGATATGACCTTCTATGGCCCTGCTATGGAAACTGCTCTTACTCAGCATACTGAAGAGGACAAAAAGGAAATTCAGATGGAACGTAGCGAGATTTATGCTCACCTTATTAAACACGCTGAAGAAGCAGGTGTAAAGTTCCAGTATGAGCATACAATTGAAGGACCAATTTTCCTTGGTAATCGTGTTGCAGGTATTAAAACTGACAAGGGTGAATACCTTGCTGACCTTGTTATTGATGCCTGTGGTCTTAATTCTCCTGTAAGACGAGCAATGCCTGCCTCAACAGGTATTCAGAACAACCTTATTGAATATGAACAATTCTATATATACAGAGCATTTTTTAATAAAACTTGTGAGGTGGAAGAACACAACAAATTCAAGGTAATTCTTCTTCCTAACAACGAATTAGGCATTTCTTGGGTTGCTACTGAAGAAGAACATACAGATGTTCTTATCGGTCGTTTCCGTCCATTTGACCGTGAATACGCTATGGAACAGATTCAAATGCTTAGAGAGGGAAATCCAAGTATCGGTACAGAAATTCTTCGTGCTGACGATTTTGCTAATATCCCTGTTCGTCAACCATTAGGCGTTCTTGTTGCTGATGGTTACGCAGCAATTGGCGATAGTGGGTTTATGACTGTTCCTGTGATTGGTTCAGGTATTGCAAATTCACTTAAAGCAGCAAAAATTCTTGCTGACGCAATTTCAAATGATTGTAGCAGCTCATACAGTGCCGAAACTCTTTGGACTTATCAGAAAAATTTCTACAAGGAAATCGGTGCAGCATTAGCTCCTCTTGCTTGTGTTAAGTTGCTTCTTACAAGACTCCAAGGTCCTGAGCTTGACTACATTTTCGCAAAAGGTATTCTCAATGCTGACGATATGACTATTGATGCAGATTCCACAAGCCTTGGTGCAATGCTTGGTGGTATGTCAATGGATGACATCAAAACAAAGCTTAACGGTCTTGTTAACAACAAGGTAATTCTTGCAAAGGTTGTTAAAATGGGATTACAGTTAGCAAGAGCAACAGCTGTTACTGCTGCAATGCCGACTACATATAACCGTAAAACTATTCTTCGCTGGGTTGAAGAATACAATGCTTGCTTCAAACACTAATTCAAACAAAAAATTAAGGACATGGTTTTTCACCTTGTCCTTTTTATTTTAATCAATTATTCCGTATGAACGAAGTCTGTCAAGAAAATCCTTAACATCCTTTTGTGCTGTTTCTTTATCCACATCATATTCCTCAAGCATTTTATTGACAATATCTTCTTCTGTTTCTGCTTGTGGAAGAACACTCCAGATAAATGCACCTGTTTCGGTCATTACAAAAAGTCCGTTCAAATCAAGCACTGCATTTCCACCGGGAACAAGAATGTTGTCCCCTGCAAGCTGACGATGTATCATCTCTTTTTTTATTTCCATAATCTTTTACCCTTAACCCTTTTATGTCACACTATTTCTTATGATGACTTTTCTTTTCCGAACTTTTCTTATGGCTATGATGACTATGGTGGTGACCATAATGACCGTAATGTCCGTAACGACCATATCCGCCATAATTACCGTATCTGCTGTATCGACTATATCTTCCTAATCCACTATAACTGCCGTAACGACCGTAGTGACCATAACGACCATAGCTACCATAGCGACCATAGTGACCATATCCACTATAAGCATATCCGTAACCGTGACCTGTATGCGATGCCTGTGCACCATTGAGCACACAACCTAAAATTCTTATATCCGTTGCAAGAAGGTTATTAAAGCCCTCCTGTATCCTTGAAGTTCTTACGGAGTCCTGCAAAATAACATAATATGCTGCATCTGCCGCCTGTGCAAAGAACAACGCGTCAGAAACAAGTCCGCAAGGTGGTGTGTCAACGAGAATATAATCAAACTTGTCTCTTATTTCATCAAAAATATTTTTTACATAAGTAGAGTTCATATATTTTAAGCGTTTAATACCATTTTTGTTAAACACCATAAAATATATACCGAAATCTTCAAGGTATGCAATACTGTATCTTTCTGTAACAATCTCAAATTCTAATGTTTCAAGGTCAAGACCAAGTAACGGAGAAACACTCGGATGACGAATATCACCATCTACAAGCAATACCTTATTATCTTTTTCCACAAGTGATAATGCAAGGTTTGTAATAACAGTCGTTTTGCCTTCACTTGGAGAAGTACTTGTTCCCATTACAATCTTTTCGCCATTTTTAAGAGAGTTTTTAAAGACATTTCTTAAAATACGAACCGATTCGTAGAAGTTTTTATCAACCTTTTCATTTGTACACAAAATTGATTGGTCAATCTGTTTACCGTACTTTTTAAAGCTGACATGAGGTATCATACCCAATGTTTCGCAACCAAGACTTGCCTTTATGTTTTCTCGCGTTCTCAATGTGTTTCGGCTATATACATAAATTACAATAAACAAGCAACCTATGGCAAAGCCTACCAGCATAGCTTTAAAAACCGGCCCGATATAATCGAGAGTATTATATGGTTCTATGGGCACAACAGGTTCGGAAATCACTTCAAATTCAATATTTCCCAACGCGTACCTTGCGGCATCAGGGTAATTATCAACAGCAGAAACCAACACATCATATGCACTCTGTGGGTCACGGGATTTAGATGTTATGGTAAGCATACTGGAGCCCTGAACAACACTTGCACTTAAGTTTGCAGGTAGCCTTGAAACCTTTAAATCCTCGCAAATAGCATCACTAAGCAATGTACTGTTAAGAATAAAAGGAAATGTTTTGCTCAACTGTGAAGCAGCCGCTGTGTCATAGTAAGATGCATAAACTGACATACCACCTATTGATGATGATTGTTTTTCTGTGTTTACAGTCAATGTGGCTTCTGCCTTGTAATATGGCACAAATTCCACATGCTCCTTTACAAAAACAACAATGCCAAAAACAATTGCAAGAAGAACACAAAGCCAGCTAAGCTTTTTGAAACCAATAACAGCATCTTCTACTTTTAACTGAATTTTATTTGTATTTTGATTTGATGTTTTGTTGTCTGTCTGATTCATCTGTTTTCGTTCCTTCAATTACATAAAAGTTGCTTTTCTAAAAAAATACATTACTGATGCAAAGCTATCATTCTTGTGCATCAATTTCTTCTTGTTCATTATACTCTTTCTCATAGTCATCGTAACGACCGTAACGACCATACTTGCCATATTTACCGTTACTATATTTGTACTTACCATACCTGAAGCCATATTGGAAGCCACTTTCATCAAGACCGGCCAAGGTAAGGAAAGACAATTCAGGGAATACATCATTAAGGATACATCCGACCACATTACCACCAACTTCATTTATTGTGGTTAAGGTATCGTTAATATCAGATGCAAACGCTACGTCCGTTCTTACAGTAACAATCGTACCGTCAACCATCTTCACCAAGTCAGTAACAAAGGCATCAACGGTTACAGGAGCAGTATCAAGAATAATAAAATCAACTTGCTTTTTAAACGCCTCAAGCACCTTGCTTAAAGTACCTGCTTTTATCCATTCACCGTATTCTTCATATGGCTGTGTATTCAATGCTAAATACATAGATGAGTGCTTATATCTTCTTAAACGGAATTCATTTGTTTTCAGCTTTCCTGTCATAAGGTTTGAAAATTCTGCTTTTTCACTATAATTCTTTTCAAAGAGAAGATGAAGACTCGGACTTTTACAGTCCATATCAATAAGGATAACCTTATGACCACGGTCTGCCAATGAAATTGCGATGTTAGCTGCATTTGTTGATTTTCCTTCGTTTTCAACAACACTTGTCACAGCAAAAACCTTTGAACCGTTACGACGATTGATATGTTCAATTTTTGCTGCGATTTTGTGATAGTTTTCAACAAAGCCCAGTGTTATGAACGCATTATTATGGATAATCAGCGGTTTGTTGTTAACCTCAAAACCACCTTTAACTCTGAATTTTTTTCTTTCATGAGGAATTGTGCCAAGAAGCTTTGCCTCTAACTTATTATTAAAGTCTTCTTCATCCTTAACTGTATCACGCAAAACGGACAAAAGCACCACGCAACCTGCCGCAAACAGCGTTATCGCTGCAATAGCGATTATTCGTTTAGTACTTGAAATACCGTTTGATGGACTACTCGGCAACTGGGGCATTTTTAAAACCGTTATAACAGCATTACTTAAAACGCTGTCAGAAACTTCGGGATAAGACTCCAGCACTGCAACTAAAAGGTTATATGCTTTTTGAGGGCTATCACTTCTTACGATAAGATTCAAAAAGTTTGTGTCCGTCTCAACATCAGCCATAAGGACGCCGTCAAACTCATCATAACCCAGCTTTTCAATAGCCTTTTCTTTTACGGATTTATCAACAATAACTCTTGCAATAACCTTTGTCATTTCAACCGAACGATTAAATAATGCTCCGCCTGTCGTTCCTCTTGCATTCACAACAATCAAAGCCTTGGCTGTATATTCAGGTGTATGAAAGGTCTGTGTAGCAATATATATGCTCATAAAACCCATAAGCATTGCTAAAAAGATTACCCAAATATTTTTTATTAAATCTCGTATTATACTGTATATTTCAATTCTTATGTTAAATAAATTCATAATCTCAACCTACGATAACATTAAGTATGGTATGTCCTTGTACACCTTCTGAATCAGTTACATAATAATGAACACCGTATGTACCTGGTGTGTTCAAATCGGCATTTGTTTCAATTCTTACATTACTTGTAAGATTATTTTCCCTGTTGTCCTGTGCTTTAACAAGGTATTTTGAAAAGTCAACTTCCTCGCCCTTATCAACATATATAAGATACTCTGTCAATTCAATTTTAGGCGATGCAACACTTCGGTCCTCAACAACAAGCGGTACATTTATAATTGACACGTCACCTTTACTGTTAGAAACAGAAAGTTCAAGATTAAAAACACCTGCTACAGATTTTGTGTAATCGTCTGATGTAACGATAATGTTTTTTGTAACATTTCCGTCAATACAATCCTGAGCACCGATAATTTTAACAAGATTTATGCTTTCATATATGGAGAAACACAAGCTTCCTGACATAGAAAATTTTGGTGATTCATAATCTTTATATTTAATTTTTCTTGTAACTCGTGCAACATGATTATCGTTGTCACAAACAGCATATGTAACCTTACAGATACCGTCATCAATGAATTGGGAAACAGATTCAACTATTATTCGTCCTGTAATATCCTTATCTTTCTCGTCATAAGCTGTTACACCCTGTAACAATTCCTCGTCAGTTGTATCAAGGCTGACCTCAATCAACTCACCTTCAACGCTTATCATCGGAATTGTATCGTCCTCCGTAAGTTTTTCATTGACATAATACATTCCAAAAACAGAAGTAATTATAAGGAATAAAACCACAACAGTTATTCTAAAAATTCTCATAATTATATAGTCTCCTACAAAAAGGCATATTCGCACATAATAATTAATTAGATTATATCACAAGCCACGAAAAAAGTCTATAAATAATCGCAATTTTTATTATTTGTCAATTGTTTCATATTTTTGTAGAAAAACAGGACAAGAAAAGCTTTCTTGTCCTGTAAAATTATGACCACTCGGGTAATTCATCTAATGTAATCACATATTCATCGTTGTAAATGCTGTTTAAATCATCAATATTATTTCGGTCAACCATATACTCTGTATGCCACGCCATAAACCATACCCATTTTGCCTTTGTTTCCTGCAGTTCTGCCACCGTAGGTATCTTACCGCATTCGTGGAAGCATACAGGCATCTTTTTGCCCACCACATTTTTCACTTTTTTATACAGATTTTCGTTTGGTCCGTCAATATATGAGTCTGCACCTGCAATATCCACATATTTGTCACCGGGATACCACTTTTTGTAATCTTCACCGCGTTCAGAAAGTCCTAAAACCCAAATAAGATTGTCAAGCTCCCAATACCCTGTGTATCTCTCGTACATAAGCCTCCACAATTTCTTAAAATTCTTGTTTCCGCCTTTGCCCCACCAGAACCATTGACCGTCAGCCTCATGGAATGGTCGCCAAAGAACAGGAATACCTTTTTCTTTAAGTTCAAGCAAGGCTTTAGCACCTTTATCCATACCTGCAATAAGCTTTTCATATTCTTGTGTGCCTTCTGTAAGCGCCTTGTTCCAGTCAGCAATTTCAGTATTCATACTTTCGTTCCAACTTCCGCTGAAATCACTTCCGCAATGCCAACAAATTGTGACAATACCACCTTTTTCGTACCACTCAATCGCACGACGGTTGACACCTTCAAAATCGTCATTCATATAGTCAAGACCGCGAATTGCAGGCAATTTTCCTGTGTTTTCATAAATGAATTCAAATTCGTACTGTTCGCCATCAACCCATGTTGACTCCTGCTGACCTGAAATTATGTGTTCACCATACACATCACAGATGTATGAATACAACTCAACAGCTTCCACACTCGCATCGGGATTTGAAAGCTCCTGCTCACCAACAGGAATCCCGAAAAACGACAACACAGCACATATAATCGCAATAATTTTTTTGAACATAACAGTCACCCATCAACCATTTTTTACACATTGATGTTACCATATTTCATCAGTCATTTCAAGCCATCAAATTGGAGTTTATCTGGATATTGCCTTCCCCTTGAGGGGAAGGTGTCACCGTAGGTGACGGATGAGGTGGAAAAGTTGTTTTGTATTGATAATTAACGGTTGCTAACGCAACCTACACCTCATCAGTCTGCTCCGCAGACAGCTTCTCCTCAAGGAGAAGCCTCAACGACAAATTATAATTTATACTCCACCTGTTGCCTCTGCAGAAATTCGCATACCCAGACAAAAACCATCACAAAATGCTTGTTCTGACATCAGAAACACATACTCATCAATAAGTTCGCTATATTTTTCAAGTGTTTTCTTTTCGTCTTCGTTTAGAACTTCTTTTAATTTGTCAAAGTTGTTTTTAATTAGAATTTCTGTTCTTCTCAATTCAGTATTACCGTTACCTATATAATTTTTAGGTTCTAATTCCCCTCTGTAAAGTTGTAAGATTGTATTCAACATCATATCACCTCAATCCATATTATAGAGTTTATAACTCTATGATACAATTTTTGTGAGGTGAATGTAATGAAATACAATGAGTGTATTCGTTTCTTGCGTGAAGATGCAGATAAAACACAGACTGAAATTGCTTATTTATTGAACATTGGACAACGAACATACTGTGATTATGAAAGTGGCAAAACAAGAATCCCTGTTGATAATCTGATTATTCTTGCAAAATACTATAATGTAGATATGAATTTTATATGTGGAATAAGCAGCCTGAAAAATGAATTTCCAAAAAAATAATTTCTCCACCAAATGAAAAAGACAGAGTTTTTACACTCTGTCTTTCGTTTTATATTATATTATTCTTATTTAGATGCTTCTTCAACAGCAACTGCACATGCAACTGTTGCGCCTACCATTGGGTTGTTACCCATACCGATAAGACCCATCATTTCAACGTGAGCAGGAACTGAAGATGAACCGGCGAACTGAGCGTCACCGTGCATTCTACCCATTGTGTCTGTAAGACCGTAAGAAGCAGGACCTGCAGCCATGTTATCCGGGTGAAGTGTACGACCTGTACCGCCACCTGAAGCAACTGAGAAGTAGTTTACGCCATTTTCCATAGCCCACTTCTTGTATGTGCCTGCAACAGGATGCTGGAAACGAGTTGGGTTAGTTGAGTTACCTGTGATAGAAACATCAACGCCCTCCTTCTTCATGATAGCAACACCTTCAAGAACGTCGTTTGCACCATAGCAACGAACAGCAGCTCTTTCGCCGTCTGAATATTTTGTTTCGTTAACAATCTTAAGCTCACTTGTATAGAAATCATATTCTGTTTCAACGTATGTGAAACCGTTGATTCTTGAAATAATCATAGCAGCATCTTTGCCAAGACCGTTAAGGATAACACGAAGAGGTTCTTTACGAACCTTGTTAGCTGTCTTTGCGATACCAATCGCACCTTCAGCAGCAGCAAATGATTCGTGACCTGCAACGAATGCGAAACACTTTGTTTCTTCCTTAAGAAGCATTGCACCAAGGTTACCGTGACCAAGACCAACGTCTCTCTGTTCAGCAACTGAACCGGGGATACAGAAAGCCTGAAGACCCTTACCAATCACTGCAGCAGCTTCAGAAGCTGTCTTTACACCTGATTTAAGTGCAAGTGCAACACCGAGTGTATAAGCCCAAACAGCATTTTCGAATGCGATTGGCTGAACACCCTTAACGATGCCTTCAACATCAATACCATTAGATTCGCAAAGAGCTCTTGCGTCCTCGAGAGAAGCAATACCGTATTCAGCAAGACATTTCTCGATTTTAGCCATACGTCTTTCTTTGCCTTCAAATCTTACATCATTAGCCATTTTAGTATCCTCCTTCTCTTATTCTTCTCTTGGGTCGATATACTTTGCAGCATCTGCAAAACGACCGTATGAACCTGTATTGTTCTTAAGAGCTGTAGCAGCATCCATACCGTGACGGATGTCTTCCATCATCTTGCCGAGCTTAACGAACTCATAACCGATAACCTGGTCATCAGCATCAAGAGCCATTCTTGTGATATAGCCTTCAGCCATTTCCATATAACGAACGCCCTTAACCTTTGTTGAGAACATTGTACCAACCTGTGAACGAAGTCCTTTACCAAGGTCTTCAAGACCTGCACCAACTACAAGACCATCTTCTGAGAAAGCAGACTGTGAACGGCCATAAACGAGCTGGAGGAAGATTTCTCTCATAGCTGTGTTAATAGCGTCACAAACAAGGTCTGTGTTAAGACATTCAAGAAGAGTCTTACCAGGAAGAATTTCAGCAGCCATAGCAGCTGAGTGAGTCATACCTGAGCAACCGAGAGTCTCAACGAGAGCCTCTTCAACGATACCGTCTTTAATGTTAAGTGTAAGCTTACATGTACCCTGCTGAGGAGCACACCAACCGATGCCGTGTGAGAAGCCTGAAATATCTTTGATTTCATAAGCCTTTACCCAATTGCCTTCTTCAGGAATCGGAGCCGGACCGTGATGAGGACCTTTTGCTACACAGCACATTTTTTCAACTTCATGTGAGTAGTGAATCATAATAAATGAAAACTCCTTTCATATTTTAACGGAAAAATTCCTATCTTCGTAATTATACATTCCTATGGAAAAATTTTCAATAGTTATTTTGACAAAAGATTGACAAAGAAATAAAAAAATATAGTTACTATTGTATTATTGTCACATTTTCCATAAAAATACAGATATTCGTGTAGGGACAGACATTCTTGTTTGTCCGAAAAATTTTGACAACCAAACAAAACATATGCTATTATTTATTCATAGCAACTGTGAAATGAGGTGAAAAGGTGCAATCTGTTATATCGCGAATATTCTGTGCTTGTTTAAGAGCTGTTTTCCATTCACCGTTTATGGATAATGCCCATATGTCAGACAAGGCAGGAAAGAAAACAAAAGACATAAAATCTCATTACAAGCCGTCAAAGGACTTCACCTTTTCACGACAACAATGCAATAATTGTTATTATGAAACTCTTAAAAATTCAAAATGTAAAACCGATAAAGTTATTCTCTTAATTCACGGTGGCAGTTTTAAGGTAAAGCTTATCGATACATATCGTAAAATTGCCGAAAAATACAGCAATCTTCTTGACGGAGCAACTGTTATAAGTGTTGATTACAGGACTTTTCCGCAATACGAACATCCTGCACAGCTCTATGATGTAAGGGATGTCTGTCTTGAACTTTTGAACCAAGGAATAAAGCCTGAAAACATCATTTTTATCGGTGACAGTGCCGGTGCAAATTTAGCGGTTACAACAACGCTTTGGTTGAGGGATAACGGATATCCTCTACCGTCACAGATTGTCTGTTTTTCATTGTGGGCAGATATGACATCGAGCGGTGAATCGAGGGTAAAAAATGCTTATCTCGACCCATTTGGCGGAATTGCAAAAAACAAGTCAATTGAAGAAAAATGGGATTATCTTCACAGAATTTCTGCTTATGCCAAAAGCATTGACAGAACAAGCCCTTATGTGTCACCTGTTTTTGCAGATTTTACAGATTTTCCGCCTGTTACGCTTGTTTGCGGTGGTGCTGAAATGGACGAAAGCGACAACGACCGAGTTTATGAAAAACTGAAGGAAAACAACATTGATGTTAAACTTTTTAAATATGAAGGAATGTTTCATTGTTTTCAGATGATGTCATTTTTGCCTGAAAGTCGTGATGCATACAGAAAGGTCTTTGAAAGAATAAGGAGTATAAATTATGAACTTAAATGATAAATTTTTAATGGATAAATTGCCAAAAGTCGCAGAAGAAAAGCTTAACACCAAGATTTCAAATATGAAATTTATCGGTGGTGGAAGTTTCGGTAAGGTTTATAAATGTACAAACTCTAATAATGAAACAATCATTCTTAAAGCATATCATGTAAGCGGAATGGAGGCCACCGAAGCAAATCAGTTAAAGATTTTAGGTGCAAATACAAGTGTTAAGATGCCACAGGTTTATTTTACATACAGTGATGATGAAATCGCTGTTATGTGTATGAGTTTTATCGATGGTAAAAACACTCTTGACCCATCATTTCTGCTAAAAAACAAATCACAAAAGCAAAAATTTGCCAAGGATGTTATCGACGGAATGTTACAATGGCACAATGTCAAAGGTGAAAAATACGGATATCTTGAAAACGCAACTTATGACAGTTGGAAAGAGTTTTATATTGAAAATAAAGCCCTAAAAGACCTTGCAGGACTTAAAAAACTTATGGACGAGGGCAAATACAGTAAGAAAAATTACGATTTACTCTGTCGTGGGCTTGATATTTTCAAGGATGTTGTCAACGAGCCTGAATCGCCTGTTTTGATTCACGGTGACCTTAACATTATGAACATAATGGCAGACCCAAAGGATATGAAGCTTACAGGTTTTATTGACCCTTGCGGTTCAATGTGGGCTGATAACGAATACGATTTGTTCCAATTCCTTAATATGTGGGGAAATGCCTTTTCGCTTTATGACACATATAAATCAAAATGTAAAATGTCAGAGCATTGTGATTTTAAAGTTGCGTTTTACGGTGCATTACACGAAAACTCAATGCGACTTAAAGGTGGACTGATTGTTCCCGTATGGGAAATCCAAAACAACAACCGACTCAAACAAGCAATGAAGAAATATTAACTAAAAGGCGAGGTTACAAAACCTCGCCTTAATCATTTTATGTTGTTTTACATTGATTCAGGAGTTGAAATGCTGAATGTTGTGAGAATGTTTGTAATTACATTCATAACACAAGTGCAGAGATAGAGACGAGCCTGCATAAGTGATTCGTCTTCCACAGCAACACGACAAGCATTATAGAACTTGTGGAAAAGAGTCGCAAGGTCGATACAATAACGAGTAATCTTTGCCGGGTCATAGTTCTTTGCAGAGTTTACGATTTCATCTGTGAGAGATGCAAGATGACGGATAAGCTCGATTTCTTCAGGAGCAGTAAGAAGCTTAAGCTCGTCCTTTGTGCAGTCACGAACCGTAACTCCGTCAGCCTCAACCTTACGAAGAATACTGTGAATACGGGCATTTGCGTACTGACAGTAATAAACAGGGTTCTGGCTTGACTGTTCAACAGCCAAATCAAGGTCAAAGTCCATCTGTGAACCGGGTTCACGCATATTGAAAAGGAAACGAACTGCGTCAACAGGAATATCTTCAAGCAAGTCAACGAGTGTGATTGCCTTACCTGTTCTCTTACTCATTCTTACAACTTCACCGTCACGAGTAAGACGGACAAGCTGCATAAGAATAATATCAAGACGACTGCTGTCAAGGTCAAGTGCTTCAAGAACACCTTTCAGACGAGCAACATGACCATGGTGGTCAGCTCCCCAGATGTTGATAGCCTTATCAAAGCCACGAGTAACAAGCTTATTCTTATGATAAGCAATATCAGCAGCAAAATATGTCGGGTTACCGTTCTGACGAATCAAAACATCGTCTTTAAGCTCAAGCTTGTCAATATCTTCCTGAGTTTTGCCTTGTTTCAAGAGCATTTCTGTCTGTACCTTGATATTGTTGTACCAAACAGCACCGTCTTTTTCGTAAGTAAGACCTTTGTTTGTAAGGTAGTCGATAACTTCTTTAACAGCACCGCTTTCGTGAAGCTGACTTTCCTTGAACCAGGTTTTGTATTCAATACGGTATTTTGCCATATTTGCTTTCATATTTTCAATGTTCTTTGGAAGAGCAAATTCAACAAGCGCTTTTCTTCTTTCGTCTTCACTCTTAGTTATATATTCGTCGCCGTAAACGTCAGCAAACTGCTGTGCTCTTTCCTTGATATCTTCACCGTGATAGCTGTCTTCAGGAAGCTCTACTGCATCTTCGCCCTTAAAAATCTGCTGATAACGGATATCGAGTGAAAGACCGAATTTTTCAATCTGGTTACCTGCATCATTGATGTAGAACTCACGCTCAACTTCATAACCAGCCATATCGAGAACTGCTGCTAGACAGTCACCTAAAGCACCACCACGGGCATTACCCATGTGCATCGGACCTGTCGGGTTTGCAGAAACGAACTCAACATTGATTTTCTTGCCCTGACCGTAATCACTTCTGCCGTAATCCTTGCCAAGTGCCTTAACATCAAGAAGAATGTCAGCATAGAAATCCTTTGAAAGTGTAAAGTTTACAAATCCTGCTCCTGCAACTGTGCAAGAATCGAAATATGAACCGTCAAGTTCGATATGTTTTGCAACTAAATCTGCAATCATTTTTGGTGCACGACGAAAAACCTTTGCACATACAAAGGCAATATTTGATGAATAGTCACCGTTATCACGATTTGCAGGAACTTCGATATTGAATGCAGGAATCGGCTCGGCAGGGATTTCACCGTCTGCAACTGCCTTTCCGAGTGCATCAACAATAAGTGTATGTAATTGGTCTTTTGCCTGTTTAACTAATTTTGACATACCTTTTCTCCTTATTTTTCCTCAATGTATATTATCATTGTATTTTCTGATATAAGTCCGTTATTGAAATCAAGCGAATATCTCATTTTGAGAACAGCACCTGAATCTCCCTTTGACCATTCAACCTGATTTCCGTAAAATCCCATTGTAAGTTCACCGTAAGGTGTTCTGTAAAAGGTCAGATGACGGTTGTTTTTTTCCACCATCATTTCCGAACTGAACTGACCGTTACGGACGATGCTTACGGTATCGTTATTAAAAACCGTAATTGTTGTTTCTTCAGGCCCTGTTTCCTCATTGTTTTCAATATATTCAATTATGCTTTTGTCATCTTCATAGGTAACCCTACCAAGAACTGACATTTCACCGGCAGTATCACCATTTTCTGTTCGCTGTTTACTGACGATTCTTATTACTGCATTAGCCCTCATTGTTCAAATTCCTTTTCCCATTTTTCGATTGCAAGAGTGCAAAGCTTATCAATTAAATCACCATATGAAATTCCTGCTTTTTCCATAAGCATAGGGTACATACTGATATTTGTAAATCCGGGAAGAGTATTTGGCTCGTTAAGTAAAACTGCACCGTCAGAATATCTTACAAAGAAATCTACTCTTGCAAGACCTGAACAACCCCAAGCCTTATATGCTCTTATCGCCTGCTTTTGAACTTCTTTGATTTTTTCTTCACCGATTCTTGCAGGAATATGAAGTCCGCTGTCAGACTCATATTTTGCTTCGAAATCATAGAATTCATTGCTTGGTTCGATTTCACCGACTGCACCTGCAAACGGCTCGTCATTACCCATAACGGCACATTCAACCTCTGCACCAATAATTGCTTCTTCAACAACTACTCTTGAATCGAATTGGAATGCATAATCGAGTCCGCGCTGAATTTCTTCAAGTGTTTTTGCCTTTACAACACCAACGGATGAACCGGCATTAGCAGGTTTAATGAAAACAGGAAGACCTAAATATTCTTCACATTCTCTTGCAAATTCTCTGCCACGATGCTCAAAATCATATTTAGTGATATATTTCCACTTTGCCTGTGCAATTCCGTTTACATCACAAATCGCATTTGTCATTGCCTTATCCATACAAACAGCAGATGCCATTGTGTTACATCCCACATAAGGAATACCTGCAACCGTCAGAAGGCCCTGCATTGTACCGTCTTCACCGTTTTTTCCATGCATTACAGGAAAACAAACATCAATTCTGATTTTTTCGTATCCGTTTTCGTTAAATACGATAATACCTCTGTCTGCTCTGTCAGTTGAAATTACAGCTTTTTTAAGATTTGACTTATCAAGGAGCCAACCATCTTTTTTAAGGTTATTGAAATCACCGTCATAAATGAACATTTCACCTTGTTTTGTAATGCCCATCATAATTACATTGTATTTATCCTTTGGAATATTTCTTATAACCGATGTTGCAGAAACGCATGAAACATCGTGTTCAGAAGAAACACCACCGAAAATAATAAGTGCATTTTTCATATTTATCACCTTAGAAATAGACATAATAACACATTTTATAAGTTTACATTATATTTTAACATATTATATTTTCTGTTTCAATCATAATATTCACAAATTTTTGGTGACAAATGAAAATAAATGTGTTATATTATATAGGATATATAATTTTATTGATTTGAGGTATTTAAAAATGCTTGAAAGAAAAGAAGCACTTCAGCTTATCTTAAAAAACTGTTCTGAAAAATTTGAGCAGATTGGTTTTACTTCTGCTGCTGTTTGTGAAAACGGTGACGAAGCTTATGTTGATTTTACAAAGGACGATATTACAATCAGACTTTTAAGTCACGACAACCTTCTTGATGTTACAGAAAAAGCAGGTGAAGGTGATTTCGTAAAGGTTGAGTCAAACCTTCTTGACCTTGAAACATATGAAGAAAGAGATATTAAGTCACTTTCTAACGAAATCGTTGAAACTGTAAGCTCATCATACGGTAAAAAAGCTCGTCAGGTTGCAAAAAAAGCACCGCAGACAATTTCAAAAACTGCCGCTAAAAACGGTACTGAATATGACGCAAACACTCTTGCAAGTCGTATTTCAACTCTTTATCCTGAGCTTAAGGATGCTTATAAAGAAAATTTCCAGACATATGACGAATTCCTTGGCGAAGATTTCTTTGTAAATCACGCTAACAAGTACATTATGGACACAATCCGTTCAAACGACAACCAGACAATGAAAAAGCTCTTTAAGATTTTGAGCGATATTTACGAAAACGGTTCGAATGATGTTCAGGACCTTGTTGTTGTAACAATTCTTGGTGAAATTGATAACGACCAGGAACTCCTTGCAAAGTGTCGTGAATATATTGAGGACAATGATTTCTATGACACACTTGTTGCTGTTAATAAATATCTTGCATCTTCTGCAGGTAAAAAGGCAAAAGAGCTTATGAAAAACCCACCCGCATACAAGCCACCTAAAAAGAAAAACGGTGGTATGATGTCTTCTCTTATGGGTATGCAACCACCACAGCAGTAAAACAAAATAAATAAGTAATGCGAGGTTTCATCACCTCGCATTTTTTGTTATATAAATTAAAGTTTATATGGGAAAGTTATTTAATAAGCGTAGGGCGGAGGCTTGCTCCCGCCGAAAAGTATCGGTCACCCTGAACGCAGTGAAGGGTCTCGTTGTTGAGGATATGAGATTCTTCGCTATGCTCAGAATGACACTAAATTAGTCTTTATATTAACCAACAACGGGTCGCTGAGGTCAGCGACCCCTACAAGGTTGCATCTTCACATAAAAGATACCGACAAAGTATATTTTCCCATACAAAAAGATGATGCAAAAATTTTGCATCATCTTTTTACCCTGTATTCTTTTAGTTCTAATTCAAATATATTCTATCAAAAACTGTCTGTATTCGGAATAACAACATCGGTTACGGTGTCACCGATTTCGTATGATGGCTCATCAGGTTTTACACTTGGATTTTCTGTTGGTTTTTCAGGCTCAACAGGTGTTTCTGTTGTAGGCTCATCTTCTGTATTATCTACATCCTTTACAAGATGAGAATAAAGCTTCATTTCCTCGTCATTCATAGCAATAAAGTCAAATTCCTTAACTGCAAAGGTATGCATTGTGTTATCAATCAGGCAGGTTACAGCCACAGTAAACGGCTTTTCTGCACTTTCAAGTGCTACATCCGTTATATCAATAACATATTTTTCACCGATCTGAAGCACAGTATCTCTCTTGTGAACATATTCCATATCTGCACCGTTGATTTCAACACAGACAATATGAATTGATGATGTGTTTGAAAGATTTTCAATAATCAACTGTGTATCGGCTGATGAATGATAACCCGCATCCGTATTGTTAAAATGGACATAAATGTTATCAGCGTGCTTCTGTGTATAATTGAACTGAGGGAAATTATCGTCATCAAAAACTGTTTCAAGGTCGTCCCAAAGGAAATTGCAAACAATCTGTCTTGTGTATGGGTCATTGAAATACTGACCGTGTCCCTGACCGATTGCATACCAAGTATTATCAGGTAACGCACCTGTTGATGCGTCTATGTCAAATCCAGGTGAAATGTGATAATGTGTAGGGTCGTCACAAACCAAACCATTCTGAACATAATCAGCATCAAAGGTTTCACCGAATGGTGCACAGGTAGCACCACCTGATGCCAGATATGTATCAATAAGGAAGTCTGAATTTGTTCCTACGCTACTGAGTGCTGTATATCCGCAACCAACGATATAACCGATTTTTGTTCCGTTTTCTTGTAACTGTGCAAATTTGTCGGCAAGATGTGTGCCTGTGTGAACATCATTATGATATTTAACTGTGTCATAATAAAGTTTTCCGTTTGTTTCAGGGTTTAAGTTGATAAATTCAACAACCTCTTGGAATCTGTCCATAGGCACAAAATCGAGAAGTGACGGAATATTTGAAAGTCTGTAATGAATTCGTTCTTCCTGTAAAACTCTGTTTATACCACCGACAATGTTATCCAATGAAAGAAGGTCAAATATCCAATTATAATCCTCTTCCAAATCAAAAGAATATTCAATGAACTTCATAATATTCTTTAAATCAAGGTCAACATATTCCTTCATAAAAATTGTGCTAACAAAGGTTGTGCCACCTGTTGCAGGGTTTGAGAGAATTGCATTTCTTACATCATCTTTATCGCCGTAATAATAAAGATATGTTGTGCCATACTGACCACCGTGACTGAGTCCCATAAGGTCAACCTTGTCACTACCTGTGATTTTCTTTACATCCTGAATATATTCATCAAGTGCCTTTGCATAATCGAGCTGACTTCTTCGCCAGTCAAATGTAAAGCCGAAAACATTTTCAGCACCTACACGGGCAATTGCCTCTTCAACAAAAATGCTTTCAGGAATATATTCTTCCATATCATTTTCTATAAGGGCAGAAACCTGAGTAGCCGCTGCACCCTTAGGATAATATGTAAGATTCTGCCAAGATGTACCGTCCTCAAGGATTACAAGTGGCATAAGTGTTTCTTTTACAATAGGTACAAGTGCTTCAACAATGGCATCTTCACCGACAAGCTTACCTGCAACCATTCCCGGTAAAGCCTCAAGCACCTGTTCACCGATTTTTCCGAAATCAACAGGCCAAGCCTTTACAACGTCACCTGTTTCAGGGTCAATTATCGGGTCACCGTTTTCGTCAGCATATACAAGTGTTGGTCCTGAATAGCCCTGAAGCACAACGACAGGTACTATTTCTTCCTCTTTTGCAAAAGCAAAAAGTGAAAGTGTTGTAATAATCATTACAATCGCAATAACTACCGATAAAACCTTTTTCATTATTCATTCCTCATTTCAAACGAAAAATATTATGTACTTATTTTATCCCTTATGTCTGATGTTGTCAATAAAAAGAATATCTGTCCCTACGCAATAAGTAGAGATTCTTCGCTACGCTCAGAATGACTTACCAAATTGGTTGTTCATCCCGATAAATTATAATTTATCATATAAAAAATGGTGCGAATTGCTCCACACCATTTTTAATGTTTATTATGTTTTATTCTTACCAACCGAAGTTATATGTAAGAGAAGATGTACATGGGAATTCAACAATTACTGTGCCGTAGTCAGCCAAAGCACCTGTGAATGTCACATTTGCTGTGATAATCATATTCTTTTCGTATGTTGTATATGCCATTTCATCGTTAACAGCATTGATACCTGCTGTGATTTTGCAAGGAGCAAAAGCAATTTCAAATGAGTTGAGAATCATATAGTTTTCAGTAACCTTTAACTGCTCCATAATTCCGTCTTTCTGGCGAACTGTAAACGCCTTTTTAACGCTTGCTTCTTCAGGCTTAACAACCATATTGATTGTTCTGTAAAGCTCTGACGGAACAAAGATATATTCGCCCTCTTCATCAGTTGCGTTTTCACCTTTTTCGTTAAGGTCATAAACCATTGTAGGAACAACTGAAGTGTAAATTGGAAATGTATTTGTTGCTTCGTCTGTGTAAAGGTCATTGAGTGTCAATGTACTTGCAGTTTTTTCACCAAGCGGATAAATAACATCAGTTAAATCTGCTTTCTTTTCAGTTGCATCTTCCTGACTGAGATTCATAAGGAATGAACCGATGTCCTCAAGTGCCATATCAGCATAAAGACGGAACGCAGCACGGAATTTGTCCTGATTTTCTAACTCTTTACCATCTTCTGATTTGAATACAACACTGTCACCGTGGTTAATCCAGAAATCTTCATAATATGAAACTCTTGCTGAACCGTTAGTCTTGATGTCGTTAATCAAGGTGTTGAAATAGTCAAGGATACCCTGCTGATTTCCTGTAAACTGAGCCCATTCTTCATCAGAAATGAGTTTTATAATATCGTTGAAATATTCTTCTGAACCGTATTTTGAAACAAGCTCATAGTATGAAAGCTTAACAACTCTGTCATCAGTTTTCTTGTTGAAATTTTCATAGAGTGTTGCAAGCTTGTCACCGGGAAGAATGTTCTTTAATTCACCGTATGTGAATTCAAAATAAACATCCTGAAGGTCAGTTTTCACTTCAACTGCAACAGGTCTGTGCACTTCACTTGTGCTACAGCCTGCAAATGATACTGTAAGCATTGTGAAAGCCAACACCACAGCAATAATTCTGATAAAATTCTTTTTCATATCTCTTTTCCCCTCTCGGTGAAATTAATAACTGTCTTTAAGTCCCTGTTCGTCAAACAGGAAAACTGTTTCAAGAACGACCTTAAGTGAATCCTCAAGAGTTTTCATTTCAAGAACACTAACATTGTCATCTCTTGTATGATAATATCTTGCAGGAGCAGGGTCCATACTTGTAAATGCAACTGATTTTACTCCACCTTGTTGCATTGCAGCAGCATCAGTTGAGCCTAACGGAATGGTTGAAAGTTTAACAGGAATACCTGCATTTTCAGCCGCCTTTTTCATAAGAGCACAGCCTTGGCTGTCAAGAGTAACTGTTCCTGTCATATCCTTTGTGATAACACTCATAAATTCATAGTCACGAAGTGTATCAAGAGCGATGAAAAGTGTTTCAACACCATCATTTTTAAATTCGTCACCGTGAGCCTCTGCAAATGCCTTTGAACCGCGAAGACCTTCTTCCTCAGCACCGACTGATACCGCAACAACCTCAGTATTTTCAAAACGGATGTCATTGTTACGAAGGTAAAGAAGTGTTGCCATTGATGTAAACACGCCTGTAAGGTCATCGGCAGCACCGTCAACAGGCATTTTCCAGTTCACGAAGAACATTACTGAAATAAGTGCAGGAATTGTAAGAGACTGAATAACAAGCATAACGATTTCTGCTGTACGGTTATCCACGAAGAAGCCTGCAATTGAAAAGACCATTGTAATAAGAAGACTCAATACTGCAGAAACGATAACCATTGTTACCATTTTTGAGCCACCAAGATATGTGTATCTCCATTCATAAGCAGTATCCATATGACCGCCTATGATAATTCTTCTCTTTGTTTCACCTGATGCTTTTCTTGTGCAAATCACATTACTTGATTCTTCCTTTTTAAAGAACGGGTCAAGAACCTTTTTGTAGAAAAGGAATTCACCTAAAAGGAAGAAAACAGCAAGGACTACAAGTGCAACGGATACAATTCTCATTACCGTTTCAACAGGCTGCGGCATATTGAATGCGAAACAGAGAATACCCATAACAGCAGCAACAAGTGCCAAAATACCGTCAATCATAACCCAGCTCATAAAAGCCTTTGGACTTAATGTAAAATTTTCTCTTTTTACTTCGTCGGCAATAGGAGTCATAAGTTTTTCAACATAATCCTGACCTTTTTTCTCGCCTTCATAACCTGCAGGACGAGGGCCGACCTCTTTACAGACTTTTTTTATTTCTCTGATAGCAAAATTGGAACACTCACGAACCTTTGAAGAATAGTGAGCATGACTTTCATACGCTTTCAAATCATAGACCTCCACTCTTGTGTATATACAAATTCATTGTATCACACTTTTTTTGTTAAGTCACTATTATTTTTAAATTTTTTGCAAATATTGACATTGGGCATAAAAAATAATAAACTATATTATTATAAAATCAATTGTTCAGGAAGAAGATATATGAAAGAATTACAGTTGAAAATCCGTAAATTCCTTTTTATCGCACTTATTGCGATTTTAGGCATACTTTTAATATTGTATATAGCCTTTTGTCGTGGCGGAGATTACAATTCTGCTCACATTGATGAGCCTACAACAAAGGTTGAAGCCACAACAGAACCACCGACAGACCCAATTGTCAATGAAGAACCCACAGAAGCACCTGTTGAACCTGAAGAAGATACAACAGCAGAGCCTGTAATATGGGATAATTACGACCCATCTAAGGTTTTACTAAGTGAAAATTGGATGCTGGCACTTATCAGCAAGAATTATCCGCTTGATAAAAACTATTCAATGGCAACAGGCACAGTTGTTGAAGGCAGCTCGGTTACTGCCGATATCCGTGTTGCAGAGGCATACAGACAGATGTACAACGCAGCTATGAATGAGGATATTGTTCTTACACCTTATTCGGGATATTGCAGTTATCAACGACAGAAAATCATTTATGACAACAAGGTTCAGGCATTCTTGCTTCAGGGACTTACAGAAGAAGAAGCAAAACAGAGCGCTGAAAAGAGAGTTGAACCTGCAGGCTGCAGCGAAAACGGAGCAGGACTTGCAGTTGATGTTATCAGCGCAAGTGCAGGCTTCTCGTCAACAAACGAGTACAAATGGCTCGTTGCAAATGCTCATAACTTCGGCTTCGTTCTCCGTTATCCCGAAGATAAAACCGAAATTACAGGTATGATTTATCAGCCTTGGCATTGGAGATATGTTGGTGTTGATGTGGCAACAGAAATGAAAGAACAAAACCTCTGCCTTGAAGAATATTTAGGTGCAGTGTAAAATTGAATATAAAATGTAAAGGACGATGAGCACATCGTCCTTTTTTGTTTAGTGATATTTTTTTCTGTTAGATAAATTATAATTTGTCGGGATGGTTAATATAGAACAGTACACCATGTAGGGGCGATTCACGAATCGCCCGAATAAGGTTGCCAATACACCTTGGAACGGGTCATTCGTGAATGACCCCTACAACTTATCAAATCGGTCACCTTGTAGGGTCGGGTAAGTCTCACCTGCCGGTTCGGTCGGTGCTTCTGCTTCGCAGAGGTGTCCACCGGACACCCGCACCTGTGCCCGACCGTAAATAACATTTAAACTCTCGGGCAGGCACGGAGACCTGCCCCTACATTCCAACCATATTAGTTATATTTTATAATTGCGTCGCAGATACTCGCCTGTCAGCTCAGACAGTGCTTCTGCTTCGCAGAGGTGTCCACCGGACACCCGCACCCCTTAATTACGAATTCCGAATTACGCATT
>JAZNZX010000035.1:0-7978 GCA_045595185.1 Candidatus Fimenecus sp. | reverse complement strand
GGAACGAAGTGACGAAGAATCTCTGTCCTATTTTAACAGACCCTTCGTTTCACTCAGGGTGACTGATGAAATGCGAGAGATTCTTCGCTACGCTCAGAATGACCTACACACTTGGTTAATCATCCCGATAAATTATAATTTGAAATTCTATTTATTAAGCTTTTTATCAATGTGCTTGTGCAAATCCATTACAATTATATATACAGCTTTTACAGCAATCCATCCATATACCAGATTAGCGTCATATATAGATGCCAATAAGGTCAGAACTAAAAATACCGTAATGTTCACCAGACTGAAAATTGTATTTCGTACAAGAGCTTTTTTACCAACTGAAAAAAGAGTTGAGATAATAACAGGAATTGAGAAAATGATAACGCAAACCATTGTAAGTATTGGGAATAAATATGATTTATCCGAGAAAATTGTATCAACAGATAAAGTGCCATTGATAATTCCTATAATAACGCTTATAAGTGTAAGATACTCACGGTCAGCGGTCTTGAACATTGGTAAACACATCCACAAAAGTGGCGAGAACATCAAAATAAAACGGATAATCTGTAACGGGCCACCGAAAGCAGATACTTTCATATTGTTAAGCACTCTGTCAACTGCTTCTTGCTCTTTCATTGCTTTTTCGTGGTCGGCTTTAAGTCTGTTTTCAAGGTCGTAATACACAAGATTTGTGTTACATTTTGGGCAATTCTGTTTCATATAAAGTGGTGAAAGCTTTTCATTACATTTAGGACATCTGTTACTCATTTTCGCCACCTCCTGAAACTTGTGCAGAAAGTGTTGTTCTGCGTTCAGCCATTTCCACGCGTACTTGTTTTAATTTGTCGCCTGTAAGGTCATACCAGATATATGGAATAAGTGGTAAAAGACCTAAAATTGCAGGTGCTAATGTGAACATAGCCCAAATCAGAGTATCGGTGTAGTCATAAGCTTTGACAGTCATTGTTTCAGTTGCACTGATTTGTACAAATGAAAGACCAATTATCGGAAGAAGCAGGTTGCCAAGTGTACCCGAAATTGAGCCTGTCAGCTTGCCAACAAATGTAAGCACAGAGAAAGAAACACCTTCGTTTCTTTCGCCTGTTTTCCACTCCATATAGTCGATTGTATCACCAATCATTTCAGTAGGAATAACCATATTGATTGTGTTGAAGAAACTGAAGAGGAAATTCTGTATCATAAGAAGTGGCACAACAACCCAAAGGTTTGTAAAACACTTAACACCAACAAGGAATACGATTATGCCCACAATAAGTCTTACAAATCCGTTGAGGAAGATAATCTGTCTGTTATCAAATTTTTCCTTTACCTTCGGAATAAGAAGATATGTGATAAATCCTAAAATTGTACCCGGAAGTGTGATGATAATGGTAAGTGAATTCATCTGAACAACTTCTGAATAGTAGTATGCCTGGAAGAAACTGCCGATACCACCGACAGCACCAAGCACATTACCGATAACAATTAAAAGCAAAGGCTTGTTTCTTACAAGTGCCTTAAATCCGTCAAGAATACTTGGCTCTTTGACTGTTTGGACAACTCTTTCTTTAGTGCAGAAACCTGCCAATGAGAAAAGTCCCATTCCATAGGTTGCTGAAAGAATTGACATAAGTAAAAATACCTGAGAAAGTGAAAGAGGGATTTTTCCGTTGTTGCTCAAGTCCATAAGGACCGTAAGAATTGGTGTTGAGATACCACCAAGAATACCCGAAATGAAACGAGCAGATGAGATTACTCTTGTTCTGTCAGACGGTGATGGGCTGATTGCAGCACTCATTCCCCAAAACGGTACATCACCTAAGGTGTAGAAAAGTTCCCAGAAGAAGTATGTTACAAACATATATATGATTTTTGCTGTAACTTCTACTTTGTCACCAAGAATCTGTGGTCCCGCAAAGAGCAATATTGTAGAAAGACCCAACGGGATTGGTATTATCAAAAGATATGGACGGAGTTTACCATATCTTGTTCGTGTCTTGTCAACGATTGTGCCCATAAGTGGGTCGTTGAAGGTGTCCCAAAGACCTAAAAACAGCATCATTGCTGCAACTGCTTCAGGCGGAACACCAAAAACCTTTGTGAAGAAAAGTGAAAGGTAACTACCTGCAATAATATTGTAGCCAAAGCATTGACCGGCATTTGCAATACCATAGGCAAGTGCTTCCTTGACACCTACATAACGAATGTCGTCTTTATTCTCACTCATAATTATTTTCTCCTTCCTTTGTTACGGTGCTTGATTGCTCCGCCTTTATCATTGAGAAGATATGAGTTTTTGCAGTTTAAATATGTAAGTTTTTCTTTAATATTTTCCTTGTAGTCAAATACTCGACCTTCGATTTTGTCATAAAGGTCACAAGAAAGTGAGCAAAATTCACTTTCAGTATCAGCCACAACTGAAAGCACAAGAATATCACGGTCAACAGGGAAGTTAAGAGTAGCTCTGTTTTCAACATCAACCTCAATATGCCAGAAGAACAACTGCTTACACTGTGCGTCACCGTCTGCAGTATGAGAATGTGTGAACTCATAACCTAAATTGCCTTGCTTTGTAAATGCAACTTCTTTAAAGTCATATAAATCCCAACCTGCATAATATTCGGTAATGTCATTGATTTTATACGCATAGTCGTTGATTTTGATATATTTGTCACCGTCAAGTGAAGCCATAAGAATGTGTACTTTCTTTGTACCGTTTGGAAGAATAAGACTCTGACCACCGCAAAGCATACCCTTGTTATCCTTTGGTAATGTGAACTTGACTCCACCTGAAATAATTGCTTCAGGCTTGATTTCAGCAGGAATTGTCTTGTTGATGACAGGAAGCTCACCTGATGGCTTTGCGTTTGTTGAGAATGCGTCAATGTTACCTTGAATAGCCACATCAAATTTTGTTTCATCCTGTGCGTCTGCCTTTTTCACCTTAAGCGCAAATGATTTGATTTCGTATGGCTTTAAGTCAAACATAAGCTTTCCGTCTGTAAGTGAAAAATCTGCAATGTGTTCTTCGGAAGCGTAAATTACTCTTGCTGATTCAATAGGGCAGTTAAGCGAGAATGTAACATTTTTCTGTGTGCATTTTTCACTTTCACCGATACGAACAATAATTTCATCACTGTTTTCAGCCTTTTTCATAGCACGAAGAATAGTATTTCCTGAAAGTGAACCGAATGAATACTCTGTGTATTCACCATCGTGCTTTGAAACTACAAATGATGCCATAGGCATTACAAAGTTACGAGCCTCAGTCTGTGTATCGTGAGAAACAGAGTCCTTATGTGAGAAAACTGCGTAAGAGTATCTGTTAAGACCCAATTCCATCATTGACTGCATACTGTCAACGCGATAATTCTTATATGGTGTATGCATAAGAGTAAGACGAAGCGTGTTATCGTCAAATTTATCCCAACCATATTTACATTCGCTGATTACAGAAACGCCGAAATCTTCACTCTTGTCAGTAATATCTGCCCATTTCTGTGCAGGAACTTCGAAAAGCTTTTCATTCATATTACCGCGTCTGATTGCACCAAGACCAAGGTCATATGTTGCAACAGGACTTTCGGCAGTAAATGAAAATACTTCTTTTGCAAGATGTCGTTTGCTACGCCATTCAGCCTCTGTATAAACCTCAACAACCTTGCCACCGTTACTGAGCGCAACGACTGATGTAAATGTACTGTCGCCAAATGTCTTTACAATTTCAAGCGCAACTCTGCAAGGGCCGTTTTCAATAACCTTGATTGTCTTGATTTTAGCTTTGTTTTGCGGTTCGCGGTTCAGTTCCTTAAAGTTTAATTCCCAAGCAGGCCAATTTGTACTTCCGTTATAGTCGAAAATACCTGTAATAATCGGCTTTTTAAGAATTTCTTTTTTGATTTCCTTATCAAAAATTGAACAGATGTCACCGTTGCTGTTAAGAGAAACTCGGTATTTCTCATTTTCAAGCATCTGAATTGAAGCAAAAAGCTTTGATTTAACCTGACATTTTCTGCTTCTTACATCAAACACCTTATAGCCCATAGGCGGAACGGTAACGTTCATAAGAATTGTGGCAACACCGTTTTGAACACTCTTAATCTGTGCAGGATATTCATTTTCATCTGCATCAAGAACTGTTGTGTTTTTGCCACAGAATTTAGCAGGAATATTAACAGTCACAACATTTGTGCGTTCGTATTCCATAGGGTTATTAACAACAACTGCAACACCTTTTACGAATGATGAGTCAAGCTTTGACGCAATACTCTTTACAGCACCTTCGTATTCGCTAGTGAACTGATTAAGTGACATTGCATAGTCGTTCCAGCTTCTTCTGTATGCTCTTTGAACAGATGTACCCGGTAAATCGTCGTGGAACTGATGAGCAATAACTCGTTTCCACGCCTTTGTAAGGGTTTCCTGTGGATATATGTACCCATTATTAACCATAGCAGTAACACAAGCGCGTTCTGCCATATCTGCAATTTCTTCGTTTCGTCTGTTCCAGCGTTTGCCGATTGCACGGGAAGTATAACCACCGACAGCGTGGTTTGTCATAACAAGCTCGTTGTTCCATACAGGTAATTTCTGCTTTGTTTCTTCAGGCAAAGCATCAATATCGTGGAAAATCTGGTCAGCAGGAGCAGACAACACTTCAACATCACTTGTATCGTTTTTTGCAATTTCATCACAAACGGTTTTAACAGAAATTTCCTTTGGTGCACCGCCTCTGTCACCAACACCGTGGAATGCTGTTGTCATAGGCAGGTCGTACTGCTCATTGTCCTTTAATTTATCCTTAATAAACTGTTTGTCACGAACCTTAAGCAATACACTTGTGTATGAACCGGGATTTGTATTACCGTAAATATAATTTCCGTCAACACCGTACCATTTACCAAGGTCAAACGGTATTCCGTAAGCAGAACCCCAAGTAAGCTTTTGTGTTGTAAAGCCTTTAAGGTTTGCGTGGTGCATAATTGATGGAAGGGCATAGCCAAAGCCGAAACAGTCAGGTAGGAAAATGTCACAACTGCGTTTGCCGAAATTCTTATGGAAATATTCATTACCCAAAAGAATATTTCGGAAAAGCGCTTCAGGAGAAGGTACATTTACATCACCGTTTTCAAAAGCACTGCCACAGACATTCCATTTTCCCTCTGCAATGTACGATTTCATTTTTTCAAACATTTCAGGGTAATATTCCTTCATAAGCTCATAACGGTATGACCCTTCAAAGTTGAATTTGTATTCAGGATATTTCTCAAAAAGCTCAAAATTGTCAGTAAGTGTTCTGCGTATGTATTTATCTACGGTTGTTTCAAAATCCCAACTCCAAATCGTGTCAAGATGGGCATTTGAAACGGTATATATCCTTTTCTTTTTCATAAAAAGCCTCCAACAACCTATTATAATTTGATTATATAGATTGACAGGAAAAAAATCAATAATTTATGAAAAAATACTCGACAGATTTAATAAAAATTGTTAAAATATATAATAGTATAATATGAATTAAATTAAGAAGGTGACGGATGATGAAAAAAATAATATCTGTAATGCTTATTGCTGTAATGCTTTTATCTGTTTTTGTATCATTTACAGGTAGCAGTGTGTCCGAAAGAATTATTCCGTCACTTAATATTTCGGCTGATAACATTTCATATGCAATTAGTGATAATCTTTACGGCATTTCACTTGAAAATACAGGAAATGCAATTGACGGTGGCCTTGTTTCAAATCTTGTTAATAACAATTCATTTGAATACAGCAATAACCCTGTTGCTGCGTGGAAAATTTCAACCCAGACATACAGCATTATGTCCGAAAACGGTCTTGCTGAAAACAATAAAAATTATCTTTCTGTTACAGTTAACGGTAACGGTAAAATTGAAAATACAGGCTATTCCGAATTTTATAATTACAAAACCTATCAGGTCAATTCAAACAAAGCAACTGAGCCTGATATGACCTTTAAGGCAAACGAAATTTATCGTTTTTCTGCATATTTCAAGAATGTTGACTATACAGGCACATTGACAGCATCTTTGAAAGCAGAAGGAAACAGTGAAAAGTATCAGTTCAATATTGATACCTGTGATGAATGGACTTATATAAGCCTTGAAATCAAATCCAATGTTACTGCTGACGGTTCATTGTTACTTTCATTTGAGGGTAATGGCAGTTTTTATATGGACTATGTAACACTTGTGCCGATGAGCAGTTACGGTTACGGTAGTGATGAATGGAAATACATTTCATTAAGAAGTGACCTTGTAAAGTCAATTTATAATCTTTCACCGTCGTTTATTCGTTTTTCAGCAGGGGAAATGGATAAATCAACAGCTGTTGAAGAAATCGGAAGCTGGAAAAATACAATAGGTCCTCTTGAAACGAGAAAACAAGATTTTGTTCATATAAGCAAAAATGTATTTTCGGTAAATTCAAATTCAATGGGACTTTATGAGTACCTTCTTTTGTGCGATGACCTTGATTGTCTTGCAATTCCTGTAATCAACGGTGGTATTGTGACACAAAAGGCAGAAGAATATGAAACGAAAAAGAAAAACTATAAAAATGGTTCTTTAACCGAGGATGAATGGCAGAGTTATCTTGACAGTATTTCCTATCGTCCTGAAACAGAAGAATTTGATATATATGTTCAGGATGTTCTTGATTTGATTGAATATGCCAACGGTGACGAAACAACTCTTTACGGTGCGAAACGAGTTGAAGACGGTCATAAGGAAAGCTTTAATCTTCAGTATATCGCAATCGGTAACAGTAGCTATGATGAGATTTATTGGCGTAATTTTGATGCGATTTATAATGCTATACAGGAAAAATATCCTGAAATCAAGGTTATAACTCACATTGATAACGATACAACTACTGAAAAAGCAGAAGAAATTCAGCTTAACGCAAACGGACTTTATAACAATCTTATTGTTGAAGAAAATGCTTGTGTCAAGGGCGGTAAGCTTTTCGGAAAGGTCAATCAGTTTGACGAGTACGAGCGTAGCGGTGTACAGATAGCAGTCAATGAATATTCCGTTGATACAACTGTCGGTGATACTCTTACAAAGAATAATATCTGGTCTGCTATTGAAAATGCGACCTACCTTACGGGTATTGAGAAAAACGGTGACCTTGTAAAAATGGTGTCTTACGAAACACCTGTTACAAAAATCAATGCCCAGTCAGGGGATACAAGCCTTATGTGGTTTGATTCACAAAACATTGTGCTGACACCTGATTATTATATGCAGATGCTTTTTGCAAACAATGTGGGTACGAATTATGTTTCTCTTGATGACAGCTTTAACGAAGAAGGAATTTATCGTTCAGTAACAGTTGATACAACTGAAAAGGTTATATATGTAAAGCTTGTAAACAGCACAAAAACACCGTATAAAATCAACATTAACCTTGACGGTTTTAAAAATGTGAATAATCCGTCAGCACAGTATATGTCTGAAAACTTCAAGTCAGCTTGTAACGAGCCTGATGAAGATTTGCATGTTGCACCTGTACAGACAGAATTGACGGTACAGGATAACACAATTGCTTATGATTTGGGCAGTTATTCGGTTAATGTTATAAGAATTCCTTATGATACAAACGACGGTTCAAAGCTATTCCAGATTCCTGAAACAGATTTGATTGTTCCCTTTATTCCGTCTTTTGTTGGAATTGTAATTTCATGCGTGCTTGTTTCCTTTGTGCTTATAACAGGTGGAGTAATTCTTCTTGTAAGATTAAAGCACCATAAAAAAGTAAGAAATAAACAAAAGAATAAATAAAGCTTAAGTGAGGGCATAAAACCCTCACTTTTTTATTGTATTCGAAAACCCCTGGCTGTGCCAGGGGTTCAAAAAAGCTTTAGCGATGAGTATAAAAATAAAACTCCTTTTGATATAATGAAAATGCGGCTACCAACTGCATAGAAAATCAAAAGGAGGACATTCAAAATGAATGA
>JAZNZX010000034.1:0-33596 GCA_045595185.1 Candidatus Fimenecus sp. | reverse complement strand
GAAAATGATATAGTATATCATTTTTAGGCAAAAGCGGTTGGCGGGTACCGAATTTCGTAAGAAATTGGGTCGCCAAGCGACTAGTATGCGAGCAACCGCGAGCAGACGGTCAAGTCCCGTCTCTCGCACCAAGACCTAGTTTTTGACTAGGTCTTTTTTTATTCCTAATAGCCTATATTTTTCATTATATACAAAATCAAAACCGTATTTTGTTGCACTTTAACGAAAATAATTCCCCGAATTGACAAATTGTATCTTTATATGATATATTGAAATTAAGATATAACCAAACTATTGTAAATCACTTAAAAGGAGGGTTATTATGGCAAAAACGCTTATTGATTTTCGTGCAGAAAAAGGGCTGTATCTTAAAGATGTAGCCAAAAATACGGGCATTTCCGAAGAAGAGCTTATGGCGATTGAGCAGTCGGGCACCGTTCCGCCACACATAGCACAAATACTTATTGAAACTTATTATCTGCCCGACACATATTTCGCTGAAATTGTAGTTTCATCAAAGGTTCAGCCAAAAAGCCCTATGAAATACTTTTTCGGTGTATCCTTTGTATGGCAACTTTTAACGGGCATAGTAGTTTCTATACCACTTTTCATCGTTACGCTTATTGATACCTCTATGATTTTTATATCTTCGTATTCAGGAATCGAGGTAACCGATTTTCACATTATAGAAACAACTGCGTTTAAAATTTTAAACAACCTATTTATTGTTGCAGTTAGTATTGTGTCCTGCGTTATGTTCGTTAATTTTCTTTTGAAAAGAACCAATTATGTGGGAGATATTAAAAAATACCAGTTCAATTTAAATGTTATTCCCGGTGCAGCATCAGCCTTTCTTATGGCATTGAACTCGCTCTTAAATATGTTTGCAGCACAAACAAGCTACGAAGAACCTTTAAAAGCACTGCTTTTAAGTAGTTCCACCTTGATTCTTTCAGTGGCATCTTCATTGCTTTCTGCATATGCTTGTGCAGTACTTCTTAAAACTGCAATTACAGAAAATGAAGATGAAAAATTCAAGCGTTTACACAAAATGGCGATTTGGGTAACAATTTCTGCCGTTGTTTCAATGGCAATTTATCTTATTACGTCTGCAATTAATCAAAGTTTTGACGCGTGGACAATTATAACCGATATAATTGTTTATGGAATATATGTTGTTATCGCCTGGTTTATGGCAACATTCAGAAACAAAAACGAAAAACTGACTTATCTTATTTTGCCTTTGATTTCAATTTCAGATTCAATTATTTTCGGTATAATTAACGCAATTATTAAGTAATTGTTTTTCACCTCCCTTATTAAAGGGAGGCTTTTTTATTTTCTATATTGCTCTTTAAACTTTATTGTGCTATACTTTTGGCAGATTTTAAAGCGGAGGACTTTTTATGCTTTATTTTTATCCCGAGGATTTCGGTGCGCTTGGCAACGGCGTGAACAACGACTGCTTGGCTATTCAGTCTGCTATTGACAAGGCAGAAGAAAACGGTGGCGGTACTGTTGTGCTGACAAGCGGTAAAACATATTACTCTGACTCTATCAGAATGAAGAAAAATGTTGAGCTGCACCTTCAAAAAGGCTCTCGGCTTAAAGCAACTGACAATATTGAGGGCTACATTCGCCCCTGCAATATGATAAACGACCCTAAAACTGCTTTGATTGGCAACCCCGTAACAGGAAAACCCTCTTTCGTATTCATTTACGGTTATGAGGCTGACGGCTGCACAATTTCGGGTGAGGGTACAATCGACGCCAACGGTCACGCATTCGTTGAGCGCAAGAATAAATACTATGTAACGGGCAATTTTTATCCCCGTCCAACCGTAATTTACATTGAAAAGAGCAACAACATCACATTCAAGGATGTGACAATCGTTGACGCACCATTCTGGACACTGCATCCCGCAGGCTGTGACGATGTGCTGATTTCTCAAATCAGAATTCTCAATGATTTGGATGTGGCAAACTCTGACGGTATCGACCCTGACCATTGTACAAATGTGAGAATTTTAGGATGTCATGTTGAATGTGCTGACGACTGTATCTGTCTTAAAACATCAAAGGGTAATGCTGAATATGGCCCTTGTGAAAACATAATAATCGCAAACTGTACACTTATTTCAACTTCTGCTGCTATTAAAATCGGCACAGAGGGCGTAGGCGATTTCCGTAATGTAATTGTTGATAATTGTATCATTTCAAAGAGTAATCGTGGCCTTTCAATTCAGATTCGTGACGGTGGTAACGTGGAAAATGTTACATATTCAAATTGTATCATTGAAACTCGTCGTTTTTGTCCTGATTGGTGGGGCACAGCAGAGCCAATTGTAATCACAACATTTAATCGTGACGAAAATACAAAGTCAGGTAAAATCAAAAATATCCGTTTCCGTAATATCACTTGTAAGGGCGAAAATGGTGTACTTATTCACGGTACAGAAGAAAATATGATTGAAGATGTAACCTTTGAAAATGTAAGCGTTACAATGACAAAGACATCAAAATGGGATTGCGGTCTTTACGATTTAAGACCTTGCTTGCAGTATGGTGTTGAAAAGTATAAAAACAGCGGTTTCTTTTTAAGAAATGCAAAAAATGTGCTTATTGAAAAATCATCAGTACAATGGGGCAACCTTTGTGATGATTACGCAAAAGCAATCGATGCAGAAAACGCACCAAACCTTGAACTCATAAGGTTTACAGGCACAGACGCGAAATAAAAATAGCGAGGTTTATACCTCGCTATTTTTATCGTTCAAATTATAAATTGTCGGGATGATTGAAATTGTGTGTGTCATTCTGAGGAACAAAGTGACGAAGAATCTCTGTTGGTTGATATGTCACTATTTGAGAGATTCTTCGCTCACGCTCAGAATGACATATTAAATTGGTTGTTCATCCTTACAAACTCCAATTATCAATACAACTGAAAACAAAAAGGTTTTCAAGGTTGGGTTTCAATTTCATTTGTGTTACTTTTTATATTTTGCGTTACACTTTGACACTATCGCATTCATCTCGTCCATATGTGCCTCCATATCAGCAACAAGCTTGAACTGATTTCTTGCTCTTATAATATTGTGTTCCGGATGAGTTGTTCTGAAATAAACATCACCCTCAAGATAATCAGTAAGGAATCTGATGCCACATTCGAAGGTCATAAGCTTTGCACCAAAAGCAAGGTTGTCAATTTCTGCATCATTGAGACTTTCGGCTGTTTCACTAAGGAAACCATCAACATAAGCTTCGAACAGTTCAAGGTCAATACCTACCTTTGAAAGGTCGGTCTCGTCCTCCGCCGCCTTATTGGCACCTGAACGGATACTGTCACCGAAATCATAAAGAGAAAGACCCGGCATAATAGTGTCAAGGTCGATTACACAGATACCCTTATCTGTATTTATGTCGAAAAGGACATTGTTAAGCTTTGTATCGTTATGAGTAACTCTGAGAGGTAAAATACCATCTTTAACGAGGTCTGTAAGTTTATGTGTGTCTGCTTTACGGTCAGTTACAAACTTAATTTCTTCTTCACACACTGCTTTTCTGCCCTTTATGTCACTCTCCACAGCCTTGAGTAAGTTTTCGTATCTTGCAGGAGTGTAGTGGAAGTTTTTGATTGTTTCGTGAAGAGTTTCTGCAGGATATCCGTCAAGAAGCTTCATAAATCTGCCGAAAGCGCGACCTGCATCTTTGAAGACACTAATGTCCTTAGGTTTATTGTAGGTCAGTGCATCATCAACATAAATGTACATTCTCCATGCATCATTATTCCCGTCGCGGAAGTAGTATTCACCACTGTTACAAGGAAGGAAATTAAGATTTTCTCTTTTGTAATCTCCGCCGATTTCCTTGATTTTTTCTGTAATATGCTTTGTTACTCCTACAATATTTTCCATAAGCTCATCAGGATTCTTAAATGCGAAGGTATTTATTTTCTGGAGTATGTATTTTTCTTTTTTGTCCGTTTCAATAAGATATGTGGCATTGATAAGGCCGGCTGTGAATTGATTAACACTTACAATATTTCCGCCTCTTTCAAAGGCCTCAAATGCTGTTTTGATTTCATTAGTAATCATTTTATTTTCCTCCTAAATTCGGAATTGCTTCGATAACAACTTCATTTGATTTGAACTTTTCCATTTCAAAAACTATAATTTCATTTTCTTCTTTAAGAATTGCTTCAGGCAAATACAAAGACTTTTGAGGACCTATATCCCAATATCTGCCAAGGTTAAATCCGTTAACAAAAACATAGCCCTTTGTAAAGCTGTTCATATTAACAAAGCATTCACCATCACCGGCTTTGAAAGTACCCTTAAGGAATACGGGACCGTTTTTACTTTCAGCTTTAAGCTCGCCGAATTTAAGGTTTTCAAGATTATCAAGAGGTATAGAGTATACATCAAAGTCTGCAAGTACCTGATTGGCAAAATGAACGCTTGAAATACCCTTACGGTCATACAGCTCTTTGCCGTAATTCACTCTGCCCATTCCCTCGACAAGTATGCCTATTTCACTTTCAGACTCTGTACCCTTAACAAAAAGCTGTTTTTTGAGTTTAAGTTTATTTAAGAGTGACTTTTCCTTGCATCTGTTTATTGTTGCAATTTTCTTTTTTTCAAAGTAAACATGAGCGTAATCGTGTACATCGTCAATTGAAAGAAAGCCTGCATCGTACTTTCCTTTAAGCTTTGTTACATAATAAATCAGACCGAAATTCTGTCCGTAAGCTTCCATACTTCTTGGCAGAGGAGAATAATGCTTCTGAGATATATTGTCAAGATTTTCGAATAAATCTGCTGACTCGGTAAGCTTCACGGAGCCGATATTCTGCATTTTGGGTGATGGGGGAAGCTCCGCCATTGGAATATTCTGATGCTCACAGAGAAGCTTTCTTATTTTATGGTATGTATCGGTGTAATCGCCCCATTCGGTCAGGGGTGCACAGTAATCGTAACTTGTTACTGTAGGCTCGTAGCGTTTAATATGGTTTGCACCTGCGGTAAAGCCGAAGTTTGTGCCACCGAGGAACATATACATATTGAATGAGGCGTCTTGCTTAAGGAATTCTTCAAGCTCGGGAACTAAATTATCAGCTTTTCTTGTATGATGCTTTTCACCGAAATGGTCAAACCAACCGCACCAGAATTCCATGCACATTTTAGGTGTATCTCCGTAAGGCTTTAATGCGTTGAAAGCTGTTGATGCACGAGAGCCGAAGTTAAGAGTAGGTAAAACTCCTTCTATTGTTCCGCCTGAAAGCATATTGCACCATGTTCCGTCAGAAGTGAATTTTAATAAATCCACTTGGAGCTCATCATACATATCTGAAAGTGCACGAAGATACTTTTTATCGTTGGAATAACTGCCATATTCGTTCTCAACCTGCACAGCAATAATATTACCACCGTTTGTAATGAACAAAGGCTTGAGAATTGAAAACAGCTTCTCGAAATAATTTCTTACATGACCAAGATAGATTTCGTTATTACAACGAAGTTCAATGTTTTTGTCCTTTAAAAGCCATGCAGGAAAACCACCGAAATCCCATTCAGCACAGATGTATGGACCAGGTCTTACTATTACGTATAAACTGAGCTTTTGGGCTGTTTCGATAAATTTTACAATATCAAGCATACCGCTGAAATCAAAAACACCTTTTTGAGGTTCGTGAAGATTCCAACAGACATATGTTTCAACCGTATTGAAGCCCGCAAGCTTCAACTTTAACAATCTGTCTTCCCAATATTCAGGAAGAGTACGGAAGTAATGCATAGCTCCTGAATAAATCTTAAAAGGCTTGTCGTTAAGATAGAATTCGTTGTCTTTAATTTGAAATGAACCTGCCATTTTTGTATCTCCTTTGTTGCGTGGGGGGTTATTTTATATAAAACACCACAAAGTTGATTTTACATAAGTATATCAAAGATAGGTTTATTATTCAACAAAATAGAACAATATTTTATTTCTTCAAAGTGGCACTTTATTGATTGTGTTGACTTATTATTGGTTTCTATATATAATTTAATTTAGTATTTGTGTTGGGGGATACATTCTATGAGTGAAAAGCTTAAAATAAGTTTTAACGAAAAAAAGAATTCCTATGAAGTTTGCTATGACGGTTTTTCATGGACTAATGACGGGAAAAAATCATATGTTTCAGTCTATAGAAAAAATGGTAATAAGGAAATCGTAAAAAAATTACCTTTTGACTCAGCAAAGATAATAAAAACTGAACATTTGAAAAACAAAATTGTAACAAGATATTCGGATTTCTGTTTTGAAGGTGAAAAATTACCTTTTACACTTATCTGTACTGCTGAAATTGTTGATTCAAACTCAGTTGTATTCTCTTTTAAGAGTGAAAATGAAACAGAATATTGTATTCAGGGTGCAGTATATCCCGGAGCCTTTAATTCAAAAATAAAAGGTAAAAATTCTTATCATATTGACCCTATGCGTCAGGGATTTATTCTTCCTGACGGATATATTAAGAACTTTTTCGGCACACGGTATTATACAAGTGTGAAAAGACCTATAAACGCAGCAGATTGCTATTTTCCCCTTTGGGGAAGAGTTTGTGACGGACACACTTTTTCAGCAATCGTTGAAACTCCTTATGATGCATCACTTGTTTCCTGCTACGGAAAACGTCTTGCTTTTCTGAATAGTGTTTATTGGCAGACCTCACTCGGAAAAGTATCTTACGAAAGAAAAATCCGATTTATTTTTCACAGTAATGGTGATTATAATACTGTTGCAAAGGATTACCGTAAATACCTGATGGATAGAAATCAGTTAGTGACTCTCGATGAAAAAATTAAGAAGAATCCTAACATTAAAAATATTCTGGGGGCTCCGGTTCTTCATCATAAGATTTTCTCAAAAATCAATGAAAAATCACAGTTTTATGATAAGAGTGGTTCTAATGAAATTCTCTGTGCCACATTCTATGAACGTGCAGAGCAAATGAAAAAGTTTAAATCATTAGGACTTAAGAAACTGTATATACATACTGACGGTTGGGGTAAAAATGGTTATGACAATGACCATCCATATATTTTACCTCCTTGTGAAGCTGCAGGCGGATGGAAAGGATTGAAAGACTTTTCTGATGTTTGTCGTGAGTTAGGATATGTGTTTGCACTCCATGACCAATACAGAGATTACTATTATGACAGCTCTGTATTTGACAAAAACAAAGCTGTAACAAATATCGACGGCAGTAATCCGTACTGTTCAATTTGGGATGGTGGAGAGCATACTTATCTTTGTTCTGCCTTTGCTTTGGATTATGTGAAGAAGACATATACGGAGCTTGAAGAGAATGGAGTAGATGTACAGGGTGCCTATCTTGATGTTTTTGCTATTATGCAGGGTGACGAGTGCTTCCATAAGGACCATAGAATAACAAGAGAAGAAAGTATGGAGTATAGAGGGAGGTGCTTTGATTATCTTAATGAGAGAGGTCTCGTAATGTCATCGGAAGAACCCGGTATGCAACTTCTTAATCATCTTGCCCTTGTTCATCATGGTCCACACGCATTAAAGCCTCAGGAAAACGGTAAAGCCGTTGGCATCCCTGTTCCCCTTGGCAATCTGATTTATCACGATTGTATAATTATTCCTTGGAACTGGTTTAACAACTGGGGTATTCCAAAGGGCGAAGACGGAGATTTATACGGAGCTTTAAATGCAGGTATGCCTTACCTTCATCCTTATGGTAATGAACTGAGAAAAATCGGTACTGATAATCGTACTGCCGATATTGAAATGATGAATGATGAAGAATTAAAAAAAGAATTTGAACGTGTAAAACCTCTTTGTGAGCTTCAACAAAAGCTATACAATAAAGAAATGGTTAAACACGAATTCCTCGGAAGTTATCGTAAACAAAGAGCAGTTTATTCTGATGGTACATCGGTAGTTATCGACTTGGATAAAAACACATATACAATTAACTGATGAGATTTTATTGAGAATGGTGATTATAAGTGTAATTCTGGTAATTATCGGAAATAATTACAGTGAATATTTTATAAATATGGTCTTTTAGATAAGTTTTACGCTTAACAAATCTTTTGGTTTTATTTTGAAATACTTCCCGATTTTAAGTAGTGCTTCAACAGATAAATTGTCGGGCATTTTGCCACTTTCAATTTGATTGAGCATATTAACAGTTATGTTCACTATTTCTGCCATTTTTTCTTTTGAAAGTTCATAATGATTTCGTAACCAAACTATATTATGTAGAAATATTTCATATTCTTTCTCAATGGGGTTCACTCATATCACCTCAAAACAACAAAAACACAATTATGTGTTATTGTCAACACAAATTTGTGTTTTTTGTGTAAAATAAAGACAACGAGGTGATTGTATGAAATATGTATATCCACGTGTACGAGATTTAAGAGAAGATAATGACCTTACGCAGGAGTATCTTGCAAGTAGGTTGAATTTGCATTTAACACAGTATCGAAGATATGAAACAGGAGAAAGTGAAATACCTGTTCATATAGTGAAAGAATTGGCACTTTTTTACAATATTTCATCTGATTATTTGATTGGTATTACTAATGAACCAAAATCTATAAAATAATCTTTTTGGCGGAGTTTTACTCCGCCTTTCTCGTTAATATAACTGAAAAATGTAACAGATTACACCGTAAATAACTGTCGTGAAAATTCCGTATGCAATTACAGGACCTGCGATTTTAAAAATATTTGCACCTGTTCCCATAACGATACCTTCGGATTTAAATTCAAGTGCAGGGGACACAACAGAATTAGCAAACCCTGTAATGGGGACAATAGTACCTGCGCCTGCGTGCTTGGCAATTTTATCGAAAACACCGATTCCCGTAAGAATTGCAGCAATTACAATAAGAACCGATGGTGTTAATGATTTTACAGTATCTTCGGAAAAGTTAAGTTTTTCAAATCCCCAATTAAGAAATTGACCAAAGGTGCATATTCCGCCACCAAAGACAAATGCTTTTATACAGTTTTTAAGTTTTGGTGACGGTGGAGAAGCCTTATCGGCCATCTTGCTGTATTCGTTGTTTGTTGTGGACATAAAAATCACTTCCATTCAACAATAGATTTACCGTTCATCCCGTTTTTATTACAACAATTGAAAAGATAAGTGATTTGTGGTAAAATAACAGCAATAAAATACAGGAGAAAACTTGTGAAGAATAGAAATTTTTATAAAATCAGTCGCGTAATATCAGTTGTTTTGGCTGTGCTGATTGTGTTTTTCAGTGTGGATTTCATTCTGAGTGAAATAACTGACAAACGGGCATACGAGGACACTGTTGGTAACGACGAAAAATGGGCTGAAATAGCCGAAAAATTTGAAAATAATATTGAATTAACCGAAAGTGATTATAAAGAAATTTTAACTCAATCAGGGCTCGGAAAACCTGCTGTGGATAAGCTGTTAGCTGACGGAAGACCTGATAAAATTGAGGAATACAGAGATTATTATTTGCAGGATAAGGATTTTTACTGTTATCGTAAAGGTGTTTTTGCCTGTCATGAGCATATCACCGACATAGATGGTGAAAATATCTACAATCCCGAATTTGCTGATTTGCAGAATGGCGATATTATCGTCACTCTCAGTATCCATTCACTCGGTTGGCGTCACGGTCACGCAATGATTATAACTGATGCTGAAAACGGTAAAGGTGTACAGGCAGTTATGATGGGTGAAAAATCTAATTCATCGTCAGTTATGTCATGGACAAAATATCCGTTGGTGGCCGTTTTAAGACCGAAAAACGTAAGTGAAACGGTAAGAAATCAAGCAGGACAATATGCCGAAGAAAACTTAAAAGGAATTTACTATGCACTTTCCGGCGGAATTTTTTCAGGCAGAAATATTGAAGAAGAATTAAAAACAACACAGTGTGCCCATCTTGTATGGTATGCCTATATGGCTTGCGGTGTTGATGTTGCTCCTGAAAGCGGAAGAATCATTACTCCGAAAGACTTTTTGGAGAGCGAAAACCTTGAAATTGTACAGGTTTACGGCAATATAACTGACATTTGAATTGGAGTTTGTCGGGATGATAAGAAATTAATCCGCTCCCTCTGTGAGGGAGCTGTCGAACGTAGTGAGACTGAGGGAGTAAACGGATAACCAACAAACTCCCTCCGTCATTTTCTTGCGAAAATGCCACCTCCCTCAATGAGGGAGGGAAAATCAAATCATCCCGACAAATTATAATTTCCTAACTTCAAATCTACATCTCATAACGTTAAAAAGTGCTTATGCGACATTGAAAATGCAACGGCACTTTTTATTTTTGTTTTTCTTTTGCTCTGTACTTGTTAGAATGGCTTCTTTTTGTTGATTTTCAAGTATTTTATACTTGTATTATTACAGTTTGTTTGGTATAATAAATTGTTAAATTATATCATCTATAATTATATACTTTTTTATGTGATATTCAAAAAGGAGTCCGAAAATGGATTTATTTAATGAAGAAAAAAAGAAGGATTTAATAATTGGCAGAAATGCTGTTACAGAACTTATAAAATCGGGTCGTGAAATTGATACGCTTTTTGTCCTTCGTGGAGAAAAAAGTGGTTCAGTTGGCAAGATTATCGGTCAATGTCGCGATAAAGGTGCAGTTGTAAAGGAAGTTGACAAGAAAAAGCTTGACTTTATGTGTGGCCACAGTAATCATCAGGGTGTTGTGGCTATATGTGCTGCTCACGATTATGCAACAGTGGAAGAAATTCTCAAAGTGGCAGAAGAAAGAGGCGAATCACCATTCATTGTGGCTTGTGACGGAATTGAGGACCCTCATAACCTTGGTGCAATAATCCGTACTGCAGAGGCGGCAGGTGTTCACGGTATCGTTATCCCAAAACGAAGAAGCGCTTCGCTTAACTATACGGTTGGCAAAACGAGTGCAGGTGCACTTGAATATATGAAGGTTGCTCGTGTAAGTAACCTTGCATCAACTCTTGATGAACTAAAAGAAAAAGGAATGTGGGTTTACGGTGCCGATATGGATGGCGAGGACATCCGTTCAGTCAACCTTGACGGTGCTGCAGTTCTTGTGATTGGTTCAGAGGGTGACGGAATGAGCCGAATTGTCCGTGAAAAGTGTGACTTTATTGTGTCACTTAAAATGAAGGGACAAATCAATTCACTTAACGCATCTGTTGCAGGTGGAATTTTGATGTACGAGTTTTCGTACAAAAGATAAGACGAAAAGTCAAAAATATTTTCGGGGGTGAAATTTTATTATGTCAGATAAAATTTCAGATAGCTTGATTGATGAGATTCTTGATGATTTAAAGGCAAAAAATCTCAGGGATGATTCAGAAGAAATATATTCAATTGATGATATTGATTCGCTTCTTGCTGAAATAGGTGGAACAGAGTTGGCTGTGGGTTCATATTCTACGGCTTATGGTTCTAATGTTTCAGAGGAAAAGGTAAGTGAAACAAAGACAGAAAGAGTGGCATCAACTTTCAGCTTTGACATGTCAAAAGTAACTGATTTTGACGACGAAGATGATGACGAAACTGTTGAGGAACCGAAAGAGTCTGAAACAACTGTTTCAGTTGATGATGACGGTCAGTTTGAGTTTACTGCTGATATTCTCGATAAGACATTTGAAGAAGTCGAAGAAGTTGAAATTGTTGAAGAAGACGATACTCCTGAAGAAACGGAAACTGATGATGTTATTGACAGAATGTTTGAAGAAATAGACGATTCTTACGAAGTTGAATCTGTCACAGGTCAGATTTCCATTGAAAAAACAAGAATGTTCAATGAAGTTGATATTCGTGGTGCATATAATCCAAACATTTCACATAATCTTGGAAATAGAGTGGCAAGAGCCACAGTCGGTGATGCTCAACCTGTTTATTCAAGCACAATGGCTGATGAAAAGTACAGAAAGCACTTTATGAACAAGCCTGTGCAAAAGCTTGAGAACACACAGGAACAAAGAGCAATCAGAATGCAAAGACCTCAGGGAACTATTGAAACTCCTGGTCTTGTTGTGAAAAATGGTGTGGTTGAAGAGGATACAGACGGTTTAAGACCTATGCCGACAATCGTTCCTGCCGAATATGAGTTGGAGCAGGAAAAGACAAAAGAGGATTTCGGCACAAGAGTTATTCCTACTGAAAAGCCTGATAATCAGATAATGATTGAAGGCTTTGACGATGACGAAGAAATTATGCAACAGTCTGAAGAACAGGCAGAAAAAGAACTTCGTGAAAACAGAAAAGCAGCCATCAAGGAATTTGTAAACGGTGGAATGCAGATTAAGGAAAGAGTGGAATCTCCACCTGTCAGAAGAAGATATGAACGACAAAAGGTATCTGTTGTCCGTGAATATTTCGGACCAAAGGATAAGGAAGCAGTTAAAAAAGTTTTCCTTATGGAGAAAAAGTCAACTATTTTAAAACTTGCACTCGTTTCGGGAATCTGTTTACTTATGACAATACTTTCACTTGTTGCAGGTTCAGAAAACGGAAACTTTGAAATTTACGGAAACAATGAGTATGTATATACTCTTGTGCAGATGTTGTTGTTGCTTGTTGCAAGCGGAATTAACTATAAATCCTTTATAGAAGCATTTAACAACATAAAAAGCAAGATTTTGAATGTGGATACTGTTGTTGCAGTTTCTGCTATTGCAGGATTTATTCAATGCCTTACTGCTTTCGGCTTTGCTGACAGCGTTGAATCTGTGGCAAGACTTACAACAGGTGCAGCAGTTGTTCCTATGATTATGAAGCTTGCAGGTGAGCTTGTTCGTTGTAAAAATGACAGCGATAACTTTAATGTGATAACAAAGACACCTGAAAATTGTTATAGTGTGGAAAATATCGCAGACGAAGATACAGCAAATGAGATTGCAAGAGGTCTTATGCTTGGTAATCCTGAAATTAAGTATTCCGCAAAAATCGGTTTCCCACAAAAATTTGTTGAGCTTTCTCGTCTTTCAGAGGTTACAGGTCCAATCTGTAAGATTACAATTCCTGTAATGGCTGGCGTAGGACTCATTCTCGCTATTGTTGCTATTGTAAAAACAGGTAATTTCTTTGCAGGAATAAGCACATTGACTGCAACAATTTTAATGACACTTCCTTGTTCAGCAGGGCTTTTGTCAGCGGTCAACCTTCGTGCAACAAATAAGCTTCTTAACGAAGATGGTGCTGTTATTAACGGTTACAGTGCAGTTGATGATGCTGTTAATACAAACGGTGTGATTATTGACGCTTGCGATGCGTTTGAACAGGGTGGCTGTAACATTGAGGGTATGAAAACATACCACAAAATGCGAATTGACGAGGCTATTCTTTACACAGCATCTGTTGTTATTGCATCAGGTGGTGTAATGGCAGAGGTTTTTGACGGTGTTATTATCGGCAAACGCGAGCTTTTACTTCCTGTTGAGTCATTGGCTTATGAAGAAAAGTTAGGTTGTTCTTGTTGGATTCATAATTACAGAGTCCTTGTTGGTAACAGAGATTTGCTTGTTCATCATAATGTTGAAACACCTGATAAGGATTTGGAAGAAAAATTTAAATCAAACGGAAGAAATGTTATTTATCTTGCTATTGAAGGTAAGATTGCAGCAATGTTTGTTGTTGTATATAAGGCAAATCAGGAAACAGCAAAATATCTACGTGAGCTTGAAAAAGACGGTCTTACAATTTTCTTCAGAACATCTGATGCAAATATTACAGAAAAATTCCTTGAACGCGAATTTCAGTTACCTTCAAATGTGGTTAAAATCATTAACCCTGTTGCCGGTGATATGTTCTCAAAGGTAAAGGCAAGAGTTGCTGACAGAAGTAATGCGAAAATTATACATAATGGAAGCATAAAATCAATGTTGGCAGCACTTCACGGAACATTCGTAATCAACAATTTTGTAAATTCATCAAGATTGATTCAGTTTATTGCATCTGTAATCGGTGCAATCATCATAGCATTATTCACATTTATGCAGGATATGACACAGATAGGTGCTTTACAGATAGGCATTTATCAAATCATTTGGGCAGTTATACTTTCTGTACCGGCATTCACAAGAAAAAAGTAGTAATTTCGTAGGAGTTGAGATTTTTGGCAGAATTTTGGGAATCAGTAAAAAATGTTGCCTTGTGGATTTGGGAGTTTGACCAGATAAGATTTACTGTTGACGCAGTTGTAAAGCTTTTAATTACAACGCTTCTCAGCGGTTTTATCGGTTTTGAACGAGAACATTCTCACAGACCCGCAGGTTTCAGAACTCATATTCTTGTTGCAATTGGTTCGGCTCTTGTTATGCTTACATCAGTATATATTTATGATTATGAGGGAATGAGCGGTGATGTAACACGAATGAGTGCACAGGTGCTTAGTGGTATCGGTTTCCTTGGTGCAGGTACAATTCTTCGTGAAGGTTTTTCTGTTAAGGGACTTACAACTGCAGCATCATTATGGGCAGTTGCCTGTATAGGTATTGCAGTCGGTGCAGGCTTTTATGCAGGTGCATTTGTTGCTACTATCGTTATTTACCTTACACTTAACTCACTTAAAAGATTTATTGTGCGTGGTTCAGCAGGTAAGCTTCTTTTCATTGAAATCAAGGATGTTGGAACACAGATTCCGCTTATTACAAAAACAATTAAACAATGTGGTGGCACAATTCATTCAATGGAAGTTGTTTATACTGAAACAAAGGATTTGAAATTCAAGCGTCGCAAGGATACATCTGTAATTAAAGTGCTTGTTTTCCCTAAAAATGACGATTCACTTGCACTTATGACAACAACTATCAGAAGTATGGAAGATGTTGAGGATATTTATGTTGACTGATAAAATAACACTTTTTGATGGTGAACATATTGAAGATTTAGGCGATGGTGTAGGTGTTGTTGTTTCAAAACAGCATACCTTTGGTACGGATGCTATGCTTTTGGCGTCCTTTGCAAACCCAAAAAGAAACGATGTTGCCTGCGATTTCGGTTCAGGCTGTGGAATAATTCCTTTTCTTTGGCTTCGTGATAAAAAGTGTTCACAGATAACTGCTGTGGAAATTCAGGAAACAGGCTGTAACCAGATGTGTCGTTCGTTGGAGCTTAACGAAACTCATAAAATAATAGTTCTCAACAGAGATTTAAAAAATATTGATGACTTAAAAGTAGGTAGCTTTGATGTTGTCACAATGAATCCACCGTATAAAATCAAAAATGGTGGAATAAAAAACGAAGAAGATTTTGCAACAATTGCAAGGCATGAAACCTTTTGTAATATGGACGATATTGCAAAAAGTGCAGCAAGGCTTTTACGCTTTGGTGGCAAGCTTTGTATATGTCAACGACCTGAAAGAGTCTTTGATGTTATGTATTCAATGCGTAAAAACGGAATTGAGCCAAAAACCTTGCGATTTGTTTCAAAAAAAGGTAATACTCAGCCTTGGCTTGTGCTGATTGAAGGCAAACGAGGTGCAAAGAACGGATTAAAAGTTGAGGGAAACCTTGTAGCATATAACGATGACGGTACTTTGACAGACGAAATGTTGTCAATTACTGAAAAATACAGAAAATAAAGAAAGGAATCGGACAAATGAACGGAAAACTTTATGTTGTAGGAACACCAATCGGAAATTTGTCCGATTTTTCCAAAAGAGCAATAGAAACATTAGCATCTGTTGACTTTATTGCAGCAGAAGATACAAGAGTTACACAGAAATTACTGAATTTTTTTGATATAAAAAAACCACTTGTAAGCTATTATGAGCATAATCGCCGCGAACGCGGTGAAATGATTGTTTCAAGGCTTTTGAATGGTGAAGTTTGTGCAATTGTGACGGATGCAGGTATGCCTTGCATTTCTGACCCTGGACAAGATTTAGTTTATCTTTGTCACGAAAAGGGTGTTCCTGTTGAGTCAGTACCCGGACCGACTGCTTTTGCAACTGCTCTTGCTATAAGTGGTATGGAAAGTGGAAGATTCACATTTGAAGGCTTTTTAAGTACAAATAAACCGAGTCGTAAAGAACATCTTGAAGAACTTAAAAACGAAACAAGAACTATGATTTTTTACGAAGCACCTCATAAATTAAAGGCAACACTTAAGGATATGTATTCTTATTTTGGTGACCGTCAGATTGCAATTGTAAAGGAACTTACAAAAATTCACGAAACGGTTATGAGGACAAGCCTTAAAGGTGCAATTGATTATTTTGATGTTGAAAATCCAAGAGGCGAGTATGTTCTTATTCTCGCAGGTCAGGAAAAAGCAAAAGAAAAACAGCCTATCACATTGGAACAGGCTGTGTTACTTGCAAAAGAACTTGTCAGTAAAGGTATCAGCATAAACGAAGCTGCAAAAACAATTGCAGGTGAAACAGGAATTAAAAAGAGTTTGATTTATAAGGAATTACTTTGATTGTCTTGATGTGATTTTATAGGCTCTTTCAACTTCCTTTTCAATTATTCGCGATGCTTCCTTAATGATGGTATCCATCGTTTTTGGAAGTTGCTCATTTCTTTTAGGTTTTGAATCGCCATCAAAGGTCATTGAATCTATGATATGGTCGATTGAAGTTGTAGTGAGATATGATGCCAATTCCTTTCGTGCAAGTTCGTGATTTGGAATTGCACCTTGTTTAAGCGCAGCAAGATAAACCTTATAGATTGTCAGGACATAAATTGTTCGGATTTTGCTTGAATAGTTTCGACCATAAGCACTGAGTCGGTCCATAAGATAAACTGATGAACGAAAAACCGTACTCATTCGCATTTCACTGTCTTGTGGAATTTCGTGTTCAACAAAAAGGGCATCGGATACCATCTTATTTTCAGTAAGTCCTAAAAGATAGTCGGTACTCACATCATAGAACGTTGACGCACGACACAGGAATTCAAGACCACATTCACGGATTCCTTTTTCATAGTGTGAAAGTAAAGCTTGTGAAACACCAAGTTCAATGGCTGCTTCTTTCTGGCTCAGATTTTTTTCTTTTCGTAAAGCAACAAGTCGTGTTGAAACAGATGTACTCATAATAAAACCTCTTTATACTTAATGTATAAAGATTATATAATAAATTCAACAATTTGTATATTGTGTTAATTTACAAATTTTCAGGAGATATAGTATGAAAACTTACCAAATTCATTTAATTCGCCACGCAGTTACAAAGGGCAACCTTGAGGGCAGATATATTGGCCACACGGACGAGCCTGTTTGTGAAGAAGGTATGGCACAGCTTAAGGATATAATGGAAAACTACGGTGAATACCCACAGGTTGATGCTGTTTTTTCAAGTCCATTAAAGAGATGTATTGAAACAGCAAAGGTGATTTATCCCGACAAAAACCCGATTATCCTTGATGATTTAAGGGAATATGATTTCGGTGAATTTGAGGGTAAAACTGCCGAAGAATTACAGGATGATGAAGATTTTGGAGAATGGCTCAGCGGTTCAAATCCAAACAAAGCAGCACCGTTTGGTGACAGTCAGGTAAGATTTAATTACAGAATTTGTGACTGCTTTGAAAAGATTGTTGACGGTGTAATTAAGGCAGGAGTAAGCAGTACAGCAGTGTTCACTCACGGTGGCGTTATAATGTCACTTATGCAGACCTACGCACTTCCTGAAGCACCTATGCACGAATGGTTGACACCATCTTGTTGTGGATACACAATTCGTATTGACCCGTCAATCTGGTCAAGAGGAATGAAGGTTGAAGCAATTGCAGAATGTCCTGCACAGCCTGAAGTGTTTGAACACGAGCTTTGGGATGTTTATGACCCTGAAAAGGACGAGTTTGATGTTGCATATTGGGAAAATGATGATAATTTCCCTGATGAGTAATAAATTTTACCAAAATAACTATAAAAAACACATTGAATCATAAAAATTTCAATGATAAAATAATAAAGCATAAAACATAAGGGGGAAAACTTATGAAAATGTCATTCCGTTGGTATGGTGAAAGTGACCCGATTTCGTTACAATATATTCGCCAGATTCCAAATATGAAAAGCATAGTTAGTGCTGTTTATGATGTAAAACCAGGTGAAGTTTGGCCTGAAGAGTCAATCGAAAAAATGGTAAAACAGTGCGAAGATAACGGTCTTGTTTTCGATGTTGTCGAATCAATTCCCGTACACGAAAACATTAAACTCGGCAGAGATAATGTGGACGAGCTTTTAGAGGTTTATTGTGAAAATATTCGTCGTTGTGCAAAACATGGTGTTAAATGTGTAACATATAACTTTATGCCTGTTTTTGACTGGACTCGTACACAGCTTGATAAAGAAGCAGAAGATGGTTCAACAAGTCTTGTTATGTATTGGGAACAGATGAAAGGACTTGACCCTCTCAAAGACGATATTCATCTTCCGGGCTGGGATTCAAGCTATACACAGGAAGAAGTAAGAGAATTGATTTCGGCTTATGGCGAGTTAGGTGAAGAAGGTCTTTGGAAAAACCTCGAAAAATTCCTTAAAAAGGTTATTCCTGTTGCCGAAGAATGTGGCGTTAAAATGGCAATTCATCCTGATGACCCACCATATCCGATTTTTGGTATTCCAAGAATTATCACTTGCGAAGAAAACATTGACAGAATGTTGAGTCTTGTTGATAGTGAAGCAAATAGTCTTTGTCTTTGTACAGGCTCATTAGGCTGTGCAAAGTCAAACGATGTTGTAAAAATGATTAGAAAATACAGTGCAATGAACAGAATTGCATTTATGCATATCAGAAATATTTTGATTATGGAAGACGGAAGCTTTGAAGAAAGCGGTCATATTTCAAATTGTGGCAGTCTTGATATGTATGAAGTGGTTAAAGCACTTGTAGATACAGGCTTTGACGGTTATGTTCGTCCTGACCACGGTAGAATGATTTGGGGCGAAACTGGAAAACCGGGTTACGGTCTTTTCGACAGAGCACTTGGTGCAACATACATTAACGGTCTTTTTGAAGCAGTTGAGAAAGGAAGTAAGTAATATGTTACACGAGAATTTAAAAGGCAGAGTAGCAGTTGTTACAGGTGGTGGCGGTGTCCTTTGCGGTGACTTCGCAAAAACACTTGCTAAACAGGGCGTAAAGGTTGCTGTTCTTGACCTTAACGAAGCAGCAGCACAAAAGGTTGCTGACGAAATCGTTGCTGACGGTGGCGTTGCTATTGCAGTTGGCTGTAATGTACTCGAAAAAGAGAGTATGGAAAAAGCAAGAGAAATTATCAACGAAAAGCTTGGTACTTGCGACATTCTTCTCAACGGTGCAGGTGGTAACAATCCAAAAGGCACAACAACAAAAGAAACTCTTGAAAAGATAGATTTAATCGAAAAAAACGACGACATTAAGACATTCTTTGACCTTGATGCAAGTGGTATTTCATTCGTATTCAACCTTAATTTCTTGGGAACACTTATTCCTACACAGGTTTTTGCTCGCGATATGGCAGAAAAAGAGAACACTTGTATTATTATGGTAACATCAATGAATGCTTATCGTCCTCTTACAAAAATTCCTGCTTATTCAGCAGCAAAAGCAGCGGTTAAGAATTTCACAGAATTTATGGCTGTTCACTTTGCTGATGTGGGTATCCGTGTTAATGCAATTGCACCTGGTTTCTTCTCAACAAACCAGAACAAGACACTTCTCTGGAATGATGACGGAACACCAACAGCAAGAACAAACAAAATTCTTAATGCAACACCAATGAAACGATTTGGTGAAGCAAGCGAACTTTCAGGTGCATTGTTGTTCCTTTGTGATGAAGCTTACTCAAGTTTCATAACAGGTACAAGTATATGTGTTGATGGTGGATTTTCTGCTTATAGTGGTGTATAATCAGTGGCTATTTTTCCGTTATAGCTCGTCTGAAATACTCGTTAATATACAGAGGTATTGACTCCGTTTTCATACGGCTCTAACACAAAAATATCTCACTGCTTATGTTGTTTTCAATAAGTTAGTGAGAATATTTTGGAGGTATATATTATGAATTTAAATTTAAGGAAAAAAGAAGATTGTATGTTTGATATGATTTCACTTGGTGAAATTATGCTTCGTCTTGACCCGGGTGAAGGCAGAATTAAAACTGCTCGTTCTTTCCGTGCTTGGGAAGGTGGCGGCGAATATAACGTTGCTCGCGGACTTCGTCGTTGCTTTGGTATGAAAACTGCAGTCGTAACAGCATTTGCTGATAACGAGGTTGGTCGTCTTATTGAAGACTTCATTATGCAAGGTGGCGTTGACACATCACTTGTCAAGTGGGTAAAATATGACGGTATCGGCAGAACAGTAAGAAACGGTCTTAACTTTACAGAACGCGGATTCGGTATCCGTGGTGCTGTGGGCGTTTCTGACCGAGGTAATACAGCAATTTCTCAGCTTAAAGCAGGGGACATTGACTGGGATTACATTTTCGGTACTCTCGGTGTTCGTTGGCTCCATACAGGCGGTATCTTCGCAGCACTTTCAGAGTCAACTGCAGAGGTTGCGATTGAAGCTGTTAAAACAGCAAAGAAATACGGCACAATCGTATCTTATGACCTTAACTACCGTCCATCACTCTGGAATGACATCGGCGGTAAGGAAAAAGCACAGGCAGTTAATAAGGAAATTGCAAAATATATCGATGTTATGATTGGTAATGAAGAAGATTTCACAGCTTGTCTTGGCTTTGAAATTGAAGGTAATGACGAAAATCTTAAGGAACTCAACATCGAGGGTTACTACAAGATGCTTGAAGAAGTGGTTAAGGTTTATCCTAACTTTAAGGTTATTGCAACAACACTTCGTACAGTAAAAACTGCAACAGTTAATGACTGGTCAGCAATCTGTTATGCAGACGGTAAGGTTCATAAGGGCCTTGAGCTTCCTGGTCTTGAAATCCTTGACCGTGTTGGTGGCGGCGACTCATTTGCATCAGGTCTTATCTACGGACTTATGACAACAGAAGACGCACAGACAGCAGTTAATTACGGTGTTGCTCACGGTGCACTTGCAATGACAACTCCTGGTGATACATCAATGGCATCACTTAAAGAAGTTGAAAATATTGTCAAAGGCTCCGGCGCAAGAGTACAAAGATAATACTAAAATGTAGGGGCGATTCACGAATCGCCCGAAATATACTTTGATTTGGAGATGTGACTATGGATAAAGAAAAAATTATTACCCGAATTCAGGACTGCGGTATCGTAGCCGTTGTTCGTGCAGAAACAGTTGACCAGGCTATCAGAATTACTGATGCTTGTATTGAAGGTGGCGTTGCAGCTATCGAACTTACTTTCACAGTTCCTCATGCTGACAAAGTTATTGAAGAGCTTGCAAAGAGATATACACCGGAAGAAATTATTCTTGGTGCAGGTACAGTTCTTGATGCAGCAACAGCAAGAATTGCTATGCTTTCAGGTGCAGAATATATCGTAAGCCCTGCTCTTGATATTGAAACTCTCAAGCTTTGTAACCGTTACAGAGTTCCAATGATGCCCGGTATTATGACAGTTCGCGAAGGTCTTCTTGCTATGGAAAACGGTGCAGATATTCTCAAGGTTTTCCCTGCTGACCTTTTCGGACCAAAGATTATCAAGGACATCAAAGGGCCAATTCCTTACGCTAAGATGATGCCAACAGGTGGCGTTGATGCTGACAATGTTGGTGAATGGATTAAAGCAGGTGCTGTTGCAGTTGGTGCAGGCTCATCACTTACAGCAGGGGCTAAGACAGGCGACTACAAGAAGATTACCGAAACAGGTAAACGATTCGTAGAAAACATCAAGCTTGCAAGAGCTGAATTAGCTAGCAAATAAATCTATTTAAGTAAATCAAAAAAATAACGCTCAGGGATTTAACCTTGAGCGTTTTCTTTTGCCATAATATATTTCACAACACTATTATCATTGTTATTTCCGATAATAATATCTGCGATTTCTTTTAATTGCGGTACTGCGTTTTCAACTGCAACTGCTGTGTCAGCACCTTTAAGCATTATAATGTCATTAAGATTATCGCCAAATGCAGTAATTATATCAGCACCGACAATTTCCCTGACTTCCTTTGCTCCATTCGCTTTTGATGCAGTATGAGAATAAATTTCTATAAGCCAATCGTCGGAATAGCTGTCTTTGTAATAAGCAAAGTCAATTTCAGGAATATCCTTCAGCTTCTCAACAATTTCATCAAGAAATTCAGGTAAAGCATAGTAATTAACATAAACAGGATGCTGACCTTTTTCTATATTTGTAAGGTCGTCTGTCTGTGTAAACCGTCCTTCAAGCAAATCGACTCTTTCGTCGTAGAATTCCTTCATTCCATCATTGTCAAACTCGGTATATTTTATGGAAAGTTTGTAATCATCACTATAAAGAAACATAAACGGATGAAGCTTTTTCTCATAAAACAGGTCGAGAATTCTCTGCAATACAGAATGAGGGATTTCGTGATATTTTACTGCCCTTTTTGTTTCTGTGTCATAGACAAAAACACCGTTCATAAGAACAATCGGTGCAGTAAAATGAACACCTTTAAGGATAGGCATAGCACTAATCATACTTCTTGCAGTTGCAACGGAAAGGGGAATACCTTTCTTATAAAATTCATTCAGTTTTTCTTTTGTGAAATCACTCATTTTACCGTTATCCTGTAAAAGAGTCCCGTCCATATCACTGATATAAAGAGTTTTCATGATGACCTCATTAAAAGTTAAATAGTGTCATACTGAGGAACGAACGTGACGAAGTATCTCTTCAGAGATTCTTCGCGATGCTCAGAATGACACTAAATTGGATTTTATTTAAGTAATGATACTACAAGGTCACCCATTTCGGATGTTGTAACCTTCTTGAATCCTTCTTCGTAAATATCAGGTGTACGAGCCTGTTTAAGTGCCTCGTTAACTGCATCTTCAATTGACTTTGCAGCCTCCTTTTCATCAAATGAATACTGGAGCATCATTGCTGCTGAAAGAATTGTTGCAAGTGGGTTAGCCCTCTGCTGACCTGCAATATCAGGTGCAGAACCATGAATAGGCTCGTAAAGTCCCATTTTACCAGTTGCAAGTGAAGCAGATGCAAGCATACCGATTGAACCTGAAATCATAGATGCTTCGTCAGAAAGAATGTCACCGAAAATATTTGAAGTAACGATAACATCGAACTGACCGGGATTTCTTACCAACTGCATTGCACAGTTGTCAACATACATATGAGAAAGCTCAACCTCGGGGTATTCAGCTGACATTTTAATAACAGTTTCTCTCCAAAGACGAGAGCTTTCAAGCACGTTAGCCTTGTCAACACTTGTGAGCTTTTTATTTCTCTTCATTGCCATTTCATAGGCAGTTCTTGCAATTCTTTCGATTTCGGGAACTGAATACATTTCTGTATCGTATGCCGCAGGATTACCGTCAACCTCTTTGCGACCTCTTTCACCAAAATAGATACCGCCTGTAAGCTCACGAACAATCATAATGTCAAGTCCGTCACCAATAATACTGTCTTTGATTGGTGAAGCAGATTTAAGTGGCTCAAAAATCTTTGCAGGACGAAGATTTGCATAAAGACCAAGTGCACCGCGAATGCCCAAAAGTCCTTTTTCGGGGCGCTGATTACCGGGGAGTGTATCCCATTTAGGTCCACCAACTGCGCCAAGGAATACACAATCTGCCTTTTTGCAGGCGTCAACAGTTGCCTGAGGAAGTGGCTCGCCTGTTGCGTCAATTGCCGCACCACCAATTAACTGATAATCGTAATTAAACTTAAATCCATACTTTTCGCCTGTTGCATCAAGTACCTTAAGTGCCTCGTCAACAATTTCAGGGCCGATTCCGTCACCTTTTAATACTACTATATTATATTCTTTCATAATAATTAGTCCTTTCTAACAACGTTTGGCAAACAACGGTTAACTGCACAAAGAATACCCTTGATTGATGCGTAGTTGATGTTGTGTGAAATACCAATACCGAAAACATCCTTGCCCTGTGGGTTTGTAATGTGAATATAGCTGACAGCCTTTGAGTCAGAACCAACTGAAACTGCGTGTTCTGAGTAGTCGATGAAGTGGTAATCGCCAAGACCTATTGTATTCATAGCTTGACAGAATGCACCAATTGGACCTGCGGCAATACCCTCAATCTTCTGGGGCTCGTTACCGTTATACTGAACAGTGCCGACAAAATGTACTCTTGACTGCTCTTCGCCGTGTTCTCTTTCTTCAAAGAACTTGTAACTGAGAAGCTTGTAAGGCCCTGTAACATTGAGATATTCTTGCTGGAAGAGTGCATAAACTTCTTCTTTCTGAAGCTCTTTTCCTTTTTCGTCGCAAACCTTCTGCACAATTTTTGAGAATTCGGGATGCATAGCCTTTGGCATATTGTAGCCGTACTCCGCCATAATGTAAGCCACACCGCCCTTGCCGGACTGACTGTTAATACGGATAATGGGTTCGTATTCACGTCCAACATCTGCAGGGTCAATGGGCAAGTATGGAACCTCCCAAAATTCTGTTCCGCTTGTTCGCATATATTCCTTGCCCTTGTTAATCGCATCTTGATGAGAGCCGGAAAATGCGGTGAAAACAAGCTGACCGCCGTATGGCTTTCTTGGGTCAACGGGCATTTTTGTTGTTCTTTCAAACATTTCTTTGATTTCGTTCATGTGTGAGAAATCAAGCTCTGGGACAATACCCTGTGTGTACATATTAAGAGCAAGAGTTACAATGTCAACATTGCCTGTTCTTTCGCCGTTGCCGAAAAGAGTGCCCTCAATTCTGTCTGCGCCTGCTAAAAGGCCTAACTCACCCGCCGCAACTGCAGTACCGCGGTCATTGTGTGGATGCAAACTAATAATTGCATTTTCACGATTCTTAAGATTTCTGCAGAAATATTCAATCTGGTCAGCATAACCATTTGGAGTACTACCCTCAACGGTTGCGGGAAGATTAAGAATAATCTTATTGTTTTCGTCAATTTCAAGCGCTTCCATAACCTTTTCGCATATGAGAACAGCATTGTCCATCTCTGTACCCGAAAAGCTTTCGGGTGAATATTCGTAACGGATATTAACATCTTTCTGTGATTTCAGTTCGTCAGTAAGCTCTTTGATAAGCTTTGCACCCTGAACGGCAATATCAATAACGCCGTCCATATCCTTCTTGAAAACAACTTTTCTTTGAAGAGTTGAGGTTGAGTTATAGAAATGAATAATTACATTTTTAGCACCGTCAATAGCCTCAAAAGTCTTGCGGATAAGATGCTCACGACTTTGAACGAGCACCTGAATTGTAACATCATCGGGAATAAGATTTTTTTCGATAAGTGTTCTTAAAATCTCGTACTCTGTTTCGGATGCTGACGGAAAACCAACCTCGATTTCCTTAAATCCGATATTGATAAGAGTTTTGAAATACTCAATTTTCTCCTGCAAATTCATAGGGTCAATAAGAGCCTGATTGCCGTCGCGCAAGTCAACCGAGCACCACACGGGTGGTGCTGTAATGGTCTTTGTCGGCCATTGTCTGTCGGGAATATTAATGGGTGTGAAAGGAATATACTTTTCGCAGCCTTGTTTCATATAAAATCTCCTCCAAATAAAAAATCGCCCTACTATCAAACACTTAATTGATAGGGACGATGGAAAAATCTACCGTGGTACCACCCTAATTCATCGGTAAAACCGACCTTTGCGACCTCCAACAAGGTCCGACTTTGTAACGGGGTCAACCGTCATAAGCTATGATTTCACTTATGCAACTCCGAAATGAGCTATACACATAAACACTGTGTTGCCTTGCACCAAACGGCAACTCTCTGAAAGCGAGTGAATTATGTCTTGTTTTCTTCACTGTTTTTGATAGGGGCTATTAAATTGATTGTTTTATATTTTATAGTATTTTTTTGACTTTGTCAATATGAAAAAGAACAAAAAAACAGCCTTCCCCCTACGAGGGGAAGGTGGCACGAGCATAGCGAGTGACGGAAGGGGGGATTTCGCTCACCCCCTCAGTCAAATGCAGCGCATTTGACAGCTCCCCCTCAAGGGTGGAGCCAATTTAAATCCTTTTTTATTGTTCCTGCCCGAGATACGCCTGCGCAAGCACCTTTAACTGCTCAACCGTCTCGAACTTTGCACCCGACTCAACAATTGCACTTCTCACCGATACAGGCAAAGAGTCAAAATAAGATTTCATTTCTGCATTCATATTTTCCATAAAAAATCACCTCGGTAATATTTTACCAAGGTGAACTTAAAATATTCATTATAAAACCTTTGACAAGAAATCCTTAAGTCTTGGATTTTGAGGATTTGTGAAGAATTCTTCGGGGGTGTTCTCTTCAATAATCTTGCCCTCGTCCATAAAGATTACTCGGGTAGCAACTTCTCTTGCAAATCCCATTTCGTGAGTAACAACAACCATTGTCATACCCTCACGAGCAAGATTTTTCATAACATCCAGAACTTCGCCAACCATTTCGGGGTCAAGAGCAGATGTAGGCTCGTCAAAGAGCATAACCTCGGGCTCCATACAAAGCGCACGCACAATTGCAACACGCTGTTTTTGTCCGCCCGAAAGTTGTGAGGGGTAAGCATCTGCTCTGTCTTTAAGACCTACGCGGTCAAGAAGTTCCAGAGCCTGCTTTTCTGCCTCATTCTTATCTTTTTTGAGGAGTGTTACGGGTGCTTTGGTCATGTTTTTAAGCACATTCATATTGGGGAAAAGGTTAAAGTGCTGAAAAACCATACCCATTCGCTGACGGTGAGTGTTGATATTTGTCTTTTTAGCAGTAATATCAGTTCCGTCAAAATAGATTTTACCCGATGTGGGAATTTCAAGGAGATTGAGTGAGCGCAAGAATGTTGATTTACCCGAACCCGAAGGACCAACAATTACAACAACCTCGCCTTTTTTGATTTCACAATCAATGCCGTCAAGAGCCTTAACCACACCGCCTGTGTAGTGCTTTTTGAGGTTTTCAACTTTAATAAGTACATTATCTGTCACTCTTACGCAACCTCCTTTCGAGAATGCCAACAAGCCATGACAAAATCATAACCATTACGAGATAAATAATTGCAACAGTTATAAGCGGAATAAAGTAAATGAACGTTCTGCCCGCAATAACATTACCTGCTTTTGTAAGGTCAATAACACCAACATAGCCTGCAACTGAAGTTTCTTTGAGAAGGGCTATAAACTCATTACAGAGTGTTGGCAATACCGCCTTGAACATCTGCGGAATAACAATAAAACGCATGGTCTGGAAGTAGTTGAAACCAAGGCTTCTGCCTGCCTCAAACTGACCATGGTCAATAGACATAATACCTGCACGGAAAATTTCGGCAACATAAGCACCCGAGTTTATACCGAATGCAAAAATACCAACCATTACTCCATCGTCAGATGACGCAAATATTACAAAATATGAAATCATCAATTGAACAACAACCGGAGTTCCTCTGACAATAGTAAGATATATTTTGCAAAACCCATTAAGAATAGCAAGTATGTAATATCCAATACCGCCGCGAAGCTTCATTGACTCTCTGTTTTTATCAAATGAAGTACGAACAGCCGCAATTACAATACCAATAACTACGCCTATAACTAAAGCGCCGGCTGTAATTTTCAAAGTATTGAGCAAACCGTTTACAAGTTGCATATAGCGGTCTTTTTCGAAGAAAACAAACTGAATATCCGCTATGAGCTCGTTAAACCAAATGGCAATCTCATTAAACCAAGCTTTAATTTGTTCCAATACTGACTCCCCTTTCTTACGCAAAAATTAGGGCGGAGTTTAAGCCGCCCTAACAGTTAAGTCAAAAATGTAAATTATTCAGCTGAAATATATTTGTCAATAACCTTCTGAACTGAACCGTCAGCAATGAGTTCTTTAAGAGCGTTATTAACTTTTTCCTGAAGCTCTGTATTTTCTTTTGCAAAGCAGATAGCATAATCTTCAACTGCATATTCTGTTTCAAGAATCTTAAGACCTTCGTTTGCTGCTACATAAGCCTTTGCGGGCTCGTTATCAATGATAACACAGTCAACCTTGCCGTTTTTAAGTGCTTCTACTGCAACAGCACCGTTGTCGTACTTTGTAACATTCTCTTCGCCGAATTCATCAGAAGCATAAATGTCGCCTGTTGTTGATGTCTGAACGCCGATTTTCTTGCCTGCAATATCATCAAGAGAAGCAATTGAACCGCCTTCCTTAACAATAACAACCTGAACACCTGTTGCGTATGAGTCAGAGAAGTTTACGTCCTTAAGTCTGTCTTCTGTAACTGTCATACCAGCCATACCCATATCGTATTTGCCTTCCTGTACGCCGGGAATGATTGAGTCAAAAGCAACATCTTCAATCTTAAGTTCCATGCCAAGTTTTGCAGCAATAAGACCTGCGATTTCAGCGTCAATACCTACAACTGTATCACCGTCATAGTACTCATAGGGAGGGAACTCAGCATTTGTTGCCATAACAAGTACATTTTCTTTCTCTTCTTCTTTACCGCCGCAAGCTGCGAAGCAACCAACGATAAGCACAAGAGCAAGAACTACTGAAAGAACTTTAACCATTTTTTTCATTTTAAATCTACTCCTTTTTAGGTTGATTTGTAAAATTATGAGGTGATTATACACCTTTATTCAGAAATGTCAAGTATTTATACATAAAAAAATAAAAAATTCATTAAAAAACAGCGAATTTATGTATTTTTATACATCAATTCACTGTATATACATATTATTTTTTCTTTTTAAATATGACCAATTTGCTAAAAATGTAGTTTGAAAGCACAATAATAACTTGCGCAAAGGTTTTTACAATCAATTCGCCTGCGGGAATTACCGTTTCAGCGAATGAGGGCTCCCATATAAATCGGTCCGCGTGTGCCAAATCAATAAAGATGAACGAAATTACCAATTCAAGACCATACGAGAACACTCTTGCACCAACAAAAAGAGCGAATTCCCGAAATGCCTCTTTGCCCTTTGCCTTACTGTTGAACACAAAAATTTTATTGGTAATATAGGCAAAAAGCACCGCACCCGCCCATGCAAAACTCAAAGCGAGGTAATAATTAGCACCCAAAGCACGCAAGGCAAAGTGAATTATATAATTCACCAAAGTAGTCAGCGCACCAAATACAATATATATAATTAGTTCACGATATTTTTCAAAAAGCTTTTTCATAACCGTTTCCTTTTATTTGATACAGTTATTTTAACACAGTATTCTTAAAATAGCAACAGCGGGAGCCAAGCCCCCGCCATACTGTCTGTTTATTCATCAAAAAGATTTTCTTCTTCCCAGACTATTTCATCATCAAAGTCCATTTCATTGCCATTGTCTATAATTGAATCATCTTCGAATTCAGCAATCCACTTTCCAACGGGTAATCCCTCAATATACAGACCCGTAACCGAAATATTACCCTTATAAACCTTAGCAGTAATATATGCATCTATTTCGTACAGGTTATACTGTGACGAGGAAAGTATTTTTCCGCCATAGTCCACTTCGTAATTATCCAATCGACTTGTATTTCTGCGACTTGGATTTAAATAATCATCACCGTTAGGCTTTTGCTTTGAAATACCGGTACAATATGCCTTTCCGTTTTCGTTAGTTGCAATTGAAACATATTCATTGTCATGCAACGGATACCAAAGGTCAGAATCATCGGGTGAGAATATGACTTTTCCGTTCATAATTGAATTTATGTTTATATCAATCACAAATTCCGTACCGAAGTCCTGCACCTGCGTTTCAATGCTTCTGCTGTAAAAAATCATAGAAACCGGCACAATAAATTGCAAAATTATTGCTATTATCAATATTGGAAGAGTTATTTTTTTAATCATTCTAACTGCCCCCTTCTGCCTTTTCTTCAAGACTTCTCTTGATTGAGAGTAGTTTCCAGTTAATCGTAATTATTACTGCACCGAAAAGCACAAGCACAGCACCCTTTAAGAAATAACTTTCGGGGAAGATTTCACTATAAAACAAACGCATTATCTGGAAAAACGCAGTAAGCAAGCCCGAATTTACAAGGAGAAGTCTCAACTCTTTTACTCCCGCATAAATCAGCACTACGCCAAAAGCGGTAACAACTGCACCGATAACAACTTCAAGACTTTTATTAAGCGAATAAAGAAAATCACCAGTATTATCCGAAAATTCTTTTATGAATATCATAGCAAAATTTAACACAATAACACTAAAGGGAATTGCGGAAATCAGTATTTTACTTATGTTTCCTTTAAAGCTCTTTATTTTAATGAGTGCGACAATCAACGGAACAAGCAGACAAAAAACGCAATTTATTGAAAGTGCAAATATATTGTCTTCCACAAAAAACTCAACATAAAATTTTGTAGCAAGATTAGATGTAGTAATACACATTCCAATAATACTTATTGGTTTGTAAGGTAACGAATATGGTGATTTTTCGGGAGCAAAAATATACAAGCACAAAAAAGCAACAAGATAAACTGCAAAGAATACATTTTCTGAAGCCAGCATAACATCTGCTTTAGTTGCGGCAAAACTATATATCCATAAAAGAGGAATCCCCGTAAGAGTTGTAATCCATTGTGCATATTTGCCTCTTGAATCCTCTTTGTTCCGTGATAAAAATGTTGTGAAAACTATTCCCACGATAAAAATTATAATTGAAACTACAATATACTGCCACAGTCCCTCTGTTCCAACATGTATTGCTGAATAAAGGAAAAATATAAGAGGTGAAACTGCATCGAACAAAAACATTATAGGAATTATCAGAAACGCATCAATCGCAAGACAGTTAATATATCCAAGATTTATACTATGAATATCATTAAGCAATGCCACTGTTGCTACTATGCCTACTGTCCATAAAATCGCCGCACCCTCACGCCAAGAAATACTGTCCTTTTTCTTCAAGAAGGTAAACACCGCTGCACCTTGACCTAAAAGTATGGGCACAAAGGCAAATACCGTTTTCAAAGCTACGGGGAATTTCTGCCAGAAGCCAAAAAACGCAAGTGCTAAACCCGATGCCACAAAAAGTGAGCCCACAATTGCAAGAATAATTTTAATTCTGTTTTTCTCTTTTGTTTTATCTTGCGAAACTATGATTTCTTTCTTCTCGCCATATATAAGCTCTTCAACCTCAACCTCTAAAGCAGTTGCCAAGGCTTCAAGAGCCTCAATATCGGGTTTGGTTTTGTCATTCTCCCAATTTGAAATTGCCTGACGCGTAACGTGAATTTTTTCAGCCAAAGCGTCCTGAGTTAAATTTTTCTCTGCTCTGAATTTTTTAATATTTTTTGAAACTTTCGGCATTTCCCTCGCCTCCTTTACACCCATATTATTACATAACAATCTTAAAATGTCACGCAATGATTTGTTGCATTTAAAATATTTCAGATAAAAATAAAAAATCCCACTCAAACGAATGGGATTTCTGGAGCTGCTAACCGGATTCGAACCGGTGACCTCGTCCTTACCAAGGACGTGCTCTACCGCCTGAGCCATAGCAGCATATTCAAAATGCAAGAGTTATTATACAAGGGTTTTAAATGTTTGTCAAGGGATTTTATTTGGCTCCCTCTGACGAGGGGGCTGTCGAACGAAGTGAGACTGAGGGAGAGATTGTAGGGGCGATTCACGAATCGCCCGCAATGAGTTTTCTTTAATTTTAGGGATAGAACGGGAGTTGAAGTCCCTACACGAGTTTTCTCTCCCTCCGTCAAAACCTGCGGTTTTGCCACCTCCCTCGTTAGAGGGAGGCAACACACCAAATTATTTTCTTCTTAATCCTTTGGGATAATGATTTTTTGCTCTGCCATTTGAGACTTTAACTCCGCCCATGGTACAACCATCAACAAGAACCACTGCCCAACCGTTAGGGCAATCGGTGTCAAGTTCTTCGCCGTGAAGATATTTCTTTATTTCGTCACTATCTGCGGTGAGTTCGATTTTTCTCTTAAAATCTGTACCCATAGCCATAAAGAACTGATGATGGGGTTGAACATAATTCTTACGGATTTCGCCGATTGTCACTCCACAAGAGAACGCTACACCCCTCGGCACAGGAAAATCGAGTGTAAAATACACGGGATTACCGTTATACATAAGCACATTTTCTTTGTTATAATTTACAAGAGTATCATCAAGAAAATCACTAACCGTTTTATCAATTTTCTCTTTATTTATGTCTGTTTTAGTGAAATACTCATAGTTTTCATTGGTATTATGAAGCACCGCCACAAACTGTCCCTCGCCTTTTGTTTTATGAGAATAGCAACGACGTGTATAATGAATATTCGCACATTTGCATCCGTCAAAATGTATTCCGTCAACGGTATTTTCTCTCACCTTTTCAGTTGCAGGAACAAGTTCAAATTCGGGGTGACGTTCTAAAAACTCATCAACGGTTATTTCATTTTCTTCGAGTGAGAATGTGCAGGTAGAATAAACTATGTAACCGCCCGATTTAAGCATTTTAGCCGCGCAATCAAGAATTTCCGCCTGCCTTTCGGCACACATTTTCACATTTTCGGGCGACCACTCGTCAATCGCGGTGTCGTCCTTGCGGAACATTCCCTCTCCCGAGCATGGCGCATCAACCACAATCAAATTAAACCTTTCAGAGAATGTCTTTGAGAGTTTCTGCGGACTCATACAGGTTGTGACCACATTTTTAAAACCCATTCGTTCAATATTACCCGTGAGGATTTTACAGCGCGAGGGCACAATCTCGTTTGACACAAGAACTCCGTTTTCGCCCAATTTATTCTTGATTTGACTGCTCTTTCCACCGGGTGCGGCACACAAATCAAGAACTTTCCAATCGGGGTTAATATCAATGCTTTCCACAGGCACCATTGCGGCGGGCTCTTGAACATAGAGCATACCCGCATGGTGATAAGGGTGGTTGCCTATCCCGTCATAATCAAAATAAAAGCCGTTTTCTACGTATGGGATTTTCTCGGTTGAGAATATATTTAATTTTTCAAAATCTTCAAGAGAAATTTTGTCGGTATTCACGCGAAAGGCTCTTACGGGCTTTTCATCGTAGGATTTCAGAAAATCCTCATATTCTGTACCGAGCAGATTTTTCATTCTCTCTTGAAATTCAAGTGGTAATTGTTTCATTTTATTCACTCAATTCGGTTTCTGCATAAAGCATACACATTACAACTGATGTAATCGCCGCAGTTTCGGTGCGGAGAATTCTTTTGCCCAAAGAAATCACTTTTCCGCCGATTTCAAAAGCCGACTGCACTTCGGTTTCTTCAAATCCTCCCTCTGCACCAATTAAAATACCCACCGTCATTCCGCTTTTGATTTCTGCAAGTGCTGATTTTGTATCTTCCATTCCGTTTTTGCTCTCGTAAGGCACAAGCAACAAATCAAGTTCTTTTGCCATATTGAGTGCCTGCTTATATGTAAGCACATCTGCAATTTCGGGTATTGAATTTCTTTTGCTCTGCTTTGCGGCACTTTCTGCAATAGCTTGCCAACGAGATACTTTGCTCTTCTTTTTCTTATCGTCAAGCTTTACAACGCAACGGCTCATTTCTACGGG
>JAZNZX010000033.1:0-8529 GCA_045595185.1 Candidatus Fimenecus sp. | reverse complement strand
ATGCAAAACGCAAAGTGCAAAGTGTCGGAACTGCGTTGCGATTTTAAAAATAATAGGTCATTCTGAGGAGTGAAACGACGAAGAATCTCTGTTGGTTGATGTGTTACTGTTAGAGAGATTCTTCGCTACGCTCAGAATGACACAAAATTGGTTTTTATATGTAATTCAATTATTCATTATTCATCAGCGTAGCGATTTCATTTTTCATTATTCATTGAGAAAAGCTACAAAGAAATGAATAATGAATATTGAATAATGAAGAATTAATAATACAAAAAGAAAAAAGCCACACTTCCGTGTAGCTTTTCTCTTTTTGGTGATCCACCGGAGATTCGAACTCCGGACACCTTGATTAAAAGTCAAGTGCTCTGCCAACTGAGCTAGTGGATCATATTTTCCCGATTTTAAATCGGGATTTTAAGTTTTAATTATGCAAAAATCATTACGATTGATGCTACAAGAACAATTACTAAGAATGCTCCAGCAAAAATCTTTGTAAGGAATGATTTCTTTGCTTCGTCTGTTCTGCCCTTGTTCTTACCAAAGAATGATTCAGAAGAACCACCAGAAATGGCACCGAGTCCCTGCTCATTACCTTCCTGCATAAGAACGAAAAGAACGATTAAAACTGCTAACACAATAAGTGCTATACCAAAAACAATGTGATACCATGCCATAACGAGTCAACCTCCAAACCATGTATATTTCACAGCCTTGATATTCTATCACAACACAAGACAAATTGCAAGTCTTTTTTTAAAAAAAGTGGCATTTTTTTCAATGAATTTATGTAATTGTATTTCACATAATACTTTTGCAGACAGCAACCGAATAATTTGCGTTTGCGAGACTGTCTGCACCGACCGTTATTCGCGGTCGGTTTTATTTTTTATAATAAATTTAATATCTGCTTCTTCTTTGCATCAAATTCTTCTTGCGTTATAACACCATCATCTAACAAACTCTTTAACTCTCTTAATTCGTGAGTTGCTTGGTTGTTCAAATTGTTTTTGTTTATTGTTTTGTATTTTTCATCTTTAAATACCTTTTGGTCATTTAAAAATTCAATTATTTCTCTTATTGTTAATACATCACGAGTAAAAACCGAATAGCATTTTGCACCACAATAAATCTGAATTCCATCATTCTTGTATATAAGTTGAGTAATTTTAGAAACAAACAAATCAAATCCATACTTGGGAGCTAACAATATAATTCTATAATTAGTAATATACAGTTTTCCTTCATAATACTCGTTAACATTTTCACGTATAGTCTGAGATGTTCCACCACCTACCCTTACCGACACACCTTTTGCAATTCGAATGCTGCCACCTGTTCCTCGATTGATATGACCCGTTACAATATTCTTTTGATGTACTGCAGATGCATCTCCAAGATAATAACAAGTCTCATCTTGAACGAGAGATATAGACGGATTATTTACAACTAAATTACTTAATTTTTCTTTTGGGGAAAGTTTATATCCAATTGATTGTTTTTCAAAATGGGAAATTTTATCAAAACCCATATTGTCTTTTCGTTTATCTTGAAGTTTAGTTAAATTCTCACATCTACTAATATAAGCATGATTTTTATGTTTAACTTCTCTCTTTTTTTCTGGTTTTTTTATATACTTTGCACTTTCTTTAGCTGCAAGAATAATAAAAAATAATGATATTACAATGAATACTCCACTAATGACAGTAAGTGCAATTTCAGATTCAGATAAACCCACAGCTATAAAAAGTGAACTAAACAAAAGAATGAGTGTAAAGAAAATAATACAAAGAATGAGAACTATTCTTTTAAATACAATCTTTGATTTATTTAATGAACCTGATTGTTCGAAACTATGTTCACATTTTATACAAGATTTCGCATTATTATCATTTTCAACTCCACATCTAGGACAATACATAAATACATTCTCCTTTAATACATCCATTATTTTTAAATATATCATTTTCAATAAAAACTGTCAATATAAAAAGGTAACTATCAAAAATATTGAAAATTTTCTCCCACCGTCTGCTATCGCAGACACCTCCCTCATCAGAGGGAGGCGAAAGAGAAAATTTATCAATACATATATGAAAAGGGCAATTTGTGAATCGCCCCTACGTTTTATCTATTTATTTTTGAGATTCTTCGCGTTGCTCAGAATGACCATTGTGCAATTAAATTGAATTATTTTTTCGTTAGGCAATCTTGCCGAAACGAAGCTGTATGTGGATACTGCGAGTTGAGAGCAAGGAAGCATAACGGAAAAAGAATCAATTTAGAATGTCAACTGTTCGCCTTGGTCTTCTGCACTGAGTATTGCACCGTTGGCAGGAAGATTTTTTGTTCTGTAACGGCTTGGCTTTGCAAACTGCCCTTCCTTAAGGTCGGATACAGATTCAACTCTGTGACCTTTCTTAAGACTCATTACGGCAACACCCTGGCTGTCCTTTGTGGTCTTTGCAGAGATTGCACCTGAATTAAAGAGCAAATATCTGCCTGCAGTTGATTTCATCACAAGCTCCTTGTCCTCCTGTACATAAACTGCACTTACAATCGGACTCTTATCGGAATAAGCCTTAATGAGTTTTTTACGATTCTGCTTTGTTTCATAAGCAGAAATGTCAACCTTTGCAACCTTACCATTCTGGAAGAAGAAAAGCATATATCCCTTGTATTCCTTGACAACAGCCATTGAAATTGCTGTTTCGCCTTCTTCCATCTGAAGCTTTGAGCCAACAAAGTCACCGAGAACACTTGCTTTTGTATCGTCAAATTCGAAAGCACGGGATTTATAAACCTGACATTTATTTGTAAAGAAAAGAAGTTCAACGCTGTTTGTTGATTCAACAGTCATTGTGATTTCATCATTTTCCTTAAGCTTATGTTCACCACTCATACGAAGTGACAATGGTGTAATTTTCTTGAAATAACCTTCCTTTGTAAAGAAAAGTGTAACAGGATAATCAGGAATTTCTTCAATATTTTCTTCTGCTTCTTCGATTTCCTGAGCGTAGATAATCTCTGTTCGTCTGTCCTTACCGTACTTATCGATAATCTGATTAAGCTCATTAACGATAATTTTCTTGACTCTTGCTTTGCTTGAAAGAATATCTTCCATATCCTCAATCTGCTTTTTAAGGTCGTCAACATCGTTAAGTCGCTTAACAATATATTCACGATTAAGGTGACGAAGCTTGATTTCAGCCACATATTCAGCCTGAATTTTATCAATGCCGAAACCAATCATCAAGTTAGGCACAACTTCTGCTTCTTCTTCAGTTTCACGAACAATTTTAATTGCCTTGTCAATATCAAGAAGGATTTTCTGAAGACCTAACAAGAGATGTAATTTATCCTTTGCCTTTGTCAAATCGAAATAAACGCGTCTGTTTACACATTCAGTACGGAATGCAATCCACTCTGTAAGCAAGTCGGCAACGCCTAAAACCTGTGGCACACCAGCTATGAGCACATTAAAGTTACAAGAGAAAGTGTCCTCAAGTGTTGTCATTTTATAAAGCTTTGCCATAAGTTTTTCAACATCCGTGCCACGCTTTAAGTCAATTGTGATTTTAAGACCTTTTTTATCGGTTTCGTCACGAATATCGCTTATTTCACGGATAGCGTTTGCCTTTACCCGCTCAATAACTTTATCAATAATTGCTTCGGCAGTTGTTGTCGGCGGAATTTCTGTAATATCGATACAGTTATTTGCCTTGTCATATTCATATTTTGCTCTTACCTTAAAACCACCACGACCTGTACGGAATATTTCTGACATCTGTGCCTGGTCATAAACGATTTTACCGCCACCGATAAAATCAGGTGCTTTAAGTGTTTCTGTTATATCAAAATCAGGATTTTTAATAAGTCCGATTGTTGTTTCACAGATTTCACGAAGATTGAATGAACAGATTGAAGATGCCATGCCAACAGCAATACCTGTATTTGAGTTTACAAGAATTGACGGGAATGATACAGGCAAAAGTGTAGGTTCCTGCATTGTTGCATCATAATTATCCACAAAGTCAACTGTATCCTTATCAATATCCTTGAAGAGTTCAGCCGCAATCGCTTCCAGCTTTGCTTCTGTATAACGAGATGCAGCAAAAGCCATATTCTTTGAATATGCTTTACCGAAGTTACCCTTTGAGTCAACATAAGGATGCAACAAGCTTTCGTTACCGCGAGAAAGACGCACCATTGTTTCGTAAATTGCAGCATCACCGTGAGGGTTAAGTTGCATTGTACGACCAACAATATTGGCGGACTTAACTCTGTTGCCACTTAAAAGTCCCATCTTATACATTGTATAAAGAAGTTTTCTGTGTGATGGTTTAAGACCGTCAATTTCAGGGATCGCACGGGATACGATTACGCTCATAGCGTATGGCATAAAGTTTGTTTCAAGAGTTTCGGTAATATTCTGTGTAACAACCTCGCCTGCACCGATTATGTGGGCATTCAGTTGTTCTTCAGTGATTTCAGGTTCAACTGTTTTCTTTTTTCGAGCCATTCATATCCCTCCTTTTATGAAATATCTGCAAGGTCAATATACATATAACCGTTTTCGGCGATGAAGTCTTTTCTGCCTTGTAAATCGTCACCCATAAACAATTCAAATTTTTCATTCATAAGTGATTCAATATATTCAGGCTCAACTTTAATGAGTCTTCTTGTTTTTGGGTTCATTGTTGTAAGCCACATCATATCCGCATCGTTTTCACCAAGACCTTTTGAACGCTGAACTGTATATTTTGCGTTACCAATTTCAGCCAGTACATCTGCTTTTTCTCTTTCAGTATAGCAGAAATAAGTCTGGTCCTTACTGCGAATTTCATAAAGTGGTGATTCAGCAATAAACACCTTGCCTTCACGAATAATAGTAGGCATAAGACGGTGTATCATAGTAAGCAGAAGTGTTCTGATATGGAAACCGTCAACGTCGGCGTCGGTACAGATAATGACTTTATTCCATCTTAAATCGTCAATATTGAATGAAGAAACCTCTTTACTCTTTTTAGAATTTACCTCAACACCACAACCAAGCACTTTTATAAGGTCAACGATAATGTCACTCTTAAAAATCTTGTCATATTCACTCTTTAAGCAGTTGAGAATCTTACCACGAACAGGGATAATCGCCTGGAATGATGAGTCACGAGCCTGTTTACAAGCACCGAGAGCAGAGTCACCTTCTACTATGAAGATTTCTCGTTCATTTACATCGCGACTACGACAGTCAACAAACTTTTCAACACGAGAAGTCATATCATTACTTGACTGTAATGTCTTTTTAATGTTAATTCTTGTGCTTTCTGCCTTGATTCTTGAACGCATATTGATAAGAATCTGATTTGTAATCTTTTCTGCATCAAGCTTATTTTCAAGGAAGTAAATTTCAAGTTGCTGACGGAAGAAATCTGTCATTGCTTCCTGAATGAACTTATTTGTAATTGACTTTTTAGTCTGATTTTCATAGGAAGTCTGTGTTGAGAATGATGATACAACGAAAATCAAGCAGTCTTCCACATCCTGATAGTTAATTTTCGCATCACTCTTAACATACTTACCATTTGATTTAAGATAGTTATCAACCTGATAAACAAAGGCATTTCTGAATGCTTTTTCAGGTGCACCACCATGCTCAAGAAAACTTGAGTTGTGATAATATTCTTTAAGCTGAATTTTATTTGAGAAACAAAGAGATGCAGTAATCTTTACACGATAATCCTTCTTATCCTCACGGTCACGACCTACTCTTTCAGTTGACCAATACTGAACAGATGACATTTCTGTACCGTTTGCAATCTCTTTTACATAGTCGGTAATACCATTATCGTAGATATACTCATATGTTTCGAATGAATTACCTGAAATCTGGTCTTTAAGTATGAATTTAATACCTGCATTTACAACAGACTGTCTTTTGATTGTTTCCTGAAAATATGAAAGAGGAATACTGATGTCTGTGAAAACCTTAAGGTCAGGCTTCCAACGGATACGAGAGCCTGTATCCTTTTTATTATATGGCTCTTTAATCATATCACCTGCAATTTCACCTTTTTCAAAGTGAAGAAGATACTTGAAACCACCTGTATGAATTTCAGCATCCATATATTCAGATGCGTACTGTGTTGCACAAAGGCCAAGACCGTTAAGACCCAAAGAATACTCATAGTTTCCGCCATCGTTGGTGTCATATTTACCACCTGCATACAATTCGCAGAAAACTAATTCCCAGTTATAACAGCCTTCGTTTTTATTATAGTCAACAGGAATACCACGACCAAAGTCCTGAACCTCAATTGAACCGTCAAGAAAACGAGTTACAACAATTTTGTCACCGTAGCCTTCTCTTGCTTCGTCAATAGAGTTTGAAAGAATTTCAAAAACAGCGTGCTGACAACCGTCGATACCGTCAGAACCGAAAATAACACCGGGACGCTTACGAACTCGGTCAGCACCCTTAAGCTGAGATATACTTTCATTACCGTAAGATGGTTTCTTTGCCATACATTACATCCTTTTCAAAAAATTACATTAGTAAATAAAAATACCGCTAAATATTATACACTATATTTAGCGGTTTAGTCAAGTTGTTGAGCATTTAATACCCCAATATATTCACTTTTTATTTCTTGTTGCCCTTGCGTTCTACCTTTGTTTTGTTGCCCTTTTCGTCAACTATATACATATTGTCAAGCTGACCTGTAAGACTGCGTTTGAAACCATCAATATATTCGCGACGAAGAACTGCCTGTTCAGCCTTTTCTTCTTCTGTAAGTCCTACAGTTTTCATTTTTTTAGCAAGTTCATTTATTCTGTCAATCTTTTTCTGTTCCATACTATACATTCCTTTGTTTTTAGTGCTTGTATAGTATAAAATAATTCACGCATTAAGTCAAGTCTTATAGGGGACGATGCCCACATCGTCCCGTTCCTTTTTCATTTCTTCACAACTTTTTCTTTATTATTGATTTTTTCAATTCTCCGTGATATACTAAATTTGCGACACAATTCAATATTTAGACACAGTATAAGTGTGTATTTTTTATCCCATGATAAAAATGCATGCTCTTTTTCGCATACTTGTACTGTGTGTCGGAATTGTGTCGCAGCAAACGGAGCGATGCGTTTTTTGTGCGTGGCTTCGGCTACGCACTTTTTATTTGGATGTGGGATTTATGTCAAACAAATTAATTGACTCAATTTTTTCTATTTGGTTGAGAAAAAAACTATATTCTTTCACCATAAAGTTAAGCAAAACCAAGGTTAAATACCATATAGAAATTGAAAACGATTATACACCTTTTGCTGATAAACCTATTATTTTTGCATGTAATCATTCAGCTTTTCCAGATACACCTATTGCATTAAGAGCAATTAAACGACATTGTTATGTATTAAGCGGAAAACAAAATCTTAATATTGAAGATAAACTTTTCTTTTTTCTAGCTGGTGCTATTTGGGTAGATAGACAAGATAAAAATGATACATTGAAAGCAAAAACAAAAATCATTGAGTATTTGAAAAAAGGACAACCCATTCTATGGTTTCCTGAAGCAACTTGGAACTTAACAACAAATTTGTTAATGTTACCTATGCGTTGGGGAATTATAGAAGTTGCACAATCAACTGATGCACAAATCATTCCAATAGTAATTGATTACGACTTTAATAAAATGTTATGTAAAATCAAATTTGGAAACATTTTAACCACAACCGAAATTATTGATAAAAAACAAGGTATTGAGAAACTTCGTGATGAGATGGCAACTCTTAAATGGGACTTTATTACACATAGAAAACAAAATCGTTCTACTTTGAACTTAACAGAAGAAGAAATAGAACTCAATAAACCTATATATGACTATCCTCCAATCAATTGGGATTATGAACAAAAATGCATTTATCAATTCAAAAATATCACAAACTATGAAAAAGCATTTAATCACCTTGAAAATTTGAAACCATCAATTCAAAACGCCTTTTTGTTTAACAAGAGATTAAAATAATGAAAACGGGACGATGTGGGCATCGTCCCCTACAAGATTTGATGTTGTAAATGGACGGGTCGTCGAGGACGCCGACCCCTACAAACAAATACCATTCTAAACGAAAAAACGCCCCTGTCGTATTGACAGGGGCATATAAATCTGTTGAATAATCAGGAATTATTCGTTAATCTTTGTAACAACACCAGAACCTACGGTACGTCCACCCTCACGGATAGCAAAACGGAGTCCCTCTTCGATAGCGATAGGAGTGATAAGCTCAACATCCATCTCTACATTATCGCCGGGCATGCACATCTCGGTGCCTGCGGGAAGGGATACAACACCTGTAACATCGGTAGTTCTGAAATAGAACTGGGGACGATAGTTGTTGAAGAAAGGTGTATGACGTCCGCCCTCATCCTTGCTGAGAACATAAACCTGACCATGGAACTTGGTGTGGGGGTTGATGGAGCCGGGCTTACAAAGAACCTGACCACGCTCGATCTCAGTTCTTTGAATACCA
>JAZNZX010000032.1:0-36486 GCA_045595185.1 Candidatus Fimenecus sp. | reverse complement strand
TCATTCATTTTGAATGTCCTCCTTTTGATTTTCTATGCAGTTGGTAGCCGCATTTTCATTATATCAAAAGGAGTTTTATTTTTATACTCATCGCTAAAGCTTTTTTGAACCCCTGGCACAGCCAGGGGTTTTCGAATACAAAAATAAGACCACCGGATATTTCCGATGGTCTTTAATGGCTGGGGAATAGGGATTCGAACCCCAACAAACAGAGTCAGAGTCTGTCGTGCTACCGTTACACTATTCCCCAACGAGCAAAAATGATTATATATCAACAGTTTGAAATTGTCAAGTGTTTTTTTATGAAAAAATAAAATTATTTATTGTTCCTGAAAAATATTCATATATAAAAAGCAGTTACAAAACAAATAGTAACTGCTCTTATTTATATCATTCTGTTTTATGGTTGATTTACAACACCTGTGAATAACGGTAAACCGTCTTCACTTGTAATCACGAATATAAACGGTCTGTCGAGGACAAAATCAATTTCCTCATCGGTCGGTCGTGTTGAACCTGCCAGCATTTCCACAGTATATGCTGTTGCTGTGACACCTTCTTCGTCAATTGCAACTCTTACACCGTGCTCAATTTTAGAAATAAATATCGGTTCTTTATAATTATCACAAAGAGAACTGAAATCCGACTTCTTTTCATCAAAGCAGTTTGTAACGCCAAGGTTCTGAAGTCCCGTTTTTAAATCCTGTTCTGACGAAACATCAAATTTCGGCACAGATAAATTGATTTTTATCTTCTGACTTTTACTCCAGTAACCACCGCAATTCATAAATGACCACAATTCATTGTCAACGAGCAATTCGTCAATACCGACATTTTCGTCAGGCAGAATAAAGTACATTTTTCCGCTGTTTGCAAGCGGTTTTCCTACTGCAGAAAAATTGTTTCCCCAACAATACCACTCGTCAAACTCTGTACGATTCATAAAATCACAGGTTATGTCCCCTGTCGGCGAATGGAAAACTTTCTTGACAGTATATGACTCCTGAAATTCCGAATACCATTTTGCCTGATAGAAAATTGTTGTTGCCAAAGCCATTACTGTTCTTGAATCAAGCTCTACATCACTTATTTCATCACTTAACATACCGCCTGTCTGTGAATTGAGCCATTTTTTCAATTCATCGTTCATTTCCTTTGAGCCCATTGTTCCCTGATACGAGGAAGCATAATAATTAGTTCCAAGTATATCAATTATTTTTTTGTTGAATGAAATATTATTGTTAAGCCATAACGAGCTCGCAAGGATACTTGTAACAGCACCGTCATTGCTATAATTTGCATTCCATACGGAATTTGCCTGCTTCCGCAGAGCTTCCATACTGTCTGCACCAATCAGGTCGAGAATCTGCTGTCTTGTTTCTCCGTCGGAAATTTCAGCAGTCATAGCAAGTGCCATATACACATTCAAAGGTGAATAGAGTCGGTTTTCACCGTCTGCATCTGAAAGAAATTCCTGTGATGTTTTTCTGAAAAACGCACCAAGATTTTTTCCTGCACCGCAATACACTTTTCGTTCGTCTTTACTGTCATACCACGCAGATAAATCTTCAAAATCAGTCGGATATTGTATCATCTGCGGATATTTTGCAAGGCATAATGTTTTAACTATCGGTGTTACAATATTGTCACCGATTGACGGTATTATTGTGCCTGTTGACGGTTCCTCGGAATTATTATCTGACTGTTCTTCCGACGGATTTTCATTATTTATCGATTGTTTATTATCTGTCGGCTGTTCATCAGAATGTGATGTACTTTCGGTTATCGGATTTTGTAAAATAGGTTTGTCCTGTTTCAAAAACGGTACAGCCACAATCATAATCATAAATACTGCTGCAACAGGAATCAACCATTTAATATATTGTGAATAGCCTTTTTTGATTTTACCGTTTGCTTCTGCAATCAAATCTTCATCTATCATACCGATAGCATCTGTCAGTTTATCAGATTTCATAATAATGCTCCTTCCTGTTCAAGATAAGAAATCAACTTATCTCTTGTTCTTTTCAACATCATTTTTACTTTACTTTTTCCGTAGCCGAATCGTTCACAAATGTCGTTTATGGAGTCAAAATACCAATATCTTCGGAGAAACACAATCCTTTCATCCTGTGGTAGTGTTCTCAAAAAGTCTGATATTTTCTTTGATAATTCTTCTGCAAGAAGATTGTCGTCTATGGTGCGATTGTCAGGAATACAGCCCTCAAGCTCATCAAGAGAAAGTTGAACTTCTCCACCTCGTTTAGAAGCATTTTTGTGTCTCCATTTATCAATTGCATTCTGTCGTGTAATAGTACCTAAAAAAGCAGATAAATGCGTAGGTTTTTTCGGTGGAATACTGTTCCAAACCTCTAAATATGTATCGTTTTCACATTCTTCTGCATCTTCATTGTTTTTAAGAATTCCATAAGCAATTGAATAGCAATAATTACTGTATATTGCTTTTGTTTCGCTTATTGCAGATTCATCTCGTTGCCAAAACAATTCCACGATTTTTTTATCATCCATAAACACACCACCTTGGATTGGTTTTGAAAGTCCTTTCACTTATATAGACGCAAAAATTCCCGTTTGGTCACAAAAAACGGGCGATTCGTGAATCGCCCCTACATTTTTATACTTTATTCACTATACATCTCTTTTAATGTCATTTCAATTCCGTCTGCTATTGCTTTTGCATAGTCGTCAAGATTCTCATCGTATTTTTGGTTGTCTGTTTTATTTGAAATAAAGCCGATTTCGGCCAATACTGACGGCATTTTTGTATGTCGGTTTATGTAATAATTCATACTTTCACCATCACGATAGCCAAGATGAATTCCGCGATTTGTCATTATATCAAGCGTATCAAAGCAATCGAGAATGTTCTGTGCCAACAGATTATCGTCGGTAGGATTTCCTGAATGAATCCACATTTCGACCCCTGTGGCATCAGCCGATGTGCTTGAATTACGGTGAATCGAAACAAAAAGCGACGCTCTTTCCTTGTTGGCAGTTTTACATCTGTCGGCAAGAGATACGTCGCTATCATCATCGCGAGTCATAACAACAGTATATCCCCTATCTTCCAGAATGTCTCTGACCAAAAGTGACAGATTTAATGTATCGTCTTTTTCATATCTGCTTCCGAGAGTTGCACCTGAACTTGTGCCACCGTGACCAGGGTCAATACACACAGTCTTTTTGTCGGGAATAAAGTTCATTTGTGTCAGGTAATAAATTGTTTCATCTCCACCAACGACCACAAGTGCCAATACTATACAGATGGCAAGAGAAAAAAGTGCCGTTATGGGAAAAAGAAAGCTTTTTCTGTTGTTCTTTTTTACTCGTTTTTTATTCATAATTCTTGTTTATTAAAGGTTTGAAAATTTCTCCTTGATTTCGGCTGCTTTTCCGCAACTCATTCGTCCCTCAGGACAAGCACCTACGAAACAGCTTGGGCCATAGAAATTGAAAATTGCAGGTTCAACCTTTCGAAGCTGACAAAGTGCATCAACGGCATATTCCTGAATTTCCCATTGAGCGCGAGTGCATGAACGAAGTCGCATAAAGAGAAGAAGCTGTCTTGCATTCATTGTTGTTACTATATCAAGTGTATTACCGCTGAGCTGATAATATACCAAAAGTTCTTCGGATACACCAAGATTTTTAAGTCTTGCATACTCACTTGCTGTTTCTTTAAAGGCATTTTTGTACTTTTCAAGAAGTTCAGGCTTATCGTTTAAAACAGGTGGAATAATAAAGCTCATTCTGTCTGTTTTTATAAGCTCAGGAATCTGAATTGACTGAATTCTGTGTCTTGCAAAATGAGTGATACAAGAAAGAGAAACATTGTTGAATCTCAATGTGTAGTTTGCACATTCCAAAGCTCTTGGGCGTTTGCACTTAACAACTGCCTCAACGATTTTCTTTGTTGTGTCATCATCAGATATAATCTTTTCAATCTGTTCTGTGCTGTAATTGTTATCAGCAATAAGCGCATTTCTCGCAACACATTTTGCAGCATTCGGAGTATATGCCAACAACTCAACAGGAGTTTTTGTATGTTCAGGTTCAATATCAATAAATGAAAGGTCAGGAACATCATTAACTGCCTTTTCAGGGTTGAAGCTTGACATAATACCAGGTGCGCGTTCCTTTGCCTGTTCATAAAGCTCAAGACCTAATTTCTTGATTTCAGGATACTTTGCCCCTCTGCCACAAATCATAGCAGTAAGCATATTGAGAAATTCTCTGCCATTTACTGAACAGAAGAAATTACTGTAAAGACAATACGGCAATACAAAACGAGCATCCTCACGAAGAACACCATTTGCGCAAAGCTCATCATAAAGAGCAAACATTTTACTCATATGCTCCTTGTATGACTTTTCGATTTCTGCGTCATTGAATTCAGGTACATAGAAACCTGCATCACTGAAGTTTACATATCGTCTTGACTTGACTGTATATGAAGCAAGACGGAATTCAATAATAAACTGTTCAACAACAGCAGTAACATTCTGGAATGCAAGCTGGAAATATGTATGCTCAACGGTACTTGTATGACCTGATGCAGTAACCTTTCCGATAAGGTTGGCGTTTTTCTCTTTATCCTGTGATTTATCCCAGATTGAGAGCGCTGTACCTTCCTGAGTTGAAATTCTGCCGCTTGCAGCAGTAACTTTTTCGTCAGTATCGGTCATACCGATGATGAGTGCTGTACTTTTATTGTAATCGTATGCCATAAAAATCCCTCTTTACAATATATTGTACAAATTGTATCACAAAAACAATTATGTTGCAATAGGCAGAGCGTGTTGCAAATGAAATTGTTGAATAAAGCAATTATTATTGACATAAGTTTGACAAATTGGAGTTTGTAGGGATGTTTAAGGTTAGTGTCATTCTGAGGAACAAAGTGACGAAGAATCTATGTTGGTTGATATGATACCATTAGAGAGATTCTTCGCTTACGCTCAGAATGACTTACCAAATTGGTTGTTCATCCCGACAAATTATAATTTGTCAACAGGCAAAAGCGTGAAACTGTGTTGCCATTAAAAATTCATATTTTTTAATGTATTTTATATTGTATTATAAATATTTATTTGCTATAATATATTCTGTATAATTAGGCAGATATTGGAGTTTTTTGTATGAAAAAGAAAATGATTGTAATTGAAGGTCTTGACGGAAGCGGAAAATCAACTCAGGTTGAGCTTTTAAAGCAAAAGTTAATTGATAACAATATCGAACTTCGTCAGATTAAGCTTCCTGACTATGATAACAAATCAAGCACTCTTGTTAAGATGTATCTTAACGGTGAATTCGGCAGTAATCCTCAAGATGTCAACATCTACTCTGCATCACTTTTTTATGCAGTTGACAGATATGCAAGCTATAAAAACATCTGGGGCGATGACTATAATAACGGTACACTTATTCTTGCTGACCGTTACACAACATCAAATGCTGTTCATCAGACTGTAAAACTTCCAAAAGAAGAATGGGACAAGTATCTTGACTGGCTTTTCCACACAGAATATGAAATGATGGAAATTCCAACGCCTGACGCTGTTATTTATCTTGATATGGATGTTGACATTTCTCAAAAACTTATGTCAAAGCGTTATAACGGTGAAGAAACTAAAAAAGATGTTCATGAAGCTAATGTTGAATATCTTAAAGCCTGTCGTGAAGCTGCACTTTACACAGCAGACAGATTCAATTGGAATGTTGTTAAATGCTTCGAGGGTGACGAACCTTTATCAATCGAAGAAATAGGTAATACAATTTTCAATATTGTTAAGGAGATTATTTGATGAATTTCCGTTCCCCTACACTTGCCGACAAAGAATGGGTTGAAAAAGCATTTGATTTTGGACAGACAGAATGTTGTGAATACTGTTTCGGCAACATTTATATGTGGTCCGATATTTACGATAACAGGATTTTAAATGACAATGGCATTTTTGTATCTGCAGATTTTACTGACAAGCCTGTATTCTGCTACCCTATCGGAGACGGTGATAAAAAGTCAACTATAAAAAGACTTATTGAATACACTCAAGAAAACAATCTTCCGCTTGAATTTTTCGGTATGACAGAAAAGGACAAGGATGAACTGAATTTTCTTTTTCCAAACCAGTTTCATATAGAAGAAACAAGAGATTTTTTTGACTATGTTTATAAATCAGAGGATTTAGCCAATCTTGTCGGCAGAAAATATCATAGTAAGAAAAATCACATTTCATACTTTGAGAAATCCTTTGATTGGAAATATGAGCCTATAAATGAAGACAACATTCACCAATGTTCACTTCTTAACGACCATTGGGAAGGTCTTAATTTACAGAAAAATCCTGAAGAAATCAGCGAGGAATGTCTTGCAATCAGAAAAGCGTTAAAGGACTATTTCAAGGTTGGCTTTGAAGGTGGTATTCTTACAATTCAAGGTGAAATTGTAGCTTTTACATTTGGTGAAAAGCTTAACAACAACACCTTCTGTACTCATGTCGAAAAGGCCTACGGTAATATTCGCGGTGCTTACCAGATGATTAACCGTGAGTTTGCAAGACAGCTTAAAAACAGATATGAATTTATCAATCGTGAAGAAGATACAGGCAGCGAGGGTCTTCGTCGTGCCAAGCTTTCATACCAGCCACATAAGTTGGTTATAAAATATTCAGCCATATACAAAGGATAAATTATGATTGAATTTGCAAGTATAAAAGATAAAAAAGAGCTTTCAAGTCTGTGGCAAATGACTTTTTTAGAGGATTCACAGGTTATTGATAACTTTTTTGATACAGTATTTCATTCAGTTGTGACTCCCGTAATAAGAATTGACGGTGAAATTGCTTCTTCTCTTTTCCTTTTACCCTGTGAAATGGGCGGTTACAAAGGAAAATGCGTGTATTGTGCCATGACAAAATACACACATCGTGGCAAAAGGTATATGAAGCAGTTACTTGACTTTTCATATGATTATTGCAAAGAGAATGGTCTTGATTTTCTCTTTTTAGTCCCAGCGGAACCGTCACTTTTTGATTACTATGCAAAATGCGGTTTTGAGAAATTCGGAACAAGCAGACATTATATCGTTGACGATACTCCGCCTATCGTTAAAGACAATTTGAAATACGATTGTAAAATTGATTTTTCGGAAGATATTTTAAGGTATTGGGAAAATGCGTGTGTTGTCTATGGTGGTGAAGTTACAGATTTTGGTCTTGTTTTCGACGATGAAGAAACAGTTATCCGAAATGCAAAAGGGAATTATGATGATATTCCCCAAAAGCACAAAAAATCAGGTGTTAAAATTCAAGGCAAAATAAATTTTGGCGAAGAATATACACCTGCCATGATTAAAACAGAAAACCAAGAAATTAAAAATATGACTTGTTATATTGGCATAACATTGGAGTGAATAATATGATTTATGTTTTTTTAGCACCGGGATTTGAAGAAATTGAAGCATTGGCAGTTGTCGATGTTTTGCGTAGAGCAGAATTAGATGTTGTAACTGTTGGTGTAGGTGAAGATTTTGTAATCGGTTCACATCAGATTCCTGTTGCAGCGGATATTTATGAACGAGATTTAGTCCTTGACGAAAAGGTTCAGGCTATTGTTCTTCCAGGTGGTATGCCCGGCACATTAAACCTTGAAAAAAGTTCAGTTGTACAAAAAGCAATTGATTGGGCTGTGGAAAACGATAAGTTAATCTGTGCTATCTGTGCAGCACCGTCAATTTTAGGTCACAAAGGACTTCTTGACGGTAAAAAAGCAACCTGCTTCCCCGGTTTTGAGGAAGAGCTTTTCGGTGCAGAGGTTACAAAAGACTTCGTAGTAAAAGACAACAACATAATTACAGCAAAAGGTATGGGTAGTGCAATTGAATTCGGTCTTCAAATTGCTGAACTCCTTACAAACCCACTTGAAGTTAAAAAAATTCGTGCATCATTACAGATTTATAATGGATAAAAAAGAGTTTCGAAAAGAGCTTATAGAAAGACGAAAAAACATAACAAAAGAAAAAAAAGTAATATATGATAAAGAAATCAGCCGTAAGATAATTCAAAGTGATTATTTTAAAAAGGCTGAACAAGTGCTTGTTTTTGCATCTGTCGGTGATGAATTCGACACACAATATATAATCGAAAAGTGTCGTATGGAATACAAACGCGTATTCTATCCCCTTTGCATTGATAATCAAGGTGATATGAAGTTTTTTAAGGCTGATTCTACTGATGACTTACAGATTGGAATGTATAATATTCCCGAACCCAAACAAGGTTGCAAGGAATATAAGCCACAAAGAAATGACCTTATTATTGTCCCCTGCCTTTCAGTTGATAAAAACGGTAACAGAATCGGCTACGGCAAGGGTTATTACGACAGATTTTTAAAGGAATTCAAGGGTATAAGCATCTGTCCCTGTTACCACGAATTACTGACAGAAGCTTTACCCACAGATAAATATGACATTCAAGTTAATGTTATTATGACAGAGCAGTTTACAAAGGAGGTAATCCTATGAACAGATTTCAGGATAATGACCACTCTTATGATGACCTTTTAAATGAGTATGCCGGTGATTCATTACCGAGCAAGCCCATAAGAGAAAATTCACAGACTGAAACAAAAAAGACAACATCATCGCAGCCTGCAAAAAGTGAAAGCAGACCTGTTTTTACTGACAGTTTGCCATCATATAACCGTTACAGTGATGAAAGTTCTTTTGACATTGACCTTTTGAAGAAATTTGAAGAGCCTGAACGCAAAAAGACTGTTTCAAATGTTCCTGAAGAATCACCGAGAAGCAAAGGCAAATTCGAGGTTAATATTGATTATGCTAAAACCTTTGCAATCGGAGTTGCCAACAAGGTGAAAACTGTTGCGGCAAATGTTAAGGCTAACCAGGCTAATCAGCAAAAATCAACTGGCGATGCTATTGATGAAGAAAATGTTGAAAGTAATGAAAATGCTAAAAAGGAATTTGACTTCAACAATCTTTTAGGTCACATTATCACAACTTTCCAGCAAAACAAAAAGCAGTTTATCGCTTTTGGTTGTTGTCTTTTGGTTTCCTTTGTACTTGCAGGCATTGTAATCAGTTGTATCAACGATGTTCTTGCAATCAATCGTGACGGTGACGAAACCATCGAGGTTGTGTTGCCTGATAACGCTGATACTGCAGAAGCTATTAAGGTGCTTGACAAAGCAGGTCTTATTAAGAACAGTATTTTCTGTAATATTTTTGCAAAGTTTATGGGATTTTCTGATGACAACTATCTTTCAGGCATTTATTATTTCACCGACGATATGGGTGTTGAAAAAATGCTGACACGCTTTAAGACAAGCAGTACACGAGGTACGGTTATCAGCATTACTATTCCTGAAGGTTATACGGTTGACCAGATTTTCCAACGACTTGAAAAGAACAACATCTGCACAGCAGATTCTCTATACAGAGTTCTTGATACAGTTGATTTCGGCAACGAATATGACTTTATTGCAAAGCTTCAGGACACAGACGAAAGATATTGTGTTCTTGAGGGATATATGTTTCCTGCCACCTACGAATTTGAACAGGGTTCAGAGCCTGCAACAGTTATCAGAAAGTTCCTTGATGCTTTCCAGAAGCGTTGGACAGAAGAATATGCTGCAAAAGCAACTGAGCTTGGTATGAGTGTTGATGAAATAATCACTCTTGCCTCAATTATCGAAAAAGAAGGTAAGGACAATGAACAGTTTGTTAATATTTCATCTGTTCTTCATAATCGTCTTAACCGTTCAGGTATTTTTGCGACACTTGAATGTAACTCAACAAACGACTATGTTGAAAACACCGTTTCAAAACGCGCAACACCTAACGAGCTTAAAAAATATGTTGTTTCATATAACAGTTATCAGTCAGAAGGTCTTCCACCAAGTGCAATTTGTAACCCCGGTATTGAGGCTATTGAGGCTGCCCTTTTCCCAAAAAATACAAAGTATTATTTCTTCAGACACGACAAGAACGGAAAAATCTATCTTGCTGAAACTCTTGAAGAACACAGTGCAAACGGAAGAACCGTAAATAAAGTAAATGCAGAGAAGTGATAGAATGATTATACCTGAATTATTAGCCCCCGCCGGAGACAGAGAACGACTGGAAGCCGCATTGATGTATGGTGCAGATGCAGTATATCTTGGTGGCGATGCCTTCGGTATGCGTGCTGCACCACAGAATTTTAATTTTGAACAGCTTAAAGAGGCTGTCGAACTTTGCCATGCAAAAGGTGTCAAGGTTTATCTTACTTGTAACACATTGGCACGAAATGACGAAATAATAAAACTGCCACATTATCTTGAACAATGGGCAGAAATCGGTGTTGACGCATTGATTGTTGCCGATATTGGTGTTCTGTCTCTTTGTAAAAAATATGCACCTAATGTGCCTATTCATATTTCAACACAAGCAGGTATTGTAAACTATGTTACTGCAAACGAATTTTACAATATGGGTGCTTCACGAGTAGTTACTGCACGAGAACTCTCTATGACAGAAATTGCTGAAATACGAGCAAAAGTTCCGAAGGACCTCGAAATTGAATGTTTCGTTCATGGTGCTATGTGTGTATCCTTTTCAGGCAGATGCTTACTTTCAAATTACCTTGTAAATCGTGATGCAAATCGTGGTGAATGTGCTCAGCCTTGTCGTTGGGAATACGCAATTATGGAAGTTAAGCGTGATGGTATGTACTTCCCTATTGACGACTCAAAGGAAGGAACATATATTCTTAATTCAAAGGATATGTGTATGATTGAGCATATTCCTGAAATGGTTAAAGCAGGAATTAGTAGTTTTAAAATTGAAGGCAGAGCAAAATCTGCTTATTATGCTGCTGTTGTTACAAATGCTTATAGAGTGGCAATTGACGAATATCTTAAAAACCCGTCAGACGATTTTAGACCTTCTCAATGGGCAATTGATGAAGTTTATAAGGTAAGCTATCGTGATTACTGCACAGGCTTTTATTTCAATGCACCTCACGAAGATGCAAACATCAGTTTTGAAGGTGGCTACAAGCGTCATTATGATGTTATGGCAGAGGTTAAAGACTGTCAGGACGGATATTTGATTTGTGAGCAGAGAAACAAGTTCTCTCGCGGTGATGTGCTTGATGCACTTCAACCGTCAACAGAGCCTGTTGTTTTCACAGCAAACGAGTTATTTGACAAAGACGGAAACGAAATCGACTCTGCACCACATCCTATGATGATTGTAAAAATTAAGAGTGATTTGCAGTTTCCTGCAGGAACACTACTTAGAAAAGAGAAATAAAAAATTTAAAACAAATTGGAGTTTATCGGGATGTTTAAATGTCTGTGTCATTCTGAGGAACGAAGTGACGAAGAATCTCTGTCCTATTTTAACAGACCCTTCGTTTCACTCAGGGTGACTGATGAAATGCGAGAGATTCTTCGCTACGCTCAGAATGACCTATCGAATTGTTATTCATCCCGACAAATTGTAATTTGTTTAACTGTAAATACTACATTAGATAAAAAGAGAAATAAGGTTGTTTTATGGGGTTAAAAATTATATTAGGGATTTGTTACATACTATTTTTTGTATTCTTACCTTTATATGATAAGGAATACTGGCCCGAACCTACAAAGAAATCTCTTGCCAACAAAATAGTTGCTGCTACGATGTTTGTTGCTATCGGTGTTATCGGTATGCTTATGACCGATAACTCATCACCATATGCAAACACAATGATTATCGGACTTATTTGCGGTTGGTTCGGTGACATTTTAATGCATATTCCATCAAAGAAAAATATGACTTGTCTTTATATCGGTGCAACAGGTTTTCTTGTGGGACATATATTATATGTAATGGCATTCGTCAACGGTGCAAAAACACTTACAGAGAATTACAAATTCATAACCGTGCCTGAGCTTGTTGCGTTTTTAGTTGTTTATGTTGCATTTCTTCTTATGCTCAAACCTGTTTTCAAGTTCAACTTTGACTCAAAATTTTTACAATATGGTTTGTACCTTTACGGTATATTCCTTATCGGAATGTTGTTCAAGGCAATCGGCTTTGCAATAACATATTTACAGAATGGTGCAGGAAACAATGTGATTTCCACAATCATTCTTATTGTTGCAGGAATAAGCTTCTTTATTTCTGACCTTACATTGGGAATCAGACTTTTAGGCGGAAGAAAAGACAGTAAATTCATTAAATCCTTGAGTTTATATGCTTATTTCTTTGCACAGTTATTACTTTCAACATCAATTTTATTTATTAAGGCATAAAGGCGGATACATAAATGAGACCAAGAAAAATCAGAAATCTTACAACAAGACGAGAGAATTGCACAGATTTGAGAATTCCATATACATTGGAGTCCTTCGATTTTCGTACAAAGGACGAACACGAAAACTTTTTTGATTTGGAAGAAATTTTCGGCAGAAATGCTCCTCTTGTAATGGAAATCGGCTGTGGTAAAGGTCAGTTCACCTGTGAATACGCAAAACGCAACCCTGACAAAAACATTCTTGCCATTGAATGTGTGCCTACTGTTCTGGTTGAGGCTTGTGAATTGGTGAAAAGAGAAAATATACCGAATATTCGTTTTCTTGAAATGAAAGCTGAGTATCTTCCTTTGTTTATGCGGGAAAAGACAGTTTCCGAAATCTATCTTAATTTCAGTACACCCTTTCCGAAGGCTCGTCAGGAAAGTCACCGACTTACAAGCAAGGGATTTTTGGATATTTATAAAAAGCTCCTTTGTGATGACGGTTTTATTGCACAAAAAACTGACAGTCAATGCTTCTTTGAATATTCTCTTGAAAGCTTTTCACAAAACGGTTTTGTTCTCTCTGAAATTTCACTTGATTTACATAAGAGTGACTTTGAAGGAAACATCATTACAGAATATGAAGAAAAATTTGTAAGTCAAGGACTCCCGATTTACAGACTTGTGGCAAAACTTAAGTAAAAATGGTAATATTAAACAACGGACTGTTGATTTTTTTGGTAAATTGACAGTCTTTTTTATTTTCTTGTGATATGATAAAATGTATCTATATTAAAAAAGGTAGGGATTTCATGAGCAATACTATTACAACAGCTAATAACAAAAAGTATGTTGGTAAAAGTGAATTTGTCTTTTATTTAATGGCAATTTTCTTTTACACAATGATTACAGGTATGGTTGGCAACTACAAACAAGCCTTTCTTGTTAATGTCCTTGTGTTACCAAAAGAAACTATCGCCTTCTACAACGGTTTTTTAAGTATAGCAGGTTTTGTTATGAGTTTCTTTACCGCAATGTATATTGACGGTCATAAGCCCTCAAAAAAGGGTAAGTTCCGTCCAATCGGTACATTTATCGCCATCCCCTGTGCCTTGTCATTGATTCTGACATTCGTTGCACCAAGCGGACTCAGTTCAACATTATTATTGATATATCTTCTTACAATCGGTCTTGCATACACATTTTCAACTCAATTAGGTAATGTTTTTAATCTTGTTGCAAATGTTATGACACCTAATAATAAAGAGCGCGACCAGGTTCTCTCGTTCCGTTCAATATCAAGTGCTGTCGGTAATTCTGCACCATTGGTTGTTGTTCTTGTAATAAGTGAAATACTTAAAGCAATCAAGAAGAATAACCCTGAAAGCCAGATGCACGTTGAAGCAATGCAATATATTATCGGTGCTTCACTTTGTGCTGCAGTCGGTGCAATTACAATGCTTATCGGTATGCATCTTGTAAGAGAAAGAACTGTATATAGTACTGAAAAGAAAAATCCTTTGGTCGGTATTAAGGACATTCTCGTCAACAAATATGCCTGGGTTATCATCATAAGCGAATTTCTGAAGAATTTCCGCGGAATTGCTACATATATGGGTATTTTCCTTGCTGCTGCACTTCTCGGTGACTCCGGTAAATTCCTTTTCTTTGGTCTTCCTACCGGAATCGGTACAGCTGTAGGTATGCTTATTATTAACTTCTTACTCAAAAAGTTCAATTCAAAACAGCTTTATATTGCTTCAGGTATTTATTCTGTTATTGCAAACACCTTGGCTTTTGCCGTTGGTTATGCGTACTTTACAAAGCCTACACCTGCATTACAGATAATCTTTATTGTATTCCTTTTCCTTATCGGTCTTCAGTTCGGTGCATCAAATCTTCTTCCTTCTATGTTCCAGGCTGATGTACTTGAAACAATCGAGCTTAAAACAGGAAAACGTCTTGATGCAAGCTTACCGTTTGTTATCGGTATCGGCACAATGATTAGCGGTACTATTGCAACAACAGTATCACCTTTGATTCTTTTAGGTGAAGATTCTATTATTAAATATATTCAGCCTGAAGATGGTGTTTATCCCGAACAAAGCACATACACAAAAATTGCAATGCTTTTCTTCTACACAATTTTCCACGGTATTATGATGCTTCTTGCAGGTCTTCCATTCCTTTTCTATAAGCTTACTGGAAAGACTAAAGATGATATTCACGAAGCAGTTCTTAAACAACGCGAACAGATGGAAAATGCACAGGAAAAATAAAATCCCATAGTCAAAATGAAAGAGGTTGAAAAAATCAACCTCTTTTTTATATTTTTAAAAAAGTTGCACAAACTTTTTGACGATTTTTGTACTTTTTCGAGTTTTCATTGTCATATATTACCATATCAGAACCTTGTATTTATACATATTGCACAAAAACTTGTTTTTCTTTTGTGAATTATTACACAGCCTGCAAAGTTTTTTGTTTACAGTTTGTTTGTGCAATATTCACAAATATTTAATAATTTTATTGTGCAAAAATACTTGACTTTTTTGTTTTTATCTGTTATTATATAGCCACAACAGAATAAAGGAGGCGGTAATAGTGTATAACGCCGAACAGGAGCAGATTAAGCTTGCTGTTGAGTTACTTAACGAAAAGTTCTCAATCAAGTCAGTGCTCAAAGTTGTTCAGTTACTTAGCTTCGCAGCATAAAGGCTGAACAAAAAATTTCCTTTAGTTTGTTTACAATTTCTGTGTGGTGGGTTTTTCCAATCCCCAACAAATTTTCCCTTTCCTTTTTCATAAAGTATAACACCAATCCCTATTTTCCCATCGCACAGAAATTTTTCATATATAGACTTCATTCGGAAGTCGCTTAATTTAGGTTTTTTCATAATAATTTTTCTCATAAAAAAAAGATGGCTGTCGTTTTTAAACGGCAGTCATCTTTTTTGTGTTTTTACTTTTATAAATTATAATTTGTCGGTGAGTTGAATCCCCCCTTTCGTCACCTGTCGGTGACACCGTCCCCTCCAAGGGAAGGCTATCTTGGGCTCCACCCTTGAGGGGGAGCTGGCAAATGCGTAGCATTTGACTGAGGGGGGTATCTGCCCTACAACCTCCAAATTATTGATATTATACAAAAAAGCCAACGCAGATTTTTGCGTTGGCTTTTTTGCTATTTTTCTATTTAATTTACACTTTTTTCATATCCACAAGGTCGATTACACCAACAGGACAAACCTCATGACATTTTCCGCAACCGATACACTTGTGATAGTCAACATGTGCAACGAAGTTTTCAACCTTAACAGCATCATATTCACAGGTCTTTACGCACTTCATACAGCCGATACAGCCTGCGGTACATTCTTTTCGGGTCACCGCACCTTTATCATGATTTTTACAAAGCACAGCGGCAGTAATGCGATGAAGCGGCATCATTTCAATAAGTCCTTTAGGACAAGTGTTTACGCACATTTTACAAGCACGACACTCAACAGGATTAATTCTTGCGACACCGTTACAAATGTGAATTGCATTATAAGGACAAGCTTTAACACAGTCACCAAGACCAAGACAACCATACACACATTCTTTTGGTCCGTTATAAAGCTGTGATGCCATTACACAACTGTCAACACCCTGATAATCGTATTTAAGTTTTGCAGTTTCGTTGTGTCCCATACAAAGCACAACAGCAGCCTCAGGCATAACCTCGCCTGCCTGAAGTCCTAAAATAGCTGCAATATCCTGTGATGCAGCATTACCGCCCGGTGAACAAAGTGCAGTATTATCTGTTTCGCCTTTTGCCAAAGCATTAGCATAACCGTCACAGCCTGAATATCCGCAAGCACCACAGTTAGCACCCGGAAGACATTCGCGAACAGCTTCTGCTTTTTCATCCTTCGGAACAGCAAATACAATTGAAGCGACAGCAAGAACAAGTCCGAGAACAAGACCGATTACAGCCACAATTACAACAGCAGTTAAAATATCCATCTTATTCCCTCCTTAATTAAAGATGTTGTCAACAAGTCCTGTAAAGCCTAAGAAGGACATTGAAACAAGAGATGCAGAAACGAGTGTAATCGGAAGACCCTGTAAGCTCTTTGGAATGTCTGCACCTTCAAGTCGTTCACGAACACCTGCAAACATAATCATAGCCACCATAAAGCCAAGACCTGCACCAAGAGAAGATACAATTGATTCTCCGAATGTATAGCCTTCTTCAATATTGAGAAGAACAACACCTAAAACAGCACAGTTTGTTGTAATAAGCGGAAGATAAATTCCCAAAGCATTGTAAAGAGCTACCATATATTTTTTAAGAATAATTTCAACAAGCTGAACAAGGGCAGCAATTACAAGAATAAATACAATTGTCTGTAAATACTCCATATCGTTTTTCACAAGCAGTGTATTAATCGGGTATGTAACAGCAGTCGCAAGCACCATAACAAAGATAACGGCCGCACTCATACCAACTGCAGTATTGACCTTCTTTGAAACTCCCAGGAAAGGACAGATACCAAGGAACTTCGAAAGAATATAGTTATCAGTTAAAATTCCTGTAAGAAGAATTGCTAAAAATACTTTAATCATTTTACTTCCTCCTTACACGCATCTGCAGAGCCTACAAGCGAACAGGTTGATGCCATAGGACAAGCTGAACAGCCTTTGAGTTCTGCCTTTGGTTTTCCGTTACTTTCTGCAACCTTGTTTGCAAGTGCAATTAAAATACCGAATACGAAGAAACCACCCGGAGCCAACACAAAAATTGTCATTGGCGGAATTGCTTCAGGTAAAACTGTGAAGCCTGCAAGTGAACCTGCACCCATAAGCTCACGAATACCACCCATAAGCAAAAGTGCAGCAGTAAAACCAACACCCATGCCTACACCGTCAACCGCTGAATAGAGAACTGTATTTTTACTTGCAAAGGCTTCTGCACGACCAAGAATAATACAGTTTACAACGATAAGCGGAAGATAAACACCAAGCATTTCGTCAATCTGCGGTAAAAATGCTTTAACAAGCATCTGCACGATTGACACAAAACCTGCAATAACAACAATATACGCAGGAATACGAACCTTTGAAGGAATAACCTTTCGAAGTGCTGAAATAACAATATTTGAGCAAACGAGAACAACTGTTGCAGCAAGTCCCATACCGATTGCACTTTCAACGGAAGTTGATGTTGCAAGAGTAGGGCAAGTACCGAGAACAAGTCTTAAAACAGGGTTTTCCTTAATAAGACCTTTAGAAAATTCACCGAAAATTGATTTCTTTTCTGCCATCAGTTATTCACCTCCTCAAAAAGCTCCAAAGCAATATTCACAGCATTTGTAACTGCCTTTGATGTAATTGTAGCACCTGTAAGTGCCTGAATTTCGTTTTCGGTAGGATTGTTTTTGCTGAGTCCGATTTCGCCACTCTTACCGACAAATTGTGACTTGAAATCGTCTGTATCGGCATTCATACCGAGACCTGCTGTTTCAGAAATTGAAAGGAAATCTATTCCTGAAATTGTTCCGTCAGCTTTGACACCAACCATTGTGACAATATCGCCGCCATAACCCTTTGACGATGTTGTGAAAACATAGCCTGTGATTTCGTTATCTTCATCATAACCCTCGTAGTATGTATAATCAACACCATTCAAAGAAACTGTCATAGCATCAGAAAATTCTTTTGCAACAGACAAAACCATACCCTTTGTCTTATTTTCTGTTTCAATTTGTAACTGTGCAATTTTTGGCTTTGTTACTGAATTTGTAACTGCCAACAACAATGTTACAACAGTACATATAAGAAAGAGTGAAACAGTTGGTATGAGAACTTCTTTTATATTGAACTTCTTCATTTTGCTTCAGCCTCCTTCTTATTTTTCTTTTCCTTGACCTCGCCGAACGGTCTTGCAGTTGTAATATGCTCGATATGAGGAACAAGGATATTCATAATAATAATTGAGAATGAAACACCTTCAGGTAATGAACCGAAAATACGAATCAGCGATGTAAGAATACCGCAACCGATTGCGTAAATGATTTTACCCTTGAATGAAACAGGAGATGTTGTATAGTCAGTTGCCATAAATACTGCACCGAGAACAAGTCCGCCTGCCATAAGCTGATATGCCATAAATGTGAAATCACCTTTACCTGCTATGAGCATTGATACAGTAACTGTACCAACATAAACAAGCGGAATAACAGGTGAAATAACCTTACGGATTACAAGATAAATAAAACCGATAATCAAAGCAAGAATACAAACTTCACCAAGACAACCGCCTTTTACACCGAGGAACATTTCCAAAAGTGATGGAAGACCTGCATTATCAATTGCTGTTTCCATATTTTCAGCAGAATAAACAGATGTCATCTGTGCAAGTGGAGTTGCAGTTGTCACAGCATCAACTCCGCCTCTATGTGAAAACGGTGCTACGAAATTACCGATTTGTGACGGATAAGAAGCCATAAGAACGATTCGACCGATTAACGCAGGATTTACAAAGTTATTGCCGATACCACCAAAGAATTGCTTTGCAATCACAATAGCAGTAAAGGCACCAATCACAACCATCCAAGCAGGCATTGTTGAAGGAAGATTAAAGGCTAAAAGCATACCTGTTACAACTGCACTTAAATCCCCTATTGTGTTGTGTCGTTTCATAACTTTTCTTGAAAGATATTCAAAAACAACACAAGAGATTACTGAAACAACAGTAAGCACAAGTGAACGATAACCGAAAAGAATTACCGATGCCACAAGAGCAGGAATCATTGCAATTATAACATCAAGCATAATCATTGTGGTTGTTGTCCTTGAACGGAAATGCGGTGACGCGCTGACAACAAGTTTTTTAGTTATTTCGCTCATTTCTTTGCTTCCTCCTCTCTGATTTTTGCCTTTGCAAGTCGCATATGCTGTACTAAAGGCTTACCTGCAGGACAACTGTATGCACAAGAGCCACATTCCATACACACCATTGCGCCTGAGTGCTTAAGCTTTGGTATATCACCGATTTTAGTGAATTTTTCGATATTTGTAGGAACGAGATTCAGCGGACACGCTGCTGCACAACGACCGCAACGAATACAATCTGTTTCCTTTTTGATGCTCAGGTCACCTTTTTTGAATGCCAATAAAGCGTTGTTGCCCTTAAGAACAGGATAATTGATGTCTGTAAGTGCTGAACCCATCATAGGACCACCACAAACAATCTTTTCAGGTTCTTCTGTAAAACCACCACAATAATCAACTATGTAATCCATCATAGTACCGATTGGGACACGGACATTTTTAGGTGTTTTGATTGCTGAACCGTCAATTGTCATACTTCTGCTCACGAGTGGTTTACCTGTTGCTACAAATCGACCAACAAAGGCAATACTTGCAACATTCATTACAACGCAACCCACATCAGACGGTAATTTTCCAGGAGGCATTTTTCTTCCTGTTGCTGACTGAATAATCATCTTTTCAGCACCTTGTGGATACTTTGATTTAAGTGCCATAACCTTGACCTTTTCGCCTTCAGTAGCACTATCTGCGATTTCCTTAAGAATCTGTAAAGCAATCGGCTTATTATCTTCAACTGCAATAATAACATTGTCAATATGAAGATATTTACTAACTGCATTAACGCCACGCATAATATTTACGCTGTTTTCAACACATTCACGGTAGTCAACTGTAATATACGGTTCACATTCGGCAGCATTGATAATAAGAGTATCAATTTTTGCCTCCTGTGGAAGATTAAGCTTTACATGAGCAGGGAAACCTGCACCACCAAGACCGACAAGACCTGATTTTCTTACTGCATCAACAAGACTCTTTGCATCAGTTACAACAGGTGGTGTAAATTCATCAGGAGCCATAAGTCCGTCACTTTCAATAACTACTGCCTTTGACATTACACCTGTTGAAAGCTTTATGTCCTTGATTTCAGTAACCGTACCTGAAATTGAAGCATAAATCGGTGCACTGATATAGGCATCGCTGTCACCGATAAGCTGACCTAATTTAACATAGTCCCCAACCTTTACCACAGGAGTACATTCTGCACCGATGCCCTGTCGCATTGCAATCTGTACAAACGGTGGTGTAGGAATACGAATAACACGCATTCCTGCAGTATTTTTATTATGGGCAATGTTAACACCACCACGCCCTTTTTTTACTGCTTTCAGGAGCCCTTCTACTTTTATTCGTTGTTTCACTTTTCCATCTCCTTAAGTTTAGAAAAATACGGCATTGATACTTTTAATATCGTGCCTGTTAATATCCCTGTAAAAACTGATGCTATAAGCAACACGGGAGCATATCCCGCAATGGCAGTTGTCTGCACCAGAAAAAAAGATACAATAAGCTGACCTGCATTATGGCAAAGTGCAGATAAAACACCGATTCCCATAAAGCCGAAGCCCTTTGTTTTTCTGAATATGAAAATCATACACAATGCACTGAGTATTCCGCCTGCAAGACTCATACAAAAGGCTGTAAAACCTCTTGTTATAAACACAAATGCAGATTTTGTAAAAACTATGAGTAGCGTTTCACCGACACTCAATTTTGATGCCGAAAACATTACAGGTATGTTGGAAAGCCCCAATTTACTGCCAGGCGGCATAAAATATGCCGTAGGAAAAAGACCTTCAACAATAGACAACACAATTGCAATTGCTGTCATAAGTGCTGTGAATGTTATTCTTTTGATTTTTTCGTTTCTCATTCACTCACCCTGTTATAGCATCAGGCATATTGCCTTTTTCACCGTTAATCTTTACTGCAACTCTGTTCGGAGCACAAATAATACTTTCACCTGATTTTGAAATTCTGCCACTTCTTATACAGACCTTATCAGGACAATCAGACTCCTTAATATAAATTTCACCATTTTCACAACAGACAGTAACACCATTGACCTGCTTTTCAAAATCTTCATCAAGGGAAACTATCTCTTTTGTCGTGCCATCTACTATTATTTCAGCACTTTCGCCTGTGTCGGCAGAATTCATAATGATAATCCCTGTTATACCGACCAAAAGCAACACAAGAAGCAATATACAATCTTTTTTTGTTATAAGCTTTTTCATTCAATCACCGAAACTGAAAAATCATCATCGTCAATAGTGATGTTTTCTTCTAATCCTTTTGAAATAAGAACAGATTTATCTTTTTTCACAATAATAACCTTTGCATCAAATTCGTTGGCAAGTTTTAATCCGTTTTCAATGCCTTCTGCAAAAATTGCAGTTGAAAGAAAATCACTTAAAGTCCCGCTATCTGCCACAACGGTTACAGATGTTATGTCATTCTGTACAGGCTTTCCTGTTGTTGCATCAAAAATGTGAGAATAACGGACACCGTCTTTTTCAAAATACTTTTCATAATCACCTGATGTGGAAACAAAGCAGTTTTTTACATTCAGAATTGCGAAATAGTCATTCTGGTCACCAAATGGGTTACGAATACCGATTTTATATGAATCTTCGCCCATTACGCCGACCGAACCGCCAACTGTCACAAGTGCAGTTCCGACATTTTGCTGTTTCAAAAAATTGATTGCCTCGTCACAGGCAGTACCCTTACCCAAAGCACCTAAATCAATTTTACCGTTTTTCAAGGAAATACTGTTGCTGTTGATAACAAGCTCTGCTTTTTCAATATTCTGAAGTAGCTTGACAATCTCATCGTTTGTTGGAATATATCCGCCATTTTCGATTTGCCACAAATCCTTCAAATCACCACTAAAAAGTGTAAATACATCACTTTTTGCAGAAAAACCGACACATTCATTGAGATAATCGGCAAACCATTTGTCGGCAATCAACTCACTATCTCTGTTCAATGTGGAAACTGCAGATGTTGAAATTGTATGAGATAAATACGCGTTGTCAATAAATTTTATTCTCTCAAGGGCAGACCCACAAAGGTCGTCACCGTTTTTTTCACCGTAAACCTTAATTGTAACAGGACTTCCCATAGCAAAATTACTTGCTTCGGCATCTCTTGTCATACTCTCGAAAAGTGAAAAAACAAATATAGATACTACAACTAAAATTGCGAGAATCGGCGCAATGAATTTTTTAATTTTCACTCTTTCACCACCTATTTTCCCATACTAATATATAATACAATATTTTTTTGCTTTATTCAATTGGTAAATATATTGAAATAATGGCAAGAAAATAATACAAAATAACCATAAATTCTCGTTAAAAAAATAACAAATGTATTGCGTAAATAGTCACTCAAATTCTAATTTATCGGGATGATTAACCAAGTGTGTAGGTCATTCTGAGCGTAGCGAAGAATCTCTCCAACGGTAATATATTAACCAACAGACATTCTTCGTCACTTCGTTTCTCAGAATGACACATAACCCCAAGACATCCCGACAAACTCCAATTTATAAAAATACTTATTGCTTTTTTCTGTTATAATGATAAAATAATCTCATTGGAGTGATTATGATGAACTATGATTTCAGTTTTTATATGCCGGTGAATATTCTTGGTGGTAAAAATGCTTTACAAAACAACAAAAACATATTTTCAGGTCTTGGCAAAAAGTGTCTGATTGTTACAGGAAAAACATCTGCGAAAAAGTCAGGTGCTCTTGACGACCTGATTTCTGTTTTTAATGAGTTGGATATTAAATATACTATTTTTAATGAAATTACAGAAAATCCGTTGACAGCTTCTTGCTGTGATGGTGGTAATGTTGCAAGAGATTTTCAGGCTGATTTTGTTGTGGGTATCGGTGGTGGCTCGCCACTTGATGCATCAAAGGCTGTTTGTGTATATGCAACTAACCCGCACATTATCAACGACGATATTTACACAGCCAAGGTAGAAAATAAGCCTTTACCTCTTGTTGTCATTGGCACAACATCAGGAACAGGTAGTGAAGTTTCAGGTGTTTCTGTGCTTACTCGTGAAAACGGAAGAAAACAAAGCATAAGTGGTAAAAACTATTACGCAAATTATGCTCTTGCAGATGCTAAATACACCTATTCCGTTCCGTACAGAACAACTGTTTCAACTGCACTTGATGCGTTGGCACACGCGATAGAATCAATGTTTTCACCACGAGCAGATTTTCTTACAGAACAATTTGCACTTATTTCAATAAAAATGATTCACCCTATTCTTGAAAAGTTAGGTAAAAGCGAAGAATTGCCAACAGAAAATGACCGTGACACTCTCTATTTTGCATCACTTTATGCAGGCTTTGCACTTAATAAAGGTGGTACAGGTTTTCCACACGGTATGGGTTATGCCCTGACAGAAGATTACAATGTGCCACACGGTATTGCTTGTGCAGTGTTTATTCCACAGTATCTTGATGAGGCAGAAAAAGCTAATCCTGTGCTTTTCGGTCAGGTTATGAATGCTATGAATAGTGACAAGGAATCTGTTAAGAAACTTATTTCACAATTATGCGATTTGCGCTTATCTATTCCTGACGAAAGGATTCAAAGCTATGTTGCTCGTTGGGAAACACTTAAAAACTTTAAAAACTCCCCTACTGATTTTAATAATCACGATGCAGGCGAGCTTGTAAAATCATTATTCCAAATATTATAGTTATTTTTTGTCTATACGCTTTAAATTCTCCATATTACACATATTATCGTCGTTCTTTTGTTTATTGTTGACAGAAAAACGACGATTTTTTTATTATTAAAGTTGTCGTTTAGATATTTTTTAACCGTATTTTAGTTTGTTTTTAACTTATAGATAGTTTTTAACTATTTGTATTTATGTTATTTTCCAAAAATTGTTGACATAGGAAAAATTAGTGATATAATTGTATATGAACTATTGTCTGTTATTGCGACAGACAAAAAATACTTCTGACAAATGGAGGAGAAAAATTATGGCAGATACAAGATTCGCAATCGCACATTATCATGATGCTGCTCAGATTAACAGACAGCTTGATGAACTTATCAGCAAACCGATTTACTCAATCAAACCTGATGTTCTCAAGACATATGAAGAAGAGTATTATGAAAAGAAATGTGCTAAATCAAAGGAAATGATTGCTGAAGCAAAGAGCATCATCCCTGGTGGTGTTCAGCACAACCTTGCTTTCAACTATCCGTTCCCACTTGTTTTCACAAAGGCTGAGGGTGCTTACCTTTATGACGTTGACGGAAACAAATATTTTGACTTCCTTCAGGCAGGCGGACCTACAGTTCTCGGTTCAAATCCTAAGGTAGTTCGTGACCAGGTTATCGACCTTCTTAACACATGTGGTCCTTCAACAGGTCTTTTCCACGAATTCGAATACAAACTTGCTAAGAAAATCGCTGACTCAGTTGAATCAGTTGATATGTTCCGTATGCAGGGTTCAGGTACTGAAGCTTGTATGACAGCTGTTCGTGTTGCTCGTCTTGCAACAGGTAAAAAGAACATCCTTAAAATGGGTGGTGCTTACCACGGTTGGTCAGACCAGCTCGGTTACGGTATCCGTGTTCCTGGTTCTAAGTTTACACAGGCAAGTGGTGTTCCACTTTATCTCTTCAAGCATACACAGGAATTCTTCCCAGGTGACCTTGAAGACCTTGAAAGAAAGCTTTGGCTCAACCAGTTCAATGGTGGTACAGCTGCTGTATTCATTGAACCAATCGGTCCTGAAAGTGGTACAACTCCACTTGATTATGAATTCAACAAGGGCGTTGAAAGACTTTGCCGTAAATACGGTGCTCTTCTTGTATTCGATGAAGTTGTTACAGGTTTCCGTATCGGTATGGCAGGTGCTCAGGGCTTCTTCGGCGTATCTCCTGACCTTACAATCTTCGGTAAGGTTATCGCTGGTGGATACCCAGGTGCAGGCGGTGTCGGCGGTAAGAAGCAGTACATGAAGCATCTTGGTGCAGGTCTTGACGATTCAGGTATCAAGGTTAAGAAGGCATTCACAGGCGGTACAATGACTGCTAACCCACTTTCATGCTGTGCAGGTTACTTCACTCTTGAAGAAATCGACAAGCAGAACGCATGTCAGAAGGCTGGCGAAATGGGTGACAGACTTACACAGGGTCTTCAGGAACTCGTTACAAAGCACGGTCTTCCATTCGTTGTTTGGAACGAAGGTTCAGTTTGCCATCTTGAAACAGTCGGTACAATGCACTACTCAATCGATTGGTGCAAACCTTGGAAAATCCCTGGTGTTCTTTCAGCTACAAGCGAAAGAAAGAAGGAAATGCAGTACATGGGCGCTGCTTATATGGCAGAAGGACTTGTTACTCTTGCTGGTAGCCGTCTCTACACATCAGCTGCATATACACCTAAGATGATTGACCAGGCTCTTCAGTGCTTCGACAAGGTATTTGCAAACGTTGCAGTTAAGCCTTCAAGCAAATAATTTAAAAATTTCAGGGTGGATGAATTCATCTTCATCCACCTTATTATCCCAATAAAATGAGGTGACAGTTGTGGAAATAATGCAGGCAAAAGAACTCGTAATCAAGGCGGGTAAAGAACTTATTGAAAGTGGTCTTATTGCTCGTACTTGGGGTAACATTTCTTGTCGTATCAGCGATACGCAGTTTGTTATTACACCAAGTGGTCGTGCCTACGAAACTCTCACTCCTGAAGAAATTGTTCTTGTAAACATTGAGGACCTTGAATATGAAGGTGAAATCAAGCCTTCAAGTGAAAAAGGTATCCACGCTGCTTGTTATAAGCTTCGTCCTGAAATCGGCTTTGTTATCCATACACATCAGGTAAACGCATCTATCGTTTCTGCTCTCGGTATGGACATCAACAATGTTGAAGGCGAAAATGCACAGATTGTCGGTAACAATGTTCCGATTGCAGCATACGGTCTTCCGGGCACTAAAAAGCTCCGCAAAGGTGTTATTGATGCCATTTCCCGTTCAGATGCAAAGGCTGCTGTTATGTCGCATCACGGTGCAGTTTGTATGGGTGTTGACTATGACGATGCATTCAACGTTGCAAAGCGTCTTGAAGATATTTGCGAACAGTATGTTCTCGACAAATACACTTCACTCACAGGCACAGTTGCTGAAAGCCTTACAGCTATCAATGACTATGTTGTCGGCAAATTCGTAAAGAAGCCTTCAACGGCTCCTGAATTTGAGCCTTGTAAGAGTGAGCGTGACGGTCCTGTTTTCAACATTTCTGTTATTGACGGTGACGGTACAATTACAAGAATCGACATTGATTCAGGTGATATTATCGCAGGTGACGCAAATAATAGTTCAATCGAACTTCACCGTGCAATCTATAAAAAGCGTAAAGATGTTAATTACATCTATCATACAAAGGACCCATACACAGTTGCTTGTTCAAAAATGGGCAAGAAGATACTTCCTTTGATTGACGACTTTGCACAGATTGTTGGTGTAAGCGTTAAGAGCTCTAAATATGACCCTAATAACTCTCTTGCAACTGCTAAAAAGGTTGTTAAGAAGCTTAAGGGCAGAAATGCTGTTCTTCTTGAGAACAATGGTGCTCTTTGTGTTGCTGGTAGCGAATATGACGCAGGTGCTATTGAGTTCATCACAAACAAAGGTGCTAAGATTCAGGTTAGTGCTAAGATGTTCGAAAAGGTTGAACCAATCAACCCTATCGAAACAAGAATCATGAACATTGTTTACAGACTCAAGTATTCAAAGCAGGCAGGCAAATAATTCTACACAAAAAATTTTCCCCTAAGGATTCGCTCCTTAGGGGATTTTTTGGTTTTTCGCTTTAAGTTTAATTATTCACTTTTAAGTGCATCCATATTTAAAAGTATATCGCTGTCACCCATTACTGTTGGCAACTCTCCATTCCACTTATTCCACTTGATATAATCAACATAATCAGGTGATTTTGCGAGAGCTTCCTGAATAAGTCTGATGCTTTCTGCCTCAGCCTCTGCCTGAGTGATTTTCTGCTGTGCCTCAACCTCGATACGAGCAAGGTCCTGTTCAGCTTTCAATGCATTCTGCTGTGCTGTCTGCTTTGCTTCAACAGCCGCGTTGAATTCTTCAGAAAAATCAAAATCCACGATATTGAAGATTTCAACTGTAATACCGTACTGATTAATCTTTTCTGACAAAGCATCTTTAATCTGTTCGCCTACTGTCTGACGCTTTGTAATAAGTTCTTCAGCAGTATATTGTGCTGTTACAGCTTTAATGCTTTCCTGAATTGCAGGTACAATAATAACAGAGCCATAATCAGTACCAACATTCTGATAAAGGCTTGCTGATGAATCGTCGTTAACATGGTAGTTTACCGCAACCACATAAGAGATAATCTGCAAGTCCTTTGAAGATGATGAACCTTCTGTTTCAATCTTCTGTGTACGGTTATTCATCTGTACTACTCTTTGGATAAAAGGTATTTTAAAATGTAAGCCTTCCTCCAATTCTGTATCTTCAACCGCACCGAACGTAAGTACAACGCCTGTATGACCTGCCTGTACAACGGTGAAGCAAGATATTGCAACACCAACAACCAGAATTGCGCATACAGCAATTACAGCTATTTTCACAATCTTTTTTGTATCCATATTTTTATCCTCCTGTTTTTCCTTTTCCTATGAAAGAGTAATCAAAAAACTCATACATAGCGAAAAACCATGTATGAGTCTCATTTACTTATGACACACCGAAGAGAAACTCTCTTGTCCTGACGATGATGTCTCGCATTATTTGTTTTGCGGAATTACTCCCTCATATCATCATAAATATACCATACTTGTCGAAAATTGTCAATATGGTTTAATTATGCCACTTCACCTTTTCCGAACTGAGTGTAATCATAATATCTTATAACCGTAAAATGTCTTAAGAAGGTGTATTTTGCTTCGAGAACGCGTTTTGAAATTCTTGTGTCACATAAAGCTATTACAGGTCCCATAAAGAAAGCTGTAACAACTGTGCCGATTCCGATTGGTCCGCTTAATACAAATGCAACCAAGGTACAAATAAGGTCTGTTATTACTCTGCACCATTTATATTTGAGTCTGATGTTTTCTTCCATAACAAAGCCTAACGCATCATACGGTGAAACACCAAGATTACAGTTGAAATAAAGTGATGCTGAAAGACTTAAAAGAAAAACACCTGATGCCATACATATAAGTCTTACGGCAAATGTTTTTTCCTGCGGAAGAATTTCCGAATATATTCCTGTGAAGAATTCACAAACATAGCCAACACCGACCATATTGAAAATTGTGCCGATATTTATAAGCTTTTTTGATACAAGAGCAACAAGAATAAGAATTATTCCGTTAATGCACATCTGGAAAAAGCCAAAGCTTATACCCAATTTTGCACTGATGCTCATATTAAGTGCTGTAAACGGGTCAACTCCCATACCTGAATATGAAAAAATTGAAACAGAAAATCCCATAAGAAGAATGCTCATAACCATTATAGCCATTCTCTTTGCTCCGTCTTTCTGTGAGATAATATTTATCGGATTCATTTGCTTTAAAATACTTGTCATTTATTGATTTCGCCTTTTCTTTGTATATTTTGCACAAGGAATTATCCTTTGCTTTGTCATATATTACTATACAAGCAGAGCGAAGTCAATAAAATATTGTTAAATTTTTAACTTTCTACCTTTGGCACAAATTTACAAATTAAGATATGTATTTTTGTGCATTTTAACCATAAGGTTTTAATAAAAAAGGTGAGAGTAACCTCCCACCATAAATTATATTAAATTTTGATTTATATTTTCGCAAGACAATGTGGCAGAGGCGAAGCTGTATCAGGTATACTGCGAACCGAAAGCCACGAAGTATTGCGGAAAAAGAAATAAAATTATGACAACTTATGAATGAACAATCCTGACAACAACTTTGGTTCGAACCATGTTGATTTTGGTGGCATAACCTTTCCTGCGTCAGCAATATCCATAAGCTCATTGAGTGATGTCGGGTACATTGCAAATGCTAACTTCATGCCTTCTGCACATCTTCTTTCAAGCTCACCGAGACCTCGGATACCACCGACAAAGTCAATTCTCTTGTCAGTTCTTGGGTCTTCGATACCTAAAATCGGTGTAATGAGATTGTTCTGAAGAATTGAAACATCAAGACATTCCACAGGGTCATTTTCGTTGATAAAATCAGGCTTTGCAGTTACCTTATACCATTTATTATCAAGATACATACCGAATGTATGGCGTTCTTTTGGTGAATATGGGCTTTCGTCAGCGTCTTCCACAATGAACTTTTCACTCATTTTCGCTATAAACTCATCACTTGTATTACCGTTAAGGTCTTTGATTACGCGGTTATAGTCCATAATCTTTAACTGGTCACAAGGGAAAATAACTGAAAGGAAGAAGTTGAATTCTGCATTTTTGTCGTATTCACCCTCACCTCTTCTGCGTTCACCAACACGCACAGCAGATGCACATCTGTGGTGACCGTCAGCAATATAAAGATAGTCGATTTCTGCAAATTCCTTAACAAGAGTATCAATAACAGTGTCGTCATCAATTACCCATACTGTCTGTGAAACACCGTCATCGCTTACAAAGTCATAGCAAGGGTTATGAGTGTTTTTCCAGCTTTCTGTAATATCTGAAACTGTTTTATTTTCTCTGTGAGTCAGGAAAATAGGTCCTGTATTTGCATCAAGAGTGTCAACGTGACGGATTCTATCTGCTTCCTTATCTGCTCTTGTAAATTCGTGCTTTTTAATAACATTGTTGATATAATCGTCAACTGCAGTACAGCCGACAATACCTGTCTGTTCACGACCGTTCATAATCTGACGGTAAATATAAAGCATAGGCTTTTCATCCTGCCCGACAATACCCTTTTCACTCAAAGCATCAAGGTTTTCCTTTGCTTTTTCGTAAACTTCTGCAGAATAAATGTCAATTCCTTGCGGAAGGTCAACCTCAGCCTTATCAACATGCAAGAATGAATATGGCTTGTCCTTTACCATCTCTCTTGCTTCTTCTGAATTCATAACATCATAAGGTAAAGCACCGACCTGACTTGCAAATTCGTCTTTTGGTCTTACTGCCTTAAACGGTTTTAATACTGCCATTTTTTATTCCCTCTTTCCTTTATAATTAAGTAGATTTTACAGATAACTAAATAAGCAACAATACCGATTATTGCACCTAAACTGTCAATCAGAATATCGCTTAACTGAAATGCTCTGCCGGGGACAAAAATCTGATGAATTTCGTCACCGATTGCACAGATTACAGTTAAAACAAGTGATATTACAGGTGCTTTTTTCAGTTCCCATGTCGCAAAAATTCCGTTGTATAAACTGAATGAAAGTGCTGTAAATTCAAGCATATGGGCAAATTTGCGAATCAATTCACCATCAATATGAATTGCAATCCATTGGAATAATTTGCTTACAAGTGAGTCACTCAACTCCTTTGATTCTTCTGCATTTTGTGCAGAAAGGTTGAAAATAAAGCTGAGAACAACAAGCACCAAAGCCCATGAAAAAATAAGGTAAATAAATTTTCCGATTTTCATTATTTCTGCCCTTTATAAAAATATATGTTTGAGCTGTCCCCTGCTGAATATACGCCTGTTGTGCCCTTTGCCACAGCAAAAACTGTATTTTCATAGCACAATGGTAAAACAACTGCATTTTTAAGAAGATAGCTTTCACAATATACTGCTTTTTCTTTTGTGGCATTCATATTTAAATCGTCAATTATTCTGTCATATTCTTCTGATGAATAACCGAAAACATTCTTTTCATTTCCTGTTTTAAAAATCGACAAGAAGCTTGCAGATTTATCGGAATCCACCGTAAGATTATAGATTGCTATATCAAAATCGCCTTTTTGAATTTTTGAATTAAACTCGTCATCCTCAACAATAGTTATTGTACCGTTAAGTTCAACACCGATATTTGTTTGCCAATTACTGATAATGGCTTTTGCAATTTCTTCGTATTCTGTTGTACACAAAATATTAACCGACAAATTATCTATCTTTAACTCCTCAAAGGCAAAAACCATATTTTTTCTTGCTCTTTCTATATTAAATGAAAGATACTCTACTTTTTCACCGGAAAAATCATAGTGTGACGGCACAAGATTGGTTACAGCATTTTCCATAATTGCTGATTTGTCGATACTTGAAACAAGTCCTGTACGAAGCTTTACATTCTGCAAATTCTCTTTTTTCATATTGAAAACAAGTGCAGTTGTAATGTTTTCTAGATTTTTTGTCTGCACCTTTCTGCCAAGCTCATCAAATGCTTCTTCCGACACAAAAAATCCCACATCATAGGTCTTGTCGTCAACTTTTTTGGCAATATCAACTTCGTTTGAGTTCACATAAAGTCTTACAGATGTCGGTAATGCCTTGTAGTCCCCTGTATATTCGCTGACTTTTGAAAATCTTACTGATTCATTTTCCTTTATGTCAGAAAGATAAAAGCTACCGTTTGAAATAATATATTCTTCATCAAGTCCGTATCTTCCGTTTGTGATGTTGAAAAATTCTTCGTCACAAGGATATGACACAGGCTGTGTAAGTGCATACAAAAAGTCATTTTTCTTCTGTTCAAGTGTTATTTCAAGTGTGTAATCGTCAATGGCACGAACACCTAACTGGTCAATTTCCATTTCACCATTGTGAATACTTGTGGCATTTTTAATAATGCTTAACAATGAAAAATCAGGTGAATTAGTTTCAGGTGTTACTGCCCTTTTAATACCAAAAACAAAATCCTTTGCAGTTACTTTTCCTTCAATGGTCTTTTCCATATCTTCAAGAAAATCTTTGACTTCATCAGAAATGTAATATTTCATATCATTCTTAAGATAAAATGTATATGTAAGTCCGTCAGCAGAAACCATGTAATCCTTAACCGCACATTTCTGCACTTCACCGTTTTCGTCAAGCTTAAAAAGACCGTCAAAAACATTGACAGCAACTATTTTTTCACCTGTACTGCTTACAACCTGCGGGTCAAAATATCGTGGCATTTCACCTACTGCACAAGCAAGATATATTTCTTCTTCACCATTATCGCAACCTGCAAAGCAAGTTACGAGAAGAACAGATGCTATAAAAATACTGATTATTTTCTTAAACATATTATTCACCAATGGTCATTATATCAAAAAAAGTGAAATATAGCTATATTCTTTTCAAAATATTTTATAAAAAACTATCTTTTACAGTATTCTTCTGCTATAATATGGTATATATTTTATTTGCAAGGAGAAAATCACAATGCCTTTTGACATTTTATCTGTTTTTTCTGTTCTTTTATCATTGATTTCAATAATTATTCTTTTTGTTGTCCTTAAAAACACAAATAAGAACAAGGGTAATGATGCACTTGAACAGAAGCTTGATTACATAAACAAAAATTTTGGTGACGAATTTCACAGAATCCGTGTTGAAAATCAGACATCAAACAAGGAAATTCGCGAGGATGTTAAGAAAAGCCTTGATGATATGAATCTTCGCATTGACAATATGAACAAGGGTAACTTTGAGCATCGCGAAAAGGTTATCCAGATGCTTGTTGACCAAGGTGATAAGCAGAACAAATCACTTGAAACATCAATTACAAAGATGCAGGAGTCAAATGAAAAGAAGCTTGAAGAAATGCGAGTTACTGTTGACGAAAAACTGACAGCAACTCTTACAACAAGACTTAATTCTTCATTCAAAACAGTTTCCGACCAGCTTGAAAACCTTTACAAATCTCTTGGTGAAATGCAAAAGCTTTCAACAGGTGTTACTGAAAATGTTACTGCACTTAACCGAGTACTTACTAATGTCAAGGCAAGAGGTACTTGGGCTGAAGTTCAGCTTGAAGGCATTTTGAACCAAACAATTCCAAATATGTTTGAAAAAAATGTAGTTACTGTGCCAAATTCTCTTGACCGAGTTGAGTTCGCTATTCGTATCCCGTCAAGTGAAAAGGACGGTAATGATATTTTACTTCCTGTTGACTCAAAATTCCCTATGGAAGACTATGTTCGACTTTGTGATGCCGCTGACCGTGCAGATGCAGACGCAGTAAAACAGGCAAGAAAAGAGCTTGAAGCACGAGTTTTAGGTGAAGCAAAATCTATTGCAAAATATATTCATGTACCAAACACAACACCATTTGCAATTATGTACTTGGCAACAGAAGGGCTTTATGCAGAAATTGCATCTTCACGCACAGGACTTCCTGAAAAAATTCAGAATGACTACAATGTTATGATTGCAGGTCCTTCAACAATTACTGCACTCCTTAATTCACTTTCAATGGGCTTTAAGACAATTGCAATCAACGAAAAGGCAAACGAGGTTCGTGAAATTCTTGGTGCAGCAAAAGCACAATATGAAAAATTCGGTGATTTGCTGGCAAAGGCAAAGAAAAAGGTTGACGAAGCAGGTAAAACACTTGAAGATGCTGAACGCAAAAACCTGTTTATTCAGAGAAAGCTCAAAAACATTGAATCAATTGATTCTGTTTCTGCCGATAAACTTTTATTTGACGAAACAGATAGTGTTGATATATAATAGAAATGTTAAGTAATTATATACTTTATTGAGGAGGAAAATGTAATGGCTCTTAAACACGCTGACCTTATCGCACAGATGACACTTGAAGAAAAAGCAAGTATGTGCGACGGTCTTGACTACTGGCACTCACAGCCTGTTGAAAGACTTGGTATCAAGTCAATAAGCCTTAACGACGGACCTCACGGTATCCGTAAAAAGGGTGACCCAGGCGACACACCAAAGGGTGAAACAAATCTTTTGAAAGGTGTTCCTGCAATCTGTTTCCCGACAGCATCTGCAACTGCTTGTTCTTGGGACGTTGACCTTCTTTACAAAATGGGTCAGGCACTTGGCGAAGAATGTCTTAAAGAAAAGGTATCTGTTCTTTTAGGACCTGGTACTAACATCAAGCGTTCACCACTTTGCGGTAGAAACTTTGAATATTTCTCAGAAGACGGTGTTCTTGCAGGTGAAATGTCTGCAGCATTCGTGAACGGTGTCCAGAGTAAAGGCGTTGGCACTTCTCTTAAGCACTATGCAGCAAACAATCAGGAAACTCGCAGAATGACTGTTAATGCAGTTGTTGACGAAAGAACACTTCGTGAAACATACCTTCTTCCGTTTGAAATCACAGTTAAGAAGGCTCAGCCTTGGACAATTATGAACTCATATAACCGTCTCAACGGTACATATGCTGCTGAAAACAAGTGGCTCCTGACTGATGTTCTTCGTGATGATTGGGGCTTTGAAGGCGTTGTTATTACTGACTGGGGCGCAGAAAATGAAAGAGTTCCGGGACTTATTGCAGGTCAGGAAATCGAAATGCCGACATCTTCAGGTATCGGCACAAAGCTCATTATCGACGCTGTTAACAACGGTACTCTTGACGAAGCAATTCTTGACAAAGCCGTTGATAAGATTATCGATATGAGTAAACGCGCTGAAAAGGTATTCGGCGATTATACATATGACAGTGATGCTCATCACAACCTTGCTCGTGAAATCGCAGGTCAATGTATGGTTCTTATGAAGAACGACAACAATCTTCTTCCTCTCAAGAAGGATGCAAAGATTGCTGTGATTGGTGAAATGGCTCGTACTCCTCGTTATCAGGGTGCAGGCTCATCACTTATTAACCCTATCAAGCTTGACTCTGCTTACAGCACAATGAAGGAAATGGGAATCAACTTCTCATTTGCACCTGGTTATAAGCTTAAGGGCAAGAACAAGAAAGAAATGGATATGGTCAACGAAGCAAAGAATATGGCAAAAAATGCTGATGTTGCACTTGTTTTCGTTGGTCTTACTGACGAATATGAAACAGAAGGTAACGACAGAAGCCATATCAACCTTCCACCTATCCACAACACTCTTGTTGAAGAAGTTCTTAAGGTTAATCCTAATACAATCGTTGTTCTTTCAGGCGGTGCATCAGTTGCACTTCCTTGGGCTGATAAAGCTCCTGCTATCCTTAATATGTTCCTTACAGGTCAGGCCGGTGGCAGTGCAGTTTGTGACATTATCTTCGGTGATGTTAACCCAAGCGGTAAGCTCAGCGAAACATATCCGCTTGCACTTGAGGATAACTCAAGCCATAACTACTTCCCCGGTACATCTGTTTCAGTTGAATACAGAGAAGGCGTTTATGTTGGTTACAAATACTATGACACAGCTAACAAAGCTGTTGCATTCCCATTCGGCCACGGTCTTTCATACACAACATTTGAATACAGTGACATAAAAGTTTCTGCTGACAAGGTAAAAGATACAGACACAGTTACAGTTTCATTTAAAGTAAAGAATACAGGTGCTGTTGACGGTGCTGAAGTTGCTCAGGTTTATGTAAATGATGTAGAAAGCACAATTTACCGTCCTGTTAAGGAACTTCGTGGCTTTAAGAAGGTATTCTTAAAAGCAGGCGAAGAAAAAGAAGTTTCAGTTGAACTCGATAAGCGTGCATTTGCATATTACAATGTTGAACTTGGTGATTGGCATGTTGAAAGCGGTGACTTCAAGATTTTAGTTGGTGCATCAAGCAGAGATATTAAACTTGAAGCAACAGTTTATGTTGAATCAACAGTTGAAGCTACAGTTCCTGATTACAGCAAAACTGCTCCATGCTACTACGGTGCAAACATTATGAATGTAAGTGCTGATGAATTCAAAGCTGTTTACGGTAAAGAGCTTCCGCCATCAGTAAGAGATAAGAATGCTCCATTCACTCTTCTTAACACAATCGAAGATGCACAGGACAGCAAATGGGGTGGCAGAATTTATCGTCTTCTTATTAAGATGCTCGGTGCTGACACAATGGCAGGTGCTGTTGCAACACAGCTTCCGATTAAGAACTTCATCTCAATGAGCTTCGGTCTTTTCAGCCCTGAAATGGCAGAAGGTCTTATCCTTATCCTCCACGAAGATAAGATGGCTCAGGGTCTTAAGATTATCTTTAAGGGTATTCCAAACCTTATTAAGAATCTCGGCAAATTAAAGCAAATCTAAATTAAAAATTACGGTGATGTGTTTTTATAATGCATCACCGTTTTGTTGTATTCGAAAACCCCTGGCTGTGCCAGGGGTTCAAAAAAGCTTTAGCGATGAGTATAAAAATAAAACTCCTTTTGATATAATGAAAATGCGGCTACCAACTGCATAGAAAATCAAAAGGAGGACATTCAAAATG
>JAZNZX010000031.1:0-87600 GCA_045595185.1 Candidatus Fimenecus sp. | reverse complement strand
CTTCTCCTTGAGGAGAAGCTGTCTGCGAAGCAGACTGATGAGGTGTAGGTTGCGTTAGCAACCGTTAATTATCAATACAAAACAACTTTTCCACCTCATCCGTCACCTACGGTGACACCTTCCCCTCAAGGGGAAGGCAACCTCCCGATAAACTCCAATTTACAGCATGATTTTTTCCATTTTCCCTATACATATTATATATAGGGTGTTTTTACACAAAAAATCAATACAGAATTTGTATTTTTAAAAAGCAAAAACACAAGATATTGTGATGAATTTTCGCCAAGAAAAAAATCTGCATTTTTCACAAACTTTTTTTAAAAAAGTTATTGCAATTTCACAAATTATATGTTAGAATGTACAGGCACGCGTGGAGAAGGGCGTATTCTGCCCATTTCTAAGAAGTGCGATATGCGTTGAAGCGGTAGGTGGCTGCACTGTGATGCAGGGAATTACCGTGGAGTATGTCTGATTTTAAATCGGGCGACCAATAATGCTTTTAAAACCTTGTGGCATACCCCAACTGTGCCATAACGGTACTTGCAGGAGCATTCTGCGCTATTTTACGCCGTCCGAAAAATCAGAGCCGATTTTTCGGTTTTTAAAACGGAAGGGTGGAAACACCCGGATGAGTTGCAAGTAAAATAACGTGCCCAGTAATTTAGGAGGAAACAAAATGGCAGCAACAAAAGGTAAGAAAATCAGAATCAGACTTAAGGGTTATGACCATGACCTTGTTGACAAGGCAGCGGAAAAGATTGTTGAAACAGCAAAGCGTACAGGCGCTCAGGTTTCAGGTCCAGTTCCACTTCCAACAGAAAAGGAAATCGTTACAATCCTTCGTGCAGTTCATAAGTATAAGGACAGCCGTGAACAGTTTGAGCAGAGAACACACAAAAGGCTTATCGACATTTTAAGACCCTCAAACAAAACAGTTGAGGCTCTTACAAGTCTTGAGCTTCCTGCCGGTGTTGATATCGAGATTAAGCTTTAATCTTAATCTTTAAGAACAACACATCGAGCAAGGTCAAGTCGGGAAATCCCGACCAATAACCAAAGGAGGAAATAAAAATGCAAAAAGGTCTTATCGGTAAAAAAATCGGTATGACACAGCTCTTCGACGAAAACGGAAAAGTAATTCCTGTTACAGTTGTTGAAGCTGGTCCATGCACAGTAGTGCAGAAGAAAACAATCGAGAACGACGGCTACGCTGCAGTTCAGGTTGGTTTCGGCGACGTTAAGGTTACAAAGGTGAACAAGCCAATGGCAGGTCACTTCAAGAAGGCTGACGTTGCTCCAAAGAAAGTACTCAAGGAATTCAGACTTGAGGACACAGAATCAGTAAATGTAGGTGACATCCTCAAGGCTGACATCTTCGCAGTAGGCGACAGAGTTGACGTTGTAGGAACAAGCAAAGGTAAGGGTACAGCAGGTGTAATTAAGCGTTGGAACTTCGCACGTCTTAAGGAATCTCACGGTACAGGCCCAGTTCACCGTCACGGTGGTTCACTTGGCGTTATCGACCCAGCACGTATCTTCAAAGGAAAGAAGATGGCTGGTCATCTCGGTGCTGAAAAAGTTACAGTTCAGAACCTTGACATTGTTAAGGTAGATGTTGAAAACAACCTTATCGCTATTAAGGGTGCTATTCCAGGTCCTAAGAACGGTATCGTTGTTATCGCTGACACAGTTAAATCAAAGTAAGAGAGGAGAGTTAAGAAATGGCTAAATTAGCAGTAGTAGATACAAAGGGCAAGAAAGTTTCTGATATCGAGCTTAACGACGGCATTTTCGCTATCGAGCCAAACACATCAGCAATGCACCTTGTAGTAGTTAATTACCTTGCACATCAGCGTCAGGGTACACAGTCAACTCTCACTCGTGCAGAGGTGTCTGGTGGCGGTAAAAAACCATGGAGACAGAAGGGTACAGGTAGAGCTCGTCAGGGTTCAACAAGAGCTCCTCAGTGGACACATGGTGGTATTACATTCGGTCCTAAGCCACGCGCTTACGGATTCTCAATCAACAAGAAGGTAAGAAGACTCGCAATGAAGTCAGCTCTTTCTTCAAAGGTTGCAGCAGATGAAATGATTGTTCTCGATTCTTTCAATATGGATGCAATCAAGACAAAGGAAGTTGTTAATGTTCTTTCAGCTATCAACGCTGGTAAAAAGACACTTATCGTTCTTCCTGAGAAAAACGATGTTGTTTATAAGAGTGCAAGAAACATTGCAGGTACAAACGTAACTCTTGTAAATACACTTAATGTTTACGACATTCTTAACTGCGACACAATCGTAGTTCTTAAGGATGCAGTAGCTAAGATTGAGGAGGTTTACGCATAATGAAACTTGCACAGGAAATTATCCTCGCTCCGGTTATTACTGAAGAGTCAATGATGGGTACTGCAGACAAAAAGTACACATTCAAGGTTGCTAAGGATGCAACCAAGGTTGACATTGCAAAGGCTGTTGAATCACTTTTCGGCGTTAAGGTTGAAAAGGTAAACACAATGAACGTTCGTGGCCAGCTCAGACGCTACGGCAGATTTGAAGGCTACAAGGCTTCTTGGAAAAAGGCTATCGTAACTTTGACAGCTGATTCAAAGACAATTGAGTTCTTTGACGGAATGATGTAATGATTTTGAGGTCAGGCGGTAAGGTATGGAGTTTCGACATACTCCGCAAAGCTTCCTGACAGGCTTTAGAGCCACTCCATATATTTAAAATAAACAAAGGAGATGAAAGATATGTCGATTAAAGTCTATAAGCCGACTACAAACGCAAGACGTAATATGTCGGTTACAGATTATTCCGAGCTTTCAAAGGTTGCTCCAGAGAGAAGTCTTCTCGCTCCTCTTAAGAAGCACTCAGGCCGTAACAGCTACGGAAGAATTACAGTTCGTCATCACGGTGGCGGAAATCGCAGAAAGTACCGTATTATCGACTTCAAGAGAGATAAGATGGGCGCTGCAACAGTATTAACACTTGAATATGACCCAAACCGTTCAGCTCATATTGCACTTGTTCAGTATGAAGACGGTGAAAAGAGATACATTCTCGCTCCTGTTGGTCTCAAAGTAGGCGATGTTGTTTCAGCAGGTGCTGATGCTGACATCAAGCCAGGTAACGCACTTCCACTTGTAAACATTCCAACAGGTACATTCGTTCACAACGTTGAACTTTACCCAGGCAGAGGCGGTCAGTTAGCAAGAGCAGCCGGTAACGCAGCACAGCTTATGGCTAAGGAAGGCATCTACGCACTTCTCAGACTTCCTTCAGGTGAACTTCGTAACGTTCCTGCAACATGTATGGCAACAGTTGGTACAGTTGGTAACGCTGACCACGAAAACGTTAAAATCGGTAAAGCAGGTCGTACAAGACATATGGGCATCAGACCAACAGTTCGTGGTTCTGTTATGAACCCTAACGACCACCCTCACGGTGGTGGTGAAGGTAAGTCACCAATCGGTCGTCCAGGTCCATGTACACCATGGGGTAAACCGGCTCTTGGTCTTAAGACAAGAAATAAGAAGAAGAGTTCAGACAAACTTATCGTAAAGCGTCGTAACGCTAAATAATCGGGAAAGGAGCTGTCATTAAATGAGTAGAAGTACTAAAAAAGGACCTTACGTCGAAGCTAGTCTTATGAAGAAGGTCGAAGCAATGAATGCAAGTGGCGAAAAAATCGCTATTAAGACATGGAGCCGCAGCTCAACAATTTTCCCGGATTTTGTTGGTCATACCTTTGCGGTACATGATGGCAGAAAGCATGTTCCTGTATATGTTACAGAAGACATGGTTGGTCATAAATTAGGCGAATTTGCACCTACAAGAACTTATAGAGGTCATGCAGGTTCAAAGACATCAAACAACGGTAAATAAGTCGAAAGGAGTGTATTAAATAATGGAAGCAACAGCAAAAGTTACTTTTGTGCGAATTGCACCTCGTAAGGTAAAGATTGTTCTTAACCTTATCAGAAACAAACCATGTGATGAAGCAATGGCGATTCTTAAATACACACCTAAGGCTGCGTGTGAACCACTTTACAAGCTTCTCAAGTCAGCTATGGCTAACGCAGAGATGAAGAACATGGACGTTTCAAGACTCTATGTTGCAGCTTGTTCAGTTGACCAGGGTCCTACTCTTAAGAGAATCAGAGCTCGTGACAAGGGTAGAGCTTACAGAATTAACAAGAAGACATCACATATTAACATTACTGTTAAGGAAGCAGAATAATCAAGGAGGAGGTTAAGTTATGGGCCAGAAAGTTAATCCAACCGGTTTAAGAATCGGTGTTATTAAAAACTGGGAATCTCGCTGGTATGCAAACAAGTCAAGCTTCGGCGATACACTTGTTTCTGACTACGAGCTTCGTGAATATCTCCTTGAGACACTCGCTCCTGCAGGTGTTCCAAAGGTAGAAATCGAAAGAGATGCGAAGAGAGTTCGCATTAACATTCACTGCGCAAAGCCTGGCATGGTTATCGGCCGTCAGGGTGCAGAAATTGAAAAACTTAAAGATACATGTAAAAAGATGCTTGGCGGCGATAAAGAAGTTTTCATCAATATCGTTGAAGTTAAGCAGCCAGACCTCAATGCACAGCTTGTTGCTGAAAACATTGCTTCACAGCTTGAAAGAAGAATTTCTTTCAGAAGAGCTCTTAAGCAGTCAATCGGCAGAACAATGAGACTTGGTGCAAAGGGTATCAAAACACAGGTTAGCGGTCGTATCGGCGGTGCTGAAATCGCTCGTTCAGAAAGCTATCATGAAGGTACTATTCCGCTTCAGACAATTCGTGCTGACATCGACTACGGTTTTGCAGAAGCAGACACAACATACGGTAAGCTCGGTGTTAAGGTATGGATTTACAAAGGCGAAGTTCTTCACGAAAGTCGCAAATCTAAGAAAGAAGGAGGCACAAAATAATGCTTTTACCTAAGAGAGTAAAATACCGTCGCGTTCACAGAGGACGTTTGACAGGTAAAGCTTCAAGAGGTACTAAGGTTACTTATGGTGATTTTGGTCTTGTGTCTCTTGAACCAGCATGGATTACATCAAACCAGATTGAAGCAGCTCGTATCGCGATGACAAGATACATCAAGCGTGGCGGTCAGGTTTGGATTAAGATTTTCCCGGATAAGCCAATTACAGAGAAACCGGCTGAAACTCGAATGGGTTCAGGTAAAGGTTCTCCGGAATACTGGGTAGCAGTTGTTAAGCCAGGTCGCGTAATGTTCGAGATTAAAGGCGTTTCAGAGGAAGTTGCTCGTGAGGCTATGCGTCTTGCAGCTATGAAGCTTCCGGTTAAGTGTAAATTTGTAACTAAAGAAGAACAGGGTGGTGAGCAGTAATGAAAGCAAGCGAGATTAGAAACCTCTCTGCAAAAGAGTTGGATGCAAAGCTCTTAGAGCTTAAAGACGAACTTTTCAAGCTTCGTTTTCAACAAGCCATCAACCAACTCGAAAATCCTATGAGAATCAGTGCTGTTAAGAAGGATATCGCAAGAGTTAAAACAGTAATTCGCGATATCGAACTTCACGGCAGTGAGTCTTAAGGAAAGGGAGGGCGTTCAAAATGGAAAGAAACCTCAGAAAAACATTAGTCGGCATCGTTACAAGCGATAAGATGGATAAAACTGTTGTTGTTTCAATCAAGGACAGAGTTAAGCATCCTCTTTATGGCAAAATCGTTAACAAGACAGTGAAGCTTAAGGCTCACGACGAAAATAACGAATGTGGCGTAGGCGACAGAGTATTAGTAATGGAAACACGTCCACTTTCAAAAGATAAGAGATGGCGTGTTGCTGAAATTATCGAGAAAGCTAAGTAATTAAAGGAGGCAATCATTGTGATACAGCAGCAGACTTACCTCAAGGTTGCCGATAACACCGGTGCAAAAGAATTAATGTGCATCCGAGTTCTCGGTGGTTCAGGTAGAAGATATGCAAACATCGGCGACGTTGTTGTAGCATCAGTTAAAAAGGCAGCTCCTGGTGGCGTTGTTAAAAAAGGTGATGTTGTTAAAGCAGTTGTCGTTCGTTCAGTAAAAGGCGTTCGCAGAGATGACGGAACATATATCCGTTTCGACGAAAACGCAGCAGTTATTATTAAAGAAGACAAGAATCCAAAAGGTACTCGTATCTTTGGACCAGTTGCAAGAGAGCTTCGTGATAAGGACTATATGAAAATCCTTTCACTCGCTCCGGAAGTACTTTAAGGAGGTGCCCTAAATGAATAAAGTTCATGTAAGAACAGGTGACGAAGTTATCGTTATCAACGGTAAAGACCGTGGCAAGAAGGGCAAGGTACTTGAAGTAAGCCCTTCAGAAGGCAAAGTAATTGTTGAAGGCGTAAATGTGGTATCAAAGCATGTTAAACCTCGCAAGATGGGTGAACAGGGCGGTATCATCAAGGCAGAAAGTGCTCTTTACGCTGACAAAGTTCAGCTTGTATGTCCTAAGTGCAAGGCAGCTACAAGAGTTGGCCACGAAGGCACAGGCAAAGATAAAGTTCGCGTTTGCAAAAAGTGCGGCGCAAAGTTTGAATAAGGAGGAACAATAAAATGGCAGTTAGACTTAGAGAAATGTACAAAGCCGACGTTGTTCCTGCACTTCAGAAGAAGTTCAACTACAAGAGCGTTATGCAGATTCCAAAGCTTGATAAGGTAATTATCAACGTTGGTGCTGGCGAAGCTAAGGACAACTCAAAGGTTATCGATGCTATCATGGGCGACCTTGCTAAGATTACAGGTCAGAAGCCGGTTAAGTGCGTAGCAAAGAAATCAGTTGCTAACTTTAAACTTCGTGAAGGTATGACAATCGGCGTTAAAGTAACACTTCGTGGCGACAAGATGTATGAATTTGTTGACAGATTCTTCAATCTTGCTCTTCCTCGAGTTCGTGACTTCAGAGGTATCAACCCTAACTCATTCGATGGTCGTGGTAACTACTCAATGGGTGTTAAGGAACAGTTGATTTTCCCTGAAATCGATTATGATAAGATTGATAAAGTTCGCGGAATGGATATCTGTTTCGTAACTACAGCTAACACAGACGAAGAAGCACGTGAGCTCTTAACACTCATGGGTGCTCCATTCGCTAAATAAGGAGGGGTAACAGTGGCAAAGACAGCAATGAAAGTTAAGCAGGCAAGACCTGCAAAGTTCTCAACAAGAGCTTACAACAGATGCAAAATCTGTGGTAGACCACATGCTTACCTCCGTAAATATGGCGTTTGCCGTATTTGCTTCAGAGAGTTAGCACACGCAGGTCAGATTCCTGGCGTGAAGAAATCAAGCTGGTAATAGAGCAATCTAAATATTATAGGAGGTAACTCATTATGCAAATTACAGATGCAATTGGTGATATGCTCACCAGAATCCGTAATGCGAATTCCGCAAAGCATGATACAGTGAAAGTGCCTGCATCAAACATGAAGAAAGCGATTGCTCAAATTCTTGTTGATGAAGGTTACATCAAAGGATTTACAGTAGAGGAAGACGGCAAACAGGGCATGATTGAAATCGCTCTTAAGTACGGTCCTAACAAATCAAGCGTAATTACAGGTATCAGAAGAGTTTCAAAGCCTGGTTTACGTATTTACACAAACTGTGAAGACATGCCAAAGGTAATGAAGGGTCTTGGTATTGCAATCCTTTCAACATCTAAGGGTGTTATGACAGATAAAGAAGCTCGCAAACTCAATGTAGGTGGCGAAGTTCTCGCATTCGTTTGGTAAGGGAGGTACAGTAAATGTCACGTATAGGCAGAAACCCGATTGCAGTTCCTGCAGGGGTAGAAGTTAAAGTAGATGGCAGCACTGTTACCGTTAAAGGCCCTAAGGGCACTCTTACAAGAACAGTGCACAGCAATATGAAGGTTGAACTTGACGGTGCAGTTGTTAAAGTTGCTCGTCCGGATGACTCAAACCTTAACAAATCACTTCACGGTCTCACACGTACACTCATCGCTAACATGATTGAAGGCGTTGAAAAGGGTTACACAAAGGAACTCGAAGTTAACGGCGTTGGTTACCGTGTATCAGTTCAGGGTAAGGACCTTGTTCTCAACATTGGTTTCTCACATCAGGTAATTATGCCTGCTCCGGAAGGAATCACAGTTGAGACTCCAAACCCAAACAAAATCGTTATCTCAGGTCCTGATAAGCAGACTGTTGGTCAGTTCGCAGCAGAAGTTCGCGAAAAGAGACCACCGGAACCATATAAGGGCAAGGGTATTAAGTACGTTGACGAACATATTCGTCGTAAAGAAGGTAAAGCCGGTAAGGGCGGTAAATAATAGGAGGAGAGTTAAGTTATGGTTAATAGACCAGATACAAAAGCTGCAAGACTCAAGAGACATAAGAGAGTCCGCGCTAAGATTTCAGGCACTGCAGAGTGTCCTCGCCTTAATGTGTTCCGTTCTCTCCAGCACATCTATGCTCAGTTGATTGATGACGTTGCAGGTGTAACACTTGTTAGTGCTTCATCAACAGAGAAGGACTTCACAAATTACGGCGGAAATAAGGATGCTGCTAAAGAAGTTGGCAAGCTCCTTGCAGAAAGAGCAAAAGAAAAGAACATCACAGATGTTGTATTTGACAGAGGCGGTTACGTTTACACAGGTAGAGTAGCAGCTCTCGCAGAAGGTGCCCGTGAGGGCGGCCTCAACTTCTAAGGAAAGGAGAAATAAAAATGGCTATTATTGACGCATCAACACTTGAACTTCAGGAAAAAGTAGTTGCTATCAACCGTGTTTCTAAAACAGTTAAGGGCGGCCGTATTATGAAATTCTCCGCTTTGGTAGTTGTAGGTGACGGTAACGGTATCGTTGGTTTCGGTCTCGGTAAATCCGGTGAAGTTCCGGATGCTATCCGTAAGGGTATTGAAGCTGCTAAGAAGAACCTTATCAAGGTTGCTCTTAAGGGCACAACAATCCCACACGAAATCACAGGTAAATTCGGTGCAGGTGTTGTTCTTATGAAACCTGCTGCACCTGGTACTGGTGTTATTGCCGGTGGCCCTGTTCGTGCTGTTGTTGAAACAGTTGGTATCAAGGACATCCGTTCAAAGGCACTTCGTTCAAATAACCCTTGCAACGTAGTTAGAGCAACAATCGACGGACTTTCAAAGCTCCGTAACGCAGAAGAAGTTGCAGCTATCCGTGGCAAGTCAGTTAAAGAGATTCTTGAATAAGGAAGGTGGACAATATGGAAAAAATTCAGGTTAAACTCGTAAAGAGTCTTATCGGAAGCAAAAAAGACCAAATTGCCACTGCTTATGCACTTGGTCTCCGCAAAATCGGGGATGTATCAGAACAGCCTGATAATCCTCAGACTCAGGGTAAGATTAAGAAGATTTCACATCTTTTAGAGGTTACAAAGGCTTAAGGAGGTGCACAATATGAAATTGCACGAACTTTCACCGGCAGCTGGTTCAAAGAAAGACGTAAAGCGTATCGGTCGTGGTGCTGCTTCAGGTCAGGGTAAAACAGCTGGTAAAGGTCACAAGGGTCAAAAAGCCCGTGCAGGTAGAGGTATGAGAATCGGCTTCGAAGGTGGCCAGATGCCTTTACAGAGAAGACTTCCAAAGCGTGGTTTCAACAACATTTTCGCTAAGGAAATCGCAACTGTTAACGTTTCAGCACTCAATGCATTTGAGGATGGCGCAACAGTAACAATCGAGGCACTCGTTAATGCAGGCCTTGTAAAGAAAGCTCTTGACGGAGTTAAAGTTTTAGGAAATGGCGAACTCAGCAAAAAGCTTACTGTTCAGGTTAATGCTTATTCTGATGCTGCAAAGCAGAAGATTGAGGCAGCAGGCGGAAAGGCTGAGGTGATATAAATGTTCCGTACATTTGCTAATGCATGGAAGATTGTTGACCTTCGTAAAAAGATTCTTTTTACAGCTCTCATCATTTTGATTTACAGAGTTGGTTCAGCACTTCCTGTACCATTCGTTGACATCGCAATGCGTGGTGACGGACTTTTCGGTGAAGAAGCTGCAGGTACATTTTTGACATACCTTTCAATGATGACAGGTAATGCATTCAACTACGGTACATTGTTTGCTCTCTCAATTACACCATATATCAACGCATCAATTATTATTCAGCTTCTTGCTGTTGCAATCCCTTACCTTCAGAATCTTTCTAAGGAAGGCGAAGAAGGCAGAAAGAAAATGAATAAAATCACTCGTTATGGCGCTGTTGGCCTTGGTCTTATGCAGAGTATTGCATACTACTTCTTCATCCGTTCACAGGATATGTTGATGACAGATGCAAGCGGTAAGGCATTTACAGGTTTCGCAGCAGTTTTCCAGGCAGTTGTTGTTGTTCTTTGCTATACAGCAGGTACAGCACTCGTAATGTGGCTTGGTGAATTGATTAACGAAAAAGGTATCGGTAATGGTATTTCTATGATTCTCTTCGCAGGTATCGTAGCTCGTATGCCAACTACTATCGCAAACCTTTATCAGTATATGGACAAGGGTGGCGTTTACTTCGCTCTCGTTCCAATTGCAGCAATCGCACTTGTTGGTATGATTTTCTTCATCGTTTGGATGGATAACGCTGAAAGAAAGATTCCTATTCAGTACGCTAAGCGTGTTGTAGGTCGTAAGATGTACGGTGGACAGAGCACACATATGCCAATCAAGGTTAATATGTGCGGTGTTCTTCCTGTTATCTTCGCAAGCTCAATTCTTTCAATTCTCCCAACAATTGCTATGTTTGCTCCAGGTGAAGAAGGTTCATTCTGGTATAAATTAAGCCAGGTATGGCTTGGCCAGACACATCCGTTCTACGGAACACTTTACTTCATTTTCATCATTTTCTTTGCTTATTTCTATGCTTCAATTCAGTATAATCCGGTAGAAATGGCAGAAAACCTTCGTAAGAACAGTGGTTCAGTTCCTGGTATCCGTCCGGGTAAACCAACTTCAACTTACATTCAGAACATTCTTAGCAGAATGACACTCATCGGCGCACTTCTTCTTAGCGTCGTTGCAATGTTCCCAATCATCTACTCTCAGATTGCAGGCCTTTTCACAGAAAATGGTATGAACCTTGCAGTTGGTGGTACATCAATTATCATTATGGTTGGTGTTGCTCTTGAAACACAGAAGCAGCTCGAAAGCCAGATGATGATGCGTCACTACAAAGGCTTCCTTGATTAATTTGGAGGTAAATGATATGAACTTAATCCTTCTCGGTGCCCCGGGCGCAGGAAAAGGTACACAGGCAGAGAAAATTTGTGAAAAATACAATATTCCTGCTGTGTCAACAGGTAATATCATCAGAGAAGCTCTTAAAAACGGTACAGATATGGGACTTAAAGCTAAGTCCTATATCGATGCCGGAAAATTAGTTCCGGATGATGTTGTTATTGGTATTATCAAGGAAAGACTTGCAGAGGATGATTGCCAGAACGGTTTCATTCTCGACGGTTTCCCGAGAACAATACCTCAGGCAGAAGCCCTCGATAATATGGGTATCATTATCGACAAGGTTGTTGATATTGAAGTTCCTGATGAAAAGATTACAGCAAGACTTTCAGGCAGACGCGTTTGCTTAAAGTGCGGTGCTACTTATCATCTTGAATATAAGAAACCATCAAAAGACGGCATCTGTGATGTATGTGGTGATGAGCTTGTTCAGCGTAAGGATGACAGTCCTGAAACAGTTCTCGACAGACTCCACGTTTACCATGAACAGACAGAACCACTTAAGGACTACTATTCAAAGACAGGTAAGCTTGTAATAGTAGAAGGACAGGAAGAAGTTAAAGATACAACTGCTCTTGTCTTCAAGACATTGGAGGATTAACATGATAGTGCTTAGAACTGCAAAGGAAATTGATATGATGCGTAAAGCGTGTCAGATTTCAGCAGAAGCATTACAGTTGGCGGGCGAGGCGGTCAAGCCCGGTATCACAACATACGAGATTGACCAAATCGCATATCGTTACATTAAGAAACAAGGTGCAGAACCAAACTTCCTTAACTATAACGGTTTTCCGGCAACAGCATGTATTTCCATAAATGACGAGGTCATTCACGGCATTCCATCAAAAAAGAGAGTGCTTAAGGAAGGCGATATTGTCAGTATCGACTTAGGGGCAAAGGTGAATGGCTATAACGGCGATAATGCTGCTACTTTCGCTTGCGGAACAATCTCCGATGAAGCGAAGCGGCTGTGCGACACAACAAGAGAGAGCCTTTATTTAGGTATCGAACAGGCTGTCGCAGGCAACAGAATCGGTGATATAGCATTTACAATTCAGTCCTATTGTGAAGAAAGAGGTTTTTCGGTTGTCCGTGAATACACAGGACACGGTGTAGGAACTCATCTTCATGAAGACCCGTCAGTTCCGAATTACGGAACAGCAGGAAGAGGTCAGAGACTTCTTCCGGGTATGACAATTGCGATTGAGCCAATGATAAATATGGGCTCAAAGGCAGTTAAATGTTTGCCTGACGGTTGGACCGTCAAAACGCTTGACGGCAAACTGTCCGCTCATTTTGAACACACAATAGCGATAACAAAGGGCGAACCGATTATTCTTACACAACTTTAATGAGGTGACTTATGGAGTTTTGTAAAGGTGAACTGGTTATGTGTACAGCCGGTCGGGAAAAAGACAGGCTTATGTGTGTGACAGGATATGACGGAAAATATGTTTATGTTTGTGATGGTAAGGAAAGACTTTTGAACAATCCCAAAAGAAAGAATCCTAAACATCTTATAAAGACAGACAAAAAACTTTCCGACAGTATGTTCTTAACGGACAGAGCGTTGAGAAAAGCATTATCGAAAGAGGTTTAAACTTATGGCAAAACAAGACATGATTGAAGTTGAAGGAACAGTGACAGAAGTACTTCCCAATACAAACTTTATTGTGGAACTTGAAAACGGTCACAAGGTTCACGCTCGTATTTCGGGCAAACTTCGTATGAACTACATCAGAATTCTTCAGGGAGATAAGGTAACGGTTGAACTTTCACCATATGACCTTAACAACGGAAGAATTACATGGCGTTCAAAGTAAGAAAAATTTTGACAGCATTTTATGAGGAGGTATTTTAAATGAAAGTTAGACCTTCTGTCAAGAAAATTTGCGAAAAGTGCAAAGTAATCAAGCGTAAGGGTAAAGTAATGGTTATCTGTGAAAACCCTAAGCACAAGCAGCGTCAGGGCTAAGATAAATCGCAAAGAGCTGCAACTGCAGAGCAGCTTGAATTTGTCTTAGAGCTTTCGCTCAATCGTTTCTAAAGTACTAAGGAACGATACTAAAACCATAATGACTTTTTTAAGTCAGATTTTTGAAAATGGAGGTGCAACTGTAAATGGCTCGTATTTCAGGTGTTGACTTACCAAGAGAGAAGAGAGTGGAAATCGGTCTCACATACATCTATGGTATAGGCAGAAAAACAGCCAGCGACATCGTTGCTGCAACAGGTATCAATCCGGACACTCGTGTTAAGGATTTGACCGAAGAAGACGTTTCAAAACTTCGTGAGTACATCGAAAAAAATGTAACAGTTGAAGGTGACCTCAGAAGAGAAACAGCATTTGATATTAAAAGACTTGTTGAAATTGGTTGCTACAGAGGTGTTCGTCACCGCAAGAATCTTCCTGTAAGAGGCCAGCGTTCAAAGACAAACGCTCGTACACGTAAGGGACCAAAGAAGACAATTGCTAACAAGAAGAAGTAAGAAGGAGGGACTAAATAATGGCAAAGCAGGTTAAAAAAGGCGCTGTAACACGCAGACGTCGTGAAAAGAAAAACATTGAAAAAGGCGCAGTTCATATTCAGTCCACCTTCAATAATACTATCGTTACCATCACTGACACACAGGGTAACGCAGTATCATGGGCAAGCGCAGGTGAAATGGGCATCAGAGGCTCAAGAAACTCAACTCCTTTCGCTGCTCAGACAGCTGCTGAAACAGCAGCTAAGGTTGCGATTGACCACGGTATGAAAACCGTAGAAGTATACGTTAAGGGTCCTGGTTCAGGACGTGAAGCTGCTATCCGTGCATTACAGACAGTAGGTCTTGAAGTTACAATGATTAAAGACGTAACTCCAATCCCTCACAACGGATGCCGCCCACCTAAGAGAAGACGTGTATAACAGAAATTTGGAGGTAACAGATTATGGCAAGATATACCGGTGCGGTTTGTAAGCTCTGCCGTCGTGAAGGAAAGAAGCTTTTCCTCAAAGGCGACCGTTGCTATACTGGTAAATGTGCTCTTGAGAGACGTTCATACGCTCCTGGTCAGCACGGCCAGAACCGTAAAAAGGTTTCTGAATACGGCTTGCAGCTTCGTGCAAAACAGACTGCTAAGCGTTACTACGGTATTCAGGAAGGACAATTCCACAAATATTTCTTGATGGCTGAAAAGCGTCAAGGTGTAGCAGGTGAAAACCTTTTAAGAATTTGCGAAAGCCGTCTTGATAACGTTGTTTATCTTCTCGGATGGGCTTCATCTCGTGCAGAAGCAAGACAGCTTGTAATTCACGCACATTTCCGTGTGAATGGTAAGAAGGTTGACGTTCCTTCATACCTTCTTAAAGTAGGCGATGTTGTATCAGTTAAGGACAACAGTAAAGATAGCGTTAAGATTAAAGAAGTTCTTGAAGCTAACGCATCTCGTCCTGTTCCGGCATGGCTTGATAAGGATGCAGAAAACCTTTCAGCTAAGGTTGCTAAACTTCCTGACAGAGAAGAAATCGCTGTTCCTGTTGAAGAGCATCTTATCGTCGAATTCTATTCTAAATAATAGACTCGAAATAACAATAATATTTAGCGGAAAATTTTTCTGTACTCGAATAGGAGGGTTTTGAATGATAGGAATTGAGAAGCCCAGCATTGAAGCACTTGATTTGACAGATGACGGAACTTATGGCAAGTTCGTCGTTGAACCTTTGGAAAGAGGCTACGGTACAACACTTGGTAACAGCCTTCGTCGCGTACTTTTATCTTCTCTTCCGGGTTATGCAATTACTTCGGTAAAAATTGACGGTGTTCTTCATGAATTCTCAACCATTGACGGTGTGAAAGAGGATGTAACTGAAATCGTTCTTAACTTAAAGGGAGTAATCCTTAAGATTAACGGCGACGGACCAAAAACAATTTATATCGATGCAAGTGGCAAATGTGAAGTTACTGCCGGTGACATTCAGGTTGATTCTGATGTTGAAATTCTTAATCCTGACCACTTAATCGCAACTCTTGAAGAGGGCGGAGTTTTCAAAGCAGAACTCACATGCGATAAGGGCAGAGGTTATGTTTCAGCAGAAAGAAACAAGCAGCTTATGCAGCCAATCATCGGCGTAATCGCAATAGATTCAATTTATACACCCGTCTTGAAAGTAAACTACACAGTTGAAAATACTCGTGTAGGTCAGATTACTGACTACGACAAGCTTTCACTTGAAGCTTGGACAGACGGAACAATTTCAGCGCAGGAGGCCGTTTCTCTCGGCGCAAAAATCCTTACAGACCATCTCGACCTCTTTGTTGACCTTTCTGACGAAGCAAGAGAGACAGAGACAATGATTGTTAAGAACGATGACTCAAAGGGTAAGATTCTTGAAATGACAATTGAAGAACTTGACCTTTCAGTTCGTTCATTCAACTGCCTCAAGCGTGCAGGCATCAACACAGTTGAAGATTTAACAAACAGAACTGAGGAAGATATGATGAGAGTTAGAAACCTTGGTAGAAAATCTCTTGAAGAGGTTATCGCAAAGCTCGAATCAATGAACCTCGCATTGCGTAAGGACGACGAATAATAAAGGAGTGATTTTGAATGCCAGGAACAAGAAAACTTGGTAGAACAAGCGATCACCGCAAGGCTATGCTCAGAGGTATGGTAACATACCTTATCGAGAACGGTCAGATTGAAACAACTGTAACAAGAGCCAAAGAAGTTAAGGCTATGGCTGAAAAAATGATTACAATCGCTAAAGATAGCAGTCTTCATTCAAAGAGACAGGTTTACTCTTACATCACAAAAGAGTCTGTTGCAAAGAAATTGATTGAAGAAGTAGCACCAAAGTATGCAGACAGAAACGGTGGCTACACTCGTGTTATCAAGACCGGTCCAAGAAGAGGCGATGCTGCTGAAATGTGCATCATCGAACTCATCGCTGACTAATGCGGTAAGGCTTTAATAGACCAATAAATTAACCCCTTGGGAAAACCCAAGGGGTATTTTTTATTATAAATATTTTATCTCAATTTAATACCGATACATATAAACCCATTGTCAACAATATCAATAACACCGTATTCGTCATTTCGTATTGAACCTGGATTAAAAAACTTAATACCCAACTGATTATCTTCTTGCTGAACGTGAGTATGTCCGTAAAGTGCCAAATTACAATTATTTCTTCGTGAAATCGAAAGAAGACCTGCAAGACCACTTTTCACATATTCATAGTGACCATGAGTAACGTATATTTTATGTCCACCTTCTTCTATTATTGCATTTTTCGGGTAATCACAGTGAAAATCATTATTACCCTTCACACAATAAATTCGCTTATCTTTAAGAAGTGGTTTATACTTTTCAAAATCATAGTATCCGTCACCTAAAAAGATGACTACTTCTGCTGTCGGTTGTGCTTCGATGGCTTTTTTCATTGCATAAATATCACCGTGTGAGTCGGACAAAACAAGTATTCTCAAGCATATCAACCTCCTTAAAATCATACTATATTATACAATAATATGGTGGTGATTTCAATGAGCAATAATAACTTTGACGAGATTATTAAAAAAATCAAATCAAACAAATCAGACGAAGAAACACAAAATTATCTTATGAACAATCTTACACCAAATCAGAATAAAAAGCTGAAAGAGGTTTTAAGTGATAAAGAAGCAATAAAAAAACTCCTTTCAACACCAAAAGCACAGGAGTTGCTGAAGAAGTTTACGGAGGATAAGAATGATTGATATTGAAAATTTACTGTCGTCAATAAGTGATGAAGATATGGCAAAACTCCGGAGTATTGCCGAATCATTAACTGAAAAAGGTGATTCACATCAAACGCAAGAACCGAAAAAATCGGAATCAGCAACTAATTTTCCCATAGATATAAATACAATGCAAAAAATAATGGGACTTATGGGTCAGTTTAATAAAGAGGATTATCGGACAAAACTGATTTACGATTTAAAGCCTATGTTGAGTGAAGAACGAAAACATAAGGCAGACGAGGCAGTAAAATTTTTACAACTGATGGAAGTTTTACCTTTATTGAAAGGATTGTTTTAAATGAACGGTTACTCATATTCTGAAATACAAAAAATGCAGGCAAAGGCTATGGAAAGAGTAAGGGAAATGAAACGGAACTCAGACATTGTAACGCAATCAGCACAACAGGATTTCAATTTCATTCAGGATAAACGAGATAATGATAAAAATTCTGCCACGATTTCTGCAAAGGTGACAAACATGCCTCCGAATTTCCCGAAAGATAACCCTTATCCAAGCTTTAAAGAGTTTTTTAAGGAAGCAGAAGAAAAGGAAATAGAGACGGAAACAAAAAAGCCTGTAGAAAACCTACGAAAAAACAGCCTTGAAAACCTTTTTGACGAGCCAGACAAAGCGTTGCTTTTAGGACTTATAATGCTTTTAAAAAGTGAAAACGCAGACGAATCGTTAATAATGGCACTTACATATATCTTGTCGTAATTTGTTTTTAATGCAAATTATAATTTGTCGGGATGAATAACCAATTCGATAGGTCATTCTGAGCGTAGCGAAGAATCTCTCGCATTTCATCAGTCACCCTGAGTGAAACGAAGGGTCTATTAAAATAGGACAGAGATTCTTCGTCACTTTGTTCCTCAGAATGACACTAACTTTAAACATACCGATAAACTCCAATTTATCAACACAATCCTATTTCTTCTCATTTATGAATGCTCTGAATAGTGGCAGACATGATGAGAAGAATTTTTTATAGCTTTCACAATAATCTCGGTCTGCACGCGTTCGTTTGCAACCACCTGCACGACAAACAGAATAGAATTTACATTGTTTGCATCTGTCGGGTACAGGCAAACTTTCCTTTAAGAACTCTATTGCTTTATCACAATGAGCCAGAGTGTCAAAATTTTCGTTTTCGTGGTTGATGTTGCCCAAAAGCCATTCGTCGGTACAGTAAAAGTCGCAGGGATAGATGTTTCCGTTGCCTTCGGCAACAAACTGATGCATACAATGGCCGCATATTCCGCATTGTTCCGTAGGATTTCCTAAAAACTGATGAACAATATTGTCAAACCAACGAACACTTGTATATTGCCCTCTTACATAGTCTTTGACATAATAATTAAAGCATTTCACAAGGAAATCACCATACTGCTCAGGTGTCATATATAATTCGCTTTCGCTCTTGTCTTGGAATGGTCGCAGACAAGGAATAAATTGAAGATAACGAAAGCCTTTTTCTTTGAAAAACTTATAAATTTCATCAATATGGTCGGCACAGTAGCCTGTAAGAACGGTCAGAATATTAAATTCAACCTTGTGCTTTTTAAATTTTTCGGCAGCATTAAGAATTTTATAAAATATGTTTTCATAATTAGCATCAACACGGAATTTGTTATGCTCAAAATTACCGTCAAGACTTAATCCCACAAGGAAATTATTCTTGTGAAAAAATTCGCACCATTCGTCAGTTACAAGAGTACCGTTTGTCTGTGTACTGAAAAAAATCTGACTGTTGAGCCTGTTGGAAGACTTGACCTTTTCCACAAAATGTTCAAAATAAGGAATACCCGCCATTAAAGGCTCGCCACCCTGAAAGGCAAAAGCAACGCTTTCACCGTTGGCAAACTGGAGTGCCTTTTCAATTAAATTGTCAGCAGTTTCTTCCGTCATAATACCGAATGATGAAACCTCACGAAGCTCTGTAACATTGTGATAAAAACAGTATTCACAACGCATATTACAAAGACTCGATGCAGGTTTAATCATTATTGAAAGTGGTGGCATAGGATTCACTCCATGAAAATATTTGATTTAATTATATAACAAAGCCCATTGAAAATCAACTTTCAATGGGCTTGAGCTTTATTAAAGATTATTGTAATATTCCTGATTTATTCCGCGACGATTTGCTTTGAAATCCTTCATAACATCAGTCATTTTCTGATTAAGTTCTTCTGCGATAGTAGGATATGTGCTTGTTCTGTTATAATTTTCACCCTTGTCATCTGTAAGCACATACAACCAATTCTTTCGTGTTTTATCGAAGAATGCAGGGTTGTCGTTCTGCATCTTACGGAAGTACTTGAATGTTATATACTCGTTTTCAGTAAGCACCGGGTATTCATAATCTGCATATTCTTCACGACTAAGAACTTCTTCAGTAGTCATTGTGTATTGAAGTGCTTTAAGCTCTTCGCGTTTCATATGAAGAATAGGATGTTCCTCTGTATGAACAGCAGTATCGTCTTTGAGCACAGGAACAATTGAAACACCGTCAATAGTTCTGTCCTGCGGAAGATAATTAGCTTCACCGTCATTACCTGTGATACCACAAAGCTCAATAAGTGTCGGGAATATATCGGCAAGAACCGCACTTTGTTCGCGTGTTGTACCCTTTTCCCAAAGTCCGTTGTTATTGTTCCACCTAATCATAAACGGAACCTTCTGACCTGCTTCATAAGCAAGATACTTACCGCCACGAAGCTCACCTGTTGAGCCTTCAAGTGCAGGACCGTTATCACTTGTGAACACGATAATTGTATCGTCCATAACACCAAGTTCTTCAAGCGTATTGAAAAGTTCACCGAGATAGTAGTCAAATTCAGTAACACAGTCAACATATGTACCCATACCGCTTGTGCCGTCAAAATCGTCACCTGCAAAAACAGGACCGTGTGGCCAAGGAGTTGCATAGTATGCGAAGAATGGCTCATCAGAATTTGTAACAGCGTCAGTAATCCAATCATTGATTGACATGTGAATCCATTCACTTGCCTGACTCTGTTCTTTTTTGCCATCTTTGAAGAATTCGTCTGTACCGTGAACAATTTCATATTCACCGTTTTCTTCTTCAACATAATAGAATGGAGTCATATCATTTACATGGTGGCTACCATAGAAATAGTCAAAGCCCTGATTTGTAGGAAGATATTCGCCATAATCACCAAGATGCCATTTACCGAAAGCACCTGTGTTATATCCTGCATTCTGGAATACTTCAGCAATAGTGATTTCATCACCAAGCATACCGTCAACATTGTTGCCCATTTCAACTGAGTTGAAAATTCTTGTCTGTGCGAAAGGTGAAAGAGTGTCAATGGTCGGATAAATAACATTGTCAGCATATCCTCTGAATGGGTAACGGCCTGTCATAAGGCTGAAACGAGCAGGTGAACAAACTGAATAGCTTGAATAGAAATTGTCAAAATTCACGCCATCTTCACCGATGCTGTCAATGTTTGGAGTATCATAAATTGCACCGTTGAGTGAAATGTCCCCCCAACCAAGGTCATCCATCATAATGAAAAGCACATTCGGTTTGCTTTCTGTATTTTTATCAACTTTATTAAGATAATCGTCGTGACCTTCCCAGAGTCTGTCAACATTCGGCTGTGAACGAAGGTTCATTGTAAGCACATAGAAAACCGTTGTACCTGCAAGGAATATGCTCAAAATTGTTGTAACAATAAAATGTGTTCCCTTTTTGTTGAATTGCTTTTTACCAACAAGGAAAAGTGCAACAAATGCGATAATACAAGGCAGAATAATTAAAATATTGCCACCAAGACGAACAAAGAAGTTGTAATTGTCACCACCTGAGAAAAGAGCATTTTTAACTGAATCCCAACCTGCTTTACCTGACGAAAAAGCACCGAAGCCTGCGTCAGCTCCCCAGATAGCGTAATAAAGAACAATGGAAAGTCCCGAAACACCGTAGCCGATAAAATTCCATAAATAAAGCTTTTTCAAAAAAAGAATACCAAGAATGATAAGTGCAGATACAACGCACATATAACCCACGTTGATAACTGCCAGAAGATTAAGTCGCATAACCAAAAGCGTAATTGCGAGAATAAAGCCGATTATCATTACAATTACGGGAAATGTTTTTTTCGAATTATCATAAACAATTCCTTTTTTCATATGTCATCCTCCTAAAAGTACATATTTTAAATATTATATAATAAAATCCGATGTTATTCAATATGTTAAGACAATAAAAAAGTGACCATTAAGGCCACTTTAAATTTACACCGGATGCTTTTTTGATTCTTCAAGTATAAGATTATATACTCTGTCGTGAAGCTGTTTAACATCATCACGCTTCATATCGCCTGTTTCAATAGGGTCAAGAACAATTACCTTTACATCTGTTGGTGTAATCTGGAAATCATTACCCTCAAGCACCTTGAAGACATTGTGAATATATATGGGCACAACCGTTACACCTGTTTTCTGTACAATTTTAAATGCACCGTTTTTGAATTCGTCGGGAGTATTTGAAAAACCTCTTTTGCCCTCAGGGAAAACAAGCATTGAAAATCCGTTTTTAATCTGCTCAGCAGTTTTATTAAGTGCCTTAATACCTTCTCTTGCATTTTCCTGATTGATTGGAACACATTTAATGATTTTGCTGATTTGTTCAATAGCAAAAAACTTGTTAAGCTGCATTCTCATAAGGAAACCAAAGTCAAAATCCTTTAACACGTGCAAAAGAAGTGGTACATCAGCATAACTCTGATGGTTCGGAGTAAAAAGCAACGGTCTGTCCTTCGGAATTTTTTCAAGTCCCTCAACAGTAATTCTCATTCCTGCAGTCTTTGTGGCAAACTTTGCCCATTTTTTTACAGCAGGAAAACCGAATTCATCAGCCTTTTTCACTTTACCTTTTTTCATAAGGTGGTTATGATATGCAATTTTAGGTTCCATTACAACCAATAATTGAGTAATAATTTTTGCATATGCTGTGTAACTGAATAACTTTTCTTTTAATTTGCCCATTTTGATTTACGCCTCTAAATAATCAATATATTCTTCTAAACATATACCTAAACGGTTGATTTCCTTTGCATGCTCAACACCGACATATCTGAAATGCCATGGCTCATACATAATGCCTGTCTGAGTTGTCTTATCCTTTGCATATCGAAGAATAAAACCGTAGTTTTCAGCATTTTCCATAAGCCAGCGGAACTGTTCGGTATTTTCAAATGATGTGCTGAGAGTATAGTTTCCTCTTTCAAGAATATCAAACCCAAGACCTGTGTTGTGCTCGCTTGTTCCTGAAAAGGTTCTTGAATAATTTGCCTTGTTAATTGCTTCTTGTTCAGAATAACCCTGACTGATATATGAATTTACCGAACGGGTAAAAAGCTTATCCTGAAGATAGATGCTTCTGTATGCCGAAACGAGCTGAAGAGGAACACCTGCTTTTTCTGCATCGGCAAACATATTTTTTAGTGGCTGATATGCTGCTCTGTCAACTGCCTTAACAGAATTGTGTTCTTCACAATTAAGATACATAGCATCAACGGAATTTCCGTTTGCCCAATACACTAAATCCCATTTAAAGTCTTCTGGTAACTCGTACTGACGGTTAAGAAGCATAAGGTTTCTGCCATGTTTGAAAATATCGGCAGTAACAGCATCGGGTGAACGGTATTTCACGCTGTCATAAAACGAACCGGTTGCAACAGGCTTGTTGGATGTAACAGGCTCTGTTGGTTTAGGCTTTGCAACAGTTGTATTTTCAGTGGAAGACTCAACAGGAGTAGTTGAAGTTTCTTTTTCTTCTGTGGAACTTTCAGGAATTTCAGTCGAACTGCTTTCGTATGTATTATTGGTAGTGTTTTCGGTTGCAGGAGTTTTAACGGGAGCATCCGCAGGACTGTTGTCCGATGCAAGGGTGATTCCCACAAAAATAATAACGAAAACAACAAGACAGGTGATTACTGCTGATATTGTTGAGTTGATTTTCTTTGTTTTTTTACTGTTTTTTCTTCTTTCAGCCATAATCAAACCTCCTTAACAAATAAAAAATATTATACCACAAAAGAAAGAGTAAAACAAGAGATAAATCAACATAATGATGATAAATATGATTTGGTGCATTTAATTATGTATCATTCGTATTGACTTTTGTCGTGTTTTGTTGTAAAGTAATAGAGTAAATGTTTAACTTTTGAAAGGGGTTAAAGAAAATGGCAAAAAAACAATATACACCTGAAGAATACAAGGCAAAAGTTGAAAAGAGCAACGCTAAAAAAGAAACTTTCTCAAAGGTATTTCTTTCATCAATTGCAATTTTACTTTCTTTGGTAATTACATTCAGCGTGGTTTCTCTCGCATTCACTTATGTAGGTAAGGCAGGACAGACAACAGTTGTTTCAGGACAGGTTCAGGGTGGCGCAACAAATGTTGACACTAATGTTCCAAACGATGATGCAACAGTTCCCGGTGATGATGTAACAGATGTTCCCGGTGACGACACAACAGATGTTCCAGGTGACGACGCAACAGTTCCTGGTGACGATAACGCAGCAGATGCTCCATCAGGCGCAGTAAATGCTGACCAGGAAGCTCTTGATATGTACAAAAAGGCAGTTGCAGCAGCAAGAACAAAGTCAAAGTCTGTAGTTCGTGTTAAAGACGGTGCTATTAACTATAAGGGTCATGTTAAGGCTGGCGGACTTTCAAGTGCTGCATCTACTCTTATGGGTATGTTCATGGCTAAGGACGAAGCTTCAATCGAAGTTAAGAACGAAGCATGGGATAAGACAAAGCTTCCTGATGCAAGTGCTCTTACACTTAACGGTGTTAAGAAGATTACTTGTGTAGATAAGGGTAGTACATATGTTGTAACAGTTGTTGCAAAAGATGCTGTAAATCCAAAGGCAAATGCTGACGGTGTTGGTTCTATCGCAGGTGTTATCGAAGAAAGCCAGATTACAGGTTCAATCAGTTCTGTTCCTGGTCTTAAGCTCAGCAACATCAAGATTGCTTATGAAAATGTAACTGCTGTTGCTACAATCGATAAGGCGACAGGCAACCTTATTGCACTTAACCTTGATGCTCCATGTATCCTTGGTCTTGATGCAAAACTTGCACTTATTTCAATCGATGGTGCAGAAGTTGGCATCGAAGTAATCACAGAATACAAGATTTCTTACTAATTAAAACTACATAACAAAAACAAAGGACTTGACTCATTGAGTCAGGTCCTTTTTAATGTTCCGATAGAACTAATTACGAATTAAGCATTACGAATTATGAATTATTCTTCTGTCTGTTTACCTAAAAATGATGCTGCAACAGAAACAAGCTTAATTTCCGTCTGTGTGGGCATACTACCGTCAGTATTCATCATAAGAACGACTGAACCTGTAACATCACCACCACCGATGATGGTGAATGCAAGACCTGCCTCCTTGTCCTTGTCGGATAATGGATAAAGTGCCTTCGTTTCAGGTGATGCAATATAATTTTCACGATTTTCCATCAATTCCTCAAGCTGAGAGGAAATTCTTCTGTCCATAACCTCTCGTTTAGGCATACCTGCCACAGCAATAACATGGTCACGGTCAGTAATTATGACAGGAAGATTTGTCGCCCTGTGCAAAACATCGGTGTATTGACTCGCAAACTCCGACAACTCACCGATAGGCGAATATTTTTTGAAGATAACCTCACCGTCAGATGCTGTATAAATCTCCAACGGGTCTCCTTCACGTATCCTCATAGTCCTACGAATCTCTTTCGGAATAACAACCCTTCCCAAATCGTCAATTCTTCTCACAATCCCAGTTGCTTTCATATATGCAAAAACTCCTTTGTTTATTTTGATAACATTTCTAGTATCTGTAAACAAAGGAGTTTTATACTTGATTAATAATTATTCAGTTTTTTTAATGTTTATTAATAGTGAATTACACCACAAGCACATTCTTTATTTGCACCAAAGATTCTTTGGAAGAAAAGAATTAATTTGAAGAAAAAGTTTGTGATGCCGTCTTTATGACAATTACATTCACATTCTACTGATGGGTCAAGGAGTTCGTTGTCTGCATCGCAATATCCATCACCATCGTTATCTGCATGACCTGTTGCGTCAACATAATTATCAATATAAGTATCACCACATTCGCAAGTATATGTTGTGTAGCCTTGTTCTGTGCAAGTTGGCCCCGTTATAACCTCATTGTACTTATGCATATGATAATTATAATGGATTGTTGCCCTAAGGAGTGCATAGTTTTCTCCACCAATGGAGACAGCTTTCCATTGTTCTTCTGTACCTGAATAAAAAACATCTGCCAGATTATCACACCAATAAAACGCACTCAACCCAATTGTGGTTACATTGTCAGAAATTATTACATTTGTGAGGCTTTGGCATTCACCAAATGCCCAATCACCAATTGTTGTTACACCATCAGGAAGTGTATAACTTTTTCTTTCATTACCTATAGGATATTGAATAAGTGTTGTCTTATCTTTATTGAATAACACACCACATTCATCGCTTGAATAATATTGATTATTACTATCGGCTATTATACTTGTAAGGTTATAGCAATTAGCAAAGGTAGCCCAACCAATTGTTGTTACACTATCAGGGATTGTTACACTCAGCAGACCGCAATATCTAAAAGCATAATCACAAACTGTTGTTACACTATCAGGAATTTTTACACTTGTAAGGCTCTCGCAAGCATAAAAAGCGCTATCATTAATGATTGACACTCCATTAGGAATTGTTACACTTTTAAGATTTTTACAATAATAAAAAGCAAAATCACCAATTGTTATTGCACCATCATTTATAATAACTGTTTGAATGTCTTCTATATAACTTTCCCATGGGCGATTGTTAGATTTATAATCATACATGGCACCCGTGCCAGAAAGAGTTAAAGTATATGTTAATGAATCAAAAGTCCATGTGAGATTTTCACCACAAGTGCCTGATGTTGGGTCAGCTGCATTTACTGTAATTGGGATGATGGATAATACCATTAGAATTGCGAGGATAATTGATAAGATTTTGTTTGTTATTTTCATAATTTTTTCCTCCTTTATATAAAACATCAAGGATTCTCTTAATTAAAGTATATTTCAAATTTAAAATAATTACAATAGGAATTGCAAATTGTTTACCTTATTTCATAAAAAATCTCCTCCGTAAATCAAAAAAGTGCGCCAGCCGAAGCCAACGCACGAAAAACACATAGCTCCAACTGTCGCCAAACAAATCTACAATACCACCAAAAAGTATATGCAAATAGAGCATCTGTATTTTTACCGAATTAAAAATAAAAATACATATACTTATTGGTAGAATAATATTAAGATTTGTTTGGCAAATATATTTTACCACATTAAATTCAATATAGTCAACAATTCTAAAAAATAAAAGGAGCAGATTTTTTCTGCTCCTCATACTTTTATTGGATTATGTATCTTGTATCCGTATGTAAATACTTGTTATCGCTTCACAAAATTTGCCGAAAAGTGTCAATGTTGTCAGTGACGGGGTGCGGGTGTCCGGTGGACACCTCTGCGAAGCAGAAGCACTGACTGAGGCGGCAGCCGAGACCTCCTTCACGGATTCGCATAGTGCGACGAATCTCTTTCGGAATAACAACCCTTCCCAAAAGGTTTTGAAAAAAATGGCGTTGTGATTTGTTCCACAACGCCATAACTGTTTTTTATGTATTATTTGCTTTTCATTCTGATAATATCGCGGTAGCTTACAAGTTCAACACCGTGAGCATTGAGATATTTTTCAGTTTCAGGGTCTTTCATAACCTGATATTCCCAAACTCTCTGTTCCCAGAGTGGAACAATTGATTTGAGTTCATCTGTTTCAAGTGCAGGATGAACATAAGTTTCAGTAATTCCTTCAGGAATATTACACCAGATATCAAGAATCTTTTTTCTGTAGCTTTCATATGAATCAGTCGGCATTACATCCCAATCAGGGAAAAGAAGATAATCAGGCATAATTACATTATACTTTTTACCCCAGCTTCTTGAAAGGAGAGTACAAGCATTCCAAAGGAAATATGGAGTACCTCTTGGAGCAACACGCTTGTCAGCAGATGTGAACATACGGAAAGCATAACCATAATCACCACAAACACGAAGTGTCATTTTAAGAAGTGAAAATCTTCCTGTAAGGTGTCCGTACAATGAACCCATATGATTGTCAACATGAGAAGGCTTCATACCCCATGCATGAGCTAAATCAATCTGTGCTCTGATTTCCTTTTCAATCTCATCCATTTTACCGTATTTGTCAGCATCTTCACCTGTATGCCACATATAGCCTTCTTCGTCGTGAAGACTCGGACCGTTTGTAAGAGCCTTCCAACGATATGTTTCCCATTCAGCAGTTGTAGTAAGGTGAACACCGATTGCATACTCAGGGTTAGCGATTGAAAAATCAACAGCTTCCTTTGCGGCAGGACAAGGCATCATAATAGTTGAAGACTTAAGTCTTCCTGATTTAAACAAATCAAAAATTGCCTCGTTAGCACTATGGCACATACCAAAGTCATCAGCATTTACCAAAAGATATTTTCCCATAACACAAATACCTCCCAAAAGAATTTATTTAACTTAATTATTGTACTACAACGGTTTATTAAAATCAAGGTTTCAAGACAAGTATATGTAAAAATATCTTGCAGAATTTTATAAATAATATATAATAGTGTTTACAAAGGAGTAGATGTTGTGCAGTATTTTATAGCATTTCTTGAAGGTATTATTACATTTATTTCGCCTTGTCTTTTACCTATGATACCGCTTTATGTTTCATATTTCGCAGGTGGTAAAGAGAGAAACACAAAAAAGACAGTTAAAAATGCATTGGGATTTATACTTGGTTTCACAATCGTTTTTGTCCTGATGGGTGCTTTGGCAGGCACATTTGGTCAGTTGCTCAACGAGTATAAAAAAATCGTTGACCTTGTAACAGGACTTGTTGTTATATTTTTCGGTCTTAATTTTCTTGGTGTATTCAAATTTAATCTTTTCAAAGGCTCAAAAAAGGCAAAAACCGAAAATTTAGGCTTTTTCTCGTCAATGGTCTTTGGTATTGTATTTTCAATCGGCTGGACGCCTTGTGTAGGTGCGTTTTTAGGCTCTGCATTGATGATGGCTGCAAGTCAGGGACAGGCAACAGAAGGTATCATAATGCTTTTGCTGTATTCTCTTGGACTTGGAATACCGTTTTTCATAAGTGCGATTCTCATTGATAAGTTAAGAGGTGCCTTTACATTTATCAAAAAGCATTACAAGGTCATAAATACAGCTTGCGGATGTCTTTTGGTTGTTGTAGGCGTACTTATGGCAACAGGACTTTTCGGCAAATTTATAAATCTTCTTTCGTAGGTGATAAAAATGAAAAATACAGTTAAATGGATTATAATTGCAGTTTTGCTTGTGGGGATTTTAGCTATTTCAATGTTTTTATATGATAAATACGGTGACGAATATCTTAATCAAGGGGAAGACCAACAGACAATTTCCACAACAGAAAATACATCAGAAGACAACACAACAGAAAACAATGAAAATGCGGCACCTGATTTTACGGTTACCGATTATGACGGAAATACAGTCAGATTGTCCGACTTTAAGGGTAAACCTGTTGTGCTTAATTTCTGGGCAACATGGTGTTATTATTGCAAGGTTGAAATGCCTGATTTCAATGAGGTCTGTAAAGAAAATCCTGATGTGCAGTTTGTTATGGTAAATGCAACAGGCACAAACGGAGAAACAGTTGACTCAGCAAAGGCATTTATAGAACAAGAAAAATATGAATTTCCTGTTTTCTTCGACACACAGCACGAAGCGTTGAAAAACTACGGTATTTCAAGTTATCCGCAGACTATATTTATAGATAAAGACGGAAATATTGTGTCCCATAAAATCGGAATGCTTACAAAGGATATACTTGAACAGGAAATTGCAAAGATAAAATAAAAATTAAACCTGCAAGAAGATTAAATCTTTTTTGCAGGTTTTGTTATTTTACATCATATTAAGCTTGAATTTGATGTTAGCTTTCATTCGTTTAATTTTAATTGACTTTTGTGTTTTCGGTGACAAATCAGGCTTGAAATCAATATTATCACCGTTGATTTCGCTGATTTCACCTTTTTCGGACACGCTGAAAACGGTGTATTTAAGATGTGACGGTTCATCCTCATAAAAAACAGCAAAGTTTCCGTCAGAAAGCTCGGTAAGGCAGGAATAACCATAAAAGCCTTGTGCAAGGTGATATGTTGTAATCCAATTAACATCACCGGTATCCTCAGTTACACCAACGCGAAGAATACCGTCGGCTCTTGCGTTAAGGTTACCGCCTGATGAACAAAGAAGCATCTGTTTTCCGTCAATTTTTCTTGTGGTATCCATAAGAGAAACCATACAGTTTCTTGTTCCCTCAAGATTTTTGTCAGCACGGAATTGTGTCCAGGTTACGCCACCGTCAGTACTGTCGGCATATGCTATATAATTGCTTAAATTTCTTGCATACATACGCAAAGCCTGATAGTTTTTACCTTTAATGCTCACAAGCTGTGCTTCACTTGTTTTGCGGATACCTGATTTAATTTTGATTTTATTGCCTCTGTGCCATGTTTCGCCGTTATCGTCAGAATAAACAGCACTTGCATTTTCAAAAATCGGGTCCTTAAAAAGACCGTTGTTATCATAAACACAGAAAAGGATTCGTTCCTTGCCGTTGTGTTTTATAGCAATTCCACGACCCGGGCCAACACCTAAAAATGACTCTTTTTCATTTTTGACCTGCTCAGAAATAATCATAGGATGACTCCAGGTTTTTCCGTTATCGTCACTATATTTCAACCAGAGATATGTTGTTTTATAGCATTTAAGCTCTGCTGAACTGAAGAAAATATTCTGATGAATCCTGACACCGTCTGTGCCCTTCTGGTCAGCGTAAATCGGTTCACCGTTTTTGTAAAGACAAAATTCCTTATCAACAGAGTATTCGGTAATCTTTGAGTCCTTTCGTGAATAAACAGGTGCAAAATTGCCGTTATAGTCACCAATATAAAAACCGAATGTGCTTAATCTGTCACCATTCTTGCCTTTTGTGAGAAGAAGGTGCTTTTTACCGTTGATTTCAGTATATCCTGTACCTGTTTTGCATTGAAGATAACCACATTCTGACGGTTGAGCATCAACAAGCATAAAAATTCTGCCTGTTTCCGACTGAACAATTGCAGAGTCGATAAATGATGCACTGTCCTTTGATGTAACCGTGTCGGCATAATCGTCAAAATGATTGACCATTATGTATTCCCAATCTGTATAACCATCCTTTGAAATTGCAACAGCAATATCAATGTTGTTCGGTGAATCGGCACCGTGACCGTAACGGATATCAGCACCAGCCATAACGCTACCGTCATTGAGTGTGTAAAGTGCAGGGATTCTGTTACGTTCCGAACCAAATTCCTTATTGGCAAAGGGTTGTTCATAAATGATTTTATCAATATTTTTTGAAGCCATAATTATCTCCTTAATTAAGTTGTATTTATAATACCAAAAATAACAAGTAAAGTAAATATTTTTACGGTAAATAAATTTTATAAAGCTTTGCAAAAAAATAACCCACGAAGTTTTTCTTCGCGGGTTTTTCAGCTTTTCATGTCAATCATTGAAATCCTTGTCATATGCAATAATTTTTCCTGACTCGGCATTGATTTCGTATTCATATTCGTATCTTCCTTCAACGAATTCAACCTCATAATGAGCAATCAGGTCATCACTGTCAAGCTCTGCTTTTAACTGCTTTACCTTTGCAGAATCAACCTTTGCGTGATTAAGTGCGATTTCTTTTGCTTTTTCCTGTGAAATAAATTCTTTCTCAGGCTCCTGTGACACCTGTTCACGCACAGGCTCTTTTTCAATATCCTTTTCAAGAATTGCACCGTCTGCTGATTTTATCTCGTATTCATATTCATATCCGTTTGCAACAAATTTAATATCGAAATGTGCAACAAGGTCATCGAAATCGTAATATGCTTTTTTGAAGACAACATCAGCATTTTTTACACCTGCATTTTCTAAAGCAATTTCTTTTGCCTTTTCAATGCTTATATAGCTGTTTTCCTGTTTTGCAGGAACAGAAGGCTTTAATTCTTCTTTAACTTTAACAGGCTCGGATACCTTTTCACTACTCTGAACTTTATCTTTTTCTTTTTCAGCCTTTATAACTGAACCATTGTCCACAGCAATTTCATAGTCATATTCCACACCATCAAACTGAAATTCAATGTCGTAATGTGGATTTTTGTCATCTCTGTCGAGTGACGGTGAACCCTGGAACAGAGCATCTTCTCTCTGTACACCTGCATCCTTCAATGCAATGTCAATTGCTGAATCAAGAGAGATATTAACAGCCTCGTTAACCTTTACTCCTGATGAAGCGTCAGCCTGATTTATTTCCTGATTATTGACTTGGGGTTCCTTGTTATCAGCACAACCTGAAAGCAGAACTGCTGACAATATGAATAATAATGATAATGCGATTGCAATTACTTTTTTCATAACTGTTTCTCCTCTCTTGATTATTTTGTCTGCTTATTTAGAAAAGCTTAGTAAACGGGTTTCTGAAGAACTTGAAGAGGAAGAAACCTTCATATCTGTCAGGTGCATCGTATTCACGGTCAAAATCAACGATTCTTCCGTTTTCTGCGTTGATTGAGTATTCATACTCAATATAATCGTCTGTTCTGAATTCAATTTCGTATTCGTATCTGCCGTCGTCACGTTCAAGCTTTGCTTTTGTGAATTTTACTTCGTCAGCATTTAAGCCTGCGTGATTAAGTGCAATTTCTTTTGCTTCATCTTTTGAAATTACATTAGCGGGAGCAGCAAAAGCTGTTACTGAAACAGAGAATACAACGAGGATAGCGAGAATAAGAGCGATAAGTTTTTTCATAAAATCATTTCCTTTCTTTTTTGAGATTTTATATTTATTTTTGTATCAGTCTTCCTTGACTGTGTCTAAATAATAACCTCGAAATATTAAAGGAACATTAGAAAAAACTAATTTTTCAAATTTTTTTAAAAATTATTGAAATTTCTGTCAATTCGTTGATTTCTGACTTTGCAAAGCATTCGGCAGAATGTATTTCAGCAATTTTCTTGACAAGGGAAAGACCGAGTCCGAAGCCTTCTGTTTCACCTCTTGAACTGTCAGCTCTGTAAAATCTGCTCCAGATTTTTGGCAGGTCGTTTTCACTTATTCCTATACCGTTGTCCCTGACAGATAAAACAATATTATCGTTTTCATTATAAAGTCTAACATCTGTAATACCGTTTTCTTTACCGTATTTGTCAGAATTTGAAAGGAGATTTTCTATAAGCTGAGTCAACAAAGGCATATTCATATTTATTTCAATATTATCTTCAATTTGGGAATTAAGGGTAATATTTTTTGTTGTTTTAAAGCTACCGCAAACATCCTTTACAAGCTGACTTAAATTGCCTTTTTCAAGAGAAAATCGTTTTGCGCCCTGTTCTGCTCTTGTAACGGCAAGAAGTGAAGAAACAAGCTTTGTCATTTTCTCGTTTTGCTCATTTATTGACGAAAGTGCTTCGACTCTGTCGTCATCGTCAGCATTTTCTGATAATGCATATTCACATTCAGCCTTTATGACTGAAAGAGGTGTACGAAGCTCGTGGGACGCATCAGATGTAAATCTTTTTTCATTTTCAAAGGAATCCTGAAGCCTTGAAAACATATCATTAAAGGTTTCACCTAATTTATAGATTTCACAAGGTGCTTTACCTGTGTCAAGTCGTTTTGAAAGGTCGTTGCCTGATGAGATTTCCTGTGCAGATTCCGTAATTTTCTCAACAGGATGAATAGTCTTTCTTGTAATAATATATGCACCTATGGCTGCAAGTATAATGAATGCAGGGAAAAGATAAAGAGCATTTTTTGCAACAGCATCAAAGGCAGCGGTAGTGTCGTCAATAGGACAAATCCCTCGTATATACACTTTTTCATATGATGAGGTTTCGGAAATGAAGTCTATTTTAAAAATATTTCTGTCGTGATAGGTTGTAAGCTCAACGCCCATTATTGTAGTTTCAGCGTTTGTGACACCTGCATGGGAAAGTGCAGTCTCAATTGCCTGAGAGGTGCTTATGCCATCCTTAAAATTAGTTTCTGAATATGGCACAGGTGTAAGCTCTTTTGACGGTGTAACATCAACCTCATATGAAATTATCTGGCCTGACAAAACATCAATTTCATATTCAAATTTTGTAAAGCCTAACAAAGATGTATATATGTAATATTTTTTACCGTCTATTTCTGTTTCCTCAACACCGTTTGTTACAGAGTCAGGCGAAAGAATAAGTGTCTCCGGGGTTTCACCCAAAAGGTATTCGCCGTTCTGTGTAAATATATCACAATAAATGCCACCTGAATAAAATGCAAAATCATTTTCAACCTCAAAAACACTGTTACTGTATTCCATTTCGTCCATATTGCTTTCAACTGCCGAAATAAGTGTACGACTCATTTTATCGACGGCAGTTCTCTGGCTCATAATCATAAGCACGGTAACACTCAGACTGCAGACAATAGCAATAAGAAGTGTTATCCATATTGTTGTTATGGTTTTAAAAGATAATTTTTTCATTTTTCCTCCCTGAGAACATAGCCCATTCCTCTGACTGTGTGTATAAGCTTTGTGTCAGAATTATCGTCAATTTTCTTTCTTAAATAACGGATATAAACATCTACCACATTTGTTCCGCCTTCGTAATCAAAGTTCCATATGTGGTCCTCAATTTTTTCGCGACTGAGAACGATACCCTTGTTTACTGCAAGATACTGTAAAAGCTCATATTCCTTTGCAGATAATGAAAGTATTTTTCCACCTTTTGTAACCGTTCTGCTTGAAAGGTCAACCGTAAGGTCACCGACACAGATAACATTTGACTTTGAAACGCTGTTTTTTCTGATTAGCACGCGGACTCTTGCAAGTAATTCTTCAAAAGCAAAAGGCTTTACAAGATAATCGTCAGCACCGATGTTAAGACCTTCAACTCTGTCCTCGATACTGTCACGCGCCGTAAGGAATAATACGGGTAAATCGTTTCCTTCATTACGAATTTTCTTAAGAAGTGAAAATCCATCAATTTTTGGCATCATAACGTCAAAAACAGCAGCGTCATAATCCGTCATACTAATCATATCGTATGCTTCTTCACCGTCAAAGCAACAATCAACGCTGTAGCCTGCAGATTTAAGCTGTTTTGCGATTATTCTGTTCAAGCTTTTTTCGTCTTCTGCAATAAGTATTCTCATTTTTACGCATCTCCTTTAGTAACATAGTACATCACAAATATTAAAGGATTATTAGAAATTTCTTTTATTATCTCAAATGAAAATCATAATGTCAATCGTTGTGCTTCCTATAAATATGTGTTATAATTTTATTGTTTTTGACAGGGGAAAAGTGATAAGATGAGAAATAACTTTGAAAAAATAAAAAAAGTATTTTTGTGGCTTCTTTTTACCGATAAATGCCGATACTGTAATGAACCTATAGACTACGGTGAAGAAATGTGTGCCGAATGTCGCAATAATCTGCCTGTTGTCAAAGGTGAAAAATGCAAATATTGCGGCGCAGAAAAGAAAAGGTGTAACTGTAGAAAGCACAAAAGAGAATATGACGGAATAACAGCACCGTTTTACTATGAAGACAGCATCGCACTTTCTGTTCGCAGGTTAAAGTTTAACGGAAAAGATTTTTTAGCAAATTGTCTTTCTGAAGAAATGGCAAAATGTGTAAAAGAAGATTTTGGGGATATAAAATTTGATTTTATCTGTTTTGTGCCCTTTACCTTATCACAAAAGCTTCACAGAAGATACAATCAGAGTGAGCTGTTGGCAGAGCAATTGTCAGAAAAACTGAATATACCGTTAAATAAATTAATGGTAAAGCTTTTTGATACGAAGCCACAGCATAACACAGGCTTTCGATACAGAACAGGTAATGTTTTCGGTGTATATGATATAAAAGAAGATGCAGATGTAAAGGGCAAAACAATTCTTTTGGTTGATGATGTTAAAACAACAGGTTCAACCCTTAACGATTGTGCAAGAATCCTTAAAATCAGAGGTGCAGAAAGTGTTTATTGTACCGTCGTAGCCCTTGCAGGAGTAAAGCCTAAAGAAGAAAAAACAGAATAATTCATAACTCCTTACTTTTTGGTAAATACTATTAAAAAAAGTAAAGGAGTTTTTTATTATGGTTGAGCAGGATACAATAAAGTTGCTTCGTGAATGTGATGCAGGTGTAAAAATGGGTATATCATCCATTGATGATGTGCTTAAATATGTAAAGTCCGAAAGACTTCGCAAGGACCTTTCGGATAACAGGGAAGAACATTGTAAGCTTGATAAGGATTTGCAGGAATTACTTGACCAATATCACGATGACGGTAAAGAGCCGAATCCTATGGCAAAGGGTATGTCGTGGATGAAAACTAATATGAAGCTTGTGATGAACGAGTCTGACCATACTATTGCCGATTTGATTACAGACGGTTGCAATATGGGTGTAAAATCACTTAACAAGTATCTTAATCAATATGAAGCAGCAGACGAAAAGTCAAAGGATGTTTGTAAAAGACTTATAAACCTTGAAGAGGATTTAATCATTCAAATGCGCCAGTTTTTATAAGTGTAAAATGGTGTGATAAATTGGAGTTTGTAGGGATGTTTAAGGTTAGTGTCATTCTGAGGAACAAAGTGACGAAGAATCTCTGTCCTATTTTAACAGACCCTTCGTTTCACTCAGGGTGACTGATGAAATGCGAGAGATTCTTCGCTACGCTCAGAATGACCTATCGAATTTGGTTATTCATCTCGACAAATTATAATTTGTTATTCTCTGCCGATAAAGTTTTCAACATATTCAATGTGAATACGCATTCGCAAATAATCATACAATAATATGAGGTGATTGATTTGAGAATAGATTGGAAAAAACTTTTGATTTGCATTGCTATACCGTTGGCAGTTGGTGGACTTTCTGCGTTATTCACAGCAGGGAATATGAAGCTGTTTGAAGAAATAAACAAACCGCCATTGTCACCACCGGGATGGCTTTTCCCTGTGGTGTGGACAATTCTTTATGTGCTTATGGGAATTGCATTGTACCTTGTGGTGATGACAAAAACAAGAGAAAACAAAACACCTGCAATAATTTCCTTCGGTGTTCAGTTGTTCTTCAACTTCTTCTGGTCAATAATATTTTTCAACGCACAAGCATACTTGTTTGCATTTATATGGTTGATTTTATTGTGGGTTGCTATTGTAGTAAATATTTATTTATTTAATAAAATCAACAGCACATCAGCAAAGCTTTTGATTCCTTATCTTGTATGGGTTACATTTGCAGGTTATCTTAATTTAGGTATATATATTTTAAACGGGTAAAAATAAAAGGTCATTCTGAGGAATGAAATGACGAAGAATCTCTGTTAGATTTATTGTAAACCACGGTAGAGATTCTTCGCCACGCTCAGAATGACCTGTAATTTTTATTTAATATTTTATTTATACTGATAAACTCTTACATAATCAACAATAAATTCTGCTGTTTCATCAGTATCCATACTTATTTTACCTGTGCCGTGTCTGTCAGCGTCGGCAACACCGTTTGCACCTGCAACCTCACAAGAAAGAATAAGGTATTCAGGATTCTGACTAACACCGCCTGTACTGAGTCTGCCTGTTTCAACACCGTTGATATAGAAAATGTATTCGTTTTCATTCCATTCAACACCGTAAGTGTTGTATTCTTCATATGGGTTGTTTGCAAACCATTTGCCGATTGAGTCGCCCTTGTGGTCTTCACCGTATCCGTCATAGTGGATACCTGTTACAACTGCGTCACCGGCTCCCCACCATTTGTCCTTATAGTACATTGACTCAAAAACATCAACCTCTGTACCGTCCTGACCACTGCCGTCAACATTTGAAACACCGTCATTCATCATCCAGAACGCAGACCACATTCCTGATGACTTTGGCAAAATGCATCTGCATTCAAAATATCCGTAACAAAACTTATATTTGCCTCGTGTTTCGATACAGCCTGTGTACCAGCCCTCTTTGTAATCGTCAAAGTTTATTGTGTCGTGCCACTTGTCGTAGTAATAGTTTTCAAGTGGTTCTTCAAAATAAGCAGTTGTAATTACAAGGTTTCCGTCTTTTACAGACACCATATCTTCGTGCCAATAGCCACCTTTTCTTTCTGTTTCCCACCAAGGATAATACCATTTTGATGTGTCAAGCTTGTCACCCTCAAATTCATCTTCCCAGACAAGCTCAAATCGTGACTCAAGGTCAAGGTCTTGTCCGTTGGGAATTGCAGGAAGACTTAATTTCTGTGGCAGGGCAGGAGAAATCACCATAAGTACAGCCACTAATGCTCTGATTATTCTTGTTAACATTTATTTCACCTCATCATTGCACATATTATTCACCGTAACAAAGAAAATGTATGGTGCGTATGAATCTCTGTTATTGAATTTAACTGAACCGTCATTTGTGAAGGTAATAATGTTTTCACCTTCGTTGAGTTCCATATTCATTGTAACAGTTTTTACTGTATCCCAACTGTAAGTGTTTCTGCACCAAAGATTTTGTGCTTCACCGTTCACATCTACTGTAATGTATCTTTCAATAAGGTCAACATTGTAGCTGTGAACACCACCTTCGTCATTGTTGGAATAAGCAACAGTAAGACGATAATTACCTTTTTCAGGAGCATTTACCTTGAAACTTGCAGAGCCACCATTACAGGAAATGTTTTCAATATGGTCGTCAACAAGTGTTGCACCATCTGAAAGTGTCATATTTTCAGCAGAAATTGAAACATTGTAATTGGTTTCATCAGTAATTGTAATTGTACATTTAACAGACTCTGCACTTTCAAAATCAATATAGTTAAGACCTTTTCGAAGATATACAACTGAATTTCCGTCTGTGTAGGCAGATGCACCGTCAACCTTGAAATCAGTTGATACATTTGTTGTCATTTGATAAAATCCATCAAAAGGAGCAACTGCTAAAAATGATTTTGTATTTTCGTTTGTTCTGTCGCTATCCTTTAAAAGTGCAATCTCGTCAATATCTTCGTGACGACGAACAAGCATACTGTCTAAAACGAAAGTACCGTCGCCATGAGCAAAACTAATGGAGTGTTCACCCTTTGTAAGGTAACGGATAAATGTCATTTTGTCGGTATATTCACTCTTGATTGTGTTAGGGAAAAATACATCTTCACTCTTTCCGTCAAGAGTCATAACTGCCCTTGTGTCAACTCTGTGAGCAGGAGTGTTTCCGTCGTTTGAGTTACCGAAAATGACTGATAAATCGTAATATCCGTCGTCTTCTATATTAAAATTAACAGTTACACCATCACCGATATTTTCAATTCCACCGACCATACCTTGTAATTCGCCTGTGGTTGCATAAGCACTGTCGTAAGTGTAGCATCCACCTTGACGAGTACCGTGCTCAAATTCATATCGTACAGGAAGATTGTCGTTGTAAAAATCTTCCTTGCCATCTTCTGCAGGAGTCAAAGTAACATGATAAACTGCAGTAGGGTCAGGGTCCTTAAGGTCAACACGAAGCTTGCCTGCTGAAACTCTGTCGGTATATTCAGCCACAACAGTAGGCTCATTTACAATACCGCTTAAGCCTTCATAACAAACCATTTCAATTTTAACATTAACCTTTTTACCAAGATTTGTTTTGCCAAGATGCTTGAAGCTTACATAACTGTCATAATCAGAGCCACCACAGATAACTGAAATTTTATCTTTTGTTTCTGTCATTGAAGCAAGTCCGTTGAAGTATTTGTAGTGGAATCTGTCATATTCATATTTAATGGCATTTTCAAAGTCAGAATGCTTAATATCAATAATCTTTGAGTCAAGAAGATAACCTTCCATATCAGCATACCAACGGAAAAGCCACCAGTTTGAATTTGGGCTGTTGTTGTCTGCAACCGTATCGTTAAGATTGTTTGCGAGTCGCCAATAAGCAGCGTTTGCATAAGCACCTGAATGCTCAATAGCAGAAATGTATTTTACCATATCGGCAGGAGCACCACATTCATACATTGTGCCATATTCTGTAATGATAATAGGTAAGTCGTCGATACCCAAATCATCTTCCATTTCACGATATTCGTCAATATGGTCCTGCCAGAAATATGATGAAAATTCACCAAGCTCGTGATAAATCATAATATCAGGCATACAGTCATTTTCCATACAATATTCAAGAAATTCTCTGTTTTCGTCGTAATTGTAGTCGCAATAACCGGGACCGCCAATCATAGCGTCAGGGTCAATTGAACGGACAAGGTCATATGTCACTTTCCAAGCCTCATAGAAACGAAGTCTTGCAGCCTCGTCAAACATAAGCCATGTACCGTCTTCTGATGGAGTACCGAACCAAACTGCATTGTCAGTTTCGTTGTAAAGACAATAAACAAGTCTGTCCTGATAATCTGTTTCTACTAATTTTTCAGTAGCCTCTTTAACCTGTGGCAAAAATCTTTCGCGGACAAATTCCATACTGTCATAATTGCCTGTTGCACGAATATCCATAATTTCCTGATGACAGTAGTACCAGGTATCAAAGCAGTCCTGCATATAAACTGTAATATAATCGCAGTTGTCAAGCACAGGTGAAACGTGGTCAACGTCACCAATGGGATGCTGAAGTCCTTCAATAACCTTTTGCGAAATGCTTGAAACATCAATACTTTCAACAACTGCACTATCGGGAACTCCGTTTTCAGCAACACCGTAAAGGTAGCCTGATGCTCTGCTTGAAACTTCACCTAAAAATGAGTTTGCATCAACCTGTAATGTGGGACGGAAAGCATAAGGAATACCTTCTGCCGCCATTGATAAAACGGTGACAAAACTCAATATAAGACTTATAATTTTAAGCATAATTTCACCAACTTTTCAAAGATATAAAAATAATACCAAAAAATATAATGTAATGCAATAAAACAAAAATAAAATTCTTTACACAGAAAAATAAATATGATAAAATGTATATGACCTGACATGAAGATGCTGTTAGCTTCCGGATGAAAGGTGTAATGTATAAATATAATACTACACTTAATTTTAACGGTATAATATCTTCACAGGGATATTATACCTTTTTTTGTGTAATCACTGATTTAAATCTTAGTCACAATTTTCAGCGGCTACTTTTCCGTCATAACTCGTCCAAAATACTCGTTAATACACAAAGTATTGCCTGCGTTTTTTGACGGTTCTGACAAAAAACTATCTCGCTGATAATTGCAACACGATTTAATCAGCAATTACATAAGATGTGACAACATCAGTTATAGAGGTGAGAATAAATTATGGAAACTCGTATTGCTGTTATGGGGATAATAGTTGAAAAGATGGAATCAGTTGAGCTTCTCAATGCCATTCTTCACGATTACGGTGAATACATTGTCGGAAGAATGGGAATTCCATACAGAAAGAAAAATGTTAATATAGTAAGTATCGCAGTTGATGCACCGCAGGATATGATTTCTGCAATGTCGGGAAAAATCGGCAAAATAGACGGTATAAGTGTTAAAACTGCATACTCGAATGTGATTACAAATGAATGAAAAGTTATTAAAAATTACAGAAAAGCTAATCAGCACAGGTTCACTTTCAACAACTGAATATGAATATTTAATTGATAACAGAAATGAAGAAATTGCAGAATTTCTTAAAAATGAAGCAGTAAAAAAGCGACAAGCTGTTTACGGTAACACAGTTTTTATCCGCGGACTTATTGAAATCAGTAATATCTGCAAAAACGACTGCCTTTATTGTGGCATAAGAGCATCAAATAAGACTTGCGACAGATACAGACTGACAAAAGAAGAAATTCTTTCTTGTTGTGACGAGGGTTACTCATTGGGCTTTCGTACCTTTGTAATGCAAGGTGGCGAGGATTTGCATTTTACCGATGAAATTCTTGTTGATATTATAAGGTCAATAAAAGAAAAATATCCTGATTGTGCTATAACTCTTTCCTTGGGTGAACGCAGTTATGAAAGTTATAAAAAGCTTTACAATGCAGGTGCTGACAGATACCTTCTTCGTCACGAAACTGCAGATGAAGACCATTATAACAAGCTTCATCCACAGAAAATGAGTTATAAAACACGAATGGAATGTTTACACAATCTAAAAAAGATTGGTTTTCAGACAGGCTGTGGCTTTATGGTGGGTTCACCTTATCAGACAACAGAAAATCTTGCAAAGGATTTAAAATTCATTGAAGAATTTTCACCTGAAATGTGTGGAATCGGACCATTCATTCCACATAAGGCAACAGAGTTTAAGGATTTTTCGTCAGGGGATGTTGAGCTTACTTGTTATCTGCTTTCAATAATAAGGCTTATAAAACCTAATATCCTGTTACCTGCTACAACTGCATTGGGCTCGGCAGAACAAGGCGGTCGTGAAAAAGGAATTTTGTGTGGAGCAAATGTTATAATGCCAAATCTTTCACCGCATAGTGTCAGAAAGAAATATGAGCTTTATAACAACAAGCTAATCAGCGGAAATGAATCTGCACAGGAAATAGAAAATCTTAAAAACAGTATGAAAAACATCGGTTATGAAATCGTAACTGACCGAGGAGATATAAAGAAAGGTTGAGAAATTATGGCATACAATCCAAAATCATTAAAGGCTGAAGAATTTATCAGTGATGAAGAAATATTAGCGACTTTAGAATATGCTGAACAGAATAAGCATAACAGAGAGTTAATCGAAGAAATTTTAGAAAAAGCAAGACCAAGGAAAACAGAAGAAGGCACAATTTGTGCGGGTCTTTCTCACCGTGAAGCAGCAATTTTACTTCTTTGTGACCTTCCTGATATGAATGAAAGACTCTTTAAGCTTGCAGAGGAAATCAAACTTGCATTCTATGGTAATCGTATCGTAATGTTTGCACCTTTGTACCTTTCAAACTACTGTGTAAACGGTTGCGTTTATTGTCCATATCATTATCAGAACAAGAATATCTGTCGTAAAAAGCTTACTCAGGAAGAAGTTCGTCAGGAAGTTATCGCTTTGCAGGATATGGGACATAAGCGACTTGCTATTGAAGCAGGTGAAGACCCTGTAAATAACCCAATCGAATATATCCTTGAATGTATCGACACAATTTACAGCATCAAGCATAAAAATGGTGCAATTCGCCGAGTTAATGTAAATATCGCAGCAACAACAGTTGAAAATTACAGAAAACTTAAGGACGCAGGCATAGGTACTTATATTCTTTTCCAGGAAACATATCACAAGGAAAGCTATGAAAAGCTTCATCCGACAGGCCCAAAGCACAACTACGCTTATCATACAGAGGCAATGGACAGAGCAATGGAAGGTGGAATTGACGACGTTGGTCTTGGCGTGCTTTTCGGCCTTGAGCTTTATAAATATGAATTTGTCGGTCTTATGATGCACGCTGAACACCTTGAAGCAGTTCACGGTGTCGGCCCTCATACAATCAGCGTTCCGAGAATTAAAAAGGCAGACGACATTGACCCGACTGCATTTGACAATTCAATTTCCGATGAAATGTTTGAAAAGATTATTGCTTGTATCCGTATTGCTGTTCCATATACAGGTATGATTATCTCAACAAGAGAATCAGAAGAAGTTCGTGGCAGAGCACTTAATATGGGTATTTCTCAAATCAGCGGTGCTTCCCGTACATCTGTAGGTGGTTATACAGAAGAAGAAAGACCGCACGATTCAGAGCAGTTTGATGTTTCTGACCAGAGAACTCTCGACGAGGTTGTTCGTTGGCTTATGGAAAAAGGCCATATTCCGTCATTCTGTACTGCTTGTTACAGAGAGGGCAGAACCGGTGACAGATTTATGGCGCTTTGCAAAAATGGTCAGATTCAGAACTGTTGCCATCCGAACGCTCTTATGACTCTTACAGAGTTCCTTGTGGACTATGCAAGTGAAGAAACAAAGAAAATCGGCTTTGAGCTTATTGAAAAGGAGCTTCAAAAAGTGCCGAATCCGAAAGCAAGAGCTATTGCAATTCAGAATGTAGAAGATATTAAAGCGTCAAACAGACGAGATTTCAGATTCTAAGGTGATTTTTATGAGTTTGAATGAAGTTGTATCAGCTGAAAGACTACATATAGGTTTTTTCGGACTGCGAAATGCAGGTAAATCAAGTGTTGTAAATGCTGTTACAGGGCAGGAAATGTCACTTGTGTCAGATGTAAAAGGTACAACAACAGACCCTGTTAAAAAGGCTATGGAACTTTTACCTTTAGGCCCTGTTGTAATTGTTGATACCCCCGGTATTGACGACGAGGGGACTCTTGGCGAAATGCGAGTGAAAAAGACAAAGCAGGTGCTTAATTACATTGATATTGCTGTGCTTGTTGTGGATTCTACCGTTGGTTTGCAAGATTTTGACCGAGAAATACTTGCCCTTTTTGACAAAAAGAAGATTCCATTCGTTGTGGCATATAACAAGTCGGATTTGTTTTGTGAAAATGTTATTTTGGATGACAATACAATCCTTGTAAGTGCAAAAAACGGCACAAATATCAATGAATTGAAAGAAAAAATTGCACAGGCAGTAAAAGTGCAGAATGAAAACAAACGAGTTGTGGGCGATTTGATTGAAACAGGTGATATTGTTGTCCTTGTAACACCTATTGACTCTGCTGCACCAAAAGGAAGACTTATTCTTCCACAACAAATGACAATTCGTGACATTCTCGATTCAGGTGCAATTCCTGTAGTTACACGAGAAACAGAACTCAAAACAACACTTGAAGCACTTAAAGAGCCACCTAAAATGGTTATAACCGATTCACAAGCATTCGGTTTTGTGTCAAAGGTTGTAGGGGACATTCCACTTACTTCTTTTTCAATCCTTATGGCAAGATATAAAGGAAGCCTTGAGAGTGCAATAAAAGGTGCAGAAAAAATGAAAAAGCTCAATGATGGCGATACAATTCTTATTTCAGAGGGTTGTACCCATCATCGTCAATGTGGTGATATCGGCACACAGAAACTTCCCAAATGGATTAAGGAATATTCAGGAAAAGAACTGAATTTTAAATTTACTTCAGGCAAAGATTTCCCTGAAGATTTGAGTGGGATTACCCTTGTTGTACATTGTGGTGGGTGTATGCTTACAGAAAGAGAAATGCAGTATCGTCGTCGTTTCTGCGAAGAAAACAATGTGCCAATAACCAACTATGGTACAGCAATCGCCCAAATCAACGGCATATTAGAAAAGAGTTTACAACCAATAAAATAAAAATCAGCAGAGAAGATTTTTCGTCTTCTCTGCTTTTTTTGTGTTGTTTAGTTTTCTTTTTCTGCTGTTTTATGGGCTCTTTTCAAGGTGTTGGAGAGAGGGATAATTAAAAATCCCAATGCAAAATTGCCTATGGCATGGATAATATCAAAATACAATCCTGCACCAATCCAAGCTATCATTCCCTTGAAATCAAGTCCATACATAATTGCTTGTGCAGGGGAATAGAGTATTCCATAGCAAAGTCCGTGTAGCGCACAGACTACCGAATATACGGGAACAGCAATTTTAGTGTTCATTTTCTTTGGTAAGAGCATTGTAACTGCCCAAAGAACTGTCCAGATGTACAGATACGGAATCCACCATAATGCAAAACCATTGAAAATTCCTATTAAAAGCACAAAAACATAAATGGGAACAAGTGCTTTTCTTCGATACACAATGGTGTATGTCATTGTGAGCATACCAATGAAATGTACATTGGGAATAGCTTCGGTCAAATATTTTGACACAAACATTATGACACCCAAAAGGGCGAATACAACAAGGTCAACAAGCTGTTGATATTTCTGATTTTTCATTATGCCTTTGTTGCCACAAATGAATATACTTCACCATCTTTAATAGGTGTAGTATCAACACCAGTCATAGCGTATTCACCATTCACATAGAATGCCCAGTAAGCACCATCTTCCGTGTAGTCATATTTCTGACCGTTAACCGTGTCAACCATAAGACCGTATTGACCCACTTCACCTGAAATAAGCTTTTCATTGACAAGTGCTTCACCAACAAATTCCTCTGTGTCATATTTGACCTCAAATTCTTTTTTGGTGCCGTCAAGCTCTGTCACTTCAAAAGTAAATGACTTTTCAACGACTTCCTGCTGATTTTGTGAAGGTTCAGGTGTTTCTTCACCTTGATTTTGTCCGCAACCTGCAAACATAAGTACCATGGCCGCAACAAGTACCAATGAAAGAACAGAACGGAAATTTTTTCTTAAAATTTCTTTCATGTTGTTTCTCTCCTTTGAGATATTTTATTTTTCTATAAAGGCTTTTCCATATACCAGTTACCGTGGCAAAGAAAATTTCAGTACCGGGTATTCCGACTCACAGAGTCACGATGTTTTCGCCTTCTCGGAGCTTGTCCAATGGCTTATCTTACTTTGCGGCAGTAAGTGAAAACATCATATCTGCTTACGGCGACGGACTCGTTCAGGATTTTCACCTGATTCCCCGACATACCGAACCTTTACGAAAAAAGTTTATCATAAAACATATGAAAAATCAACTTGATTTATACTGTAAATCATATTAAAATAAAGTGAAATGTAGTGTCATTTTGAGCGTAGCGAAGAATCTCATTTCAGAATGAAGAAACTTACCGAGATTCTTCGTCATTTCATTCCTCAGAATGACCTTGAAGTCAAAATAAAGGATATATTTAAAATGATGAATAATAGGAAAATAAAAATTGCAATTTTGATTGCTGTTGTAGGTGCAATTTCAGGTACAGGAATATTTTTTGGAGCGAAACAAATGAAACTTAACGAATATAAAAATTCAGATATTTCATTATCAAAGGACTTTACAATAACTGCACATACAGGTTGTCTTGATACAAAGGAAAACAGCCTTGAGTCAATAAAAAAAGGCGTTGAAAACGGTGCAACAATAGTAGAATTTGATTTGTATTTCAATGACAAAGGCGAGCCTGTACTTTCTCATGATGAGCCTGTTGGTGGTGAGATTACTCTCGAAGAAGCCTTTGAATATGTTTCTCAATTTGAGAATATAAGAGTAAATGTTGATATAAAAACATGTGATGCTCTTGAAAAGGTTTATCCGACGGCAAAAAAGTACGGAATTGAGGAAAGAATATTCTATACAGGTGTTAAAGATGAATTTGTTGAGCCTGTAAAAACAAACAGTCCACAGGTGAAATATTTTCTTAATGTGGATGTAGATAAATCAAAAAATACTGATAGAGAGTATCTTTTATCCCTTGTTGAAAAGGTTAAAAATTCAGGTGCAATCGGTATAAATTTCAACTATAAAAATGCTTCAAAAGAACTTGTAGAAGTATTTCACGAAAACGGACTTCTTGTTTCAATATGGACAGTTGACAGCGAATTTAATATGTATAAAATTCTCTCTTTTGAACCTGATAACATCACAACGCGAAATCCCGATAAATTAAGCGAAATTGTAAAAAATTATAAGTAAAATTTTTAATCGAAATTTGTAAAAATTATTGACTTTTTTGCGAATTAAGATTATATTTAATTCATACCAAATAGGAGCAGTCTTAACTGACTGCTCCAACTATATCTATCGGTTGGAAAGGGGCTGCATAATTGAAAAACAATCCAGTTATTATTGACCTCAAAAACATAAGCGTCAGCTTTGACGACCATAAGATTCTTGATAACATTAACCTTTATATCCGTGATGGTGAGTTTATCACCTTTTTGGGTCCTTCAGGGTGTGGTAAAACTACAACCCTGCGTATTATTGCGGGATTTTTACAGCAGGATAGTGGCGATGTTATTTTCGAAGGAAAAAATATCAATGGTGTTCCTGCTTTTAAACGACAGGTGAACACCGTTTTTCAGCGTTATGCCCTTTTTCCTCATTTAAATGTATATGAAAATATTGCGTTTGGTCTTCGTCAGAAGAAATGGAAGGAAAAGGATATAAAAGAAAAGGTAAGTGAAATGCTTACTCTCGTAAACCTTAAGGGCTTTGGTCCTCGTAAAATAGATTCACTTTCAGGTGGTCAACAGCAACGAGTTGCTATTGCTCGTGCCTTGGCTGTTAATCCTCGAGTTGTGCTTCTTGACGAGCCTTTAGGGGCACTTGACCTTAAACTCCGTAAGGATATGCAGATTGAACTTAAAAACATTCAGCAGAAGCTTGGTATTACATTTATTTATGTTACTCACGACCAGGAAGAAGCACTTTCAATGTCCGATACAGTTGTTGTTATGAATGAAGGTGTTATTCAGCAGATTGGAACACCGCTTGATATTTATAACGAGCCTAAAAATGCTTTTGTTGCTGACTTTATCGGTGAAAGTAATATTCTTGACGGTATTATGAAAGAGGACTTTACTGTTGAATTTAACGGAATTAAATTCCAATGTGTTGATAAGGGCTTTAAACATAACGAGCCTGTTGACGTTGTAATCCGTCCTGAAGATATTGATGTTGTTGCACCTGAAAAGGGTATGCTTCAGGGTACAGTTACATCAGTTACATTTAAAGGCGTTCATTATGAAATTATCGTTGATATTGATAACTTCAAGTGGATGATTCAGACAACAGAAAAAAGTGAAGTCGGAGATGTTATCGGTATTTCCATTAAGCCTGACGAAATGCACATTATGAAAAAGTCACAGTATTCAGGTCTTTATGGTGACTATAGTTCATTCAGCGACGAATTTGATGAACTTTCTCAGGTAACAGTAGGTGAGGAAGAATGAAAAAGTCCTCATTTCTTCAAAAGGTGAGTAATGCACCTTATATGCTCTGGTCGGTGTTATTTATAGTAGCACCGCTCATAATGGTTGGTTATTATGCCTTCACAGATGCAAACGGTAATTTCACATTTGACAATATTACCCAGATTGGAGATTATACAACAACATTTATTCTCTCAATCAGTTATGGTGCAATTGCTACTGTGATTTGCCTTCTTATTGCTTATCCTTTTGCCTATGCGTTAGCACAGACTAAGGCTTCTTTTCAGCGTGTTGCAACTATGCTTGTAATGTTGCCTATGTGGATGAGCTTCCTGATTCGTACATATTCATGGATTACAATTTTAGGTGAATCAGGTGTCGTTAACAGATTTTTGGGAGTTTTCGGTATCGAGCCACTTAGAATGCTCAATACAGGTGGTGCTGTTATTCTCGGTATGGTTTATAATTTCCTGCCATATATGATTTTACCTTTATATACAGCACTTTCAAAGATGGACAATTCTCTTGTTGAGGCTGCTCAGGATTTAGGTTGTAATAAGTTCTATTGTCTTCGCAAGGTTATTTTCCCACTTTCAGTACCGGGTATTGCAAGTGGCGTAACCATGGTTTTCGTTCCTTGTGTAAGTACATTCTATATTACACAAAAGCTCGGTGGAGGACAGATTACACTTATTGGTGACGTTATTGAGGGTCAGTTCCAGACTGCATATAACTATAATCTTGGTGCTGCACTTTCACTTGTGCTTATGGTTATGATTTTAATTTGTCTTGGTGTGGTAAATTACTTTACTGACAATGACGATGATGGAGGTGTTCTTATATGACAAAAACATCTCCGATATCTAAATTTTATTTAGCACTCGTTTTCGCGTTTCTGTATGCACCGATGGTTGTTATGATGGTGTTTTCATTCAACGGAACAGAAAGCACATATATTTTTGAAGGCTTTTCACTTCAATGGTATGAAAAGCTGTTCCATGACAAGGTGACAATGGATGCTCTTAAAAACACAGTCGTTCTGGCTGTGGTTTCTGCAATTATTGCGACTGTATTAGGAACACTCGCTGCAGTCGGAATTAACTCAATGAGAAATAAGCACATAAAGTCATCTGTTATGACAGTTACAAACATTCCTATGATGAATCCTGAAATCGTTACGGGTATTTCAATGATGCTCTTGTTCGTTTTTGCAGGTGTAATGTTCAATAAGCGTGATGTTTTGGGATTCTGGACAATTCTTATTGCCCATGTCACATTCCAGTTACCTTATGTTATTCTCTCTGTTTTACCGAAACTCAAGCAAACGGATAACAGAATATATGAGGCAGCACAGGATTTGGGTTGTCCGCCTGTTCAGGCATTTTTCAAGGTGGTTTTCCCTGCAATTTTACCGGGAATTATTTCAGGTGCTATTATGGCGTTCACATTATCCCTTGATGACTTTATAATCAGCTATTTCACAAACGGACCTGATTTCCAAACTTTGCCTATTCACATTTTCTCAATGACAAAAAAGAGAGTTAAGCCTGATATGTATGCACTTTCAACTCTTATTTTTGTTGCGATGCTTGTGCTTCTTGTCCTTATGAATGTGGCACAGTCACGCTCTGATAAAAAGCAGAGAGCAAAAAAGGAGGACTCTTAATGAAAAAGTTTTTCTCCGTATTTTTTGCTGCTCTGATAGTTTTGTCTGTATTTGTATTTCCTGTATCGGCAACTGACGAGATTTTTTCAAAGGAAACTATTGAGTATTATAAAAATCTTGGTCTTCAGGGTACAACGCTTAATGTTTATAACTGGGGCGAATACATTGATGACGAAGAAGTTGATGTTATTACCGAGTTTGAAAGACTTACAGGCTGTGATGTGAATTATACAACATTTGAGTCAAATGAAAATATGTATTCAAAGCTTTCAGGTGGCGGTGTCAGCTATGATATTATAATTCCGTCTGACTATATGGTTGAGCGTCTTATTTCCGAAGATATGCTCTTGCCTCTTGATTACAGCAATATTCCGAATTTCAGCAAATATTTTGATAATGAGAAATATGGTCATCTTATGGAAAACGGTATAGGTGATTATGCTGTCATTTACAATGTGGGTACAACAATTCTCATTTACAATAAAAACTTTGTTAAGGAAGAACCGACAAGCTGGGAGGTTCTTTGGGATGAACAGTATAAGGGCAAGGTTCTTATGTTCAACAACCCTCGCGACTCTTTTGCAATTGCTCAGTTTATGTTAGGACAGAGTATCAATACAACTGAAAAGTCAGAATGGGACAAAGCGGCAGAGCTTTTGATGGAACAAAGAAAAACAGTTAAGCCTGAATATGTAATGGACGAGGTTTTCATTAAAATGGAAAGTGGCGAATATGCTTTCGCAACTTACTATGCAGGTGACTATGAACTGATGGTTGAAAATAATCCTGATTTAGGGTTTGTTTTCCCAAAAGAAGGCGTAAACACATTTTATGACGCAATGTGTATTCCGAGTGCAGCACAGAATAAAAAAGGTGCAGAGGCGTTTATCAATTTTATGTTAGAGCCTGAAATCGCTCTTGCAAATGCCGAGTATATTTACTATGCAACACCTAATAAGGCTGTTACCGAAAATCCTGACTATTCACTTGCTGACAGTGAGGCTGTTTATCCTGAAAATCTTGAGAATACTCAGGCATTCCACAATTTGCCCACAGATACTTTACAGTATATGAATTCATTGTGGATGAAGGTCAAGGGCGAAAATGATGCTCAAGGACTTTATATCGGCTTTTTCTCTGTAATTGCAGTGGTGGTTGTAATTATTATTGCAAATGTTTTAAAGAAAAAGCGCATGGCAAAATTTTATGATGTTTAAATGGTAAGGCGGGGTCTTGACCCCGCCGTTTTGGTGAATCAAATGACAGAAAAGCAAAAACGATTTGACGAACTATCACAAAGAGCCAACAATGGCGGATATGCGGTTTATTCCGATTTTTTGGGGTTATCCGAAATATCGGAGCTTTGTGCTATGCATTTTTCTGTATCGGCAAATCTTTGGGGAGGATATGAGAATGCTGAAAGGTGCGTTGCCTGTTTTGGTGACCGGGAATACCTTACAGATAATTCTGATTATCCCATAAAATGTGTTCGTATAAAGCCTGTTAATCAAAAATTTGCCGACAATCTTACTCATCGCGATTTTTTAGGCTCACTTATGGGACTCGGTATTCGTCGTGAGGTGCTTGGTGATATAATAATCAGGGAAAATTGCGGTTATCTTTTCTGTCTTGATACAATTTCTGATTATATAATCGAAAATCTTACACAAGTAAGGCATACAACCGTAAAATGTGAATATACAGAAAAAATTCCCGAAAATGTCTTGCCACAGCCTGAAAATCGTGAAATAATAGTTTCGTCAGAAAGACTTGATGTGATTGTCTCTGCAATTTACAAAATGTCACGAAGTCAGGTATTGCCCATATTCCATACGGAAAAGGTTTTTGTTAACGGTGCTGTTAAAATCAGCCCGTCAGCAACCGTAAATACAGGCGATAAAGTTTCAGTTCGTGGCTATGGCAGATTTGTTTATAAGGGTGTCCTTCGGAAGACTAAAAAAGACAGACTTGTAATAGGTGTTGAGGTGTTTTAATATGATTACAATGAACCAAAGGCTTCGTGATGTAAGACGTGATAAAAGTGCAAATTTATGGCTGGAAAGCTATTCTTCTGTGCCTGAAATCAACAGGATTCTGCGACTTATGGCACCGTTTAAATTCAGTACCCTTGCAAAAATTATTCCGGGTAATTTTATAAAGGATTTAGTTGGTTTTTTTAATGGCGAAGACAATGTTGTGCCTTATGACGACCCTCGCAGTATTCCTTTATGGGACGAAAAGGATATACCGATTTATGACGGTGAAAGAAAGCCGTATATTGTGCCATTTCTTTTGGAAAATAAAAAAGCACCTGTCGTGATGATTGCACCTGGCGGAGCATATCTTCATGTTTGTATGGGACACGAAGGTGTTGATATGGCACAAAGGTTCAATGAGCTTGGTTTTCATGCAATTATTGTATGCTACCGTACATCACCTTGTCGTTATCCTTGCCCTCAGCTTGACTTTATAAGGGCAATCCAGACTGTCCGCAACAATGCAGAAGAATGGGGAATTATGGAAAACAGTGTTATTGCTATGGGATTTTCTGCAGGCGGTCACCTTGTAACAAGTATTAACGGTGTTTATGACGAATTAAAGGAAATGACAGGGGCTTTGTGTCATATAAACGGTAAGCCTGACGCAGTAATCGGCGGTTATCCCATGACCAATCTTAAATGTAAGGATTTCGGCATCACAAGTGACAAAATCTTTCTTGGGAAAAATTATAGTGAAGAATTATCCCGAAAATTGTCTGTACATAATCTTGTTGATGAGAATTATCCGCCAATGTTTATGTTTTCAATGAGATACGACCCTATTGTGTCGCCTGAAACAAACTGTCAGCTTGTGAAAAAAGTTCTTGATGAAAAAGGCGTGCCGAATGAAATGCATATTTATCGCGGTAATGTTCACGGATTCGGTCTTGCCGATAAGCTTGAAGCGGGTCAATGGGTAAATCAATCAATAGAATTTCTTAAGAAGAATAATGTGATATAACAAAAAAAAGACCACTTGACTAAAAATCAAGTGGTCAAAATTTTGATTTAGCTTCTTTTTTTACTGAGCATTTTTACTACACCTACAACTGACGGTGACAGTACAATGTTTATTACAAGTTCAAAAATAAAATTCATACCTACAAGACCGACAATCATATAGGTAAAGGCATTTTCAAAGCCTAATCCAAAAGCCCATTCTTTAATTGTCTCAAAGAAGAAAAGCTTACAGCCTATAAGGAAAATTCCTGTGTTTGTAACGGGTACAAGAATTGCCGAAATAATAACTGCAAAATAAGTGTTGACTTTTTGCAGTAACTCAAAGGCGAAACCACCGACAAAACCGGCAAGTGAACCCTTTAAAAGTACCGTTATAACAGTACCTAACGGGTCAATGGCAAGAAAAGCCGATGCATCTCCCGAAAGAAGTACAACCACGCTGAAAACAAGACCTAACCATGTGCTGACATATTTTCCGCAGAGAGCTGCACCAATAACGATAGGAATCAGCACAAGTGAAACTGAAAATGTGCCGAATTTGATTGATGCACCAATAAATTGGAAAATTATGACAACAGCGGTAAGGATACCGGCGGTTGTAAGCCTGACCGTTTTGTTACGGTCAAATTTTTTGTTTGTCATTTATATTCCTCCTTGCTACTGTTCCCATACGGGATACAATGCAAAATATTGATGAATATTCCGTTCCCTCTGTGAGGGAGCTGTCGCCGTAAGGTGACTGAGGGAGTATAAATAATTAAGAAAAAACTCCCTCCGTCATTTTCTCGCGAAAATGCCACCTCCCTCGTAGATGGAGGGTCGTTTAATTATTCTTTTCGTAAATTGCTTTAAGTCCCTTTAAAATAAGGTGACGGTCATATATGATTTCTCGCTTGCAGACAGGTGAAATGAAATATGAAAGACCGCCTGTTGCAACGATTGTGGCAGGTTCACCAAGCTCCTCGCAGAATTTGTCAAGAATACCGTCAATCATAGCGGCAGTACCCAGCACAACACCGCTTTGCATACTTTCAATCGTATTTGTACCGCAAGCCTTTTTAGGTGGCTCAAGGCTGATTGTCGGAAGAAGCGAGCTTGTGTCCGTAAGTGCTTTGAGTGAAATCTGTACACCGGGAGCAATCATACAACCTCTGAAGCCTTTATTCTTATTAACAGCACAAATTTTTGTCGCTGTGCCAAGGTCGATAATAAAGGCAGGCAAAGGGTAATTGGCAACCGCACCGACAGCACCTGCCGCAAGGTCAGCACCAAGCTGTGCAGGATTATCGATTAAAATATTAAGACCTGTTTTTACTCCCGGAGAAAGAATAAGGGCATCTTTTCCTGTAAGCTTTTTAATAGCACCTGTGACCGATTCGGTAATTTCAGGCACAACAGAAGAAATCACAACACCTGAAATTTCTTCAAAACCGATTTTATGCATTACAAAAATATTAGTGAAATCCATAGCATATTGGTCATCGGTCTTCTGTCTTTCCGTTGCAAGCCGAACACTTGTTGTCAACTCGTCACCGTCAAAAAGTCCGATGTTAATATTGGTATTTCCTATATCCATTGTAAGAAGCATATTATCACCTCACAAAATCAATGAAAACATTATACTCCAAAACAGTTTGATTATCAAGTGGGTATGTGGTAGAATAAATGAAAAAAGCGTCCCTCCCTTTAACAAGGGAGGCTACTGGGTGGTGAAAATATGGTATGTAATCTTTGTCCGAGAAAATGCAATGCAGAAAGAACTGAATATATGGGTAACGGATTCTGTAAAATGCCACAGAGTCCTGTTCTTGCGCGTGCTGATATTCATAATTGGGAAGAACCTTGTATAAGTGGTGAAAAGGGAACAGGAGCAATTTTCTTTTCAGGTTGCAGTCTTAAATGCTGTTTTTGTCAGAATTATCCCATAAGTCACGAAAACAAAGGTGAAATCATCACAACTGAAAGACTGATTGATATTATCAAGGAGCTTGAAGCAAAAGGAGTTCATACAATTGATTTTGTGAATCCAACTCACTTTTCACATATTATAATTGATGCGTTGACAAAGTATAAACCGTCAGTTCCTGTTGTGTATAACAGTTCAGGATACGACAGCGTTGAAACACTTAAAAAACTTGAAGGGTTAGTTGATGTGTATCTTCCTGACCTTAAATACTTCAGTAGTGAAAAGTCTATGAAATACGCAAAGTGTCCTGATTATTTTGAAAAGGCAAGTAAAGCCATTCTCGAAATGTACCATCAACAACCGAAAAACGAGTTTAAAGACGGTATAATTCAAAAGGGATTGATTATTCGTCACCTTGTTTTACCTTCTAATGTGGATGAAAGCAAGAACATACTTTTATGGATTAAAAATAATCTTCCTGACGACACATACATAAGCATTATGAATCAATATATACCATATGGAAATATTGCAGATTTTAAGGAGCTTAACAGACGACTTACTACTGCTGAATACAACAAGGTTGTGGACTTTTTCTTGGATATAGGGCTTCAAAACGGCTTTGTTCAGGAAAAATCGTCAGCAAAGACGGATTTTATACCTGATTTTGATATGACAGGAGTAAAATAATATTGAAATTTACAAAAATAATGATATAATTATTTACATAATTTTTTAGAAAGAAGGATTTAAAAATGAAAGGAATTTTAAAAGAATTCAAAGAATTTGCTATGCGTGGTAACGTAATTGACCTTGCAGTCGGCGTTATTATCGGTGGTGCATTCCAGAAAATCATCAACTCACTCGTAAATGACATTATTATGCCTCTTATCGGTCTTGCATTAAAGGGCGCTGACTTTGCAACAAAGTTCGTTGCTCTTGACGGTGGCGACTATGCAACAATCGAAGAAGCAACTGAAGCAGGTGCTGCAATTCTTACATACGGTAACTTTATTGCAGTTATTCTTGATTTTATCATCGTTGCATTCGTAATCTTCTGCCTTGTTAAGGGTATCAACACTCTCAGAGCAAAATCTGCTAAAGAAGAACCTGTTGTGGAAGAAGCACCGACAACAAAGGTTTGCCCATTCTGTAAGAGCGAAATTGCTATTGATGCTACAAAGTGCTGTCACTGTACATCAGATGTTGAATAATTATGTATAAACTTGGTTTTATCGGTTGCGGTAATATGGCAACTGCCATAATCGGTGGTGCTGTAACATCACAGTTTCTTAAGGGTAATGAAATCTGTGTGTTTGATGTGGCTCCACAAAAGGCAGATTTTCTCAATATAGAATACGGTGTAAATGTATGTTCAACTGTTGAGAACCTTGCTGAAAGCTGCGAATTTGTTGTTCTTGCAGTTAAACCACAGGTTTTCCCGACAGTTTTACCACAGATTAAGAATTGTCTTAACAACACAACTGTTGTTTCAATAGGTGCAGGAAAAACACTTGAATTTATCGGTAGCTTTTTAAATGAAAAAACACCTGTTATCCGCGTTATGCCGAATATCAATGCAAAAGTCGGTGCATCAATGAGTGCAGTCTGTAAAAATGATTACACAAATGACACAGCACTTGAATTTGTCAAGGGACTTTGTAAAGCCTTTGGTGAAGTGATGGAGCTTCCTGAAGGTCAGTTTCCGCTTTTCGGTGTAATTGCAGGATGTTCGCCTGCTTATTCCTTTATGTTCATTGACTCAATGGCTCGCGAAGCTGTAAAGAACGGAATGAAAAAGGACGAGGCACTTAAAATCTGTGCGCAGGCTGTACTCGGTAGTGCAAAGATGATTCTTGAGGATAAAGAGAACAATCCTTGGGCACTTATAAACAGTGTTTGTTCACCGGGCGGAACAACAATTGAAGGTGTCGCAAAGCTTCAGAGTGAAGGCTTTGACACAGCAGTAATGGATGCGGTAAAAGCATCACTCGATAAAGATAAAAAGTTATAAAATGGTAGGGCGGGGTCTTGACCCCGCCGTTTTCATTTCCAAAGACATAAAAAAGTCATTCTGAGGAACGAAGTGACGAAGAATCTATTGTTGAGATTCTTCGCTGTGCTCAGAATGACCCGCTTTTTATTTAATTCAAAACAATTCCGTTGACAAATATCTGTCACCTAAATCAGGAAGAAGTACAACAATGTTTTTGTGTGTATTCTCTTCCTTTTTTGCTAATTCAATGGCTGTATGAAGTGCTGCACCTGAAGAAATACCCACAAGAACACCTTCTTTTGTGGCAAGTAATCTTGCTGATGCATATGCTTCGTCGCCTGAAACTGTTACAATTTTATCAAGAATTTCTGTATTCAGAATTTCGGGAACAAAGCCTGCACCGATACCCTGCAAAGGATGAGGTCCGGCTTTACCGCCTGAAAGAACAGGTGAGTCACAAGGCTCAATTCCCACAACCTTTATGTTCTTGTTTTTAGATTTAAGGTATTCACCTGTGCCGGTAATTGTGCCGCCTGTGCCGATGCCTGCAACGAAAATATCAACTTGACCGTCAGTATCTTCCCATATTTCAGGGCCTGTTGTCATAAAATGAGCCTGTGGGTTGGCAGGATTCACAAACTGACCTGCAACAATGCTGTCCGGAATTTCTTTTGACAATTCTTCTGCTTTTTCGATTGCCCCGTTCATACCTTTACTACCGTCGGTAAGCACCAATTCGGCACCATAAGCCCCTATGAGCTTTCTGCGTTCAACTGACATTGTTTCGGGCATTGTGATAATAAGACGATAGCCTTTTGATGATGCAACAGAAGCAAGACCGATTCCCGTATTTCCGCTTGTAGGCTCAATAATAACAGAGCCTTTTTTAAGAATTCCTTTTTCTTCGGCATCTTCAATCATTCTGAGCGCCACTCTGTCCTTGACACTGCCTGCAGGATTGAAGTATTCAAGCTTTGCAAAAATTTTTGCTTTCAGGTCTAATTCGTTTGCGATATTGCATAACTCAAGCAAAGGTGTTTTGCCTATTAACTCTGATACACTTTTATAAACATTCATTTTGTGTGCCTCCGTTAAAAAACTGAATATATTATACAATAATATGTGCATAAATTCAAGAAAAAACAGCCTGTAAGGATTTTCCTTACAGGCTGAATGTTGTTATAAATGTTTCTTATTTTGCCTTTTTCTTTGGGTTCATTACGAACATACCGATTGCCATAATTACTGCAAATACGATAAGGTAGAAGAGAACAGGACATGAGAACTGACCCTGTTCCTTTGCTGCAAGGTAAGGCATATAACCGTGTGAATAGACCGCAGCAAATACCATGAATGCAGAACCGATAATACCGAGTGTAGGAAGAACGAAACGCTTTACAGCAGGAAGGCTCTTTTCTTTTCTCATAAACTGAATGAACATTGGAATATAGAGAGCGTAAATTGTAATAATCGGAAGCTCTGATGAGTCAAAGCTGAACAATCCGAACCAAGGAGCTGCTGTAAGGTTTGCACCGTAGAAGTAAACAAGCCATGCACCAACGATTACAAGACCGATAATACATGAGTTAGAAGGCATTCCTGATGCAGGGTCAACCTGTTTCATAAGGTCAGATTTAGGACCGTAGCCACGAACTGCAATTGAGTACATACCACGGATATTACCAATAAGAAGACCGTTAAGAGTACCAAGACAGGAAACTGCAACAAAGAGGTTAAGAATGTTACCGAGAACATTACCGAAAACTGCTGTGAAAGCAGGAGCAGTACCTTCGTCAATAAGTGTCTGTACAGGAGCACCGCCAGCAATACCGATGTAGTAGAAAAGGTAAATTGCGATGATGATAATACCGCCTAATACAAGAGCGATAGGAAGATTCTTTTTAGAATTCTTGATTTCAGAGTTGATTGATGTAGCAAGAATCCAGCCTTCATAAGCGAATGCAGTTGCAACAACAGCACCGAAAAGAACTGAATAGTTGCCTGTGCCTGTTGCGAAGTTAGCGCCAAGCATTGATGTACCTGCTTCAACAGGAGCACCTGTGAGGTCGTGTGAAAGACCGTAGATAGTACCGACAACAGCCATCAAAAGAAGCGGAATAAGCTTGATGAATGTAGCACTAATCTGGAGCTTACCTGCAAGCTTTGAAGAAAGTGTGTTAATTGCGAAAACACAGATAAGAATAAATCCTGCAAGCAAGAATGTTTCAGTACCGGTTACAGGGTCACCTGCAAGCTGTAAATCAGGGTTAACTGAAACTAAGAATGTAAGGAAGTATCTTGCAGTAAGCCATGCAAGAACTGATGTCATTGCAGGAGTATAGATTGTTGTAGCAAACCAACCCATAAAGTATGCGTATTTGCCACCAATTGTTGCTTCTGCATAGTCAACGAGACCGTTAACCTTTTCGTATTGCTGAGCCATAACACAGAATGCGAGGACGCAGCAAATCATAACTGCACCACCGATAATCCATGCGATGATACCCATTGGCATATCTCCGTTTGTCTTTTGAAGAATTGCCTGTGCCTTAAAGAAAACACCTGAGCCTACAACAGTACCTACAACCATGCAGATAGCCATTAAAAGCCCATATTGCTTTTTGAGTCCTTTTTCCATAATTGAACCCATCCTTTCACTTTAATAAGTTAAATCAATTATATGTTATTTTTTTTCATTTGTAAAGATAAATTTAGAACTTTAATTTTGGAAAAGCAAGAAAATAATTGAAAATGATTTGGTTATGTTATATCATAATAATATAAATTCACGGAAGGACTGAGGCAATTGGCAGAAAAAAAGTATCTCTGTATAGATTTAAAGTCGTTTTATGCCTCAGTTGAATGTATTGAAAGAGGACTTAATCCGCTTACAACAAATCTTGTTGTGGCTGATGTCGGTCGTACTGAAAAAACAATCTGTCTTGCTGTTACACCTTCTCTTAAAGCGTACGGAGTTTCGGGCAGAGCAAGGCTTTTCGAGATTGTGCAACGAGTGACTGCAATCAACAATCAAAGGCTGAAAAATGCACCACAAAGAAAATTTACTAAAAAATCCTGTAATGCAGATGAACTTAACAATAACCCGAGTCTTGAACTTGGATATATTGTTGCACCACCAAGAATGGCACATTATATGGAATACAGTACGCGTATATACAATGTGTATCTTAAATATATTGCTCCTGAAGATATTCATGTCTATTCTATTGATGAAGTTTTTATTGATATTACCAATTATCTTCCAACATACAAAATGACAGCACATGAGTTTGCAAGAACTCTTATTCAGGATGTTCTGAAAACCACGGGAATTACCGCAACAGCAGGAATCGGTACAAATATGTATCTTGCTAAAATTGCTATGGATATTGAGGCAAAGCATATTCCCGCCGATAAGGACGGCGTTCGAATTGCCGAGCTTGACGAAATGAGTTATCGTGAAAAACTGTGGTCACATAAACCGTTGACGGATTTCTGGCGAGTTGGTAGGGGATATGCCAATAAATTAGAAAAATACGGTATTTACACAATGGGTGATGTGGCGAGATATTCGCTGATTGACGAGGATTTTTTGTATAAGCTTTTTGGCGTGAATGCAGAATTGCTTATTGACCATGCGTGGGGCTGGGAACCTTGTACAATAGCAGATGTTAAGTCATATAAACCTGCTACAAACAGTATAAGCTCAGGTCAGGTGTTGCATATACCGTATGTTGTAAGTAAAGCAAAGCTTGTGACAAGGGAAATGGTTGAACTGATGGCACTTGACCTTGTTGAAAAAGGCCTTGTCACAGACCAGATTGTGCTGACAATCGGATATGATATTGAAAATATCACAAATGCTGAAATAAGAAATGCCTATAAAGGTGAAATTGTCACCGACCATTACGGACGACAGGTGCCTAAGCATGCTCACGGAACAACAAATCTTACAAGAAAAACCTCTTCGGCAAAGCTTATGGTGGATGCAACAATGGAGCTTTTTGATAAAATTGTAAACCCTAATTTATTGGTGCGAAGAATTACAATTGCAGCGTGCAGGCTCGAAAGGGAAACTGACCGGAAGGAACAAGCACCGGAACAATTAGACCTGTTTACCGATTACGAAGCACTTTCAAAAAAACGACAAAAGGAAGAAGAATTTCTCGAAAAAGAAAAACGAATGCAACAAGCAGTTCTTGATATTAAGAAAAAATACGGAAAAAATGCAATTCTAAAGGGTATGAATCTTGAGGAAGGTGCTACAGCAAAGGACAGAAACAGTCAGATTGGTGGTCACAAGGCTTAAAATGGATGTAAAAATTGTTTACGGATATGAACTGAAAGATGAAATTAAGGCGTTATTCACGGAATATACTGATTTTCTTGTGTCAGGAGATAGCAAGTTTAAAAAGTATCTTGAAATACAGAAATATGACCGCGAAATAGAAAATGCAGAAGAAAAATACGGTTTACCAAAGGGTAGGCTTTATGTTGCGTATTATGAAAACAAGGTTGCAGGTTGCATCGCATTAAGACCTCTTAATGAAACACAATGTGAAATGAAAAGACTTTATGTAAGACCTGAATACAGAAATAAAGGGATAGCAAAAATTCTTGTTAAAAGGATTATCTCTGATGCAAAGGAAATAGGGTATAGTAGTATGCTTCTTGATACATTGCCATTTTTACAAACTGCAATAGAAATGTACAAGAAAATGGGGTTTTATGAAATTGAATGTTACAATGACAGCCCAATTGACAATACCATCTATATGAAACTTGATTTATAAAGAACAAATTATAATTTGTCGGGATGATTAAGGTTTCGTGTCATTCTGAGGAACGAAGTGACGAAGAATCTCTGTTGGTTGATATGTCACTATTTGAAAGATTCTTCGCTACGCTCAGAATGACCTGTCCAGTTAATTGTTTTGTTCGACAAACTCCAATTTTATGAGGAGAAAAATATATGGAAAAGTACAATGACATAATAAACCTGCCACATTATCAGTCAAAAAAACGACCGCGTATGTCGGTTTGTGACCGTGCTGCGCAGTTTTCTCCTTTTGCAGCATTGACAGGTCATGATGATGCGATAAAGGAAACTGCAAGACTTACCGACAAAAAAGTTGAGTTGGACGAAACAACAAAAACAATTCTTAATGAAAAGTTTAATTATATTATTGAACATATATATGACCAACCTGAAATAACAGTAACATATTTTATTCCTGACACACTAAAAAGTGGCGGAAGGTATGTCGATTTTACAGGTTGTGTAAAAAAGTATGACTATCATAACAGGCTTCTGCATTTTACAGACAATACAGAAATCAGGGTTGACGATATAATTGAAGTAGAAGGTTCAGTTTTTCCCATAAGGACAGAATGTATTTAAAAGAGGTGTAATTTATGAAAAAAGTAATCCCTGTGTTGTTCATACTTATTCTGGCTATGATTTTTTCAGCCTGTGGAAAAGATGAAATTAAAATTGAAGATTATGAGTGGCAACTTCGTACTGCTGCTAATATAAATGCAGACGGTCTTGTTATGGCTGTTGGTGAAAAGAATGACGCATACCCTGACGCAAAGGTTGTAGATGTTGTGCTTACTGCAAAAGATGGTGAGCTTGTAATTACTGATAAAACAAACGATGAAACATATGTGGGTGCATATGAAGAGATGTTTGTTACAGACAGTTCTGACGATTACAAAATCATAATCAAAGGTAAAGACGGATACGCTACGGTTGCATATACAACCTATGACGACGGAACAAAGGAACTGACTCTGCCGATTACAATCGGTGGATATGATATGTATTTTTATGCAAAAAGCTGAAAAAGTTTTAAATACTTATTGCAAATGGAAGATTATGTTAGTATAATGGATTAAATGGGAAAATTTATTAGGAGAGATGTAAATGGAAAAAACCTATGTTCCTTTCTGGGATTGGAAAGAAAAATCAAAACAGACAGAGTACACAGAAAGCACACCGCTTCTCAACGCTGATGGTACACTTAATGCTAAAGGCTGGGCAAGACACAATGTTTTCGAGTATGACAGAAATCTTGTGAAAACAGGTATTATGAGCCGTAAGGAGTGGGACTTCTATCAGGTTTCTGACGGAAAGTATATGGTGCAGTTAAGCTTTGCAAACATCAATATCGGCGGTTATGTTTCAGCAAAGCTTGTTGACCTTGTTGAAGGTAAGGAAATTATTGACTGCACACAGGTATTCCTTGGTGGAAATAAGCATGTTCCACCTGCAAAGGGCGATGTTCCTAATCGTTACAGGGATAAAATCGGCAAGGCTGATTTTGATTTTGATACAAAGGAAACAGAAAGAACTCTTTGGTTCAGATGTCCTACAAAGGATAGAGGCGTTGTGGAGTGTAATTTCAAGATGGATATTATGCCCGGACACGAAAATATCACAACTGTTTTGCCTTTTGACGAAGACCCGACAAGATATTTTATGACAACAAAGCAAACAGGTATGCCTTGTGAAGGCACGATGAGAATTGGTAACGATACATACACATTCTCAAAGGATACTGCTTTCGCTCATCTTGACTGGGGCAGAGTTAATACTATTCATGAAATGGTATGGTATTGGGGTATGGGTGCAACACATCTTACCGATGAAAATGGTGAAAAGCACATTTTCGGTTTTGAAATTACCTGGGCAATCGGTAATGAAAGCAACGCTACTGAAACTTGTCTGTTCTATGACGGAAAGGCTCATAAGATTGGTGCAGTTGATGTTGAAACATTCCCTAAAGACGATAAATATATGGAGCCTTGGAAGATTGTTTCCGAAGACGGAAGATTTAATCTTACAATGACACCTACATTTGACTATCATACTGACCTTGATTTGAAAATTGGCAGAATGCACGCTCATCAGGTTCATGGTCTTTGGAACGGTGATGTTACTCTTGATGATGGCACAAAGCTTGAAATTAAGGATATGTACGCCTTCTGCGAGTATGTAGAAAACAGATGGTAAAAAACTACGAGGAAGATATGAACAATCTCCCTCGTTTTTTGTTGGCTATTTTGAATAATTGTAATCACATATTGATTATGATATAATGAGTTTGTTAGAAATGGTGTCAATTTTTTGAAATGGGGTATGGATATGTCAAAAAAATCAGGAAATTTTGCAAATACTTTTGTGTCTGTTCTTGCAGTTTTACTTGCAGTTGTAATCACATTTTCAGTTGTGACAACAGCATACACATTTGCTGAAAAAGCAAAAGAAAATAACAAAACGGTTAATGTGGAACAAAGTGTGAACAACGATTCTGCAATTAACGATTCATCATCCAATGTTGACGATTCAACGATTTCGGATGTTGGTGGTGCTGATGAACCAACAGATGTTGATGTTTCTGTTTCCGACAAGGATGAAGCAACGGATGAAAACGACGGTGAAAAAGGTGATTTTGCATCAACAGAAGAGCTTGTTGAATGTTTCAACAAGTGTGCAAACAAGGTGAAGACAGAAGCAACAAAGGTAGTTAAGAACTATGAAAAAAGAAATGTAAATGAGTTGGAAGTGCCAAAGGTTCTTGAGTCAACAGCAGATACATTTATAAACGAAGTTATGGCTGACGATACCGAACCGATTGCTTATGCCACAAAAGAAGAAATCAAGGAAAACTTTATTGTTCCGGGACAAGATTATGTAAGCTGTCTTAAGGCAAGTGATGTTGTAAAGGCAGACTATAAGGATAATGGCAAAGAATATGTGGTTTATTTTAAACTTAAGGAAGAGAAAAATCCAAAAGCAGGTTCAGGTGTAGGTTCAGTTTGTGATGTTATTGAAACTCACGAAATCGCAGAAAAAGCACCATCATTCCTTAAGGAATTTTCTGCAACATATTACGATTGCGAAGTAACAGCAACTATTGACAAGGAAACAGGCAGAATGGTTCACGCGGTTTACTCAACTCCTTTAAAAATGACGGTCGTTGTAAGTATGTTCGGCACTCATACAGTTGGTGCAGGGATTACATTTATAAAGGATTATTCCATTACATATTGATTCTTGCAGAAAAATGATGATTGTTGTCATCGAAAAAGACATAATCCTTAATTAGTGTATATTGACATATTTTTACTTAAATGATAAAATCATACATTGAGAACGAAGTTTCAAAAAAAAAAGAAAAGGGAGTTATACACATGAAAAAATTATTATCAATTGTTCTTGCTGTGGTAATGGCTTTGTCAGCAGTTTCAGTAACTGCACTTGCAAGTGATGACTACGCAGATTTTGACGGTACAATTACATTAGGCGAAACAAGACCTGTTAACCTTCCTGGTCTTACACAGTATTCAAAGTATGTGTTCATCCGTTTTATTCCTGAAAAGGATGGCTGGTATGCACTCAGCTCTGATTCAAGAGAAAATGATGATTGTGACCCATATGTTGAATTGTACACAAACCTTGACGGTGCATATGTAGCAAAGAATGACGATGCTGATTCAGATACAAGTGATTTCTATCTTGAGTATTATTTTGAAGCAGGTACAACATATTACTTCTGTATGGGTAACTACAGAGGTGCAACAGTATGGGATATTACACTTGAATGCTTACATGCTGCTTACAGCGATGGCAAATGTGCATCTTGCGGTGTAGAATGTAACCATGTAAAAACAGATAATATGTTCGGCTCCTGCCCTTGCGGTAAAGAGTTTGACGGTGATGTTATCACCTTGACAGACGGTAAGTTTGAGGCCGATGTTGAGTGCGAAGACGGTGAAGATGTTTTCATTAAGTTTGCTCCTGCAGAAACAGGTATTTTCCGTGCACAGTCTGACAGCTCAGGATATACGGAAGAAATCCCTGACCCATATTGTAATGTGTATGATTCACAAGGTAATCTTGTAGCATATCACGATGATATAAGCGTAGTTGAAAACGAAGAGAACTACGATTTTGACTTGGTTTATCAGTTTGAAGCAGGTGAGAATTACTTCATCGCTCTTGCTGATTATCAGGCAGGTAAAGAATGGAAATTTACATTCACAGATATTTCAACACATTCATTTGAAGTTGAAGTACCTGTTGAAGATGAAGAGCTAACAACTCCTGAGGAGGACACAACAACTCCTGAAGAGGATGCAGGTGCTGCAATCATAAGTGAAGGCGATACAAACACAGAAACAGGTGAAGGCGACACAACAACACCTGAAGAAACACCAAAGACAGAAACTGTTGTTCATAAGCTTACTTTTGTACCACAGGTTGACGCGACTTGTTTGGAAGCAGGATGTACAGGTTATGCTTACTGTGAAGAATGTGACGATTTCGAACCTATCGGTAAATATGATATCGAACAAACCGAACATTTCTTTGACGAAGACGGTAACTGTATGACTGATGGTTGTGATGCGGTTGACCCTGTATTGTCATGTACTCATATGTGCCATTCATCAGGTATTATGGGAACAATCTGGTCAGTTGTAAGATTTTTTAGCTGGCTTTTCGGAATTCAGGAAAATCGTGTTTGCTCATGTGGTGTAGAACACTGGTAATATCAAAAATCTATAATTCAAGGCCTTGGGTTAATTCTCAAGGCTTTATTTTTTCACTTACTTCCTTGACACATTTTGTAAAGTGATTTAATATATAAGCAAGGAGTGTTTTACTATGAAAAATATGATGAAAAAAATAATAGCAATTGTACTTTGCCTTTGTATGTTCGGTGGTACTGAGGTTTCGGCTTGTGTCGGCAATGGCGGAATCAGTTCTGTGATTGATTTAGCAGAAAGATTTGTCAGCGTTTTCACAGGAAGCAGAAATGAAAAATCCGATATTGAAATTACTATGGAACAAGGCGAGATTTTCAAGGCAAAGGAATATTTTAAATCATCTCACGCGTCAACAATCGCGAAACTGCCTGACGGAAATCTTATGTCGGCATTTTTTGCAGGTACTGCTGAGGGTAATGCCGATGTGAGAATATGGTACAGCATTTATGACGGTGAAAGCTGGAGTGAACCGCAACAGATGGCGTCATCTGACCCTGTTGCTCATTGGAATCCTGTTCTCGTTAATTACGGTAGCTATGTAAGACTTTATTATAAGGTTGGTATGGAAATTCCGAATTGGGTTACAAAATATACCGATTCATATGATAACGGTAAAACATGGAGCGAACCACAGGAACTTGTAGCAGGGGATACAAGCGGTGGCAGAGGTCCTGTTAAAAACAAGGTACTTGTAACAAAAAACGGCACAATAATTGCACCTGCATCATCAGAACAAGGCGAATGGAAAGCATTTTTCGATATTTCCGAAGACGGTGGTGCTACATGGACAAGAACTGATTTTGTTGTGGCAAAGGACAGTAAAGGTAAGACGGTAGGTATGATTCAGCCGACACTCTGGGAGGACAGCGAGGGTAATATCCACGCAATGTTCCGTACAAAAGCAGGTTGGATTTACCGTTCTGACTCAACAGACGGTGGATATACATGGTGCGAGGCATACCGGACAGACCTAATGAATAACAATAGTGGTATTGACTGCGTTACAACCGATAATGGCTGGCTGTGGCTTGTGCATACGCCGGCAGGTATGAAGGTAAGAAACCGATTGATTCTTTCTGTTTCAAAGGATAATGGCGAAACATGGGAAGATGTTGTAACACTTGAAGAAAGTGCAAATCTTTTTGCCGAGTATTCATATCCTGCTATTATAGCAGACGGTGACAACCTTTACATCACATATACAAACAAGAGAAAAACAATTAAATATGCGTTCATAGAATTCTGAAAGCGATAAAAATAAAAGGTACTCGTGTGAGTACCTTTTATTTATTCAACTGTTATGTAGTAGCCGATTCGCGTTGAACTATCAGTAACATTTCCCATGTTGGAATAATCAAATTCACTAATGCGGTATATATGGTCTTCGTGAGCTTGTTTCCAATTATTAAAAGCATCAACATCCTTTTGTGTAAAGAGAAAATGTATTTCTGCTCTATGTTTTGTTGTTGTATCAATAATGTCAAGGTGATTACCACAAGCCACATCAATTACCATTTTTACAAAATCATTGTTTGTTGAAAGATAAACAAGGTCAGAGCCGATACAGTCGCCACCCATACGGGCGCCAATTTCAATTATCTTTACATTTCCGTTTTCATCAACTCTAAACTCTGAATGACCTGCACTATTTTCAATGTGTAACGCATCTAATGCATTAAAAATCATATTTTTCGCAGAATCAATTATTTCAGCTGACAAATCTGATGGTTGTCTGTGTCCTGTTTCAATGAAGTTCGGAGCTCCTGTTGTGAATTTCTTTGTAACAGCAAGAAAATGATGTTGACCACCTTGTGAGATAGTTTCCATACTATATTCGTTGCCTGTAAGATACTCTTCAATAATTGCTTTTTTCTCAAAAGAAACGGCACAAGCGTTTTTTACAGCATCTTCAATACCGTCAAAACTTTCAAGCTTCATAATACTTCTGCTACCTGAACGGTCAGTAGGTTTAACAATAACCGGAAAAGAAAATTCAGAAAGTACTGTTTCAAAATCTGTGGTTAAATCCGCAATAGTAAATTTAGGACAGGGGATATTTGCTGAAGCCAGAGCTTGTCGCATAGCATATTTGTTTGTTTGTATCTCGGTAAATTTTGTGCTGTTACAAGGAAGTCCAAGCATTTCAGCAACATAATTTACTGTAATTGTTGCAAGGTCAGATGCAATAGAACAAATCCCGTCAGGCTTTATGTGTCTGCATTCTTCCAATATTTGCTCTTTTTCAATAATGCTTATAGGGTAGAAAAAGTCTGCTGTTTTTTCACCGACAGAGCCATCTTTCCACGCAAAAACATGGGTTTCATAGCCCAGAGATTTCGCTTTTAAAATCAACTGATTTTGAAAATCGTTTGCTCCGATAATTACAAGTTTTTTCACAAGGATACTCCTTTGTATTATTTATAAAATTCTGTGACTTTTTCGGTGATATACTTAATCTGGTTACTTTCAAGACCATAGTACATAGGTAATCTTAAAAGTCGTTCACTTTCTTTTGTTGTGTATTTGTCTTCACCGACAAATCTGCCGAATTTTTGTCCTGCAGGAGCAGTATGCAAAGGAATATAGTGGAATGCAGCACCAATTTCATTTTCTTTAAGGAATGAAATGAGCCTTGTGCGTTCTTCCAAATCCTTTGCTTTGATATAAAACATATGAGCGTTATGAGCACAGTGCTCGGGAATAAAAGGAAGTTCAATTTTTCCTGCGTCTGCAAGTGGTTTTAATTGCTCATAATACTGATTCCATGAATTAAGACGGTCGTTATTGATTTCTTCTGCACATTGGAGTTGAGCCCACAAATATGCAGCATTTATATCACTTGGAAGATATGATGAACCAAAATCAACCCAAGTGTATTTGTCAATTTGACCACGGAAGAATTTACTTCTGTTTGTTCCTTTTTCACGAACAATTTCAGCTTGTTCAATATCTTCCTTATCACGAATGAGCAAAGCACCGCCTTCACCCATACTGTAATTCTTTGTTTCGTGGAAACTGTAACAACCAAAATTGCCAAAAGTACCCAAAGGCTTACCTTTATAAAAAGCCATAACACCTTGAGCAGCATCTTCAACTACTTTAAGATTGTGTTTTTTTGCAATTTCAAGAATTGTGTCCATTTCGCAACCAACACCTGCATAATGAACAGGAACAATAGCCTTTGTCTTTTCTGTAATTGCGTTTTCAATCAATGTTTCGTCAATATTCATTGTGTCAGGTCTTATGTCAACAAAAACAATCTTTGCACCTCTGCCCACAAAAGCATCAGCAGTAGAAACGAATGTATAAGCAGGCATAATAACCTCGTCACCAGGCTGAATATCACAGAGAATTGCAGCCATTTCAAGTGCGTGAGTACAAGAGGTTGTAAGAAGTGCCTTTTCGGTTTTTGTCTGTTCCTCAAACCATGCGTGGCATTTTTTTGTGAATTGACCGTCACCACAGATTTTAGTGCTTTCAATCGCTTCTTTTATGTAATTGAGTTCTGTTCCGACATATGGAGCAACATTAAAATTAATCATATTATTTCATCTCTTATTTTGATTTTTTTCTTCCTTATCAGGATTATTGATTACAGTTCTGATTCTATACTGCTGAAGATTACTAAGAGTCATATAAATTCTACCGATATATTCACCGATAAAGCCAAGAGCCAACAGGATAAGACCACCAAGGAATAAAAGGACAGACATTGTAGATGCATATCCTGCTGCCATAGTAGGGTTAAAGAGCTTTGCAATAACAACAGCAAGTCCTGAAATAAAGCCTATAATTGCAATTGCAATTCCTAAAAAGGCAATCATATGTAAAGGAACGATGGAAAAGTTTGTGAATCCTGTAAGCCAGAGCTTCAATAACTTTTTCAAGGTGTAGTTTGAATGTCCTTCAAGTCTTGCTCTGTGTTTCATTTCAATTTCTGTTACCTTGCCGACAAGTGTATTAAGATAACCCATCATTGACGGAAAAGGACTTGTATAATTTTCGTATGAATCAACAGCAAAACGGCTGATTGCATAAAAACTTGAAACATGAACGCCCTTGACTCTTGTACCGTTCATTTCGGAAATCTTTGCATTGATTTTACTTGTAATGCGTTTGAATGTGTTATGCTTTTTGTTTTTAAAATAAGCATAAACAACATCATAACCTTCCATAACCTTTTCTGCAAGAGGAATAATTCCCTCTGCGGGATGTTGACCGTCATCATCCATAAATACAAGAACATCACCTTTAACAAAAGGAATTGCAGCGAGCTTTGCCGATGCTTGTCCAAAATTTCGTGAAAGATTAACGCCAACAATTTTTGAATCCTTTTCACAAAGTTTTGTGATTACTGAAAAGGTGTTGTCAAACGGATAGTCGTTGACAAGAATAATTTGATAGTCGTAACCGTCCTTTTTTGTTATTTCGTTACGAATTTCATCAACAACTTTTTCAATTGTTTTCTCTGACTTGTAACAAGGGATTGCTACAGAAATAAGCATAAAAAACGCCTCTTTAACTAATTTGTTTTAACCTAAGGATTATAACATGAAAAAAAACTAAAAGCAACATAATTTGTATTATCAAATACACTTTCGTCGAAAAACTTTTTACTTGTTATCAATAAATGGTTGTGTTATAATATTGATTAAGAAAGTGAATTCGAAAAAGAAGGCTTTAAAAGGGGATAATGAAAATGGATGTAAAAGGCAAAAAATTACTCGTTCTTGGTGGTACGACAGCAACCTTGGATTTGGTGAAAAATGCAAAGGATATGGGTGTTTATACAATTGTTACCGATTATCTTCCTGATGGAGTATCTAAAGAAATAGCAGATGAACAAGCATCAATCAGCACAACTGATTTAGATGGACTTGAAGAACTGATTAAGACAAGTGGTGCTGATGGTGTTTTCTGTGGCCCAAGTGAATTTAACATAAGAAATCTTATAAAATTATGTGAAAAGACAGGTTTGCCTTGTTATACAACTATGGATTTGTGGGATAAATGTGCTAACAAAGACGAGTTTAAGCAATATTGTATGGATTATGGTGTTGATTGTCCGAAACTTTATAATGTTGACGAAAATTCAACAGAAGAAGAACTTGACGCAGTTGATTACCCTGTTATTGTAAAGCCTGTTGACGGTCACAGTTCACACGGGATTTCTGTTTGTATGGATAAAAGCACAATTCGTGAAGCCTGTCGTTATGCTATGGAAAATTCTACCTGCAAAAGAATTGTTGTTGAAAAATATATTGATAACGGTGGCGAATTGTTTGGTGCAAGATACATTTTAGCTGACGGTGAAGCATATCCGTATCTGCTTATTGATACATATGTGGCTGACCCTGTTGAAAAAAAGAGTCTAATCAGTCACTTTACTTGTGCACCGTCTAAATATGCAGATTATTATATGGAAAATATGGATATGGCAGTTCGTAATATGCTTAAAGGAATGGGACTTAAAAATGGTACAGCATTCTTCCAAGCACTTCCATATAAGGGTAAAATCTATTTTCACGAAATGGGTTATCGTCTCAGCGGTGGTATGCTCTTTAAGTTTACAAATCCTCTTATGGGCATTAATGATATGAAAATGATGATTCGTTATGCTCTTGGTGGAGAAATGTGTACACAGGAAGAAAAAGAAAAACTTGCCGTAACATATGGTGGTAAAGTTGCTGCCCAGTTGGGTATGCCTTTAAATGTTGGTACAATTGGTTCAATAGAAGGCTTGGAAGAACTGAAAACTTTGCCCTGTGTCAGTGATTTTATACAGTACTATTATGTCGGCGATTCTATTTCTGAAGAAGTTATCGGCACGTTGAGTCAGCATTTTGGAAGATTTTCGTTTGCATCAGAAAATATTGATGAGATATACGATGCAATCAATAAAATCAACCAAACATTGGTTATCAAAGATACTGAAGGAAACAAAATGAATCAGTTTATTTTTGATATTGACCGTACAAATTCATATTTTGATGAATGATGCTTTATTTGACAACAATTTGTTGTTGTGATAGTATAAATGTGTGATTTAAGGGGGATTTTTCAATGAAAGGTATTATTTTAGCCGGTGGCTCGGGAACAAGATTATATCCGCTTACCATCGTTACATCAAAACAGCTTTTACCTATATATGATAAACCTATGATATATTATCCGCTGTCAACTCTTATGCTGGCTGGCATTAAGGACATTCTTATTATATCAACACCACACGATTTGCCAAACTTTAAAAAGCTTCTTGGCACAGGCGAGGATTTAGGTGTTAATCTTTCTTACGCTGAACAGCCATCACCTGACGGTCTTGCACAGGCTTTTATAATCGGCGAAGAGTTTATAGGAGATGACTCTTGCGCTATGGTGCTCGGTGATAATATTTTCTACGGAAGTGGCTTTATTAAGCTTCTTCGCGATGCTGTCAACGAAAGTATTGATGGCAGAGCTACAGTTTTCGGATATTATGTAAATGACCCACAGCGTTTCGGTATCGTTGAGTTTGATGAAAACAATAAGGTAGTTTCAATTGAAGAAAAGCCGCAGAATCCAAAGTCCAATTACTGCGTAACAGGCTTGTATTTTTATGATAAATCTGTTGTGGAAAAGGCAAAGCGAGTAAAACCGTCTCCTCGTGGCGAGCTTGAAATAACCGACCTTAACAAAATGTACCTTGAAGAAGATAATCTTAATGTTAAACTTCTTGGGCGTGGATACACATGGCTTGATACAGGTACAGTTGACAGCCTTATTGATGCAGCCGATTTTGTTAAGACTATTGAAACAAGACAGGGTATTGTTATTTCTGCACCTGAAGAAATTGCATATAACAATGGTTGGATTACAAAAGAACAGGTTATGCGGTCGATTAAAAAATACGGTAAATCTGCATATGGTCAACACCTTGCAAATATTATCGAAGGCAAAATCAGATAAAATACATATTTAATTGGAGAAAATTGTTATGAAAATTTTAGTTACCGGTGGTGCCGGTTTTATAGGAAGCAATTTCGCATACTATATGCTGGAGAAATATCCTGATTATGAAATAGTTGTAATTGACAAGCTGACATATGCAGGTAATCTTCACACTCTTGAAGAAGCAATGAAAAATCCTAAATTTACTTTTGTAAAAGGGGATATTACTGACCGTCAGTTTGTGTTTGACCTTTTTGAAAAAAGTAATTTTGATATAGTTGTGAACTTTGCTGCTGAAAGTCATGTTGACCGTTCAATTCTTGAGCCTGAGGTTTTCCTTAAAACAAATATTTTAGGTACTCAGGTGCTTCTTGACGCAACAAAGAAATACAATGTAAAAAGATACCATCAGGTTTCGACAGATGAGGTTTATGGCGATTTGCCACTTGACAGACCTGACTTGTTCTTCCGTGAGGATACACCGATTCATACATCAAGCCCATATTCAGCAAGTAAGGCATCTGCTGATTTGCTTGTTCTCGCATATTTCCGTACATACGGTGTTCCTGTTACGATTTCAAGATGCTCTAACAACTACGGACCATATCATTTTCCTGAAAAATTGATTCCTCTTATGATAATCAATGCACTTCACGATAAATCGTTGCCCGTGTATGGTGAAGGAATCAATGTTCGTGACTGGCTCTATGTTGAGGACCATTGTTCAGCAATTGACCTTATTATTCATAACGGTACTGTTGGCGAGGTTTACAATGTTGGTGGCCATAACGAAATGAGAAATATTGATGTTGTTAAACTCATTGTTTCTGCGCTTGGCAAGAGTGAAGACTTGATTACATATGTCAAGGACCGTGCAGGTCACGACCTCAGATATGCAATCGACCCTGAGAAAATTCATAAGGAACTGGGATGGCTTCCACAGACACCGTTTGCAGAGGGAATTGAAAAAACAATCAAATGGTATGTTGAAAATCGCGAATGGTGGGAAAAAATCATCAGCGGTGAATATCAGGACTATTACAACAATATGTATGGCAATAGATAATAATAAAAGCTCAGGAATTTTTCCTGAGCTTTTTTGTGTCCTTTTATGAATTTGAGTTTTTGCTTATGTCTGCCCAAAGCTTCATATATGCAGATATAAAAGTTCCGTATGGCAATATATTGATATTCAAGTCCCGATATACTTTTGTGCTTTCATAGTTTGTATCGGTTTTAGGACTCAGAACAAACATAGGAACATTCATTTCCGTTGCCTTTTTACAGAATTCTGTAAATTTTTCGTTTGCGGTGTCGAGCGTAGCACTGTGATAAGTTTTAAAGAGAATAGCCTTAACATTGTCAAGACAATATGAGTAGCATTGTCCCGGTGCCTTTGGAATAATGAGAATCTGCGAATCGTCTGTATAATTTATAATGCCTGAATTTTGAGCCTTGTCGCAATAATTTACATTATTTAAAACGAACTGACCGTTGTATTTCGCAAAGTAGGTGTCATCAATACTGTAAATATCGGCATTTAACTCGTTGTGTTGCAATATGTTTGACGGAATATGAATTTTTGTGTGGTTTTCATTTGTGTTTTTATATGAAACGAAAACACCGTTTGCAATTTTGTTTCTGATAAACTCTACAGCACATTGAAAGTTCGGATAACCGTTTGACTTTTCATTATCCAACGGATAATCGGCAGAAACGAAAATAACAGGAAAAGAACAATCACCAAAAGCCATTTCAATAGCAGTTGAAGAATATTGAAGCGTGTCGGACCCATGTGTAACGATTATTCCATCATAATTTTCACAAAGTCTGTCGCTAATTTCCTTTTGTAACAGATTAAGCTCCTTGGCAGAAAGATTTTCACTTAATATATTGTATGGTGAAAAAACCTCAAAAGAAATTTCATCATCATTCTGATAATATTTCAAAAGGTCATATCTTGTGGATTCGTCAACGGTAATCCATTTTTCGTTTGTACGACTGCCGATTGTACCGCCTGTAAAAATAACTGCAATTTTCATAAATGTTCCTCGCAAATTAAAGTTATAATATTTATACCATATTATAAAGAAAAATTAAAGAGTTATACTTAAATAATGATAAAAGTGGAGCATTATAAACTCCACTTTTCTTATATTTTTTGTTTTATGCAGTCAATTGTTTCCAAACAATTTTCAAATTCGGCAAGACTGTTTTTATTGGCTGTTTTTACAAGAGTTAAAAATTTGACAGGACTTTCTTCCTTTTGCGAAAAAATATATTTGCCATCGTAAGGAGAGTTGATGCTTTCGGCAAAATCAATAATCTCAGCATCAGATTTACCTAAAAGATTAAAAATCACAATAGAATAATTATCTGTATGGTTTGTTAATGCTGTTACAAAATCATCTGTAAAAAGCTCGTTGATAAGCTTGTTCGCATCAAAAATATCAACATAAATAACGTTGTATTTTTCTTTTAACTGATTGTTTTTGATATATTCAATAGCGTCTGCATGAATCAGGTGGAATTGGTCCTTGATTTCGTGGAGTAAAAAATATTTTTTTGCAATATCTATGAATTTTTCTGATATTTCAATACCTGTTGTGTGGCTGTTTGGAAATTGCAGAGATAAAAAACGAGGAAGAGTACATCCTGCACATCCTAACACCAATGCGTTATCAGTTTTTGACCAAATGTCGATTATTGCTTGTGGAATCTGGTAGGTAGGTTGAAAATGATATTTAGGATTCAGATAAATCACAGAATGGCTATATATCCCGCCATCTTTTTTGAAGAATAAACTTCGCTTGTTTTTGAATGACGGAAGAATACTTGAGGCTTCAACAACACGATATTCTGTTCCGTCTATTAAGAAACGGTCAAGAATTTTTGTTTTTTTAAGTTTCTTTTTGATTTTAGCTATAATTTTTTTTATCATTTTATCTCACCTTTAAAGTTAATTATATCATTAAATAAAAAAATATCAACAATTTACATTTTATACTTTTTATGATATATTTAATTGAAATCATACTGTGAGGAAAAAAGTATATGCTTATAAACGGTTTTCAAAAATTAACTATATTGGACTATCCGGGTAAGGTTGCTTGTATCGTGTTTACTCCCGGATGCAATTTCCGTTGCCCTTTTTGTCACAACGCATCTTTGGTAACTCATATTGATAAGGAAACCTATCTTGATATTGATGAGGTGCTTTCATACCTAAAGAAAAGACAGGGACTTCTTGACGGTGTTGTAATAACAGGTGGCGAACCACTTTTGCAGGATGGTATAGAAGATTTTATTGCAGAAATAAAGTCTTTGGGTTATTCAGTTAAACTCGACACAAACGGTAGCTTTCCCGAAAAGCTTATTTCCATTGTGGAAAAAGGTCTTGTGGATTATGTTGCTATGGATATAAAGAATAGCAAAGAGAAATATGGTGAAACTATCGGTGTTAGTGACTTTGACATTTCACCGATTGAACATAGCGTAGAGTTTTTATTGCAGGGAAAAGTGGATTATGAGTTCAGAACAACAGTTGTGAAGAATTATCATACTCTTGATGATATACAAGATATTGTGGTATGGCTCAAAGGGGCACACAAGTATTTTTTACAGAATTTTGTGGATTCAGGTGACATTATAAGTGACGGATTAGAGCCGGTTTCAGCACTTTTGCTCAAAGAAATGAAGGAAAAAGCATCTGAATTTATATCTTCTGTTGAAATTCGAGGAATTTAGAAAAAACACAATATATTGTGCAAAAAACTATTGACAATACACTATATATGTAATATAATAAGTCTCGCTAACCAATAAAACCGTGCGTATGGGGTAAGCGGGACTTATCTTTTAATGCACAAAATCAAAATCAATAGGGAGGGCACAATATGTATAACGTAGTAAAAAGAGACGGAAAAATTGCATCTTTTGACCTTAAAAAGATTGCAGAAGCAATTACACTTGCATTTGACGCTTGTAACAAGCAGTATAATGCAGACATTATCGATTTCCTCGCACTTAAAGTAACCGCAGAATTTGAGCCAAAGATTCAGGACCAGGCAATTTCAGTTGAAAACATTCAGGACAGTGTTGAATCTGTTCTTATCAAGGCCGGTTATGACGATGTTGCTAAGGCATACATTATTTATCGTCGCCAGAGAGAAAAGGTTCGTAACCTTAATGCAACAATGGTTGACTATAAGGCTATTATAGATAACTACCTTAATGTTAACGACTGGCGTGTTAAAGAGAACTCAACTGTTACTTATTCAGTTGGTGGTTTGATTCTTTCAAACTCAGGTGCTGTTACAGCTAACTATTGGCTCTCTGAAATTTATGATGATGAAATCGGCAACGCTCACAGAAATGCTGATATTCATATTCACGACCTTTCAATGCTTACAGGTTACTGTGCAGGTTGGTCACTTAAACAGTTAATTCAGGAAGGTCTTGGCGGTGTTCCGGGTAAGATTACATCAGCTCCTGCAGCTCACCTTTCAACACTTTGCAACCAGATGGTTAACTTCCTTGGAATTATGCAGAATGAATGGGCAGGTGCTCAGGCTTTCTCATCATTCGACACTTATCTTGCACCGTTCGTAAAGGTTGACAATCTCACATATAAAGAGGTTAAGCAGTGCATTCAGTCATTCATCTATGGTGTTAATACTCCTTCAAGATGGGGTACACAGTCACCGTTCACAAACATTACTCTCGACTGGACAGTTCCAAACGACCTTGCTGAACTCAACTGTATCGTTGGCGGCAAGGAAATGGATTTCAAATATAAAGATTGTAAAGCTGAAATGGATATGGTTAATAAGGCTTTTATCGAAGTTATGGTTGAAGGCGATGCTAACGGTCGTGGTTTCCAGTATCCAATTCCAACATATTCAATCACTCGTGACTTTGACTGGTCAGAAACAGAGAACAACAAGCTTCTCTTTGAAATGACAGCAAAATACGGTACACCATATTTCTCAAACTATATCAACAGTGATATGGAACCTTCAGACGTTCGTTCAATGTGCTGTCGTCTTCGTCTTGACCTTCGTGAACTTCGTAAGAAGTCAGGCGGGTTCTTCGGTAGCGGTGAATCAACAGGTTCTGTTGGTGTTGTTACAATCAACTTACCGAGAATTGCTTACCTTGCAAAGGATGAAGCTGATTTCTACGCTCGTCTTGATAAGATGATGGATATTTCTGCTCGTTCACTTAAGGTTAAGCGTGATGTTATCACAAAGCTTCTTGACGCAGGTCTTTATCCATACACAAAGAGATATTTGGGTACATTTAACAACCACTTCTCAACAATCGGTCTTGTTGGTATGAACGAAGTTGGTCTTAACGCAAAATGGCTTCAGGCTGATATGACAACAGAAAAGACACAGCAGTTTGCAAAGGATGTTCTCAATCATATGAGAACTCGCCTTTCAGACTATCAGGAGCTTTACGGTGACCTTTACAACCTTGAAGCAACTCCTGCTGAATCAACAGCATTCAGACTTGCAAAGCATGACCTTAAATACTATCCTGATATTATCACAGCAGGTCGTGGCGAAGGTGAAACACCATACTACACAAACAGTTCACATCTTCCTGTTGGCTATACACAGGACATCTTCACAGCACTTGATATGCAGGATGAACTTCATACACTTTACACATCAGGTACAGTATTCCACGCATTCCTTGGTGAAAAGCTTCCTGATTGGCAGTCATGTGCAACTCTTGTAAGAAAGATTGCATCTAACTACAGACTTCCTTACTATTCAATTTCACCAATTTACTCAATCTGTAAGAACCACGGTTATATCGCAGGTGAAGCATTCACTTGTCCACATTGTGGTGAAGAAGCAGAAGTTTATTCAAGAATTACAGGTTACTATCGTCCTGTTAAGAACTGGAACGACGGTAAGGCTCAGGAATATAAGGACAGAAAGGTTTACGATATTGCTAACTCACATCTTACACATGATGTTACAGAAAATGCAGTTTGTGAATGTGCAAAGGCAGAAGATGTAGTTGTAGAAGTTGAAGACAGCATTTACCTTTTCACAACAGCAACTTGTCCTAACTGTAAGATTGCTTGCTCATTACTTGACAAAGCAGGTGTAGCTTACGAAAAACTTCTTGCTAACGAAAATGTTGACTTAGTAAACGAATTCGGCATCAAGCAGGCTCCAACTCTTGTAGTTGTTAAGGACGGTGCAGTTTCAAAGTTTGCAGGTGTATCAGACATTAAGAAGTTCTTGAATGTTTAATTAAAATTAAGGGATTATAATTATGTATGATATTATAATAATCGGCGGTGGTCCTGCGGGGCTCACCGCTGCCCTGTATGCTCGCAGGGCAAATAAAACCGTACTTGTAATTGAAAAAGGTAGCTTTGGCGGACAGATTACATATTCACCAAAGGTTGAAAATATTCCTGGATTCCAGGAAGTAACAGGTAATGAATTCGCTGAAAAGCTTGTTGAACAGGTGCTTAATCAGGATGCAGAGGTTGAATGTGCAGAAGTGCTTGAGATAAAAGACGGTGAATACAAAACTGTCGTTACAGATTCAGGAGAATTCAAAGGTAAATCTGTTATTATCGCAACAGGTGCAAAGCACAGACTTTTAGGACTTGAGAATGAAGAAAATCTTGTTGGTGAGGGAATTTCTTTCTGTGCAGTTTGTGACGGTGCTTTTTATGAAGGCAAAACTGTTGCAGTAATCGGTGGTGGTAATTCAGCATTACAGGAAGCAATTCTTCTTTCTGACCTTGCAAAAAAGGTTTATGTAATTCAGAATCTTGACTTTTTTACAGGTGAACAAAAACTTGTTGAGAAACTCCAAAGCAAAGATAATGTTGAGATTATTCTCGGTACAGTTGTTGAAAAACTGATTGGTGAGAATGAACTCAAGGGGATTACAATCAAGAATGTTGCAACAGAAGAAAGCGCAGATTTAACTCTTGACGGTATGTTTGTCGCTATCGGACTTGTACCACAGAACGATATTTTTAAAGAAATCGTTACACTTGACGGTCGTGGATATGTTGATGCAAATGAAAACTGCCTTACAAACGCAAAAGGCATTTTTGTAGCAGGGGACTGCAGAACAAAAAATATCCGTCAGGTAATTACAGCAGCAGGTGACGGTGCAGTAGCAGCACTTGCAGCTTGTGACTATGTAGATTCGATTTTATGATACATTCCTATGGGAAAGGAGTCGGCATTTTTGTCGGCTCTTTTTCTTTTAAACACAAAATTATAATTTGTAGGGGAGTTTTAATTGGATATTCTTTGGCTCCCGCTGACGAGGGAGCTGTCTGCGAAGCAGACTGAGGGAGAGATAGATAACATATAAACTGACTACCCCTCAGTCTTTTCTTACGAAAAGACAGCTCCCCTGACAAGGGGAGCCGAAAGGGATTATATTGTTTTTAACTATTTCCACCATTCTTCCACATTACATTCCTGTGGCAACTCATCAATCCAACCAACTGAATAAGCAGTATAGTTTCCAATATTAACAGTATTTATATCTGTAACCGTACCAAACATTATGTCATTCGGATAAAGCTCATTTGCGAGTTTTTCTCTTTTGGGATAATCACCATAGGGGTCATAATAATCTTCAGCACCAAAAAGGTGAAGTATTTCATGTGCTATGGTCGAATAACAAGTTGTATCCGTATATCCAACAGACTGTGAAAACAGAACACAAAATTCCTTTTTTCTTTCAATATTTGACTCTGAATGTGAAAGCTTATATGAACGACCTTCCTTGTTAATGACAAAAAGATATGCCACTTGTTTAACATCTAATTCTTTTTTTAGAGAGTCGTTCATTTCGTTTGGTGTTTCGTATCCGAGAGACGATGCAACCTTTGTGAAAATGTCATACTGTGCATCATTCTGAACTGCTTCTGCCTCAATTACACCATCATAAATGGCTGATTTTTCACAAACTTTATAGTCAGTTTCTAAAGTTACATTATAAATAGATGCCTGATTTGACAGATATTCCATTGACATACTGAATTTCTTTTCAATGAATTCAGTTTTGTCCTTTTCGTTCCATTTGCTTTCATCGTCATCAATAAAAACTATGTAGTAACACAAATCCTCCTGCATATTGTAGCAAGAGCCGATGTTATATTCCTTTCTTGTTTCGTCAACACGATTAAGATATTCCTTTTGCCTTTCATAAAACCAAGGTCTGAAATCAATGTGACAAAGAACAAAAAACACTACAAGAATAATTATAAATATTTTTGTTGAACGCTTCATCTGTAAAATTCCTTTTTTGTAATGAATTTATTATAAGGTAAACAACAGAAATTTTCAATAAATAAAAATTTTTTCCAAAAAGTTGAAACAAAAACGCATTTTTGATACTCTTATATTATGAAAGGGCAAGAGGGTGACAGAAATAATCCAAACCAGTCTTTAAAACGGCTATTTTTAAGTCTTTTCGGTATTTCAGATTTGAAAGGCGTCTGCCTTCCTACATCTTCAATACCAAAATTCCAATAAAAATATCTCGTTTTTAAGGTCGAGGATTCCTGAACAAAGCTATTGCAAATCCGTAAAATATTTAAAACAGGAATAATAAAAAAACTAAAAAACCGGTTTGGACTATCTCTGTCACCCTACTAGTAGGGAGGTATGACAATGAGTAAAGAATTAAAAAACATTGTTTTATCTGCAATGTCAGGTGACAAGGATGCATACGGACAGCTTTATGAAAAATACGCTCTTGATATGTATCGTTTTGCACTTGGTATCTGCAAAAATTCATATGACGCGCAGGACGCTGTGCAGGAGACCGCAATATCGGTCTTTAAAAGTATGCATTCCCTTAAAAATCCCGAAAAATTCAAATCATACCTTTTTTCAGCCCTTTCAAATACTTGTAAAAAGGTCCTTTCAAAAAATAATTACATAGTTGAGTTTGAGGATACAGGCTATACGGACAAGGAAATTGAGTTTTCAATTCCCGTTCGTGAAGCGTTAGATAAGTTGAACGACATTTCAAAAGAAATCGTTCTTTTATCTGTGGTTGGTGGGTTCAAATCTCACGAAATCGGTAAAATTATGAATTTACCGTCAGCCACCGTACGGACAAAGCTTCGTCGCGCTTTGGCAGAACTCAGAAAGGAGTTAGAGTAATGAACAGAAAAGCAAAAGATTTTTTAGATAAGAAAATGCAGGTGAAATTACCTGAAAATTTAAGCAAAGACAACATTCTTGACGATATCGACAGTTCAAAAGCAGAAATTATCGAAATTCCAAAGAAAAAGAATATGGCAAAAAAACTTGTTCCATTAGTTGCATCTTTGTTCCTTGTTATTGGTATTATAGGCGTTTATATGAGTTCACAGCAGAAGGATGTACCGTTGCAGAATAATAGTGGCGATAAAACCGAAGTTATGCAGTATCAGTCTTACGACAAGATTTACGAAAAATTTGACACACTTCATAAGGAATACAAAAAGAATAAATTTTGGGATGTTTTCCTTTATGTTGACGAAGAAATAGCAGAAGGTGATATGGTAGCAACTGACGATGGTGCTGATATGGCAGTCCCTGAAGCAGCACCTGAAACTATGAATGGCAGTTCATCATCAGCAACAGGCGCAACTTCTGATAACAAGGATTACGGAACAACAAACAGACAGGAAAAGGATGTTGACGAAGGGGACATTATCAAAACTGACGGAAACTATCTTTATATTGCCAACGCTGACAGCAATAAATCAATTTCTATTGTTGATGTGACAGGTGAAAAAATGGCTGAAGCATCACAGATTGATTTAAAGGATAATGAGGTTGCAGAAGAAATTTATATTGTTGATGACAAGCTTGTTGTTGTGGGTCGTCTTCAAAAGGAAATTATGACTAATGGCAACAAATATTCAAGATATGAAATAGCAACCGATTGCATCGGATATGTAGAATCTGATACTTTTGTAAAGGTTTATGACATTTCTGACCGAAAAGCACCAAAGCTCGTTAACGAGTACTCACAGCAGGGCGGATACAACAACTCACGAATGATTGGCACAAAGCTTTATGCAATAAGCACTTACAATGTAAATGTGTATAACGACGATTATCGTGACGGTTGTATTCCTGAAATTACAGTTGACGACACTTGTGAAAAAATTCCTGCCGACAGCATTTATCTCATTGAAGAAAGCAAGTCAACAACTTATGCAGTTATAACAACTCTTGATGTAAGTGAAAAGAAAGAGCCTGAAAGCACAGCAATTTTAGGCAACTGCGGAAATCTTTATGCATCGTCAAAGGGCTTATTCCTTTGCGAGGGTGCAAATGACGAAAAATATCAGGAAATAACAAAAATTTACCGCTTTGAATATACTGATTCAGGCGTAAAGCATATGGCTGAAGGCAAGGTAAACGGATATATAAACGACCAGTTCTCAATGAGCTATGACGGTAAATATTTCCGAATTGCAACAACCTTTAATAAAACAACTGTTGATGGTGACAGCGTTTCAATGTCAGTTGATGACAGAGTGAATAACCTTTATATTCTCAACAATTCAATGCAGATTGTAGGCAAGGTTGAGGATTTAGCAAAAGGCGAGCTTATCAAATCAGTTCGTTTTGTCGGCAATATGGCTTATGTGGTAACATTCAGACAGACTGACCCATTGTTCGTAATTGACTTGAATGACCCTGAAAACCCAACAGTAAAAGGCGAGCTTAAAATACCGGGATTCTCTGAATATCTTCATCCGATTACAGAAAATCTTCTTGTCGGTGTCGGTCGTGACGGCACAATGACAGGGGAAAATGGTGACTGTAAGGTTTCACTTTTCGATGTTTCAAATCCGTATGAACCAAAGGAAAGTTCCGTGCTTAAGATAACACAAGGTGCATACTGTTATTCGCAGATTAGTTATAACCATAAAGTGTATATTACACTTTCCGAAAACGAATTTGCAGTGCCATTCACAGTAGATTATTATGTAAACAATGGCGATATAAAACCAAGTGGTGACTATTATATCCGATATAAGATTACAGCAGACGGTCTTTGTGAAGTAGCACGATATCAAGTAGGTAATAGAGATTTATGGATTATGGGTGCAACTTATGTTGAAAATACATTCTATGTTGTTGTTAATAATTATGATAAAGGCACTTATGTAAAAGCATATGACCTTACAACTAATGAAGAAATCGACTCTTTACAGACTGCAAAATGGGAATAGAGGTCACAGTAAAATGACAAAGTTCTATGATATATTGATAGGTACTGTAACAGCAATCATTACGTGGGTTGCATTAAGCTATGTTTTCTTCCCAATAAAGCTTTCAGCACCGGCAGATGAATATTTCAAGGCGACAATGACACATCTTGTACCGTTAAAAATGTTCATTACAATACTGTTTGTTTTACTCTCGGTGTTCATATATGAGCAGTTTGTAAATAAAAATGAAAAAGAATGACTGTTATTGACAAAAAATTCCGTAAATGATATACTAAAATATAGTAAAACCTAAGGGGAGTAGCTAATTTACGGTAGTCAACACTCGTCAATTTATTTGACTGGTTATCGTACCTGTTGTTTTCAGGAAGCAAGACCTTCGGCAAATATAAATTGCTGAAGGTCTTTTTGATTTATATAAATTTATTGCGAATGCGTAGGGACAGAATTTCTGTTCTGTCCGTTGATAAAATCGTGTTTGCATTGTAAAATATGGTATAATTTTATTGCGAGAGCAAAGAAATAAAAAGAGGTGTTTTTATGAAGCATTATCTTCATGAAGTCGCTGATGTTTTTGCAGAGGTAAAGAGTAGTGAAACCGGTCTTACATCTGCTGAGGCTCAAAAACGACTTGAAGCAAACGGAAAAAACAAGTTGGCAGAGGCAAAAAAACAGTCAATGTTTTCTCGTTTTATTGACCAGCTTAAGGACCCGATGATTATCATTCTTCTTATAGCAGCTGTTATCTCTGCTGTAACTGAATTTATTGAGCATGACCCTGCAGCAGGTATGTATGTTCCCACAGATGCAATCATCATCCTTGTTGTTGTTCTTATCAATGCTGTTCTTGGTGTTCTTCAGGAAAGCAAGGCTGAAAAAGCAGTTGAAGCGTTGCAGAAAATGTCTGCCGCAACAACTAAGGTTCTTCGTGACGGTCAGGTTGTAACTGTTAAGAGCGAAGATTTAGTTGTAGGTGACGTTATTCTTCTTGACGCAGGTGATGCAATTCCTGCTGACTGCCGTATCTTTGAGTGCGCAAGTATGAAAATTGAGGAAGCAGCACTTACCGGTGAATCTGTTCCCGTTACAAAGCTTGTAAATGCTCTTATGGGTAAAAAGGTTGATGACGAGGTTGCTCTCGGTGACCGTAAGAATATGGCATATATGGGCTCAACACTTGTTTACGGTCGCGGTAGAGCAGTTGTTGTAGCAACAGGTATGGATACTGAAATGGGTAAGATTGCCAATGCTATTACCCTTGCTGAAGAAGGCAAAACTCCGCTTGAAATCAAGCTTGAACAGCTTTCAAAGGTTCTTACAAAGCTTGTACTTGGCGTTTGTGTAGTTATCTTTGCATATAATATTCTTTCAAAGATTATCATTGGCGGAAGCACAGAATACTTTGATGTTATTCTTCATTCATTTATTGCCGCTATCGCACTTGCAGTTGCTGCAATTCCTGAAGGCCTTGTAGCGGTTATGACAATCGTTCTTTCAATCGGTGTTACAAATATGTCAAAGAAAAACGCTATTATCCGTAAGATGACAGCAGTTGAAACACTTGGTTGTACACAGATTATCTGTTCTGATAAGACAGGTACTCTTACACAGAATGTAATGACAGTTGTTGACCACTTTGCTCCTAATGAACAGCAGTTGGCAACAGCAATGGCACTTTGTACTAACGCTGAAGTACAGGAAGACGGCAAGAGTACAGGCGAGCCTGACGAAGTTGCTCTTATTAACTATGCAAAGAGTCTTGACCTTCCTAAATCAAAGCTTGTTGAAGCATATCCGAGAATCGGTGAAGTTCCGTTTGATTCAGGCAGAAAGATGATGTCAACTGTTCATAACAGTGCAAGAGGCGTTATTCAGTTCACAAAGGGTGCTCCTGATGAAATCCTCAAGAAATGCAGTCATATTGATGTCAACGGTGAAGTTTATGAAATGAACGATGAGCTTCGCACAAAGATTATGGACGAAAATACAAGAATGGGTTCACAGGCTCTTCGTGTATTTGCAGTTGCATATAAAAATTATGACAATGCTCCTGAAACATTTGATTCGGAATCACTTGAATACGATATGACCTTTATCGGTCTTACAGGTATGATTGACCCTGTTCGTCCTGAGGTTAAGGATGCGATTGTTGAATGTCGCGGTGCAGGTATCAAGCCTATTATGATTACAGGTGACCACATCAATACAGCAAAGGCTATTGCTCGTGAACTTGGTATTCTTACAGATGACAGTCAGGCTATGATGGGTGCTGATATTGATAAGTATTCAGATGAAGAATTTGAAAAAATTGTTGAAAACATCTGTGTATATGCTCGTGTTCAGCCTGAACATAAAACAAGAATCGTTAACGCTTGGAGAAACAAGGGTTATGTTACTGCTATGACAGGTGACGGTGTTAACGATGCTCCGTCAATCAAGAGTGCTGACATCGGTGTCGGTATGGGTATCACAGGTACTGACGTTACAAAGAACGTTGCTGATATGGTTCTTGCTGACGATAACTTTGCAACAATCGTTTCGGCAGTCGGCGAAGGCAGAAGAATTTACGACAATATCCGTAAGGCTATTCAGTTCCTTCTCGGTTCAAATCTTTCAGAGGTTGTTTCAATCTTCTTTGCGACAATTATGAACTTTACAATTCTTCGTGCACCTCATCTTCTTTTCATTAACCTTGTAACAGACTGTTTCCCTGCATTGGCACTTGGCCTTGAACAGCCTGAAGAAAATATTATGAGAAGAAAGCCAAGAAGTAAGAATGACGGTGTATTCGCAGGCGGTCTCGGATTTGACTGTGCATATCAGGGTATAATCGTTTCTGTTCTTACAATCATCGCATTCTATATCGGTGAATATCTTGAAACAGGACACCTTGTATTAAGAAATATTGCAGACAGTGGTGAAGGTATGACAATGGCATTCTTCACAATGGCAATGTGTGAAATCTTCCATTCATTCAATATGCGTTCACAGCGTGGTTCAGCAGTCGCAATGCTCTTGAAGGGACATCACAATATCGCACTCTACGGTGCTATGATTGGTTCATTCCTTCTTACAACAGCAGTTGTTGAAATTGATTTCCTTGCGAATATGTTTGAATTCACAAAGCTCTCATTTGCAGAATATGCAATTTCTCTTGGTCTTGCATTTATGATTATTCCAATCGTAGAAGTAATCAAGGCAGTTCAAAGGGCCATCGACAAGAAAAAATCATAAAACAAATAACAACAGCGAGGTTAATCCTCGCTGTTTGCTTTTTAATGGTCTTTAGCAAAGATATAATCCCCCGGTTCTACCGGGGGATAAAAAAAGCTTTAGTAAAAATAAAACGTGGCGAGCAATGGCAAGCCACGAAAAGCAGTAGAGAAAAGATTAACCTCCAAGTATAATAGTGA
>JAZNZX010000030.1:0-52310 GCA_045595185.1 Candidatus Fimenecus sp. | reverse complement strand
TTTGTAGGGATGTTTAAGGTTTAGTGTCATTCTGAGGAACGAAGTGACGAAGAATCTCTGTCCTATTTTAACAGACCCTTCGTTTCACTCAGGGTGACTGATGAAATGCGAGAGCTTCTTCGCTACGCTCAGAATGACCTACACACTTGGTTAATCATCCCGACAAATTATAATTTGTTTTGTAAAAATCCTTGACATACAATTTTTGCAGTATTATAATTTAGAAGTTACAAAAATCGTTCAACCACAAAAAAAGAAAGGAGCAGAAATCAAATGACAAACCGTTGGTACAACAACAGAAAATTCAATATATCTAACCCTTTCTGCCCCTATCTTCAATACAACTCCTGTTCTTGCGATTGAGTTTTTCATTTAGGATATTGTATTTCGTCACCGTGGGTAGAAGTGCCTGCGGATTTTTATTTTTAATTCAGAAAATTAAGGAGAAAAATATGAGGTGGATTAAACTTCACGAACCTGTCAAAGTTCCCATTTTTAAAAATGTTATATTTGCCTTAAAGCTCGTATGGGAAGCTGACAAAAGACTTTTAATCGGCTATCTTGTTACGGAAATTTCCAACAAGGTTTTAACTATGTATCTTCAGAATATTTTGTTTTTGAAGGTGCTTTTAAGTATCATTGACGGTGATGCCGATTTTAAAACATACTTTGTTTATCTTTTATTGTTTTTAGGAATTTGTGTAGCCGTAAATGTAATTTCAAATTACGCCACTCGTCAACGACTTGTTGCTGCAAAGGTTGTCCTTAAAAATGTTAACAACAAGATATTTGAAAAGGCAACACAGCTTGATGTAAGCTGTTACGAAAACCCTGAATTTTACGACAAATATCAAAGGGCTACTCTTGTTCTTTCATCAAGCTATTATGACCTGATTTGTTGGGATGTTGCCGCTATTATCGGTGGTGTAATTGCACTTATCTGTGTTGTCACAACAGTTACAGTTATTAACCCTATGTATCTGTTGTTCCTTTTGCCCGTTACTCTTGTTTTTGTTATTGAAATTTTCAAGAGTAAGGCAGTATATAAGCGCGACCTTGAAATGACAACTAACAACAGAATCAAGGCATATATCCAAAGAACAATGTTTTTAAAGGAATATTCAAAGGATATGAGAACATCAAACATTTTTGCAGTTCTGATTGGTCGATTCAAGGCTGCAATTGATGCTAATATCGTAATTTTGAAAAAATATGGTCCTAAGCTGTTCTTTTACAGTATGGTCAGTTCCCTTTTCAGCGATTTTATTCCGATTATCGGTACTTATGCCTTTGCAGGATATCAATTCATTTTTACACAGTCACTTTCAATTTCATCATTTTCAGTTGTGCTTTCATCAATAAACTCTGTTCGCGATTCAACAATGAGTATTGCAGAAGGCTTTGACGAAATGAGCCAGATGGCACTTTTCTTCCAGAATTTAAGAGATTTCTTTGATTATGAACCAAAAATCACTGACGGTGGAAAAAATGCAGGCGAATTTGAGAGTATCGAGTTTAAAAATGTTACTTTCGGTTACCCTGACACAAACAAGACAATCCTTAAAAATGTTTCATTCAAAATCAACAAAGGTGAAACAATTGCTATTGTAGGTGTAAACGGTGCAGGAAAATCAACTCTTGTTAAGCTTCTGCTTCGTTTTTATGACCCTGATGAAGGTGAAATCCTTTATAACGGTATAAATGTTAAGGAATATGATGTAAATTCCTTGCGTAATGCTTTTGCGACAGTTTTTCAGGACTATAAAAATTTCGCAGTTTCCGTTAATGAAAACATTATGTGTCACGAATGTAGTGATGAAGAAAAGACGCTTGCTGAAAAAGCGCTCAGGCAAAGTGGTGTTTGGGAAAAAATTTCAAGTCTTTCAAAGGGTGCTGACACAGTACTGACAAGAGAATTTGAAATTGACGGTGCAGGTCTTTCAGGTGGCGAAAATCAAAAGGTTTCTGCAGCGCGACTTTTTGCACGCGATTTTGAAATCGCTATTCTTGACGAGCCAAGTTCAGCTCTTGACCCTATTGCCGAATACAAAATGTATGAAAACTTGATTGAAGTTACCAAAAACAAGACGGTTATTTATATTTCACACAGGCTTTCAAGTGCTGTGCTTTCTGACAGAATTTTTGTGCTTGGTGACGGTACAATTCTTGAGTCAGGTTCACATAATGAGCTTATGGCACAGAACGGCGAATACAGCAAAATGTTCACATTACAGGCTTCAAGCTATAAGGGAGAAAGTGAGGTGGATGAAAATGTTTAAGAAAAAGCAAAAAGAAAAGACTAATCACTCAATGCCTTCTAACATTTTCTTCTTTGTACGACTCATGTTCAGCGTATCTCCTCTACTTGTCCTTGGTGAAATTATGTGGGGACTTTTAATGATATTGCCTAATAACCTTATTCGTGTTATTGGTGTTAAATATATCATTGATGTTGTTACAGAAGGCACAAACCTTGAACGAATTTTTTATGCAGTTGTAGTTATTGCACTTGTTCTTGTGGGTTCAACTGTGCTTTCCTGGTTATTCAGGGAATTTTATTGGAATATGGAACGAGAAAGACTTTATTACGGTCTTAATCAAAAGCTTTATGACAAGGCAAGAAGCCTTGACCTTGAATCATATGACAACCCTGAATTTTACAACAATTTCATTCTCACTATTGAGTCTTCTTCAGGTAGTATTCAAAATCTTTTAGGTCTTGTAAGAATGTATATCGGTCACATCATTTCACTTGTAACGGTTGCATCTGTGCTTCTTACCATTGACCCTTGGTGTCTCCTCATTATTCTTGTTGTGATTTGCGTTTTTCTTCCTATCAGTAAAAAAGTCGGCACTCTTATGATGGAAAGACGAATTGAAAATGCGAAATACCATAGACGAGCAGACTATTTTCAACGAGTTTTCTATTTGCAGGATTATGCTAAAGAAGTTCGAATGAACAATATTTCACCACTTCTTATTGACAGATACAATGACGCTGCTGATGATGTTATTATGAATCAAAAGAAGTACTGGGACAAGATTTCCACACTTAATTGCATACAGACTATCGGTGTACAGGAGCTTGGATTTATGTTCATTCTTCCCCTTTATATGGGATATTGTGTTCTTGTTAAGGACACACTTTCTGCAGGTGATTTTGTGGCAACCTTTAACGGTGCACACGCTGTGGCTATGTCATTTCAATTCCTGACAGTTTGGGCTTTGGCTCGTTTTTCAGAGCAAGGTAAAATGATTGACAAATATCGTGAGTTCTTAAATGCTGATTTTAAGATTAAAAATGGTGGTGAAACAGTTAAGAAAACTGAACCCAAAGAAATCACAATTAAAAATCTTTCATTCACCTACCCTAACAACGACAAGCCAACACTTGAGGACATCAATCTTACAATCAAGCCTTATGAAAAAATTGCACTTGTTGGATATAATGGTGCAGGCAAGACAACCCTTACAAACCTGTTATTAAGGCTTTATGATGCAACTGAAGGTGAAATACTTATTGACGGTGAAAACATCAGAAATGCCACAGCAAAGTCACACAGAGACCGTTTTGCAGCAGTATTTCAGGATTTTCAGATTTTTTCTTGCAGTCTTGGTGAAAATGTGGCACTTGATGTTAATCCGCAGGAAGATAAAGTATGGAACGCTCTCAAGCATAGTGGCTTTAACAAGGAACTTAAAAACGGAATTAACTCTGAACTTTTAAGGGAATTTGACGATGAAGGCGTTATGTTCTCCGGTGGTGAAGCACAGAAAACTGCTATTGCAAGAGCCTTTTATAAAGATTGTCCTTATGTTATTCTTGACGAACCAAGTGCAAACCTTGACCCTGTTGCCGAATATAATCTTAATCAAGCTATGATTGAGGCTGCTGACAAGAAAACAGTTATTTTCATTTCTCACAGACTTTCAACCACAGTTAATGCTGACAGAATTCATGTTATGGAAAACGGTCGTATTATTGAAAGTGGTAGTCATGAAGAATTGATGAATTTAAATGGTACATATGCGTATATGTTCAATTTACAGGCAGAGAAATATAAAAGTGCAGAATGCAAAACTCAAAGTGCAGAATGATAAATAAAAAGCTCGGTAGAAATACCGAGTTTTTTAATGCAAATTATAATTTATCGGGATGAATAACCAATTCGATAGGTCATTCTGAGCGTAGCGAAGAAGCTCTCGCATTTCATCAGTCACCCTGAGTGAAACGAAGGGTCTATTAAAATAGGACAGAGATTCTTCGTCACTTTGTTCCTCAGAATGACACTAACCTTAAACATTCCGACAAACTCCAATTTATCGGCATACAATGAATTTAGGTGTCATTTTCGCTTTACATTATTTCTCATTTTTGCTATAATGTTCAAAACAAAATAAAGGAGAATGATTATGTTAGCTGTTATTCGTTATATTACTGCTATCGTTATGGTGGCATTCAATCTTTTCAACTTCCTTTTCAATGATTATGCTTATCCTGCATTGTCAAGAAAGGATGCTTACCTTTTCGTTTATTTCACCGGAAACTCTGTGGAAGAACAGAGAATCAATATGGCAATCAGCTCTGATGGTTACAGGTTCAAGGCTCTTAATGACAATGAGCCGATTATTGAGCAGGAGCTTGGTACAGGCTGTTGTCGTGACCCATATATTCTTAAAGGTCAGGACGGTTGCTATTACATTATCGCTACTGATATGGACGCTAATCTCGGTTGGACATCAAACCACGCACTTGTGACTTGGAAATCAGAGGACCTTATTAACTGGACTGACGAAACTGTTATTGATATTCGTGAGCTTGGCGGTGAATTTGCAAACACCACTCGTGCTTGGGCACCACAGGCAATATGGGACCCGGAAGTAGAAATGTATATGGTTTACTGGGCACATTCAACTACTGAAAATGATATTGCAGGTCACTACTACGCATATACAAAGGATTTCAAAACATTTGAAACTGAACCAAAGCCACTTTACGGTCGTTGGGACGAAGGTATTCAGTGTATTGATGCTGACATTGTTTATAATGAAAAGAATGGTTATTACTATCTCTATTTCAAGTATGACGAAACACAAAAAATTGCCTATGTTAAGTCAAAAAATCTCACAGGACCATATGATACTGAAGAACCTGTAATCGTTTCTCTTGGTTATTTTGGCGTTGAAGGTAGTACAATGTATAACATCAACGGTACTGACTCCTGGGTTATGATTATGGACGAATACGGTACAGGTCATTTCTATACACAGCAAACAAATGACTTTGAAAACTTTAAACGAGTTAATCGTGATATTACTGCTATGGACCACTTAAAGCCTCGTCACGGTTCAGTTGTCACAATTACTGCAAAGGAATACAAAGCACTTAAAAATGAATTTGGTGTTCAGAAAATTCCCGATAATCCGACAATTAAATAATAAAATGAATTAAGGGCTTACCGATTGGTAAGCCCTTTGATTTTATGAAATTCGATTAAAATACATTATAGAGTTTGAATGCTTTGATAAATCCTTCAAAAGAATTGTTTACTGATGTTCCGAGACTCATACGGATTTTATCGAAGAAATCGAACTGTTCCTCCTGAACCTGAACTGAACCAAAATTATTTGTAAGGAATGCTGCACGAGTTGTTGCGTAATTCTTTACATAATCAACATCTGTGTTGAATTTTGCTTTGATTGTATCAACATCACTTGTTCCGTAAATATTCCAACGAATTGCATTTGCAACTGCTGAACCTTCAATTTTTGAAGTGTAGTAAGGAATATATGTGTTGTTCACATAATTAACAACAGGCAAAAGTTTATTGCCCCATACATCACTTACACCTGTCACGAAATCTTGTTTCTGACAAAGTGCATTAAAAAGTGTTGGTTTTGCATCAACATCCTGTGACTTGAAAATTGTGTTCTTATACTGTCTGCCGAAACAAACTGTAAATTCTTCAGGATTTGTATAGTCACAACCATATCTGTTACCATCGTTGTTACCAAAGGCAATATCAAAGTCCCAAACAGGTCCTGCGTAAATTTTGTCGTCACCTTCAGGTTTGTACATATATGTACTTGTAAGACCACAGTCCATATTTGATGCCCATTCATTGATTGCATAGAAAAGCTGGAATGTTTCAACATCACAAAGCTCTGTGTAGTGCTGTCCTGCTGAATTTTTACCGTTTTCTGACATAACTGCATCTTCAAATGACTGATAAACTGAACTGATATATTTGATTTCACTTTCAGTTGCGTATTCAGGATTTTTGAAAATTATAGGCTGACCGTCATTTGATACAAAGCCTGAAATTTCATCAGGGTATCTGTCAGCGATTTCCATTTCCATTAAATAACCACCTGAAATATCTTCAGGGTCGTTTGGAATTTCAACCCATTTCTGTGTACCCTCTAAAAGGCCTGAATATGTACCGTAAACACCACCACGGTCAAGCTCGTCAAAGTCAACATCAGGGTTTGCATCCTCGTTTGCACCGTCAAGGTCTTCAATTTCAACTCGGTCATCGTCAACTTCAACTCTTGTTGTGAGAATGTATGAGCCCATATATTCGCTGTTGATATAAAGGTCAACAGGTGTATATTTTGGTGTATAGTCAAGCACCTGACCTGCAACAGTATAAATAATTGAGTTTCTCATAAGAGTTGTATCACTATGGTTTGCGATAAGACTCCACTTTTTACTCTTACCCATACCAAAAAGGTCAGCTTTTTTATCAAGCTTAAGGTTATATGGCTTCTTTTCCATTTTCCATGTTGAGTTACCTCTACCCTTAATATATTCAAGGTCACCGTCGTATTCATAAGAAATACCATCAGCATTTACAACCTGAATATACCCTGCTTCCTTGTATTCCTTATCAGCATGAACAGCATCAAGGTTTCCTGATTCTGTTGTGATAAAAACAGATGCTAACTGTGTTTCCTGAATAATTTTCACAACATAGTTCTTGTTTTTGCAAGAAACAGTAATCTGTGTTTTTCCAAGAAGTGAAACACTGTCACCGTTATTTACCTTGTTACCGTCAACAAGAACTTCACCGTCAGCAACAAATGAAACCTTGCAGAATAATTTTGTTATTGAAGTTGGTAAGAAAAGATAATAGTTACCATCTTCTGCTTTAAACCATTCTACTGTTGGTGTTTCCCCTTCTTTTGTCGCAGAAGAAACTGCAAAAGAGTCAATTGTGTCATCGTCAGCAGCATAACCAATCATAGCTGTTGCTGAAAAAATAACAATTAACGAAAGAAAAATTGCAAGTATTTTTTTCATAATTTTTTCCTCCTGATTATATAAATCAATTATAATATACCTTTTATTTTTCTGTTTGTAAAGATTTTTTATTGTAAAAAAATCAGAAATATGGTATAATGAACACAGTTTTGAAGGAGTGATTATTTATGAATAGAAAAATTATTGCAATTACAATTGCTATTTTGCTTTTACTTGTTTCTACCGTTGCTATAACAAGTTGCAGCAAGGATGATGAATCCACTACAACCACAACAACTAATCCAACCACAGAAGATGTAAGTCCAACTGATGAAAACGTTTCAGATAATACTTCTGACGATGTTTCTGACAAGGTTGATAATAATGCAGATTCGACAGAAAAAAATGACGAACCACAGTCAACTGAACCTCAATCTTCCGAACCGTCAACAAACAAGGTTGAACCATCAACTGATAATACTGATGAGCCTGAAACTTGCAAAACCTGTGGAAATGTTGTAGTTTCTGACTCATACAAAGGTGATATGATTGTTGGTGATTACTGTGACGGTATGTGCGATGAGTGGATGGGAGAAATGGAATTATAAAAAAATATGTATAAACAAAGAGGTAATTCAAACGAATTACCTCTTTAATTTTGCTTTTATTAAAGGCTTATTCACCTTTCATTTCAAGGAGTTTAACCTTTCCTTCATAAGCAGCCTGTGAAACCTTGATTGAATCAAAGATTGCTGCCTTAATGTCGTCAGGAGTTGCACCAAGTTCCTTTGAGTAACTATCAGGGATGAAAAGATTTACATCCATAATATCTGCAAGTCCGTCAACATCAATACCACTTTCGATACCCTTTTCAGCGTATTCTTTCTTAACTCCACCAAGACCCATACGCATCATCCAAGGAGCAACGCTGATAATCTTACGGTTTTCGCCCATACCACGAGCTGCGTAAACAATCTTAAGGAATTCTTTCCAAGTAAGGTTATACATACTAATAGGCCAAGCCTTTGCACCCTTTGATTTTTCAGCAGCACCAACGATTACCTCGCCAACCTGACGAACTGTAAGCATTGCTGTACCACCACCCGGATACATTGTGAACGGAAGCTTATCCATTCTCTTAATCTGTTCGATAAGGATAACCCAAACAGGCTTTCTTCCCGGCTGTGTACCGAAAATGTATGGAAGCTCAAGAACTGCCACATCAAAGTTTTCATCAGCAAATGAGAAAGCAACATTTTCCTGGTCGATACGGCTTCTAATATATGGATGCTTTTCAGTAAGTTTCATATCAGGTCTTTCTTTTGCAAGATATGCAAAGTATGAACCGAGAACAACAGCACTCTTCATACCAACTTCCTTACAAAGAGGAAGAATTCTCTCAAGTGGCTGAATGTTGTATTTGTAATATGCATCATAAACAGGTGCAGGGAATTCAACTCGTTCGTCAATACCTGCTGCAAACACGAAACAATCGTGACCCTTTAACATTTCACGGATTTCGTCGTCTGACTTTTCATAGATGTTGCAGAATTCCAATTTCATTTCCTTTGGAATTGGAGCTCCTTCCGGTAATGGAGGAAGAGCAACACTTGTTACTTCGTGTCCTCTTTCAATAAATATTCTTGCAGCCTCACAGCCTAAAAGACCTGTGCCACCAATCATAAATACTTTCATTCTGTTACCTTCTCCTTAAAGTTATCAAAGATTTCAGGACCATAAACATTATTTTCACCCTGACGGTCCCAAACCTGAGCAAAGAATGGGTTGATTCTTGCTTCCTCGTCATAATCCCATGGCCAAGGAAGTTCCTGTGGACACCAATGACCACCCTTGAGAACAAGGTTTGGTGACATTTCGAATTCGTTACCTCTTGCACTTACCCATTTAACAGGTGTGTACATATCAACGATTTCAGTTGCAAGGCACTTACCGCCTCTGAATTCAGCAGCCTTCTGAAGGTCTTCAAGAGTAAGAGAATCAAATGGTTTTGTTTCGTCATAACCGTGATTAAGAACTATAACATCATCAGCAGTTGTCTTCTTTGATGGAATAATAATTTCAAAATCTTCCCATTTTCTTGGAAGCTTTTCATATTCTTCCATGCTGCCATAATATGCCTTCATTCTTACATCAACTTTATTTTCTGCCCACCAGATTGTACCATATTCAGGAGTTTGAGCAATTTTCTTCATAAATGGCTTAACAGCAAATGCAAATGGTTTTGCAAGGAATGCAAGCTTATAGAACCATTCAACATTGTTCATCATATTTTTGAAATACTGTTTAACAGGAATATTAGCACGGAAGTGGCAATACTTTTCAAGTTTGTCACCATCATAATACCACTGACCGTGGAAGTTACGAGTTGTGAACCAATGTGGGTCGAAAAGTTTCTTTGGAGAACCGAGTCCGAGTGTACCAAGAAGAAGTTCTTCAAACTCGAAGTTTGTAATTCTGTATTCTTCACCTGAACCGATGTTGTAGAAGTTTCTCCAGAATTCTTCAGGAATATCGTCACCGCAAACATTTGCAAGAAGACGACCTGAATCCTCAACAGTTGCCCATTCAAGAACACCGTTGATTGGAACATGGTACATAATTGGTTCCATATTCTTAAGGATTGCAGGATAAAGAATACCTGACTGACGAAGAGATACCCAATATTTAAGACCTGATTCAGCAAAAACTGCTTCAGCCTTTACCTTACTGATTGCATAGTGGTCATAAACGCTGATTTTGATAGGGTCACCTGTTCTTGCCCAATGTACAGGAGCATTTCTGTCACCTGTTTCAGCAACTGTACCTATGTAAACCACTTTAACTGCATCAGGGTCAGGCTGTGCCTTAATAGCCTTAACAATGTTCTGTGCAGCAGCAACATTTGTCTTCTGTGTCTTTACAGGATAATAGTCAGCAGCAGGAGAAACCATACCACCAACGTGAAGAACATAGTCAGCACCTGTTACCATTTCGAGAACATCTTCGTAATTTGTAAGGTCGCCCCAAACAAGTTTAACTGCCGGGTCATTTTCATAAGCCGCAAATTTTTCACGGTTTTTCTTACTGCCACGATTAAGAACAACAATGTTGTACTTATCTTTTTTTGCATAAAGCTCCTGGAAACCGGCCCATCCCATTGTACCTGAGGAACCTGTAAGAGCTACGGTCTTTTTCTGCATAGGAATACCCCCACTTTTAATAATTTCATACAAAGTAATTATACATTTTTTCGGTATATTTTGTCAATAGAAATAACAACACATTCCATCATAAATACGCTTATAATTTTTATGCCCTTTATTTTGACAAAAATCATTTGTTGTGATAAAATGAGTTTAACTTTTACAAAGGAAGTAATGATATGAATCTGAAACTTAAGCGCAATCTCACTGTGGAAAAAGTACTGCTCATTATTGCAATAATCGGTTTGTCTGCTATTTTTTTATATTTTTATAATGCTCAGATACACTCAACAAGTAAACAATACTGGTCAGATATTTCATCACACATAAGAATCGCAACTAGTGGTAACGGTTATTCGATTCTGTATCGAATTATTGAAATTCTTCATTATATATTCAAATCAACTTTCCCGATTGCTGTTCTTGAAACCATCATCTCCATAGGCACATGGTTAATTTCTGCTAAATTTATTGATTCACTATACAAAAGAAATGATTATTTCATTTCTGCCATCATATCATTTCCTTCTATTTTTATTACTGGAATATGCATACCTAAAATTTACAATTACTTTTACCTTCGTCAAATTGTATCACAACCACACCATAACATTACTTATTCAGCAATGAGATTACTTGCCGTTATTGCTATGTTGGTTTTCTTTAAGATATTTGAATCATATCTTGACAAAATAAGTTGGAAGCAATGGATATTGCTTGCGCTTTCTCTCGCCCTTTCCACTTCAGTAAAACCAAGTTTCTTCTACGGATTTGCATTAACATTACTTATATTCCTTATAATTGATTTTGTAAGAACAAAATTTAAATTAAAGCCTTTTTCAAAAATGGTCGCTTTAGGTTGTGTAGTCTTTCCTTCATTATTTGTAATGTTGTATCAGTCGATGATTCTGTACAACAAACCTGTTGAAGATGGTGGTTCGGGAATTTCACTTGTATGGGGTAAATTATTCTTTGGATATGGTCTCACTCAAACTGCACTCAAACTTTTCTGTGGACTTGCATTTCCCACTCTTGTTGCAATTTTTAATCGCAAAAAGCTCTTCCGCACAGAAAGATTTATTTATCTTATGTATGCAATCCAATTAGCTATATGTATAATATTTACAGAAACTGGTCCTAGAGCAACTCACGGAAACTTTTATTGGGGATTGTATGGTGCAGCCTTCTTCTTATTTCTTATTTCTCTATCACGATTTGCAGACAACTTAATTAATTATAAAAATAAAAATAAACTTTATTTAATTATTGGAACAATTTTACTTATATCACATCTTCTGTCAGGGGCTGTTTATTTTAGGTCAATCTTGTTAGGTGCCTATTGTTTAAAATAAAAATTGTTAATAAACAGACAAAAATCTGCCTTCATTTTTGTTGGCAGATTTTTGTCTGTTGTTTTACATATAAAGGTTTTTAATTCTCAGTTATAATTCTATAAATACTAAATTGCTCAACAGCATCTACCAATTCATATTTATATATTATATTATCCCGTCCGTACTGCTCATTAAGATAAGTTGTAAAAACATCAACATTACTTATACCTGTTTCAAACTCCATTTCTACAAAATAAAGATTTTCATTATCAATTATGTCTGTATAAAGGTTTTCAATTCCCTTATTAGAAAGCAATTCGTTATATCGCGGATGACCGTAATAAGGAGTTCCGAAATATACGCACTTATCAAATGCTTCATTCTCTTGCAATAACAATATGTTATCCATTTTTGTAGCATTTCTTACTGAAAGATATGCAAATCTACTCAAAGCAAAAGTTTTATCCTTTGATGAGTTGATATATTCTTGTAACTGAACATAATCTTCATCTTCTCTCTGTGCAAGTTCTGGTACTGTTACCTTCATAGTAACAAGCATAAATACAATTGAAAAAACAACCATAAAAGCAATTATAACAGCATTATAACTCGTACTTTTTTTCCCTGTTTTTTCTTTAAATTCTGTATATCGATTTAAATACAAAAGACATGCTGTTGCTGCAAACCAAATGGAAAAGGCTGCTCGATAATTACATCTGCCTGTTATTGCAAGATATGAATACAAAGTACCAATTGCCAAAACCAATGAACCGACAGGAATTATGATTTTTATCTTATGTAAAAGCAATGTCACAATGGCTAAAATTAAGAAAGCAAGTATAAGTATTCCTTCAGGAGAAAAACGAAATATTTCCATTACTCTGACCACGAAAATATTAACAACTGACTTATACCAAACTTGTCCTTCTGCATTTTGAATTTCACATATTTTTGTAAGAGTTTCAATATCTGCGTATCCTTGGTCATCCAAATACCATAAACGCATCATCTCAATGTCATTTGCAGAAATACCGATTTCCGCAAATTTCTTTATAACATCAGGGTCATTAAAATTTGGCATTGCATAGTCAACGACCGAAGAACGCAAGGAATTGTATTCTTTATAAAACTCCATACTCTCATCTGAATATATGATTTCTCTTGAAACAATATTAAATGAAAATACGAGAATAATCATCGCAAGGACTATTGAAACGGTTTTTACCGTCAGGACTTCCTTTGCCAATGCGAGAATACTTTTTATATTGAATTTTTCAAGTCTGTTTAAAAGAAGACCACAGATAAAGAAAAAGAAAACCGCAAGAATTGAATAGAATATTTTAAATCTATAAAAACTACCTAATATTACTAAAGCAATACCATAAAACCAATATCCTAAATGCTTTTTATTGTGATATGACCACAGCATCATAAGTCCGCCTGCAGTTATAAGAATCGCTGCAGTTTTTGTAAATGTAACCAATGAATAAATGTTAACTGCAAACAAGCCTTCAATTATAAGGAGATATAATAGTCCCTTTTTAAAATCAAATGTATCCAAAAAGATATATCCGATTGTTGTCATTGCAACAAAGCCAAAAACCATTTGCAATAACATAAAGGCATTAACAGGGTAAATTACCTGCTGAATCACACCTGACAATACTTGTATAAAATAATTGCAAAATGTGTAGTCATAATATCCGTTTGCTATATTTTCTGCAAAAAACCAGTCGTCCGATAACTCGTAACTTGTTCCGCACAACAAAACAATAAAAGCTAAAAAGAATATATTAGCAAATAAAGATATTAAAAGTTTTGAATGTTTCTTTATAAAATTCACTATAATAACCTCAAACCAAAAACCATTTTTTAATTAACCGTTATAATTTTATAGAAACCAAAATCACCTATAGTTTCTACCAATTCGTAACCGTAGGTGCTACCATCACTATATCGTTCATTGACATAGCACAAATAACGGTCAACATCCTTCATAGTGTCAGCATTAGGCTTATCTGCATCGTAATAATCAACAAAGTACATTGTATCGTTATCAATTATATCTGTATAAAGATTTGTGACACCTACATTTTCAAGCATTTCAATATAACTTGGATGTGTATAGTATGCCGAACCGAAATATACACAGTTATCCCACGCGTCGCTTTCGTCAAAAACCAAAGGATTATGAACAACAAATGCCGGTCTTACTTTAGGAACTGCTTTTCTGCCAAGAACAAAGGTCTTATCATCATTTGAAAGCATATATTCTTCCAGTTCTTCTAAACCCTCTGTATATGAAATTGACAAATGAGGTATAAATCTTTTCTGAATTGCAAAAAGTGACACAAACGGAAGAACAACGATTAAAATAAGGCTTACTGCTGTTACACCAAGTTTTTTGTTTTCCTTGATTTTTTCAAACCATTCTCTGTATTCTAATTTTCCTGCTGAATACAAAAGGCATACTGTTGCGGCCAACCAAATGGATGTTGTGGCTCTATACACTACTCTTCCTTCAATCCACAGATACAAATACAATATGCCGATAGCAGCGGTTATTGTTGCCACAAGAGTAAAGCTTTTCTTTTCGTATAATGCAAGAACAGCTATTGCAAGAATAAGATATGAAACTATCAATATTCCGCTTGGTGACATATTATAAACATTGAGCGCTTCAGAACGCACCATATTGAAAAGAATTTTTGTTATACTATCCTTATTTTCACTTTGTAATTCAAGTATTTTTTCCAACTTTTCAACACTGCTGAAGCCTTTGTCATCAAGATACCAGTTTTTCAGCAAAACATATTCGTTTTCTGAAATTCCGATTTCATTATACTTTTCTGACATTCCGTCAGCGTAATAATCAGGTAGCGGATAATCGTGAACAGCAGAACGCATAGGATTATATTCTCTGTAATACTCCATTCCTTCACCAGAATATATTATTTCCTTTGAAACAAGGTTAATGGAAAACACCAATAATACCATAGCAAGAACCAATGCAACAGTCTTGAATGTCAAAACCTCTTTTGCTAATTCCAGAATGCTCTTTAGATTGAATTTCTTTAACTTGTTAATAAGCAAACCACAAATGAAGCAAAAGAAAACAGCAAGCACGGAATAGAATATTTTATATCGGTAAAAGCTTCCGAATATAATCAATATAATGCCGAAGAACCAATATCCCAAAGGCTTTTTGTTATGGTATGCCCACAGCATCAAAAGACCACCTGCCACGCATAAAAATGCAGCAGTTTTAGTAAATGTTATCAAGCAATAAACATTAACCGCGAACATACTTTCAATAATGAACACATATAATAAGCCTTTTTTCTTATCAAAGCTTTCTAAAAACACATATGACATGGTTGTCATTGAAATAAAGCCAAAAACAACCTGCAATACATTAAATGCATTATAAGGATATATGAATTTTTGAACAATACCTGTTAATGCCTGAATAAAGTAACTGCAGAATGTATAATCGTAATTACCGTTTGCAATATTATCGGCAAAATACCAGTCATCAGTAATTTCATAATGTGCATTACAAGTCAACAATATAAACAATAAAAAGAAAATATTTATAAAGATTGCTGTTAAAAGGTTAGTGTGCTTTTTTATAAATTGTTTCATCACTATTTCAACCACCTATCAAAACATATCATATAATTATATCATAGATTTTACTGTATATCAACAAAATCATTACTCATACTATAAAAATAAAAGTCCCAAACGGGATTTTTATTATATGTTATGGAAGGATGTTACCTGCTGCACGATAAATTTCGTACCATTCTTCGCGAGTTATCTGAATATCACTTGCCTTTAAACAATCGGCAAGGCGAGTAAGATTTGTTGTACCTGTAACAGGTTGCATTTTCGCAGGATGACGAAGAATCCAAGCAAACGCCATTGTGGTTTTTGATACACCATATTTATCCCCTATTTTCTTAAGTGTTTCATTAAGTTCAGGGAATTTTTCGTTATCTATAAAGCAACCTTTGAAAAATCCGTACTGCATTGGTGACCAAGGCTGAATTGTAATCTTGTTAAGTCGGCAATAATCAAGGACACCACCATCACGATTTACACTCGATTCATTGTACATATTCACATTTATACTTGACTGAATCATCGGTGTATGCATTACACCAAACTGCAATTGATTTGCACAAAGCGGCATATCAAGTGAGTTTTGTAAAAGCTCAATCTGGTATGGATTCTGATTTGAAACACCAAAATAACGGACTTTTCCTGATGATTTAAGGTAACCAAATGCTTTTGCCACTTCTTCAGGCTCCATAAGTGCATCAGGACGATGAAGTAAAAGTACATCAATATACTCTGTTCCCAGTCTTTTAAGGCTACCGTCCACCGAATTCACAATGTGGTCATATGAAAAATCGAACTGACCACTACGAATACCGCATTTTGTCTGAATTATAATATTTCCACGCATTGACGGTGAAACAGCTTTTCCGAATACTTCTTCACTTTTACCGCCACCGTAAATATCAGCGTGGTCAAAGAAATTAGCGCCTAAGCTTAATGCTGTATCAACAAAGGCAGAAACTTCCTTTTCGCTCATATCACTTATACGCATACAACCTACTGCAACAGTAGGTACCTGTATTCCGCTTTTGCCAAAGTCTATTTTATACACAAAAATCATTCCTTTCAATAAACACAGTATAATGTAACTTATTAAAAATTGCAATAAAAATATCCCCACCAAAATAATTGATGGGGATAAGCTTTATTATTCTACATGAATTCGGAAATCAACAAAGCCTTTTGCACCAAAGACAAGATAAACAACATCATTTAATCCTTTAAGGCTGAAATTGAGAATGTTGTCAACAGTACTTGGTTCTGCCTCAGGTTCATAAACACCGATTTCAACAAGCATATCGTAAACCTTTTCTATGATTGCGTTGTCCTTTTCAACATCATTTACAGTACACTTTGTCATTTCGTCTGCTTCATTGAGAATTGCTTCCTGTTCAGCAGTAAGAACATAACCTGTTTCTTCACAATACTTCTGAAGGTCTTCCTTATACCATTTGAGTGGCTTTAAGTTTCTTGCACCGTTAAACTGCGGATAATAGTATTCACCATTTGGGTCGTCACAGCTGTCAACTGTTGTTACATGACCTGTTGCAAGGTTAAGTGCAAGTGAAAGAGCAGTATTGTTATGCTCAAGCTCATGCTTCTGTTCATAGAAGTACCATGTTGAGTCCTTATACAAGCAGGTTGAAATATCAAGTGAGCCATCAGGTGAAAGCTCTCTGCCGGTTGTATCCTCAAATGTTGTTCCGTAAGGCACGAAGGATGTTCCCGGTGCAGTTGAATCAATATTTATAATTTCATCAGAGTTGGTTACAGGACTGCTTTCCATAAATCCGAAGAAGCTGTAATCTGCTGTACAAGCACCGAAAGGAAGACCATAGCCTGCGATAAATGAGAATGTTACGCCTTCAGCCTGAAGATTTGCGATATTCTTATGAAGTCTTGATTTAGCTGCATAGAAATCGTCAACTTCCTTTTTAACAACATCAGAAGTAATAAAACCTGTTGCCATAACTTCTTCATATCGGTCAAGTGGTGCCATATTACTAAGAGATGGAGTTGTTCCGAAGATTTCTGTTGAAAGACCTCTTAATGCCATATCAATAAAGTCACGAAGAACCTGTTTTGGAAGCATACGAAGTGCCACATTTACAAGGTATCCCCAAGGCTCGCCCACAAGGTCACCGATGATACCGTTGTAGAAAAGGTCCGCTGACATTGGCTCACAATAACTCTGTGTAAGCATATCGGCAATAATTTCCGTACCGTCCCAAGCACCGACAATACCGATAACTCTCTTAAGATGATTTTCAGCCTTTGTCGGATATGCGTCAATATAAGCAGTAGTAATTGATGCACCCATACTCATAGGTACAAGAATAACATCCTTCGCACCAACTTTATTATCAGCGAGAATTGTTTCAATAAAATCGTGAAGGCCCTCTACATTCTTTGATGTATATGAGAATGCACAGTAATTAAAGCAATAAAGATAATCTTCGTAATTTTCACCGAATTTTTCTTTTGCTATATCTTCACAAGGAATTGATGAGAAGAAACGCTCTCTTGCTTCGCTACGCATTTCACCGTCTTCACCCTCAGCCCAAGGATACTCGGACACAGGCATTGCGTATCTTGGAGTTACAACTCTTGGATTTGAATTGCCTTCTTCATCAACGAGATTGAACTTAAAAAGATTACGAAGAAGTGTATTCACATCATCTTCTTTTATCTGACAATTTCTTGTAAATGCAGAAACAAAAAGGTCACTTACCACATTTACGATTGCACTAATAGTTGATGACTCTGAAAATGCTTCGTCCATTGAATTGAAAAGATTCCATCTTGCGTCATACTTTCCTTCTGCAATAAGAGTAGCATAGTTTTCATAATCCTGAAGTGTACCGTTTTCGAAAGCACCTTCTTCCGTATAACTTTCATCAAAACGATATGAATAGCTTTGTCCGATACCTGTTACGAAAACGATAAGACTGTTTTCACCATCTGCAAAAACACTTTCCATATCAGAAACAGTAACAACCTGAGATTTTTCGTTTGCTGATGCAGGAATCAACGCCACAGACATAACTATAACAATCGCGAGAAATACAGCAATAAACTTTTTCATTTCCCTATCCCCTTTCGGATATTTATTAAATATATACTATCACTAATTATTTATCTTTTCAATCAGAAATTATAATTCAATACCTGTAAGCAAGTAAATTACATCAGTAACTTGGAAATAGAGCTTAAAGAATGTTGACTCAACAATACCAAGAACAGCTTCACCCTTTGAATAATCACCAAGTTCAGTAAGATATTCACCGTCACCAAGAACATAATCAGAAAGTGTAAGCATTTCTGTCTCATAAACAGTTGTGTCATTTTCGTTGATTGTAATCATACGGATACCCATGTTTGAATAATCACCATATGAACCGAGTGTACAACTTGGAGTATTTACAATATCAACGCCATCTCTTTCTACTATAAAGGAATTAAGATGGTCATGACCTGAGAATGTTGCAACAACATCACCTGTTTCAACAAAGGCATCAAACTGTCCGTAGTTATAGTATCCCGGACAAGGTGCTTCAAGAAGAACACCATCTTTGATATTATGAACATATGGTAAATATGTATAGGACTGACCGTCAAAATTCACAGTTGCTTTTCCGATAGCAAACGGAATTTCATAAAACATTTCTTCGTAAATTTCCTGAACGATAATGTGCTGGAAAGCCATAGCCTTTACGGTTTCACCGCCGTTTGCCTTCTTAACCTGTGCAGAAGTGTTTTTATACCAATCTATCTGGTCCTTATGAACACAATCGTATCCCAATCTGTTACCGTCTTCGTCAACTGCATAGCTGTTTGAGTCAAACATATAAAGATTATAAGCTATTTTGCTTCCGTCAGAGCTTTTTACGGTAAGGTTGTGAGTACCGACACCTGTAAGCTCAGGAACAGCATCATATGCAAGACAGTATTTTCCACCGTAAAGCTTATACATTTTGAAAAGTTCTTCACGGGAAACGCCCTGTTCGTCATCGTGATTACCGAAAACAAATGTGAAATATGTTTTGCTTTCAACAAAAATATCACAGATTTCCTTAATAGCATCTGCTTTTGTTTCCTTTGATGCTACTGTATTGTCGCCACCAAGAACAACTATATCAGGATTATAAATTTTAATCATATCCTTAATAAATGTTATGGCAGTTTCATTCATCGGGAAATCGTCCTGCATATCGCAGATATTAAAGATTGTAAATTCACCGTTTTCATCAAATTTAAGAACATCATTATTCCCTGGAACAGCTGCAAAAGCCATAGTTGAATGAGCAAAAATAATGAGTATGCTCAAAATGATTGAAAGTACCTTTTTCATAAATAACCCTCCTGAACCAATATATGATAATTTTACTACTAAAAAAAGTTATTGTCAAACTGATATAGTGTAATAATTATAGAATTTGTATACAAATTGGAGTTTGTCGGGATGTTTAAGGTTTAGTGTCATTCTGAGGAACAAAGTGACGAAGAATCTCTGTTGGTTGATGTGTTACTGTTAGAGAGATTCTTCGCTACGCTCAGAATGACTTATCGAATTGGTTGTTCATCCCGACAAATTATAATTTATCCTTGTTACAAAAAACAAAAACACAGGAATCCATTAGGAATTTCCCGTGTTTTTATGGGTGTTTCGAACTTAATGGCACGAATGAAAAGTGCCTGAAAACTTAGATTTTTATCCGATAACAATCAGATTTCTAATGTATTAGCATATTCTTGTAATATGCGATTTATCTGCTCTTCATTTTCATAAAAAACATCATCACACCGGTCTAAAATTTCTTCCGCTTCTTCATCTTCTTTTCCTTCTAATATCAAATCTGCCTTATATGCTTTTTGAAGATTCTCTCTTAAAAGCGGTGTAAGAATTTCTTCCAAAGCAGACATTTCTTTTTTCAAATCACTTACATTATCTACATTGCAAAAATACTGACTATGCCCACCGTTATTAATTTCACTTTGATAGGTCATTAGTTCAGTATAAGGTGATTTTGTTTTTTCTTCTGTCCACAATTCCCACATCTTATTCCATTTAAGTTGTTCTTCTGTCAATTCAACTTTCTTTTTCTTAAATATATCAAACAAACCCATAAAATCAACTCCTTGAGTATATTATAACATAAAAGCGAAAAAGGTGCAATAATTATTCATTATTCATCAGCCGAAGGCGGCTTCATTTTTTCATTATTCATTGAAAATCCGTTCTTTATTTAATGAATAATGAATGATGAAAAATGAAAAGTGAATAATACAAACAAAAATCCGTCCACTTTCGTGAACGGATTTTCGTTTGGAGCTGCTAACCGGACTCGAACCGGTGACCTCGTCCTTACCAAGGACGTGCTCTACCACCTGAGCCATAGCAGCAGAACTGAAACGCAAGAGTTATTATACAGATGTTTAATATTTTTGTCAAGAAGATGTAATCATACTTTTTTTTGCGGAAAAAGGCAAAAAGTATTCCTTGCAACAAATCATTGCGTGACTTTTTGCTTTTATTATGTAATAATAAAGGTGTAAGGAGGCGATATGAATGGCAAAAGTATCGAAAAATCTCAAAAAAATCAGAACAGAGAAAAAACTTACGCAAGATGCTTTAGCAGAAAAGCTTCACGTTACCCGTCAGGCAATTTCAAATTGGGAAAACGATAAGACCAAACCTGATATAGAATCTCTTGAACTCTTAGCAGAGGTTCTTGAGGTTGACATTGAAGAATTGATTTATGGTGAAAAGAAAGAAGTAATTCTTTCACAGGACAAGACAAAGCAGAAAAATCGAATTAAGATTACTCTTGCTGTGGTTGGCTCAATTTTTGTAGCATCAGGACTTGCAATTCTGTTTTTCGGCCTCTGGCAGGAATTCAGCATTTCTTTGCAAACTGCATTCTCAATAATTCCGATGCTTGCAGGTCAGGCAGTCGCTTTATATACATATTTAAAGAAAAAAGACAGCGTGAGTTGGCGTGAAAGTGCAGGTATTATCTGGACAATCGGTACAGTTGCAACAATAGCACTTGTGGACGGTGTTCACAGCATAAGCTGGTCATATACAGATTACCTTGTAATTGATTCAATTCTTTTGATTCCGATACTGTTTATATTCAGTTCAGTTGTGCCACTTATATTTTATTACTATATGACAGTTCATATTGCAACTGTCGGCACCTGGCAGAATTTATTCTTTTCATTAGTTTTATTCGCAGTAGGAATTGTATATACATATTACCTTTCACGCGATAAGGACAATGTAAAAGGAAAAATAGCACAATGGATAACAATGATTGCGTCAATTCCGCAAATGGTGGTGTTGATTGTTGCAGGCTTCAGAACGGAAACTCTCTCAGAATCAATATCAGTTCTTTGTGCAGGATTACTTTCATACTTCCTTTGTGTATATATCATTTCAATTGATAATACAGTTGTTACATCACCATACAAGCCAATATCAGCAATCGGTATCTGCGGTACAATGTTAGCCCTTTCAATGGGTGCGCTGTTCGATACACCACTTATGTCCGGTGATGATTTAATCGGCTTTATTATTTCTATTATTCTTTGTGTTGTACCACCGTTGATTGTTGCAGTAGTAAGGCGAGAAGAATTTGAAGAAGAATATTTTAAAATTGCAAAAATTGTAATTCCATTCCTTATGATTGGTGTTACCTTTGTATATCCGTTTATTGAAATTTTCCTTGACGGTACGGGCAATGACATTGTTTATTATATCGGCGCAGCATTGTCAATAGCCTTCGGTGGAATGCTCGTTTATCAAGGTGCAAAGGAAATCAAAATACTGACTATCAATTTAGGTCTTTTAACTGTATTTGCACAGCTTATTGGAATTTATGCAAACGAAGGAGATAACAATATTTTCATTTTTGGTGGATTACTTGTTGTTTTCGGTGGAGCAATTATTTTCATCAATTGGAAAATGCTTTCTATGAAAAAGGCTCAACAGGAACAGCTCGACGGAGGTGGCACAGATGCGTAAAAAGTTTATGCTTCCTATACTGATTATTTCTATTATCGTTCAGTTGCTTGTGCCTGTGGGAATGATTGCATACGGTAATAAAGCACAAGAGGATTTGCAGAAATACGGAAAAGAATTCAAGATTCCTGTTTATGTTCAAAGTGTTTATAATGGTCTTGTGGAAATAAGGTTTTATGACTATTTTTATCTTTACAATACAGGTGAATATATAATTCTTGAAGAAAATGAATACGGATATACATTTTTTGACAATATTCAGACGAAAAAACCAAAAACTTCTGATTATATTTGTGTGAACGAAGAAAACAGAACCAAGCTGTACTCTGATTTTCTTATGGTTGATACAAATATTACTGCGTGGAAGATAAGAGAAGATTCTGCGTATCTGCTTATCAAGGTTTATAACGGTAATTTGGAAATTGTTGATTTATATATGGAAGATGTCCCCGCAAAAGAATGGTTTGAAAATACCACAGCCGAAACAGACGAATACGGAGAAGTAGTTTTAGGTTAAATTATAATAGATTTGTATTCTCACCACAACAAAAAGTCCCCGACGATTGCTCGTCAGGGACTTTTTTTGCTGTAAATTAAGATTTTAGTTTGACTATTAACCTAACATACCATGGTATCTGCCCATCCAATATGGAAGTGAGTATGTTGTTGAGCCTTCCATCTCATAAATGTTATGAGCATCATCAAGGTCGTATGATGAACCGTTATACTTATGGAATGCTCTTTCGTCAGGTGCTGCCACCTTCTGTTCAAGCTTTGTAAGACCTAAGAACATACCAACTGTCTTAAGAATTTTGCTGTTTGAATTCCAGAATTTAGGTGTATATGCATCAGGGTCAAATGAAATTTCATTTGTTCCGCCGATACCAACATCGTCAAGGTCGAATTCATAAACATCATCACGATTTTGGTTTGTTGCAAGGAATCTTCTTAAGTCAAGAGGATGACGAGAAAGTGACCAAGATGCAGTTTCAATAAGGCTGTTGCCATAAGCATCTGTCTTTTCTTCGTTTGGATATGCAAGCTGATATACATAATACCAAAGTGGGTTTTCGCTGTTCTGCATTGAGAACCACCAATCGTCAAGTGCCTCTCTGTAATACTTGAGAAGTTCTTCATCATCTTCAAGCTGGAAGAGTGTATAGAAAGCAAGCATAGCCATTTCTTCGTCAGAATGATTGAGAATCAATTTGTAAGCACTTTCAAATAAATCTGTGCCAACTGCGTGACGGAGAAGCTTACCAAGAATTGGAGTTACGCTGTTTGCATATTCCAAAATAGCCATATTGTATCTTTCAAGCTCCTGAGTCATAATCTCGGCATACTGATACTGCTCGTCAAAAGCTGCCATTCTGTATTCATCTTCCCATTTCTGGTAGCCTGTAATGTGTGCTGCAACCTTAAATACTGTAAGAAGAACCATTGTGTTAAGAGGCGCACCACCGACAACCTGACCATTGTGCATATATGTTCTTGAGAACTTTGCCCATGTTGTTGGCTGACCTGAACCGTCAACCATATTGTATGAGTTGTCAACAAGATGCTGTGCAAACTTATCCATTGTTTCCGAAATAAGTGCTGCAAGTTCAGGGTCTTCAGGACCAAGAATATCGTAAGCAAGCTTGTAAAGGAACACGTGACCGATAATTTCGTCAGAGCTTGTATCACCCTTGTAGAAAATATCTTCTATTGTCTTACCTTCAGGAATAAGGTCGTTCCAGAGTCTTTCAGGAATTTCGCCTGTTGCATCAACCTCGAGACCACGATAGTTTTCACCGTGAAGAAGGAAGTCGCTACCGTCACCATAAGTCTTTGTTGAAACACCTGTTGCTGTTCCGTCACCATTGTGTGACCAGTAAGCAAATGAGTCAAAGTCATCATTTTCATCCTTGAATGAATATGTTCTTGCCCAGAAGCCTTCAAGAAGTCTTGTACGCTTTGCGTAATCACCTTCAGTATTAAGTGGGTCAGCCCAGCCTTCTGTATTGAAAAGAATAAGATTTTCTTCAGAATTCTGAATATAAGAAGCCTTACCTGAATCCAAATATTCTGTGTACATCTTGTCAAATTCTACAGCAGGGCTTGCGTATGGAACGTTCTGTGAATAGTCACCACCCACAAGAGTAGCCTCGCTTGTATAATATTTACCTGTTTCAGGGTCTGCGATAGAACCGTTTCTCTGTGCACGGTTGTAGCTTTCAACTGTTCCCTGACGCATTGAAATGTATGTAAGGAAAAGAACTGCTTCTGTTGAAAGAGTTGCAGTCTTTCTTGCATCCTCAATCTGTTCAGATGTTGCATTTGGGTCATCCTTAAGCACAGCGTAACGCATAAGCTCGCCACCTGCATACATTGATGTCCAAAGTCCGTCGTTATCGCTTTCTTCAGGTTCCCATTCACCGTCAATGTAATAAGCGTTTGAAACCATACCACGTCTTGCAACATATTCCCATGTCTGTTCATTGAGAACTTCTGCCTTTTCAGTACCGTTCATTTCTACCATCTCAATATGAGAATAGCCTTCTTCCATTACTGTCCAGATACCGTTTTCACCGTCAGCAAAAATTGCAAGCACTTTGCCTTCGCCTGTATCAGCTGCATAGAAATATCTGTCACCCATAAAACGCTGTTCTTTATCTCTTTCGTTTGTTGCCTTGTCATAAGTTCTGAGAACACCGTAATCAGTGATTGTCCATACAGCACCGTCTTTTGTTGTTACTGTCTGTGCATCTTCATACTTTGCTTTATCTTTTACATTAACAGGAACTGTTTCGTCGTCAAGTTCATATCTTGTAACAACTTTCTGAAGATTATCGCCTTCAGCAACTGAACCGAGTGTGTAATCAACTTTTTCTGCTTTTTCAGCAATTTTTGTTGGCTCTGTTACTACATTAAGTGTAATGCTGTCTGTAAGACCTTCTTCAGTTGTAGCTGTAATTATAGCCTTACCTTCTTTAAGGGCTGTAACACGACCCCATTCGTCAACCGTAGCAACATCAGCAGGTTCTGCTTTCCAAGTAAGCATTCTCTTTTCAGTGCCCTTGATTGCATAGTCAACCGTTCTGCTGTCATCAATATCCATTTCCCAATTTTCAGGAACGATAAGACGCAAAGTTGGTTCTTCAGCTACATCTGCATCATTTGCAGCACTTGCTGTAAGTGGACCAAAAGCCCCAAGCAAGAGTGTAAGTGAAAGAACAATTGCAATAATTCTTTTCATAATAATTCTCCTTTTGCCTTTTTTTGATTTTTGCGACAAAAAAGTATATTTTTCACCACAATAAATTATCATATATATGATAACATTACCATTTAATTCCGTCAAGAATAAAAAAGTAATTCTACTTATTTACAAGGTCTGTTCAATATACAAAACAACAAAAATATTTGAAAATTCATATTATTATGGTATAATGAAATTCATCAATAATTTGGGGGATTTTTTATGACGAATTTTATTTCACAGTTAGTTTTCAAAATGCTTTCTGTTGTGCTTGGTACAACATTTCTGTTTACAGGTTTAGGCAGTGCCAGAAATGCCGATGATGCAATCGGTACTCCTGATAGTTTTACTCCTGTACTTCGTTTTGTTGCTTGTTCAGACATTCATCTTGACGGTGACGAAAATCAGCAGGCTGCCATAAGATTTGCAAACCTGTTTAATGATATGTATGAATATGCAGAAGGTTGCGAATACAAAAATCTTGATGCTGTGCTTGTTGCAGGTGACTTTACAGGTGGCGGTGCAGAAAAGGAATATCAGATATATACCAAGATAATTGAAGAAAACAAAAAAGATGAAACTCAAGTGCTTACTATTCTCGGAAACCACGAGTTTATTGATTATCGCGATGTAGATGCAACCGTGGGATATGATGTTTTCCGTAAATATGTGAACGAAGATGTTGATACTGATGTTGTAATCAACGGTTACCATTTTATCGGTGTTTCGTATGACGATAACGGTAAAACATATAGCGGTAAAACAGAATGGCTTGATGAAAGACTTAAAAACGCAACAGCAGAAGACCCTGACAAGCCTGTTTTCGTTTATCAGCATCCACATCCTGCCCTTACAGTTTACGGTAGTGTCAACTGGGGCGATGTTGACACTAGAAAGGTTTTAAGTAAGTATCCTCAGGTTGTTAGTTTTTCAGGTCACTCTCACTATACACCAAGTGACCCGCGAAGCGTATGGCAAGGTGATTTTACTGCAGTAGGCTGTGGCTCATTGTCTGCATTTATGGGTAACCTTAATTATATTGAAGGTGACCAGGATGCTCCGGGTAACTCAGGTGGCGCTTGGCTTGTTGAGGTTGATGCTGACGGTAATGTAAGTATGAAGCTTTACGATATTGAAAACAGAATGTTCTTCGATAATATTGATTATTATTTCACTGATTTAAGTGATGACTCAAAGAGAACATACACTTGGAAACAGCAAAAGAAGCTTGATACTGCTCCTGAATTTCCAGAAAATGCAGAGATAACCTCTTATGTTGACGAAAACGGTGATACAATAATTACATTCCCTGAAGCTGAAGGCTATTACTCTGCTGAAAACTATAAAATCAAGGTGACAAGAAAATCAAAGACAGTTTATCAGGATACGGTAATTTCAGAATATGTCCGTGCTACCGATGATGATGTTTTTGTAAATATCGGTCAGCTTTCAAGCGGTGAATATAAGGTTAAGGTTGTGGCTTACAGCCCATATGCAAAGAAAGGCGAAAAGCTAAAGCAGACAATAACAGTTGAATAAAAATCTCATAAACAGCAAAAAGCCAACGCAACATCGTGTTGGCTTTATTTGTTGTTTTAAAAATCGGAGGTTGTAGGGATGCACAACCAATTTAACAGGTCATTCTGAGCGTAGCGAAGAATCTCTCCAATGGTGACATATCAACCAACAGAGATTCTTCGTCGTTACACTCCTCAGAATAACACACAATTTCAATTATCCCGACAAATCATAATTTGTTACTTCAAACACATCAAAAAAGGATGCCTTACGACACCCTTTTAAATTATTATTCAGTTTTTGCTGAAGGAATTATTGATTAATTCTCTTGCTTTTGTTAGGTCGAGGTTTTTATCGAGATACATAAGCTGTACCATAATATTACCTGCGGCAGTTGCCTCAACAGGACCTGCAATTACCTTTTTGCCTGTGATTTTTTCTGTAAGCGAATTAAGGTAAGTGTCCTTACAGCCACCACCGACAATATTGATTACATCGACCTGCTTGTTACTGATTTCTTCAATGACTTTAATTGCGTCGTTGTATGCATTTGCAAGTGAGTAATAAACACAGTTGATTATATCACCGATTGGCAATTCTTGTTTACCTAAATAATTTCTTATTGCATCAATCATACTTTCAGGTGCTAAAAATTCATCAGCATTAGGGTTGACACATTCTGTGAAATTACTATTCATAGCCATTTCCATCATTTCATCATATGTGTACTTTTTATCAAGATTCTTACGGATACTCTGTAAAAGCCACATACCCATAATGTTTTCAAGAAAACGGTAACGATGCTCAATTCCGCCTTCGTTTGTAAAGCCTGAATTCATAGCCCTTTCACAAGTAACAGGCTGTAAGTTTTCAGTACCAATCAAACTCCAAGTACCTGATGAAATGTAAATTCCGTTGTCCCCTACTGAACAAGCAGCAACAGCAGATGCAGTATCGTGTGATGCACAGAGGATTACAGTTGTATCAAAGCCGATTTCAGCCTTAACTTCATCACTCAATGTGCCCACAACAGTGCCGGGAAGCGAAAGCGGTGAAAAGATTTTCTTATCTATTCCCAACTTATCGAGAATTTCTTCATCTCGTTCAAATGTCCTTGTGTTTACAAGACCGCCTGTTGTTGCGAGAGTATATTCGTTTCGTATTTCACCTGTCAGCTTGAACGAAAAATACTCAGGCATCATTAAAAAGTATTCTGCGTTATCGAGTTTTCCACTCTTTTTGTCACAATACAACTGATAAATTGAGTTGTAATTGGTTGCCTGAATGCCTGTTCGCTCATATAACTCCTTACGAGGGATAATACTGTCAATTTCTTCAGGAACACCTGATGTTCTTGAGTCACGGTAAGCCACAGCAGGCATAATTTCCTTTTTGTCCTTGTCAAGAAGCACATAGTCAACGCCCCAAGTGTCAATCGCAACAGTTTCAGGATGAATACCGAGTCGATTACATTCTTTAAGACCGTTTTTGATTTCTTCAAAAAGCTTATGGATGTCCCAGCAAAGTGTACCGTCAATATCCACAATACCGTTGTCAAAGCGATATATTTCCTGAAGCTTCAGTTTACCGTCTTCAACACAGCCTAAAATGTGTCTGCCGCTTGAAGCACCCATATCAATAGCCAAACAGTATTTCATAATCATATAACACCTTTTTGTAAAATAAGGTTTGCATAGAGGGCAGATTCACCTGTAGCAATAATTGCATAACAATTTTTTGCCTGCTCATAGAACTCAAAGCGTTCACATTCACCGAATGCGTCTGCACCTCTGTCATCGTGCTTTTTAACAATTGCTTTGTATTCGTCCCAGATAGGAGTTTCCACATTGTCACCAGCCATAACCTGCATTAACATAACAGGTGAGTCCACGTATGTATCAAGTGGAAATACTGTAAGAATTGCATCAAGAATGTCTGTTGCAGAATGTCCGTCAGCACGGATTACGATTGCATTTTTACCCATGCTTTCTGCCGGAAAGTTAGCATCAGCAATAACAATTCTGTCGCTGTGTCCCATTTCACAAAGGACTTTAAGCATCTCAGGTGATAAAATTTTGGGTATATTCTTAAGCATTATTCATCTTCCTTATTATAATGTTTGTATCCAGGATGCTTGCCTGTAACACCGTAATAGCTATCCCTTAAATCCAACAGCTTATCAATTTTTGGCTTTGAAATCTCCTGTGCACCACCAAGTAGATGTGCAGTAAGAGAAATTTTAGCAAACAATTCCAAAGTTTCCATTCTGTAATACGCGGTAATAAGGTCGCAGCCTACCGCTAACGCACCATGATTCTGTAAAAGCATAACATCGTGATTTGGAAGGTATGGTGCAATTGCCTCAGGTACTTCGTCAGTACTTGGTGTACCAAAAGGAGTAAGTGGAATTGAACCGATTGCAATAACTGTTTCAATCATTGAATATTCGTCAAGACTCTTACCTGCAACTGCATAACCCGTTGCTGTTGGTGGGTGAGCGTGAACAACCGCACCAACATCTTCTCTTTCCTTGTAACAACGAAGGTGCATTTTAATTTCACTTGATGGCTTGTAAGGTGCACCCTCAAGGACCTCACCTTCAGCGTTAATAATCACAAGCTTTTCAGGAGAGATAAAGCTCTTACTGATTCCTGTTGGTGTAGCCATAAAATTTCCGTCAGGAAGTTTTACAGAAACATTACCGTCATTAGCGGCAACCCAACCGAGTTGCCACATTTTATGACAGACATCACAAACTTGCTCACGAATCTCCATATATGATAAATTTTCCATTATGTGTATTGCTCCTTAATTATTTTTTGAAAAGTGGACCAAAATTTTGACAAGCTCTGTAGTCAGCACTTTCCTTATCCATACCGAATGCGTTCCATGCAGCAGGACGGAAAATCTTGTCTTCAGGAACATTGTGCATACAAACAGGGATACGAAGCATTGAACAAAGTGTAATCAAATCAGCACCAATGTGTCCGTAAGAAATAGCACCATGGTTAGCTCCCCAGTTGTTCATAACTTCATAAGCAGTCTTGAATGCACCTTCACCAGTTGTTCTTGGAGCAAACCAAGTGCAAGGCCATGTATAGTCAGTTCTCTTCCAAAGAGTATCTGAAACGTCTTCAGGAAGCTCTACTGTCCAGCCTTCAGCAATCTGAACGACAGGACCAAGACCCTTAACAAGGTTAAGTCTAATCATAGTTGCAGGCATTTCTGCTCTTGTTTCAAACCTTGAAGAATATCCGCCACCACGGAAATAGCCAAGGTCTGCATAGTTCCAAGTCGCATTTTCCATAATTGCTTTTTGGTCAGCCTCTGTAACTTCATACCAAGGCTTGATTACTGCATTTCCGTTTTCATCCTTTGCAGCACCGTTAGCATCAAGACAACAAGCACCTGAGTTAATGAGATGGATAATGCCATCACTGTCTTTTGCCTTACCATCAATGTCATAGCCTGTAACACGCTTGATTGCATCACCGCTCCAATATGTACGGACATCGGCAAACATCTGTGCACGGTTTGTAAGAAGCTTCATAAAGAGCATACCAAGACCGTTGAGAACGTCGTTTTCAGTAGCAAGAATATATGGTTCTCTTGCACCATTCCAGTCGAATGATGTATTGAGCATTGATTCAGGGAAGTCACAGTTTGGATAGAAGTCTGTCCATTGACGCTGTCCTTGGAAACCTGCAGCAATAGCGTTATGACCAACCATTTCTTCTTCGCAACCCTTAGGAAGCTTGTCGTTACCGTTCATAAGGTCCTTAATGATAACCATCATCTTAACAACAAATTCCCAGTCTGCATCCTTTTCTTCACGAGTTTTCTGAAGATTTTCAGGGTTCTTGTCAAAACCTTCGATGCAATTTTCTTTTGCCCATTTAAGAGCCTTTTCAAATTCGTCTTTATCGTAAATTTCTTCTGTCATTCGACGAATGATTTCAACTTCGTCAACAGATTCAACACGCATACCAAGGTAGTCTTCAATAAAATCGCTGTTGATGATTGAACCGCCGATACCCATACAGATTGAACCAATCTGAAGATATGATTTACCACGCATTGTAGCACAAGCCACAGCAGCACGACCAAAACGAAGAAGCTTTTCTTCAACATCAGCAGGAATTGTTTCATCATCAAGGTCCTGAACATCGTGACCGTAAATGCCAAATGCAGGAAGACCTTTCTGTGCGTGAGTAGCAAGAACAGATGCAAGATAAACAGCACCTGGACGCTCTGTACCATTAAAGCCCCAAACTGCTTTGATTGTATGAGGGTCAGTATCCATTGTTTCTGAACCGTAGCACCAACAAGGCGTAACAGTAACTGTGATGTCAACGCCTTCCTTACGGAATTTATCAGCACAAGCAGCAGCCTCTGCAACTCGACCGATAGTTGTATCGGCAATAACAACCTTTACAGGTTCACCGTTTGAATATTTAAGGTTATCAGTAAAAAGCTTTGCTGCACGCTTTGCCATACCCATTGTCTGGTCTTCAAGTGATTCACGAACTCCGAGAACACCGCGACGACCGTCGATTGTAGGACGGATACCGATAACAGGATAATCACCGATAAGTCTGTTTTTTGCCATAATAATTTCCCCTTAAAATAAATATAATTTTCTCATAATAGTATGTTTCATAACCATACAAATTTAGTATATCAAATAGCTAATTTCAAGTCAATAAAAATAAAATTATAAATTGGAGTTTGTAGGGATGTGTGTACAGTGGAAAGTATCGGAACTGCGTTGCGATTGTAAAATATAGCCAATTGGTTGTAGAAAAATCAAAACCCTTCTTAAAATATTTTCATCTGTTTTTAGCGATTCCCATCTAAACGGATAAGGATATATTTTTCTTTTTCGTAATTCTTTTATCTGTTCTTTTACAAATGTTGTATCAGGAACAGCAGCAAGAGTAATTATTATATTATTTCGCATATGATGTAATTTTTTTAAGTATATATTTTAAAAAGTAAATTGTCAAGCAAATATATATTTATTAAAATTTATAGTAAGAGGTGACCATGTGATTAGAATATGTTTAGATAAAAGCCTTGCAAAATATAATATTAGTCGTTATGAACTCGCAAAGCGTACAGGAATACAATATCAGATAATTGACAATTATTATAAAAACAAAGTAAAGCGATATGATAGCTATGTTATTGACAGAATCTGCATTGCACTTGATTGTGAATTGCTCGATGTAATCGAATATATAAAATAATAACACCTGAAACCAAACATTGAAAATCAGTTATATCTTGTTATGTAAAAAATAATTTGATTAAACTTCAAAAAAACTGTTGACTTTTTCTTATTGTAATGGTATTATATTCGGGCGATAAAAAGTCGCATATGCGCCGGTAGCTCAGCTGGATAGAGTGTTTGGCTACGAACCAAAAGGTCGGGGGTTCGAATCCCTTCCGGCGTGCCATTAAAAGAGAGTTTGCTTTTTGCAGACTCTCTTTTAATTTTATGTTCTATGTAAATGGGATTCGAACCCGAGAGGGTCTGAGCGTTAAGAAAACGATTCGGGGAATCGTTTTTAGCGAAGAGCACAATGCGAATTCCCCATTCGCATTGTGAATCTATGATTCGAATCCCTTCCGGCGTGCCACAGAAACAGAGTACACTTTTGTGTGCTCTGTTTTTGTTTTATGGGTCACCCTGAGTGAAACGAAGGGTCTCCTTAAATGGAATAGAGATTCTTCGCACACGCTCAGAATGACCTGCTAATTTGGTTATTTATCCTGATAAACTAAAATTCGCAAAAAATAAAGGGTGATTTCTGAATCACCCTTTGTCAGTTATATTATCTTTTTACAAACATCTTTTAAACAACATTTTTCGCAATCAGCTTTTCGTGCAGTACAGACTGCTCGTCCGTGAAGCACTGCACGGTGGCAAAAATCGTTGCTTTCTTCAGGTGGAAGAATCTTTTTAAGCTCCATTTCCACTTTTTTAGGGTCTTTCGTATTTACGAGTCCCATTCTGTTAGTAAGTCTTATTAAATGTGTATCTGCCACAACAGCAGGTTTTCCGTAAACATCACCGACAATAAGATTTGCTGTTTTTCTTCCGACACCCTGCAAAGAAGTCAAATCATCAATATTATCGGGAACAATTCCGTTAAATCTGTCCCTTACTCCTCTTGCCATTTCAATAATATCCCTTGCTTTTCCGTGATAAAAGCCACAGGAATGAATGATTTCTTCAATATCCTTAACATCAGCATTAACATAATCGTCAAGAGTTCTGTATTTACTGAAAAGTGCAGGAGTTACAAGATTAACCCTCGCGTCAGTGCATTGTGCAGAAAGCCTTGTAGCAATAAGCAATTCAAAGGGACTTTCAGCCACAAGAGAACATATTGCATCAGGATATTCTTTTTTTAAGCCTTCAACAAGAAGTTTTGCCCATTCTTTTTTTGTCATAAATTACTCCGGATAATTCATATTTTTTGGCAAACCAAGAAGATAATCGGCTGACACATTAAAATACTTACAAAGTGCCTTTATATCCTTTAATGATGGTTCAGTTGTACCTGTTTCCATAAAAGAGATTTTTCTTTGTGTGACACCCAATGCATTTGCCAAATCCTTTTGAGTTATTGTGGGTATTTTTGCGCATCTTAAATATTTGAGTCTATCACAAAATTCCATATTCTACATCCTTCAAACACGCCGTAACCATAAACGGCACAAAATTAGTGGTAATATCTTATCATAAAACACTTTTTTATGAAAGGTGTAGAATAAAAATAACTATACAAACTTTAACCTGTTTTTTTGTGAAGTATCACAAAGTTTTTCGACATTTTCCACATTATCATAGAAATTACACTTTTTCAGGTTGTATTTCCATTTTATTAAGTATATAATTATTATAACAATTTTAAAGGAATGATTACTATGCAAAAAGAAATAAACATAAGAGAACTGAAGGATAATTTTGTTAAAATGATAAATGACGACTGGGCATTACTTTCTGCGGGAGCACCAGAAAATTTCAACACAATGACAGTAAGTTGGGGCGGAATCGGTGAACTCTGGGGTAAGGATGTGTGCTTTGTTTTCGTAAGACCGCAGAGATACACCTTTGAATTTATGGAAAAGAATGATTACTTTTCACTTTCATTTTTCGGTGGCGACTACAAAAAAGAGCTTGGAATTTGCGGAAGTAAATCAGGTCGTGACATTGACAAAATGACTGAAACAGGATTTATACCGATTAACCTCCAAAATGCAACAGGATTTAAACAGGCAAAGGTTAATATTGTTCTTAAAAAACTTGCGTATCAGGATATGAAACCTGACGGTTTTATTGACGAAACAATTATGAACAACTACGCAAACAATGATTTTCACAGAGTATATATTGGTGAGATTGTTAAAGTAGTTGAAAACATTTGACATATTTTATAATACTTCGATAATTTACAAAAAAGGACTGATTTTTCAATCAGTCCTTTCTCTTATTCGCCTACAAATTCAGCTATCTGATGCTTTTCCTTTGCACCTACAAAGCGTTTAATTTCCTGTCCCTTATCAATAAGAAGAACTGTAGGAATACTCATTACACCGTAAGTAAGTGCAAGGTCTGTTGCATCGTCAACATTGAGTTTACAAACCTTAACCCTGTCTGTTTCTTCTGAATAAGCCTCGATTTCAGGTGCCATCATCATACACGGACCGCACCAATCAGCATACATATCAAGAAGAACAGGTTTTTCTGATTTTAAAACTTCATCTGCAAAATTGTTTAAATCTACTTTGATTACTGCCATTTTATCTCACCTTCCAATATAATGCTCTTGCTCTGTCAACATCTGTATTATCAACACCACATTTATCAGTATTCTTTGCAAGTGTCACACCGCAAAGTTCAATGTTAAGAACTGAAAAAGCTTGTAAAAGCTGGTGTTTGATTACTTCGTATCCAATTTCACCATCAGAACCACTTGTAACAATAAGTAATGCTTTTCTGCGTTTCTCAATTGGATTTTTCATATTCCTACGAAATCTTGCTTCATAATAACGCTGAAAACGGTCAATCAATGCTTTAAATGGTGCAGGGACACCCATAAAATAAATAGGTGTTGCAAATACAATTATATCTGCTGTTTCAAATCTTGCCCAGAAATCCTCAAGGTCTTTTTTTGTGCAACCATTACCTGCCTTGCAATAGCCACAAGCATTACAAGGTACGGGATTAAGTTCATAAAGATTTACAATATCAAAATTTGTTCCTTTGGGGAATTCACGCAAAAGACTGCCAAGAAGCTTTGCTGTATAGCCATTCTTTCTTGGTGAAGCCATAATTGCCATAACGGTAAGCCCGTTATTTACATTTTCAACATTATCCTGACCAAAAATCATTTTTATTATTCCTCTGTTTTTTCTTCTGTCTTTTTCTTTGCTTTCTTTTTGTCAATATTTACCTGACGCTTAATCTTCTTTGTTGTTGTTTTTTCAAACTCTGTTTCGCTTATATCATAGCTTCTGATTTTCTTGTACTTCGGAAGCTTTTTATTAACATCCTTAACAGCTTCGTCAACAGTTTTCTGAACATCCTCTTTTGTAATATCCTGGCGCTTAAGATTATTCTTAATCTGCTCATAGTTAGGATAAATCATAGCACTTACAAGTGTTTCATCATCAACATCGTCAGCAAAAACAATACTTTCCTCAATAATCGGATTAGTGTTAAGGTAAAGTTCAACTTCTTCAGGGAAAATATTTTTACCGTTCTTTGTAACGATAACATTTTTGCTTCTGCCTGTAAGTTTATAACAGTTATGACGGTCACAGGTACCGATGTCCCCTGTTCTGAACCAACCGTCAGGAGTAATAACCTCGGCAGTTGCTTCAGGATTTTTATAGTACCCGTTCATAACCATAGGTCCTCTTACCCAGATTTCACCGACACCCAACGCATCAGGATTATATATTGCAACCTCTGCACCGGGCATAGGTGTGCCGATTGAATCAGGAAGCATAAGTCTGTCGTTATTACAAGCAACAAGCGGTGCACATTCCGTAAGACCGTATCCGATATAAAGGTCGATACCCATATGCATAAAATCCTCTGCAACACGCGGGTCAATAGCAGCGGCACCTGTTACAATAAGGCGAAGTCTTCCGCCAAAGGTTTCAATAACCTCTGAGAAAAGCTTTCTGTCAACGCCCTTAATGCCCATAGCTCTGCTTGCCATTGATGCATATTTACCGATTTTAAATATAAGCTTACCTGCTGTTTTTTCTTCCATTTTTTTCATAATCTTTGCATGAACTTTTTCAATGAGAAGTGGAACAGTAATGAAACAAGTAGGCTTGATTTCCTGAAAATCTCTTGTGATGTATCGAAGTCCCTGATTAAATGCAATACACGCACCTGAATAAATAATATAAAGGAAACCGACTGTACATTCATAAGTGTGATGAATAGGAAGAATTGAGAGAAGCTGGTCCTCAGGAGTAACCTTAATACAACCTGCTGCACCCATTACAACCGAACAGATATTTTTCTGACTAAGACAAACGCCCTTTGAAACACCTGTTGTTCCTGATGTGAAAAGAATTGCAGTTGTAGCTTCAGGGTCAACTGTTATAGTGTCAAGATGCTTTACACCTTTTCTGTAAAGCTGTCTTCCTATATCAATATAATCCTCAAAATATTCAACACCATCAATCTGAACATCATCAAAGCAGATGAAACGGAAGCCCTCAGGCAACTCGTCCTTTAAGCTTTCTATTCTCTTGATATACTTTTTATCACCGAAAAGAACTGTTGCATCAGAATCCATAATAACATCCATCATATTGTCGGCAGTCAATTCCTTATCAATAGGCACAATAACATTATCACTACAGGTTACTGCAAGATATGTCACAGACCAATTGTATGAATTGGCACCAACAACAGCAATATGAGCTCTTTTATAACCGTCATTTACAAGGCTGTTTGCAAGATAATAGATTGAGTGACGGAAATTACTGTAAGTAACTTCATAATAAACGCCATCTTTATTCTTAAGTTTATATGCAGGACGCTCTGAAAAGAGTTTTTCACTCTGGTCAATCAAATCCTTGAAATCTCTTATCTGGCGAACCTCATAAAAAGGTTTATTTATTGGAAATTTACTTTGAACATGCATTTTTATATACCTCAAGTTCTTATAATTTGAGTCTGAAAATGTATTATATCATATTTTTAATTATTTGAAAAGGAAAATTTTAACATTTAGCTATCTTTTCTATCGCATTTTTATATTCTTCATATGTCATATATGAGTTTATGATTTTAAGCAGTGAAGATGAACTGATTTTTTCAGGAAGTCCCAGTTCCTTTGCAAGAGTTTTTCGTATGTGGCTACTGTTTTCTCCACCACTTATACCGTCTTCAAAAAAGTCTGTATGAGTAATCTCGCGACCTATTTTTTTGTCGTTTTCATTATAGATTACACCTGCTTTTTTCAAAGCTTCAATAATAATTTGAGTTTCCATACCCTCAACACCAAGTTTACCCTCTTTTGAAAACTCGGTTTTTCGTTTTTCTTTACCGTAAATATCAGGTATATAAACATTTTTCACATTTGTGCTCTGAGTTATCCCTTTTATAAAAGAACGGATTTTAAAGCCTGCCGAATCACTGTCGGTAAGGATAATAATTCCTCTTTTTTCAGCGAGAAACCGAATCAGCTTCTGCTTTTCCTTATCTTTGAAAATGGCAAAACCGTCAGTTTCTATCATAACTGTATCAAGAATACCCGAAAGCTTGATTTTATCGTATTTTCCCTCAACTATTACTGCTTCATTTATTTTTATCACAGTTTTCACCTTGCTATTATAAGCGAAACCTTTACTATAAGTTTTTCAAGAATCAGTTCACCATTTTGTGCTGTGCTTTTTAACGCTCTGTCAGCCTCTGCAAAACAGTCAAAACATTCACGGATTTGTTCCATAGAAAAGGATTTGGCATATCTGTCGGCATTTTTAAGACGAAAATCCTTGTTACGATAATCAAAAATCTTTGCAGGATAAAGTATGCTTTCGCCACCTGACACAGCCACTTTTACACGATAAACATCAAGAAATGACATTAAAATAACACCAAAAATATCAATGGGTTCTGCTTTTTGCATCATAAGAATATGAAGAAGCTCCAACGCACCCTGAGGGTTACGATTAAGAATAAGCTTTGACAAATCAAACACCTTTGCCTCAAGAGAACGCACAGCTACGCTGTCAATACACTCACGGGTAATCTCATTTCCCTGACCTGCAAAATTGACTGCCTTCTGAATTTCATTGAACAAGGTGTTAAGTCCGTCACCTGCAATTTCAACGAGATATGATGCTGTACTCTCACTCATCATACAACCTTGCTTTGACGCATATACACAGAGAAGCTTTAAAAGATTTCGTCCTGTGGGCTTTTCGAAATCAACCACATCAGCACATTTGGTAAAGCTTTCAACTACCCATTTCCATTTTGCATTTTTAGGTGATACCTCAATACTGTCCATCCAAAAAATTGTTATAGATGTATCGGGAGTATTCTCTAAAAATTCCGTAAGTTTATTTTTATCATCATTGTTAAGAGTATCAAGAGCAAAATCACGAGCAACAACTACACAGTATTCGCTCATAAAAGGCATGGAAGAAGCACCCTCGAACACATCGTCAAGAGTATTTTCTTTACCGTCATATTTACGCAGACTGAAGGTTTCACTACCCGGTGTTACGAAAACCTTACATATCCTTTCAGCATAAAACTGTTTAAGATATTCTTCACTTCCGTAAAAAAGATAGCAGTTCGACATATTCTTTTCTTTAATCTGTCTTTTTAAATCTGCCTCATAAATAAGTGCCATTTTATTTCTCCCATATTACTTTAAAAAGTAATTGATAATCTTTTGCCTTCGGTCAGGTCAATTATCTGAAATTCATCCTGTCTTGATGTAATTTCCGATTCACCAACCAAAACACTTTTACCATATTTTATTATTATATCACATTCTTTTGCTTTTTCAAATATGTTTTCAATGTTTTGAGCATCTGTAATAAATAATCGTCGACCATTTACCGTAACAACAATGCAATCGTTGTTATACACATATACATCTACGGTTTCATCAATTGAAAAACCGTTCACATTACTTTTTGATACATCTTCAAAAATTTCAGGTGAAGAATCAGTAAAGCAGGTTTTCACCTTACCGAAATTGTCATAGATATTTATTATTTCCTGTATTGTTTTTGACTCTGTTTCCGTTACGACAAGCATATCAAGTTGTTTTTTGTTATGCTTGGCCATAACATCCTTTATGTGGTCAATATATTTCTTTTTCTGTGTACCAATCAGCACCGTTTCTCCCTTATAATTCACAGTTATAACAGGGTTATTGTCAGTACCCACAATTTCAACAGCAGGAGTATTGTAGTCGTATGAAACACAATAAACCGACAACATAATAAATATTGTTGAAAGTAACACCGTCATATATTTTGCGAGTCGTACTTTGTACTTTTCAGCTATAAATATAATTACAATACAAGCTATTGCAAAGATAAAAAAGTATTCATAATATTTGTGATTCAGTGATATTGTTGACCATTCTGCCATACCGATTTTTTCTGCAACTGTATTTATAAATTCTCCCGTAATGCCTGAAATAAAAAAGAAAAGCCACGCAAACGGTTTTAAGAAAACAAGGTGAGAAAGTACACCAAAAACGGTACAGAGCATCATTACAAGTGCTGAATCCACCATAATAAAGTTTGTAAAAATTGTCACAACAGACACCATTTTCAGTTTGAAAATAAATACAGGTAATGTGAATACTGCTGTTGAAAAGCTGATTGAAAATGATGCAACAACAAAATGGTAAAATGAACAATTGAAACTTCTTTTATCTTTAAATTTTTCGTTTATCCAGCTTGCAATTTTCCCTGAATATGCCAGAATTCCAAGGGTAGAAAGTACGCTTAGCCACAGTGCAACGGAATATGGTGCGAACGGATTAGCAACAAGAATAAATGCAACTGCAAGTCCTATGGAATTTATACTGTCTGCGTCACGATTGAAAAGTCTTGATACAAGGACAGCACCAACCATTGCTCCGGCACGGATTACAGATACGCTGAAGCCTGTTACCGCAGAATACAAAAGTAAACAAGCGATACCCACATATGACGAATACTTTCTCATTTTAGAGAATTTATTCAAAATGCTGACTATGTAAGTTGACCACAATGAAAGATGCAGTCCCGATATTACAAGCAAATGTGATGTTCCGCAGTAGTTAAAATACTCTGTTATTTTATCATCAAGCTCCGACTTATCCCCTATTGTTATGGCTCTTGCAATCGCACCGTTACTACCCGGAAGATACTGTGTAACAATTCTTGAAAATGCCCTTTTAACTGCTCCGATATTTTTGTAATAGTAATTTACTTTACCTGTTTTTTCAACGGTACATTCGTCTTCTTCAAAATATGTAAAAAACATCTTTGATGAAAGTGAATTTGAAAACATATCAGAATCAGGATTTTCATTGTTGTATTTACCGAAAAGCTTTACATAGTCGCCTTCCTTTAAAAACTCGTCTTCAGATGACACAAAACGAATTTTGTAATTTTTATTTTCAGGCTTTATTATGTAGGAAAAAGCGTAATCAGAATCGTTAGGCAATTCACATACAACGCCTGTAACAAGCTGTTCTTTTTCCATTTCTGCCTTTTCGTTTATATAATACTTTTCTGCACCAATAAATGAAAATGTAAAGGTTATTACTCCTAACAAAACCAAAATAACAGTCAACTGTTTCCGCAACTTTTTGATAATTATAAAACAAGAAAAAATGACCATTGCCCCTACCAAAAGGACAATAGTCATCTTATGTGTAATATTAGTGATTAAAAGAAATGTGAGTAACATTGAAAAGCCGATTGTCGCCATTGGTCTTTTCAATGTTTTCACCGCCTTAAACCATTTTTTCTGATAAATTATCTCCACTTAAAATATGGAAATGAATATGTTTTACAGTCTGTCCTGCCTTTTCACCACAGTTATTGATAATTCTGTAACTGTCAACACCCGAGAGGCGTGCGATTTCAGGAATTTTTGAGAAAAGATAACCGATTGTTGCACAGTTTTCTTCGTTCACATCATTTGCACTGCTTGCAACGTGTTCCTTCGGAATTACAAGCACATGAACCTTAGCCTGAGGTGCAATATCGTGAAAAGCGAGAATTTTATCATCCTCATAAACCTTGTTTGATGGGATTTCACCGTTTGCTATTTTACAAAAAAGACAATCCATAATAGTCACCTCTTATTTAATCATTCCTGAAAGAATTTCTTTTGCTGACATCAAAGCATCGTCAATCCTTGAAATATCCTTGCCACCTGCCATAGCCATATCAGGTTTACCGCCACCTGAACCACCTGCTACCTTTGCAACTTCACGAACGATGTTACCTGCGTGAGCACCCTTTACGATTGCATCCTTACCGCAAGCACAAGCAAATGAGCAAGTTCCCTTTTCAGCATTTGAGCCTGCAATCACAGCAACCGTATTAGGTGCAGAATCTCTTGCAGTTTCAGCCATACTGCGAAGTCCGTTAGCATCAAGCTCACCACCATAATAAACCACAAGCTGAATACCGTTGACATCAACAGCACCTGCCATAATACCTGCAGTTTTGAATGAGTTGATTTCTGCTTTAAGACTTGCAATTTCCTTATCCTTTGCTTTAAGGTCGTTTGCAACTGCAACTGCCTTCTGTGGGAGTGCAGAAACATTGCCTACTTTAAAGCTTTCTGCAACTGCATAAAGAAGTTCATTCTTTTCATCAATATATTTTAAAACATTTTTACCTGTTACAGCCTGAATTCTACGCACACCTGCTGCAACTGAAGATTCAGAAACAATCTTGAAAAGACCGATTTTGCCTGTATTGTCAACGTGAGTACCGCCACAGAGTTCAGTTGAGAAATCACCTGCTTTTACAACTCGGACAACATCACCGTACTTTTCGCCGAAAAGTGCCATAGCACCCATAGCCTTTGCTTCATCAATAGGCATTTCCTTAATAAGCATTTCTGTTGCATTAAGAATTTCTTCATTTACAAGGCTTTCAACTGCTTTAAGTTCTTCGCCTGTCATACCTGTGAAATGAGTAAAGTCAAAACGAACTTCATTTGCATCAACAAGCTGACCAGCCTGTTCAACATGAGTGCCTAAAACATTACGAAGTGCAGCCTGAAGAAGATGAGCAGCAGTATGATTTCTCATAATTGCCTTTCTGTTTTCTTCGTTGTAAACAGTTGTTGCTGTATCACCAACCTTAACGGCATCACCAGCGAGTGTACCGTGATGAAGAACAACACCGTCAACATCCTTTGTTGTGTTTGTTACATTGAATGTGCTGTCACCGATTGTAATAACACCTGTGTCGCCAACCTGTCCGCCACTTTCAGCATAAAAAGATGTTTTATCGAGAACAAGAATTGCATCTCCTGCTTCAACGAAATCTGCTCTTTCACCGTTTGCTACAAGTGCTACAACAGTTGCGTTTGCATTGTTTTCTTCGTATCCTGTAAATTCAGTTTTTGTAACATCCTTAAATGAAACGCCACTGTTTCTCCAGTCAGTTTCAGCACCGTCACGCTCAACGCCTTTTGCTATCAATCTTGCTTCTTCAACATATTTCTTGAAAGCATCTTCATCAACTGTCATATTGTTTTCAGCAACGATTTCTTTTGTAAGGTCAATTGGGAAACCAAATGTATCCTGAAGTTTGAAAGCGTCTTCACCTGAAAGAATATTATTCTTTGAGTTAGCCATCATTTCGTTAAGAATTTTCAAACCGGAATCAATTGTCTTATAAAAAGCTTCTTCTTCATTAGCAATAACCTTTTTGATATAATCCTGCTTTTCAACAAGATTCGGATATGCATTTGCATTTTCCTTGATTACAGTTTCGCAAACTTCTGCGAGGAATGGTCTGTCGATGCCGATAAGTCTGCCGTGACGAGCAGCACGACGAAGAAGTCGACGAAGAACATAACCACGACCACTGTTTGACGGAAGAACACCGTCACCTACCATAAATGTTGTGCTGCGGATATGGTCAGTAATAACACGAAGTGAAATGTCCTTTTTAGCATCCTTATGATATTCAATACCTGAAATATCAATGATATGCTTCATAATGTTCTGAACTGTATCAACTTCGAAAAGGTTATCAACATCCTGCATAATACAAGCAAGGCGTTCAAGTCCCATACCTGTATCAATATTAGGATTTGCAAGACGGGTATAGTTGTTGTTACCGTCATTTTCAAACTGTGTGAAAACAAGGTTCCATACTTCTATGAATCTGTCACATTCGCAACCAACCTTACAGTCAGGACTGCCACAACCCTTGTCCGGGCCACGGTCAAAGTAGATTTCTGAACAAGGACCGCAAGGACCTGCACCATGCTCCCAGAAATTGTCTTCCTTGCCGAAACGAACCATATGTGACGGGTCAACACCTACTTCTTTTGTCCAGATGTCATAAGCCTCATCATCTTCAAGATAAACGCTGACATAAAGCAATTCTTCAGGAATTTCGAGAACCTTTGTGAAGAATTCCCAAGCCCATGCAGTTGCTTCGTGCTTAAAATAATCACCGAATGAGAAGTTACCGAGCATCTCGAAATATGTTCCGTGACGAGCAGTTTTACCAACATTCTCAATATCAGGTGTACGGATACACTTCTGGCAAGTTGTAACACGCTTTTTAGGAGGTGTAACCTCACCTGTAAAGTATTTTTTCATTGGTGTCATACCTGCATTGATAAGCAAAATACTCTTATCTCCCTGAGGTACGAGTGAAAAGCTTGGAAGACGCAAATGCTCCTTGCTTTCAAAAAATGCGAGATATTTTTCTCTTAATTCATTAAGACCTGTCCATTTCATACAGACTACTCCTATTTTATAAAAATTATCCTATAAATTATACAATTATATGGGTTGAATGTCAATAAAAATGTAGAGTTGTAAATTATAATTTGTCTGTAGGAGATTTGCCACCTCATCAGTCACTTCGTGACAGCTTCTCCTTGAGGAGAAGGTGCCGAGGAACGAGGCGGATGAGGTGTCATATAAATATCCCGACAAACTTCGATTTGTTGGATTAACAAAATCGGCGGGGTCAAGACCCCGCTCTACCGTTATTTAAGTAAAAAATTTTATTTTTGAGTAGATTTTTCATCAAAAATGAAACCACACAAAATTGAATTATCTTTTCGCAAGACAATGTGTCAGAGGCGAAGCTGTATAAAAATACCGCGAGCCAAAAGACACGCGGTATTGCGGAAAAAGAATCAATTTTTAGAACAATCCGTCAATCTTTCCGTCTGCATCAACGTCGATTTTATATGCTGCAGGAACTTTTGGAAGGCCCGGCATTGTCATAATGTCACCTGTAAGGCAAACGATAAAGCCTGCACCTGCTGAAAGTTTTACTTCACGAACTGTCATCATAAAGTTTTCAGGTTTACCAAGTTTTGTTGGGTCGTCAGAAAGTGAATACTGTGTCTTTGCCACACAAACAGGAAGCTTGTCCTGACCAAGAGATTCTATATCCTTGATAGCCTTTTCTGCAGCCGCTGTGAAAATTACACCGTCTGCACGATAAATTTCCTTTGCGATAGTGTTGAGCTTTTCTTTGATTGAAAGTTTTTCGTCATAAAGTGGCTTAAAGTCTGCTTTACCTTCGTCGATAACAGCACAAACTTTTTCAGCCAAGTCCATACCACCTTCGCCACCTTTAGCGAATACTTCTGCTAATGACACAGGCACCTGCATTTCTTCACAGAATTCCTTTATGTAAGCAATTTCAGCATCACTGTCTGTGTGGAATTTATTGATTGCTACAACAACAGGCACATTGTATTTTCTCATATTTTCAATATGAGTTTTAAGGTTTACTATACCCTTTTTAAGTGCTTCAACATTTTCTTCCTGTAAATCTGCACGAGCAACGCCACCGTTGTATTTAAGTGCACGAATTGTAGCAACAACTACGATACATTCAGGCTTAAGGCCTGCATAACGACACTTGATGTCAAGGAACTTTTCAGCACCAAGGTCAGCACCGAAGCCAGCCTCTGTAATACAGTAATCAGCAAGTTTAAGCGCGAGTTTTGTAGCAGTAACAGAGTTACAACCGTGAGCGATATTTGCGAATGGGCCACCGTGCATAATTGCAGGTGTATTTTCAAGAGTCTGTACAAGGTTTGGCTTGATTGCATCCTTAAGAAGTGCAGCCATAGCACCAACTGCATTAAGCTCACGAGCATAAACAGGAGTATTGTCAAGAGTGTATGCAACGAGAATGTTACCAAGTCTTGCTTTTAAATCTTCAATATCAGTTGCAAGGCAAAGAATAGCCATAATTTCACTTGCAACAGTAATCATAAATCCGTCTTCACGAGGAACACCGTTGATTTTACCACCAAGACCAACGATTACATTACGCAAAGCTCTGTCATTCATATCAAGACAACGCTTAAAGAGTATTCTTCTCTGGTCAATGCGAAGTTCATTACCCTGTTGCATATGGTTGTCGATAATAGCACAAAGAAGGTTGTTTGCAGCGGTAATTGCGTGCATATCACCTGTAAAATGAAGGTTGATGTCTTCCATAGGAATAACCTGTGAATATCCACCACCAGCAGCCCCTCCTTTAACACCGAAAACAGGTCCCATTGATGGCTCACGAAGTGCGATACAAGCATTCTTGCCGATTTTGTTCATAGCCTGACCAAGACCAACTGTGATAGTAGTTTTACCTTCACCTGCAGGAGTTGGGTTGATAGCAGTAACAAGAATGAGTTTACCGTTTTCTCTGTCAGCATATTTCTTGTTAAGAGAAAGTGGTAATTTTGCCTTGTACTTACCGTAAAGTTCAAGGTCATCTGTGTCAATGTTGAGTTTTTTTGCAATTTCTGTAATTGGCAAACAAGGTGTCTGCTGTGCGATTTGAATGTCTGAAAGCATAATAAAATCCCCCATAATATATGATTTGGACATTTCGCAGGTGAATCCCTCCACCGCAAGCGGTCCCCCTCCCTTTAACAAGGGAGGCATAATAATTTGTTTAACTTATCCATAGTTTCCTTTGTAGGTGTTTCTTTATCTGCAAAAGGAAATTCTATTTTCATACTGTCATATTTCGTCTGACAGATTTTTTTGAAAGGTAAAAGCTCAATTTTGTCAATGCAACTGTGTTCTTTTGCAATTTCATTGAGTTTTTCTATATCTTCTTCATTGTCATTAAGTGTAGGAATAATCACCTGACGAATGGTTACAGGAATTTTCTTTTCATTGAGATATTTCAAAAATTCCATTGGTTTTTCCATTGTACAACCAACATTTTCCATATACAATTCGTCACTTGTATATTTTATATCGAGTAACACTCTGTCGGTTTCCGTAAGCAGTTTTTTTACAGACTCGTTTAAAATGCTGCCTGATGTGTCAAGGCAAGTATTTATTCCCTTTTCGTGACAAAGTCTAAATATTTCATACGAGAAGTCAGCCTGTAAAAGTGGTTCACCACCTGAAAGAGTAATTCCGCCTTTTTCACCGAAATATTCACGATAATTCAAGGCTTTACAGACTATTTCTTCTGCTGTAAAGGTTTTTTCACCTGTCATAGCCCAAGTGTCAGGGTTGTGACAGCATTTACAACGAAGATTGCATCCTTGCAGAAAGACTACAAATCGTAAGCCGGGACCGTCAACTGTACCAAGGCTCTGAATTGAATGAACTTGTCCAATCATTACATTACCTCATGGAAAGTTCGGCTGATTACCTCTCTCTGTTGAGTTTTTGAAAGCTTATTAAAGTTAACTGCATAACCTGAAACGCGAATTGTAAGGTTTGGATACTTTTCAGGATTATCATAAGCATCCATAAGTGTTTCACGATTAAGCACATTTACATTGATATGATGTGCCATTTTTGCAAAGTAACCGTCAAGAATTGCAACAAGATTAGTAACTCTTTCATCCTCGTCACGACCTAATGCTTCAGGTGTGATTGAGAATGTATTTGAAATACCGTCACGACAGTCATCATAACTGAGCTTTGCAACAGAGTTAAGAGAAGCAAGAGCACCGTTTTCTTCACGATTATGCATCGGATTAGCACCGGGAGCAAACGGTTCACCATTCTTTCTTCCGTCAGGAGTAGCACCTGTATTCTTACCGTACATTACATTTGATGTAATTGTAAGTACAGAAAGAGTGTGAATTGCATTCTTATATGTCGGAGTTTTACGAAGTTCGGTAATTACACGATGCGACATATCCTTTGCAATAAGGTCAACGCGGTCATCATCGTTACCGTATTTAGGAAATTCACCTGTTGTTTTGAATTCCACAATAAAGCCTTCACTGTCTTTAACAGGCTTTACATCTGCATATTTGATTGCACTTAAGGAATCGGCAACAACCGAAAGGCCTGCGATACCAAATGCCATAAAGCGTTCAACATCAGTATCGTGAAGAGCCATCTGAATCTTTTCGTAAGCATATTTATCGTGCATATAATGGATTACATTCATTGTATTTACATACAAATGACTGAGCCACTCAATATAAATCCAGAATCTTTCCATAACCTCATCAAAATCGAGTTTTTCAACATCCATAACAGGCATCTGCGGACCGATATGCATCTGACTTGTTGTGTCATAGCCACCGTTAATTGCAATAAGCAACAATTTTGCAAGGTTGCAACGAGCACCGAAGAACTGCATCTGTTTACCGACCTTCATTGCAGAAACGCAACAGGCAATAGCGTAATCGTCACCGTAGTCAGGACGCATAACATCATCATTTTCATACTGGATTGAATCTGTATCCTTTGAAACCTTTGCACAGAATCTCTTAAAGTTTTCCGGTAACTTTGTTGACCAGAGAACAGTAAGATTTGGTTCAGGTGATGAACCGAGAGTATAAAGAGTATTGAGCATACGGAAACTGTTCTTTGTAACGAGAGTTCTTCCGTCTTCACCCATACCGCCAACTGCTTCGGTAATCCACATCGGGTCACCACCGAAAAGCTCGTTGTATTCAGGAGTACGAAGGTGTCTTGCAAGACGAAGCTTAATAACAAAATCGTCCATTAACTCCTGTGCACTTTCTTCAGTAAGAATTCCTCTTGCAATATCGCGTTCAATATAAATATCAAAGAATGTACTAACTCGACCTAATGACATCGCAGCACCGTTCTGTTCCTTAATAGCACCAAGGTATGCAAAATATGTCCATTGAATTGCTTCGCGGGCATTCTTTGCAGGCTGACTTATATCATATCCGTATGATGCAGCCATTTCCTTAAGATAGCCCAAGAAGGCAATCTGCTGATAAAGCTCTTCAAAAAGACGAATCTGGTCAGTATTGAAGTCACCGTTTGCACGATTTGCCTTATCCTTTTTCTTTTCTTCAATAAGCTTATCAACACCGTAAAGTGCAACACGACGGTAGTCACCGATAATTCTTCCGCGACCGTATGCATCAGGAAGTCCTGTAATTACATGACATTTACGAGCAGCACGCATTTCATCGGTATATGCACGGAAAACACCGTCATTATGAGTTGTTCTGTATTTGAATTCTTCTTCAACCTTATCGCTGAGATGATAACCGTATGCTTCACAGGCCTGACGCACCATTCTGATACCACCGAAAGGATTTACACCTCTTTTTAAAGGACGATTAGTCTGAAGACCCACAATCAATTCGTTTGCCTTATCAACATATCCGGGTAAAAATGTTGTAAGCGAAGATGCATTTGTTGTGTCAATATCAAGGACACCGCCATACTGTCTTTCAAGGTCAAAAAGAGAATTGACCTTTTTCATCATAGCATCCGTTCTTTTTGTTGCACCTGAAAGGAAAGATGCATCACCTGTGTATTCCTTATAATTCTGCTGAATGAAATCACGAACATTGATTTCATCCTGCCAGATACCTTTTACAAAACCATTCCAATTCTTATGTTCCATAGTATTCCTCCTTACAAAAAAATGAGAAAAAAAGAGCAATCCAACTTATAAAATTCAAGTTGAATTGCCCAGACGGTCGGCTTAATACAGTTCGCGTTCCCCTGTGGTAACCCACAACATCCGTCAGTTACGCAAACAACTATATCTTGTGATTAAATTATACAGTCAGCACAATATTTTGTCAAGTAAAATTACTTTAAGTCAGGGACATTATTTTTGTCGAATGTGACCAATTTTATTCTTGCGTGACGGCAAGGGTCATAAAGTGGTTCGTCACAATATGAACCGCATTTTTTATCGAAATGTGAAAAAGGTCTTGCGTGATAAACAATTAACTGATTCCCGTTTTCATCGACAACAAAGCTGTTATGTCCGGGACCTGCCTGGTCAATCAAATCGCTTGTCTGTAAAGCAGGTTCAGGATATTTTACCCAATTTTTCGCATCCATCAAATCAGCATTTTTATCAGCACAAATCTTGCCCATACAGTATTCTTCACCTGTGCCTGATGCAGAAAAGAACACATAAATCTTATCGTCTGTTTTAAGGACTGCAGGACCTTCATTTACTCTGTAACGAATTTTTTCCCAATCGTATTCAGGCTTTGTAAGAAGAATTGGTTTACTTATGAGTTTCCAGGGCTCTTGCGGATTAATCTCTGCCATAAAAATTGATGAATCACCAAGTTTTTCAGCCCATATGACATAATGTTTACCGTCATTCTCGAAATATGTCATATCAAGTGAAAACTCGGTAAATGACCTGTTATCATCGTCACAAGATTGCATTTTGCCCATTTCGAGCCATTCGTCATTCACAGGGTCCTGACCTTTACACATAAGCACAAAAGGACGGATATTCCATACATTTTCTTTTTCACCTGCAGCAAAGAAAACATACCATTTTCCACCGATATAATGAATTTCAGGTGCCCAAATATGCTTTGACATAACGCCTTCATTATGTGCCTTCCATATGGTAACTTCCTCTGCTGCGGAAAGTCCTATAACTGTTTCACTTTTTCGTAAAATTATCCTGTCATAACCTGAATCAACATTAAGATATGCAGGATAACTTGCTGTAAAATAATAATATCCGTCAGGTCCTTTCACAACATAAGGGTCTGCTCTTTGTGGGATAAAAGGATTAGGATAGTCCATAATTCATACTCCTGATTGCTTACAAATAATTGTCAAAATACTGTTTGGTTTTACTTTGATTTTTTCTTTATATTCACCGTTGTAAATTTCATTAAGATAATCTTCGTCAACCGATTGAATAACTTTCATTTCAGTAAAATTACCGTCAATAGTGAGCTCTCTTTCTTCTACTTCATTGACGACAACTGTTACGGTTTCACTATTTGGTGTTATGAATGAGAACACATTAAAATCGTTATTTTCATCAGGGAAATAACCGTTATCAAGGCAAACCGAACCAATAGGAATATACTTTGCAAAATGGGCAAAGCCCCAATATCTTCGGGCAACATACCATTCTGAAAAATCATTTGTTGCGGTAATTGTAGCATCAGAATAGTCATTTCCGTCTTCTTTTATTGAAAATTGGTTGACCGCAACCCAAGAAGTCCAGCTTTCTGCACCGGCATAAATCAAGTCCTGACCGATAATTCTTGCGGTTATCAATGCCCCTTTAAAATTCTTTGTATGACTTTTGTTCGGCAACTCGCACCATTCGCTCATATCAAAACGAAATTGAGGATATTTTTCTACAATTTCCTTCTTAAAATCAAGACGAAGTTTCGGATTATTGTCATCGTGATATGAATGATAAGCGAAAATCTCCATTACTTTCATAATGGTTTCGTCAGCAGTAATTGCCTTTATGTATTCAGGTGTTTTGCCCATCATTTCGCCACTTTCAGGGCCATAAAGTTTTACATTCATTCCTCTTTTGAGAATTTCTTCGGCAAAAATGTGATAAACCGCAACCATTTCTTCGGTTTCATAGTGACATCCTTCTTGCCAAACATAACTACCGCCCCATTTCCATTGAGGCTCGTTGATTGGACTTACATATTTGACAGGAAATCCCATATCAATAAGTGCCTGAGTACAGGTTAAGAAATAATCAGCAAATTTTCTGTAATTTGACATAGGTAAATTGCAGGTATGATTGATTAAACTGCCCGATGCCTGTCCTGTTGACGTGAGTGAATAATGAGGTGAATTTGCAAAGACGATAAGAGTGTCAACATTACCTTTCTTAAGACAGCGTTTCATCATACTGATTGCTGTTTTGTCGGCTGTAAAGTCGTATTCACCCTCTGCTGTTTCACGGTTATATTTATAAAAGCTTTCAGTAACTCTCCAAGGATTTTTTACACGACAGTTTTCAGGGTCGGTTCCACCACCAATGTTGTAACGATAAATATTAAGCCCTAAACCTGTATCACCATATAAAAGCTCTGCAATTTCTTCGGCTACATTTTCATCAGCACAATACTGACTCCACCAACAAGCAGAAGTTCCCCAGCCTTTGAGTGTCTGTAATTTTTTCGTTTCCCTTAAATCGATTCTCATAATATCACCAACTTATGAAAAGGTTTTTACTAATTATATCAATTCGGAATGGATATGTAAATAATAAATTGGAGTTTATCATACAGCCTCCCTTGTTAAAGGGAGGGGGACCGCGTTAGCGGTGGAGGGATTCATTATACAACAACAGGAATCCCCTCGCCACTTCGTGGCCCTCTCCATTACTCGCCTGTCGGCTCAGACAGTGCTAATTCGGCATCCACCGGATGCCCGCACCCTTTGACAAGGGGCGCTTTTCATCCCGATAAATTATAATTTATTAAACTAATTTATAATTGCTTTGAATATAAATAGTAACCCCCCGGCTAAGCCGGGGGTTTTTCATATGCGGGCAAAGCCCTATGATACTGGCATCGCCTCAAGGCGTACCCTACGACTACCTTCTGCAAAGGCTTTTTACTTGTTACCCGTAAACGGGTCTATGTATTCTTTGAGCGTCATTTGGTCATGCATCATATCTT
>JAZNZX010000029.1:0-29386 GCA_045595185.1 Candidatus Fimenecus sp. | reverse complement strand
ACAAAACAATTAATGAGATATGTCATTCTGAGCGTGAGCGAAGAATCTCTCAAATAGTGACATATCAACCAACAGAGATTCTTCGTCACTTTGTTCCTCAGAATGACACTAAGCCTTAATCATCCCGATAAATTATAATTTGTTGAATTTTTGTTTTGTTTATGTTATACTGATTTCATTGGTAATATAAAAAAGGAGAAATTTTTATGGGCAAGACACAAACAAAGCCACAGAATCCTTTGTGGCAAACAACTAAAACAGAGAGAAAAAGCTATTATTCATATTTCTTCGGACAGAATATGATTTACAATATGATAGCCGGTTATCTTACAACATTCCTTCTTCTTATCGGTGTTGACCCGATAAAGTCAGCAGCAGTTATGTTGATAGTAAAGGTTTGGGATGCTGTTAATGATGCTATCTTTGGTGTCATTTTTGACAAAGTTCAATTTAAGAGCAAACAAAAATATATCCCATGGCTTAAAATTGCTTGTGCACTTACACCTGCTGCAACTATCGCAATCTTTATTATTCCTTCAGCAGCAAGTGAAACAGTAAAGCTCGTTTGGTTTGCATTGGCATACATTATCTGGGATACTGCTTATACACTTTGTGATGTACCTGCTTTCGGTATCATCACAGCAATGACAAGTAATGTTGAAGAAAGAAACACAATTCTTTCTCTTAAGGGTATCAGTGCCGGTGTTGGTACTGCTCTTACAACTGTTCTTGTAACAGTTCTTATCAGCGAATTTATCGGTATGGGTTATGGCCCTGTTTCTATTGTTGTTGCAATTGTAGCCATGTTAACAATGCTTCCTGTAATTAAGCATTGTAAGGAAAGAAACAAGACTATTGACGAAGAACAGTTCACAGTAAGAAGAATGCTCAAATATGTTGTAAGCAACAAATATCTTCTTATTTATTACATCGGTTACATCTTCTATTCAGGTGCACAGACATATAATGCTTTACATATGATTTTGGCATACTATATCTACGAAAATTCCCTTGCATCTCTTATCACAGGTACAGTTGCTGCATTACCACAGCTTATTATGGCACTTCTTGTTCCTAAAATTATCAGAAAAATGGATAAGACAAAGCTTTTCAGAATCAGCGCCCTTGCAACTATTCTCTTGTCTTTCCTTATTCTTCCTACAAGAGGAAGCTTCGTTCTCTTTGTTATTACATTTATGCTTCGTTCAATTCCTCTTGGTATTATCGGTGTTCTTTCATTTACATTTACACCTGACTGTGCTGAATATGGCCAATACACAACAGGAACCGAAGCAAAGGGTATCACATTTGCGATTCAGACATTTGCAGTTAAACTTGCAGCAGCTATTTCAGGCTCAATGGGACTTGCACTTCTTGGTTGGTTCGGCTTTAAGTCAGAATTTGTTATCGACGGTGTAAAACAGTCAGTAAGCAGCTTTGAAGACCTTTCAAAAATCAATGCTATCGCATTACAGACAAGTGAAGCACTTGACGGCCTCTGGTTCACATACAATGTTGTTCCGATTATCGGTCTTGTTATTGCATTGATTCTTTGGGGCTTCTATAAGCTCAACGACAAGGATGTACAGGTTATGGCTGACTGTAATGTCGGTAAAATCAGCAGAGACGAAGCTGAAAAGCTCCTTTCAAAGAAATATTGATATAATATAAAAACAACACCTGCTTTACATATCTTTAATGATATGTGAATGGCAGGTGTTTTTTGTTGAATAATTATACAATATCTGCTATAATAAAAGTACAAATATCTGGAGGTGAACAGTAGTGACTCCGTTTATCAGCATTATTATGCCTGTTTATAATGTGGAAAAATATATAGTCAAAAGTATCGAATCGGTGTTGGCACAGACCTTTACCGATTTTGAGTTGTTGCTTGTTGATGATTGTTCACCTGACAATAGCGGAAAAATCTGTGATGATTTTGCCGAAATGGATAGCAGAATTAAGGTTGTGCATCTTCCTGTCAATGGTGGCGTTGCAAATGCAAGAAACACTGTTATGGGAAGTGCCAACGGTGAGTATCTTTGTTTTCTTGACAGTGATGACCACTTTGATAACAATATGCTTCAGGTTCTGGCAGAGTCGGTAAAGCAAAATCCTGCACAGGCGGTAGTCTTCGGTCTGATTGAAGAATATTACAATGATGAAGGAATGATAAAAAGCACCAAAACAGTATCCTGTGATGAAAAAATCATAAATGATAAAGGTGAATTAAGAAAAGAAATTCTTAAACTTGAAGCAAAGGATTTATATGGTTACCCTTGTAACAAAATGTACAACACAAAATATCTTGAAGAAACAGGTGCTTGGTTTCCGAGAATGAAATTCAACGAAGATATTATTTTTAATATCGACTTTTTTATGAATGCACAATACTGCAATCTGTTGGACTTTGCACCGTATCACTATGTAAAACGCACAGGCAGTACAACAGGAAGCTTCATTCCAACATATTACAAGGATATTATGGTGAAAATCGACAGGCTGTATTTCCAGCTTGAATATTGGGAAATGCTGAGTGAAGAAAATCTTCAGTTTTTGGCATTGAGATATACAAGGTATCTTTTTTCTGCCCTTGAAAGGAATTGCGATAAGCGTTCAAAAATGTCACATAGGGACAGAAAGAATTTCTTTAAAGAGGTTTTGGAAACCGAAAGATTTTCAAAACTGTCAAAGCATCTGAAGGGTGACGGATATATAGGAATACTCGCAAAAATACTTAAAACAAAAAACAGATTTTTCTGTTTGCTTGTGGCAAGAGTAATTTTTGTCGTAAAAAGATATTTGCCAAAATTGTTTACAAAATTAAGTTAAAAAATGCTCCTACAAACTTTGTAGGAGCAAAATTTTTGCCGTTTATCAGCAATATTTTTTTGTGATTTCTTTCATAAGGTCCATCTTCTTTTCCATTTCAGAAACCAACTTGAACTGTGTACGACAACGGTCGAGATTATGTTCAGGATAATTGATGTGGAAATAAATGTCACCGTCAAGATAGTCGGTAAGGAAACGGATACCACATTCATATGTCATTATTTTTGCACCGAATGGTAAAAGCTCTTTTTCAAGGTCTGTGAGAGCAACTTTGGCACTGCTCAGGTATCCTTTAACAAAAGCTTCGTAAAGAGGGATATTCAATGTTACTTTTGAAAGGTCTTTTTCATCCTCTGCAGCAGTATTAGCGCCGAAACGGATACTGTCACCGAAATCATAAAGTGAAAGACCTGGCATAACTGTATCAAGGTCAATAATGCAGATACCTTTGTTTGTAACCTTATCAAAAAGAATGTTGTTGAGCTTTGTGTCGTTGTGAGTAACTCTCAAAGGAAGTTTACCCTCATCAATCAGGTCCACAAGAACGCGAGCTTCTTCTTCATAGGACAATGCAAATTCAATTTCAGCCTTAACATTTTCAAGTCTGCCTGAGCGGTTTTCTGAAATAGCTTTTTTAAGATTTTCGAAACGAGCAGCAGTATTGTGGAATTTCTCAATTGTTTCATAAAGAGTTGACCCGTCAAAATCTGCAAGAATGTTCTGGAAATCACCAAAGGCAACACCGGCATTACAAAAAACCTGTTCGTCATCAACACAGTTATATGTAAAAACGTTGTCTATGTAGTGATACATTCTCCAACAATTATTCTGGTCGTCAATAAAGAAATACTTACCGTCCTTACACGGAAGGAATGTAAGTGTACCGCGGTCAGCCCAAGGAATATTCATTTCTTCATTCTTTTTACGGATATAGCTTGTAACAGCAACAATATTGCTCATAAGTCCTTCGGGATTCTTAAAAGCCTCAGTATTGACTTTTTGAAGAACATATTTTGCAGTTTTTCCGTTTTCATCAAAGAATAAAGTAAATGTACTGTTAACGTGTCCGTTGTTTATTTTTTTATATCCTGTAAGTTTTCCGTCAAGGGAAAACATATCACAGATTTTTTTCAAGTCAAAAGGAGCATTTGACAAGTGAAACACCTCGATATTATAAAAATAAGGCAAAAAATTTGCCAATGCCGAGAGAATTATTTAGCTAATTATATAACTTTTGTGGTTTTAAGTCAATATGCACTTTTTTCAAGCGTTTTTATTGAAAATTACTCTTTACAGAAATACAAATTTAATGTAAAATATACTAAATATGGTAATCGGTGAAATGGGATTACCGCGGAGGTGTTTTATTATGGAACCAAAATATAAAAGAGTACTCTTAAAGGTCAGCGGTGAAGTTCTTGCCGGTGACAAAAAGCACGGTTTTGATTTTGACACGGTAAACAGCGTTTGTTCTGCTGTTAAGGAAATGGCAGATATGGGAACAGAGGTTGCTATTGTTGTTGGCGGCGGTAATTTCTGGAGAGGTCGCAGTAGCGGTGATATGGACAGAACAAGAGCTGATCACATCGGTATGCTTGCAACTGTTATGAATTCATTGGCTCTTGCAGATTCACTTGAACAGCTTGGTGTTATTGTAAGAGTTCAGACTGCTATTGAAATGAACAAAATTGCTGAACCGTATATCAGCCATCGTGCAAAGCGTCATCTTGAAAAGGGGAGAGTTGTAATTTTCGGTTGCGGAACAGGCAACCCGTTCTTCTCAACTGATACTGCAGCAGCGCTTCGTGCAGCAGAAATTGATGCTGATATTATCTTTAAGGCAACAAATGTTGACGGTGTTTATGATAAAGACCCTAATCGTTTTGATGATGCAATCAAGTATGATGTGATTACTCATCAGGATATTTTAAGCAAGGGACTTGCTGTTATGGACAGTACAGCAGCATCACTTTGCAGAGATAACAAAATTCCACTTCTTGTTTTCAATCTTCAGCAGCCTGAAAATATGGTTAAGGCTGTCAAGGGTGAAAAGGTAGGCACACTTGTTGTTGACGAAAAATAAATAAAAAAAGGGAGATAGATTTATGAATACAGTATTTGATACAATGAAGGAAAAAATGAACAAGACAGTTTCTGTTCTTGAAAAAGAATTTGCAGGTATGAGAGCAGGTCGTGCAACTCCTGCTGTTCTTGATAAAATTCAGGTTGATTATTACGGAGTTCCGACACCGATTCAGCAGATGGCTGCTGTTTCAGTCAGTGAAGGCAGAATTCTTGTTATTCAGCCTTGGGATGTAAGCACAATCAATCCTATTTCAAAAGCAATTCAGGCTTCTGACCTTGGTATTACACCAATGAACGACGGTAAAGTAATCCGTCTTACTTTCCCGCCACTTACAGAAGAACGCAGAAAGATGCTTTGTAAGGATGTCAGCAAAACTGCTGAGGAATCAAAGGTTGCAATCCGTTCAATCCGTAGAGATGCAATTGATAAAATCAAGGCTATGAAGAAAAACAGCGAAATTACAGAAGATGACCAGAAGGATGCTGAAACAAAAATTCAGAAGATTACTGATGAGTTCATCAAGGAAATTGATGCAGTAGCTGATAAAAAAGAAAAAGAGATTATGGAGATATAATCAAGTTGCGGGCGGATAATTCCGCCCTGATTTGCTTATTTTAAGAATATGATGGAAAAGAATATACCTGAATTTTCAGTTTTGCCAAAGCATATCGGAATCATTATGGACGGTAACGGCAGATGGGCAAAACAAAGAAATTTACCAAGATATAAAGGTCATATTGAAGGTGCAAAAACATTTCGTAAAATCGGCGAGTTTGCTGCCGAGGTCGGTGTAAAGTGCCTTACTTTCTATGCTTTTTCAACTGAAAACTGGAAACGACCTCAGGAAGAGGTTGACGCAATTATGCAACTTTTCAGAGAATATCTTATGGAAGCAGAAGAAAGAAAAGAAGAAAATCGTGAAAAAGGAATCAGTCTTCGCTTTATCGGTGACAGAAAAGGAATTCCTGAGGATATTCAGGCACTTATGGAGCATATTGAAAATGAGAGTCAGTATGAAACAAAAGTTGTTTTGAATCTTGCTGTCAATTACGGTGGTCGTCACGAAATTACAGAGGGTGTAAAGGCTATTGCTCAAAAAGTGAAAAATGGCGAGATTTCACCTGAAGATATTACTGAAGAAATGATTTCAGAAAGTCTTTATACAAAGAATCTTCCTGAACCTGATTTGATTATCAGACCAAGCGGTGAATACAGATTGTCAAACTTCCTTACATGGCAGTCAGCCTATTCGGAATTTTGGTTTTCAAATGTTTTATGGCCTGATTTTACGGAAGAAAACCTTTGTGAAGCATTGAGGGAATTTGAAAAACGCAACAGGCGTTTCGGTGGAGTTTAAAAAAGAATTCAATTGATTTGAAAGAGGACATTTTATGGCAAAACGAGTAATATTTGGTCTTTTGTGGACTGCAATCGGAATTTCTGCACTTGTGTTTATGCACACTTGGTTTTTCCTTCTTTTCGCAATGTTTTTATGCTTTATGGCAACATATGAGCTTAACCGTTCAACAGGTCTTGAAAACAAGCCTGTAATGATTTTAAGCCTTGCAGTTTCAACGAGTTTTCCGTTGTACTATGAATATGGGCATTATTTAAACGAGATTAACGGACTTAATTTAAAAGCAGAATATCTTATTACAATTTATGTTTTACTTCTCTGTTTCTTAATGCTTCATAATCACGAAAAGACAAAGTTTTCTCATATATCATTTGTGGTGATGTCTTCTTTGTTTGTACCGTTTTCGTTTACAAGACTTATGTATTTCAGGGACATTGCATTGTATTATCCTGATAAGGGATATACAAACGCTCATGGTATTTTCCTGATTTTATTTATTCTTTTCTCTGCTTGTATGACAGATACATTTGCATATTTTACAGGCAGTTTTCTTGGAAAACACAAGCTTTGTCCAAAAATCAGTCCTAAAAAGACGGTTGAAGGTGCAATCGGTGGCGTGATTGGTTGCGTTATTGCAAACTTGATTTTGTATGCAGTTTATGACAATTTCATTTTTGAAAATCCTGTTCATAATTATATACCAATTGCTGTTGCATCGGTAATTACTTCTATCGTGGGTATGTGTGGTGACCTTACAGCATCACTTATTAAACGCAATTACGGAATTAAGGATTTCGGTAATCTTATTCCGGGACACGGTGGAATAATGGATAGATTTGATAGCATTATGTTTGTTTCTGCTGCATTCTATGCAGTGTTCAACATTTTCGAGGTGTCAATATAAAATGACTAAAAATATAAGTATTTTAGGCTCAACCGGTTCAATCGGTACACAGAGCCTTGAAACAGCGAGAAAGTGCGGCTACTCTGTGTCCGCGCTTTCGGCATATTCTAATGTAGATTTAATAGAAGAACAAATTCGTGAATTTAAGCCAAAACTTGCTGCGTTGGTTGATGAAAATGCTGCTAAAGAGCTTAAAAGCAGGGTTAGTGACACAGATACAAAGGTGCTTTCAGGTATTGAAGGTGTTTGTGAGTGTGCAGGTGTTGATGAAGCAGATGCGGTAATCAACTCTGTTGTTGGTATGGCAGGGTTAAAGCCAACACTTACAGCCATTGATGCCAATAAAAAAATAGCACTTGCGAATAAGGAAACTCTTGTGGCAGGCGGACTTCTTGTCACAACAAAGGCAAAGGAAAAGGATGTGGATATTCTTCCTGTGGACTCTGAACATTCTGCAATTTTCCAATGCTTACAGGGACAACCCTCAAACAAAGCATTAAAGCGAATTATTTTAACTGCAAGTGGTGGACCATTCTTCGGCAAGACAAGAGAAGAATTAGAAAAAGTTACTGTTGCCGATGCTCTTAAACATCCTAACTGGAGTATGGGACAAAAAATAACCATTGACTCTGCTACAATGATGAATAAGGGACTTGAGCTTATTGAGGCTGTATGGCTTTTCAATGTTCATCCTTCAAAAATCGAGATTGTTGTACACAGAGAAAGTATAATTCATTCTGCGGTTGAGTATGATGATAATGCAGTAATAGCACAATTGGGACTTCCTGATATGAAAATTCCGATTCAGTATGCTTTAACATACCCTGAAAGAGTAGAATCTCTTACAGGTGAGCTTGATTTGACAAAGCTCGGTACGCTTACATTCTATAAGCCTGATTATGAAACTTTCAGATGTATGGATATTTGTCGTGAGGCAATTACTCGTGGTGGACTTTATCCTGCATTTGCAAACTCAGCAAACGAACAGGCAAACCTTATGTTCAGAAAAGGTGAAATCGGCTTTTTACAGATTGCTGAGTTAGTAGAAAAGGTTATGAACGAAGCACCAAAGGTCAATACTTATACAGTTGATGATGTATATAACGCAGATGTTCTTGCAAGAGAGCTTGTTGTGAAATACGCAAAACAGTAATTCTTCAGAAAGCAGTGATTTTTTGGAAATCTGGTCAAAGGTCTGGCCGTTTTTAGTGGCAATTTTATTTTTCGGGCTTCTTATTTCAATACACGAATTGGGACATTTTTCATTTGCCAAGCTTTTTAAAGTAAAAGTAAATGAATTTGCACTTGGAATGGGACCTGCAATATTTAAGAAGAAAAAGGGCGAAACAACATATGCACTTCGTCTGCTTCCTATCGGTGGCTATGTAAGTATGGAAGGTGAAGACGAAGAAAGCACAGATGAAAATGCTTTCAGCCGAAAAAAAGTGTGGCAAAAGTTCATTATTGTGGCTGCAGGAGCTATAATGAACCTGATTTTAGGTGTTGTGATTGTTGCAACCTGTCTTTCAATGGAAGATTTAATCGGTACAAATCAGATTCATAGCTTCGAAGAAAACGCAATAAGTCAACAGTCAGGACTGGAAGTTGGTGACCAGATTATTGAAATCGACGGTCGCAGAGTCTTTTCCGATATGGATATTTCATTTTTAATGTCAAGAAGTGACGATGGTATCTACGATATGACTGTGCGTCGCGATGGTGAAAAGGTTGAACTTTCAGATGTTAAGTTTGAAACAACGGTTGAGCAGGGATATACGCTCATAAAATATGACTTTATCATTCTCGGTAAAGAACCGACAGTTTTAAATGTTATATCTACTGCTTTTAAACAGACAGTGTCAATCGGCAGGCTTGTTTGGTTAAGCCTTTTTGACCTTGTAACAGGAAAGTTCGGACTTTCTGACTTGTCGGGTCCTGTCGGTACGGTAAATATACTTGCAGATATAACATCTTCTGCAGTAGAAAGTAAAGCAAATCTTATTTCAGCACTTACCCTTATGGCATTTATTTCAATAAATATCGGTATTTTTAATCTTTTGCCATTACCTGCACTTGACGGTGGACGACTTTTCTTCTTGGCAATTGAGGGAATACGAAGAAAGCCGATTAACCCAAAATATGAGGGATATGTTCACGGTGCAGGACTTGCACTTTTGCTTATTTTAATGGTAGTTGTAACCTTTAACGATATACTCAATTTGATAAAAACATAAAAGACGGTGTAATTATGATAGAACGCAGAAAAAGTCGTGTTGTAACGGCAGGAAATGTTAAAATCGGTGGGAATAACCCAATATCTGTTCAGTCAATGCTCAATGTTATTGCTGAGGATGCAGAGGGTAATGTAAGACAAGCTGTTGAATTAGAAAAAGCAGGTTGTCAGATTATCCGTCTTACTGTGCCGAATAAAGAGGCTGTTAAAACCTTATATGCAGTAAAAAATGCAGTAAGTATTCCTGTTGTTGCCGATATTCATTTCGATTATCGTTGTGCTTTGGAAAGCGTTAAAGCAGGTGTTGATAAAATTCGCATCAATCCCGGTAATATCGGTGACGACGAAAAGGTGAAAGCAGTTGCCGATGCTTGTCGTCTTCATAATGTGCCGATTAGAATAGGTGTAAATTCGGGCTCGCTTGAAAAACATCTTTTGGCAAAATACGGTTCACCAACACCTGAAGCTATGGCTGAAAGTGCTATGTATCACATAGGACTTTTAGAAAAATTCGATTTTAACGACATTGTGGTGTCAATTAAATCTTCTGATGTACAGAAAATGGTAAAGGCATACAGAATTGTTGCCGATATGTGTGATTATCCTTTACACCTTGGTGTTACTGAAGCGGGTACACATAATATGGCTCTTGTAAAGTCAAGCATTGGTATCGGCTCACTTCTTCTTGATGGTATTGGTGACACAATTCGTGTTTCAATGACTGCTGACCCTGTTACAGAGGTTAAAGCAGGATATGACATTTTAAAGGCAGCAGGAATAAAAACTGATTGTGCACAGATTGTTTCTTGTCCTACTTGCGGAAGAACAAAAATTGACCTTATCGGTCTTGCAGAAAAAGTAGAAAAAGCACTTGTAAATTACAACAAGCCTATCAAGGTGGCAGTAATGGGTTGTGTTGTCAACGGACCCGGTGAAGCAAAGGAAGCTGACATCGGTGTTGCCGGTGGTGACGGTTGTGGTGTTATTTTCAAACACGGTGAAGTGCTAAAAAAAGTAAATGAAAACGAAATAGTAGATGAACTTTTAAAGGAAATAGAAAAATTATAAAGGTAAATATATATGGCAATAGTTAAATCGCTTTTTGGTGAGTATTTTGACTGGGCACAGAATCTTGATTTCGCTATGGCAGAAATTGTGGGATTTGTGATTTCCCATGAAAAGATGAGTGCAAGGCTTACCATTAAACCATACAAAAAATTTGAAAAAGAAAGAATCGAAACACTTGAAAATAAGCTTTCAAATGCTGTCGGTGTACATATAAAAATTGAATGTGACGAATCAAGAACAGGCTTTATCACAGAATATATGCCTATGGTTGTTGAAATTCTTCGCGACAAGGTAATTGTTGCTAACGGATATTTCAATAATGCAGAATATGAGATTACAGGCAGAGAGTTAAAGGTAAACCTTAAAAAAGGTGGTAAGGATATTCTTCTGTCAGCTCATTGTGATAAAGAGATTGAACGAATTATAAAAGGCATTTTCGGTGTTGACTACACAGTAACTTTTTGTCAGAAAAATGATTTCAATACTGAAAAAGCAATTGACAGTATGCAGAAAAAGGCTGACGAAGAAATTCGTCGCGAAAGAAATATTCCTGAACCACAGGTGATAACTCAACCTGACGAGCCAAAGCCCCATGTTGTAAAAGACGGTTTTCCGCTTTATCTTGAAACACAAAAGCCGATTTACGGAAGTCTGATTCGTACAGGGAATCTTCAATCTCTTATTGATGTTGGAATTGAGAGTGGTGCAGTAACTGTCTGGGGCGAGGTTTTCAGCCTTGATGTGCGAACAACCCGTGACGGTAAGAATAATATCATCAATTTCAATATTACTGATAAAACATATTCATACACAGTAAAGATTTTTGAAGCCTGTGAAAAGGCAAAATCATTTCTTGATGCAATCAAGGATGGTATGACCGTAATCGTTTATGGTCGTGTTTCATTTGATAAATATTCAGGTGAAAATATTATTTCTGCAACTGCAGTCAACACAGTTACACCAATTAAAAAGCAGGATACAGCAGAAAAAAAGCGAGTTGAATTGCATCTTCATACAAATATGTCGGATATGGATGGTATGACATCTGCTGATAAGCTTGTTAAAAGAGCAATAAGCTGGGGACATCCTGCAATCGCAATTACTGACCACGGTAATGTTCAGGGTTATCCTGATGCTATGAAGGGTAAGGGTAAGGACGACATCAAACTCATTTACGGTGTTGAGGGTTATCTTATTGATGATATTGCTAATCCTGAAACACCTTGGCAGAGTCTTCCACGATACCATATTATTCTTCTTGTACAGAATAAAGCAGGTCTTAAGAATTTATATAAGCTTGTGTCCTTGGCACATACAACCTATTATCATAAAAGGCCTTGTATTCCACGCTCAAAACTTATTGAATTAAGAGATGGAATTATTGTCGGTTCTGCCTGTGAAGCAGGTGAGCTTATCCGTGCAATTCTTCTTGAAAAGAGTGACGAAGAAGTTCTTAAAATCGCAGAATTTTATGATTATCTTGAAATTCAGCCTGACGGAAACAACAAGTTTATGATTGAGGCTCATTCTGACCCTAATGCAAAAAATCCGGACAGAAATAAAGAGTACAACAAAATCAAAAACATTGAAGATATTCGTGATATAAACCGAAAAATTATACATATTGCAGATAAACTTGAAAAGCTTGTATGTGCAACAGGTGACGTTCATTTTATGGACCCTGAGGATGCAGCCTTCCGTGCAATCCTTATGGCTGGCAAAGGCTTTGACGATGCTGACAATCAGGCACCGCTTTATTTCAAGACAACTGATGAAATGCTTGAGGAATTCTCATATCTGGGTGAAGATACAGCATACGAAGTTGTTGTTACAAACACAAATAAAATTGCTGATATGATTGAACAGGTAAGACCTATTCCCGAGGGTACGTTCCAGCCGTCAATCCCCGGTGCAGAAGATGAACTTCGTCAGATTTGTTGGGACAAGGCAAAGGATTGGTACGGCGACCCTGTTCCTGAATATGTTGCTGACCGACTCACAAGAGAGCTTGAATCAATTATCAAACACGGATTTGCTGTTCTTTATATTATCGCACAAAAACTTGTTTGGGACTCGGAAGCACACGGTTACCATGTTGGTTCACGAGGTTCAGTTGGTTCGTCCTTCGTTGCTACAATGGCAGGTATTTCAGAGGTTAATCCGTTAGCACCTCATTATCGTTGTCCTGAATGTAAGCACAGTGAATTTTTCCTTCACGGTGAATACGGTTCAGGCTTTGATATGCCACCAAAGAATTGTCCTCATTGTGACATTCCTATGGTGCGTGACGGTCACGAAATTCCGTTTGAAACCTTCCTTGGTTTCCACGGTGATAAGGCTCCTGATATTGACCTTAACTTCTCAGGTGATTATCAGGGTAATGCCCATAGATATACAGAAGAACTTTTCGGTCGTGATCATGTGTTTAAAGCAGGTACAATCGCAACTGTTGCCGATAAAACTGCTTACGGTTATGTGAAAAAGTATCTTGAAGAACGTGGAAAAGTCGTTACTCGTGCCGAAGAAGACAGACTTACAAAAGGTTGTACAGGTATTAAGCGTACAACAGGTCAGCATCCCGGTGGTATGGTTGTTGTGCCTAATGAGTTTGATGTTTATGATTTCACAGCAGTTCAATTCCCTGCCAACGACACAACATCTGATATGGAAACAACTCACTTTGACTTCCATTTCCTGCACGATACAATCTTGAAGCTTGATATTCTCGGTCATGATGTGCCGACCCTTTATAAGCATCTTGAAGATATGACAGGAATTCCTGTTATGGATGTTGATGTATGTGACCCTAAGATTGTTAGTCTTTGTACAAGTCCTGAGGCTTTGGGACTTACTCCTGATGATATCGGTGTACAGACGGGCACACTTTCAATTCCTGAAATGGGTACGGACTTTGTTCGTGGTATGCTTATGGAAGCACAACCGAAATGCTTCTCTGACCTTTTACAGATTTCAGGTCTTTCTCACGGTACTGATGTTTGGCTCGGTAATGCACAGGAGCTTATTAAAGACGGTATTTGCACAATTTCCGATGTTATCGGTACTCGTGACAGTATTATGACATATCTTATGCATAAGGGACTTGATTCAGGTCTTGCATTCAATATTATGGAAAAAACAAGAAAAGGTATTGTTGCAAAGGTCGGTTTCCCTGAAGGTGCAGAAGAAGAAATGAGAAAATGTAATGTGCCCGAATGGTATATGGAATCTTGTCGTAAGATTAAATATATGTTCCCGAAGGCTCACGCTGCGGCTTATGTTATTGCGGCACTTCGTCTTGGTTGGTACAAGATTTATAAGCCTACGGAATATTACACAGCATTTTTGACTGTTCGTGGCGGTGACCTTGACGCTGTTACGGTTTGTCAGGGCAGAGAAGCAGTAAAACGCAAAATGGTCGAGCTTCACGGACCTCTTAATGCAGAGCCCAAGGACAGAAAACCGATGACGACCAAAGAAAAAGACCAGTTTACCGCCTTACAGGTTGTTAATGAGATGATGGCAAGAGGTGTGGAACTTCTTCCTGTTGATATTTATAAATCTCGTGCAAGTGTTTATTACATAGAAGACGGAAAAATCAGAATGCCGTTTTCTGCTTTGTCAGGTGTCGGTGAAAAGGCTGCTGATGAAATAGTAAGAAGACGAGATGAAAGTGACGGAGCCTTTGTTTCGGTTGACGATTTCCAGGCAAAAACAGGTGCATCAAGTGCCGTTGTCACTGCTCTTAAGGAAATCGGTGCTTTCGGTGATATGCCCGAAACTGCACAAATCTCATTCTTTGGATTCTGATAAACTTGTGAGATTTTATGCTTGACTAATGCACTTTATTGTGATAGCATAGTAGCACGCTAAAGCGAAATATAGAAAAAAGGATATTTTCTAATGAAAAATTACTCAAAAATTACTCCTGAGGGAACAAAAGATTATCTGGCAATGGAAAGCAGAGCGATTCGTTGTGCAGAAAAAAGACTTTCCTCTGTTTTTAAATCAAAAGGTTATGAAAAGGTAATCACACCTACTATCGAGTTTTTCGATGTGTTCAATCGTGAAAGTTCAGGTTACAATCCTGAAGATTTATACAGTTTGACTGATTCATACGGAAGACTTTTAGTGCTTCGACCTGATTCAACCTTGCCTATTGCAAGACTTGTTTCAACTCGTTTTCAGAATGCTCGTTTGCCGCTTCGTCTTTATTATAATCAGAATGTTTTTGTAAGACAGAAAAATCTTACAGGCAGAAATGACGAGGCAACTCAAAGTGGTATTGAGCTTATGGGTGCCTATGGAATTCGTGCTGATTTGGAAGTTATTACAACTGCAGTTGAGTCTATTGAAACTTGTACAACTGCTGATTTTAAGCTTGAAATCGGTCACGCAGGTTTCTTTAAAGAGCTTTGCAAGAAACTTAATGTAAGTGATGAGGTTGTAAGCTCAATTTATGATTGTGTTGAATCAAGAAACTTTGTTTCACTTAACAACATTCTCGATAAAATCGGCAAATCGGAAATAACTGATTGTATCCGTAATCTTCCAAGATTTTTCGGTGGTGCAGAAGTTATTGAAAAGGCAAAACAGATTGATTTAGGTGATGAGGGTCAAAAGAGTCTTGATTATTTAAAAGAACTCTATATGCTTTTATGTGAAGCAGGACTTTCCGATAAAATTGTTATTGATTTAAGCCTTGTCAACCGTACAAATTACTACACAGGTATTATCTTCAAAGGGTATTTACAGGGTAGTGGTATTTCAGTTGTTTCAGGTGGTCGTTACGATAGCCTTGGTGCTGAATTTGGTCGTGATATGCCTTCCACTGGTTTCGGTATTGAAACAGGTGCATTGGCATCGGTAATGCTTTCTCGAAACGAGCTTGACGAAGAAAAAGTTCCTGAAATTATTGTTTTCAGCGAAAAAGAATTTGTTGTTAAGGCACTTGAATACTCAAAAAATCTTCGTGCAAACGGTGTTTACTGTGAAAACAGTACATTCGAAACAATCGAAGAAACAAAAGAATATGCAACTGAAAAAGGTATTAAAAAGATTTGCATAATCTCGGAAAATGTAAGGGAGGAAACATTATGAGAAAATTAAGAATTGCCCTTACAAAAGGCCGACTTGAGAAAAAGAGTGTTGAACTTTTTCAAAAAATGGGAATTGACTGTGACCAGCTTATAAACAAAGGCAGACGCTTGATTCTTACAGCAGGTGATTATGAGGTTGTCCTTGCAAAAGCAGCTGATGTTATTACATATGTTGAACACGGTGTTTGTGACATTGGTATTGTGGGTAAAGACACAATCGTAGAAAACGGAAAAAGCTTCTACGAAATGATGGACTTAAATCTTGGTAAATGTGACTTTGCATTGGCAACTCAAAAAGGTGTTGATTTCTATGACGGATTCAACACAAAACGAATTGCAACAAAGTATCCCAACATTACAAAGGCATATTTTGAAGGCAAGGGAATGGATATAAAGATTATTAAAATTGAGGGTTCAGTTGAATTAGCACCTCTTTTAAACCTTGCTGACGGTATCGTTGATATTGTTGAAACAGGAACAACGCTCAAGGAAAACGGACTTGAGGTTAAAGAAAAGATTATGCCTGTTTCTGCTCGTGTAATCGTTAATATGGCGAGCATGAAACTTCGTCGTGAGGAAATTGACAGTTTCCTTGAAAATATTGAAAAAGTTATCCCAAAGGATTGATAGATATGATAAATACAGTATTTGCAGACGGTAAGGCTGATGAAGCACTTATCGCACAACTTAAAGAAAGAAGTGGCGAGGTTGACAAAAAGGTTACCCTTGCTGTAACTGACATTCTTGAAAATGTAAAGGTAAACGGTGACAAAGCCGTTCTTGAATACACAATCAGATTTGACGGAAAAGCACCGGAGAAGGCTGAAATTTCAAAGGAAGAAATTGATAAGGCAATCGAAAAATGCGACCCATTCTTCGTAAAGGCTTTGGAAGATGCAGCAGAAAATATCCGTGATTTCCACGCTCGTCAGAAGCAACAAAGCTGGCTTACAACAAAGGAAAACGGCGTTATTATGGGTCAGCGTGTTCGCGGACTTGAAAGAGTTGGTATTTATGTACCCGGTGGCACAGCAGCATATCCTTCAAGTGTTCTTATGAACGCAATTCCTGCTAAAATTGCAGGTGTTAAGGAAATCGTTATGGTAACTCCTCCTGCAAAGGATGGTACACCAAACCCTGATATTCTTGCTGCTGCAAAAATCGCAGGTGTTGACAGAGTGTTCTTAATGGGTGGTGCACAGGCGGTTGCAGCACTTGCATACGGTACTGAAACTGTGCCAAAGGTTGATAAAATCGTAGGTCCCGGCAACATTTTCGTTGCTACTGCAAAGAAGCTTCTTTACGGTACAGTGGATATTGATATGGTTGCAGGACCAAGTGAAATTTTAATCGTTGCTGATGAAACAGCAAACCCTAAATTCCTTGCTGCTGACCTTATGAGTCAGGCTGAACACGATGTTTTGGCTTCTGCAATTCTTATTACAACAAGTGAAAAAATTGCAGAAGAAACAAAGAAAGAGCTTGCTCGTCAGAGTGCAACACTTTCAAGAAAAGAAATTATCGAAAAATCACTTAAGGATTACAGTGCGATTATTATTTGCGACAATATGGACAAGGCAGTTGACTTTGCAAACAGACTTGCACCTGAACACCTTGAAATGTGTGTGGAAAATCCACTTGAATATATCGGCAGAATGGACAACGCAGGTAGCGTGTTCCTTGGTAATTACTCACCTGAACCATTGGGTGACTATTTTGCAGGTCCTAACCACGTTCTTCCGACAAGTGGTACTGCAAGATTCTTCTCACCATTGTCAGTTGACAGCTTTATTAAAAAATCAAGCTTTATTTACTATACAGAAGATGCACTTCGCGAGTGCAAGGATAAGGTTGTTTCTCTTGCAGAAACAGAGGGCTTAACAGCTCACGCAAATTCCATAAAAGTTAGATTTGAGGACTAATATGTTTCAATTAAATGAAAAAGTAAAAAACTTAACACCATATGAGCCAATCAGCGGTACATATGAAATCCGTCTTGATGCCAATGAGTCATTTCTTACATTTCCAAAGGAAATTGAGGATGAAATGGTTGATGCTTTAAGAAATTCAGCATTGAATCGTTACCCTGACCCAATGGCAACAAAGCTTGTTGACGGTTTTTCAAAATATTTCAATGTAAATCCTGACTGTGTAACAGCAGGTAATGGCTCTGACGAAATCATTTCAGTTATAATGAATGCATTTTTGCAGAAAGGTGACAAGATTTTAACTCTTGAGCCTGATTTTTCAATGTATCGTTTTTATGCTGAAATCGCAGAATGCCAGAGTGTTAAATATCAGAAAAACGAAAATCTCGATGTTAATATTGATGATGTAATCAGTATTGCTAACAAGGAAAATGTGAGAATCGTAATTTTCTCAAATCCTTGTAACCCAACATCAAGAATTGTTACAAAAGATGATGTAAGAAAGCTTGTAAACAGTGTTGATTCACTTGTTGTTCTTGATGAAGCATATATGGATTTTGCAGGCGACGAAAGTCTTTTAGGTGAATTCGAGAATTACGAAAATCTTATTATCTTGAAGACCTGTTCAAAGGCTTTGGGTAGTGCTGCGTTACGACTTGGTTTTGCAGTTGCAAATAAGACACTTACAAATGTAATCCGTGCGGTTAAATCACCATATAATGTAAATTCTGTGTCACAGGCTCTCGGTGAAGTGCTTTTCGCGCATCCTGATTATATAGATAACTGCATTGAAACAGTTGTCAATTCAAGAAAAGAGCTTTACGCAGAAATTCTTAAAATCAAGAGTGACAAAATCGAAAAGATTTACGAAACAAACACAAACTTTGTATTTATGAAGGTTAAAAATGCAAAGGAAATTTTCAATAAAATGAAAGAAAACAGCATTATTATCCGTAATATGGGTGATTACCTGCGAATTACTGCAGGTACACAATATGAGAACGAAAAAATGCTTGAAACTTTCAAAAAAGTGTTGGAGGAAGTATAATGAGAACTGCAACAATAGAGAGAAAAACAAAAGAAACTGATATTAAATTGACTCTCTGCCTTGACGGTGGTGAAGTTAAGGTTGATTCAGGTGTCGGCTTTTTTGACCATATGCTTACAGCATTTGCAACTCATGCAGGCTATGGATTGACAGTTGCTTGTAAAGGTGATATTGAGGTGGATTGTCACCATACAGTAGAGGATATCGGTATTGTACTCGGTCAGGCACTTTTTGAGTGTTTAGGAGATAAATCAAACCTTGTTCGTTACGGTAGCTTCTTTGTGCCGATGGATGAGGCTCTCGGTTTCTGTGCAGTTGATATATGTAACCGTGCATATACGGTTTTTGAGGCAAACTTCCCACAGGAAAAATGCGGTGACTTTGATGCTTGTATGTGCGTTGAATTCTTCCGTGCAGTTGCTGACAATGCGAAAATTACAGTTCATCTTCGTGCACCTTACGGTGATAATTCTCACCATATTGCTGAAGCAATTTTCAAGGCATTCGGTCACGCAATGAGTATTGCAACAGAAAAAACAGACAAAACACTTTCCACAAAGGGGACTTTATAATAAATGATTATTTTTCCTGCTATTGATATAAAAGATAAAGAATGTGTCCGTCTTTATAAAGGTGATTTTGCAACAGCAGGCAAGGTTGCCGACAGTTATATGGAAACTGCATTGAACTTTAAAAAAGCAGGTGCAGAATGGATACATATGGTAGATTTAAACGGTGCACTTGACGGTGTTCGCATAAATTCCGATATTTTCCTTGATGTTGCTGAAAACAGCGGACTTAAGGTTGAAGTCGGTGGCGGAATCCGTACAATGAAGGATGTTGATTTCTACATTCAGAATGGCATTGAAAGAGTGATTATCGGTTCTGCGGCTCTTAAAAATCCTGGGCTTGTAAAAGAGGCCTGTAAAGAATTCGGTGACAGAATTGCTGTTGGAATTGATGCAAAGAATGAAATGGTTGCAACAGAGGGCTGGACAGAAAAAAGTGACACTCATTATATTGACCTTGCAAAAAGAATGGAAGATTTTGGTGTAAAGTATATTATCTTTACAGATATTGACTGTGACGGTATGCTTTCAGGTCCAAATCTCCAACAGTTAGTAAAACTCAATGAAGCAGTTTCTTGTAACATTACTGCAAGTGGTGGAATTAAGGATATACAGAACATTATCGACCTTAAAAATGCCGATATGTACGGTGCAATCTGCGGTCGCTCAATTTATAGCGGAACATTGAATCTTGCAGAAGCAATCAAGGAGGCAAAGCAATGAACCTTGATAAATATTTTGTAAAAGCAGATTTGATTCCTGCTATTGTTCAGGAAGAAAGCACAGGAGAAATCTTAATGCTTGCTTATATGAATAAAGAGTCAATGGCAAAAACTCTTGAGACAGGGTACACCTGGTTCTGGAGTCGTTCTCGTCAGGAACTCTGGAACAAAGGTGCAACATCAGGTCATTTACAGAAAGTGGTTTCAATTCATGGTGATTGTGATGACGATACATTATTAGTAAAAGTTGAACAGACAGGTCCTGCTTGTCATACAGGAAGCAAATCTTGTTTCTTCAATAAAATTAAATAGGTGATAAAAATGAACGATACATTAGTAAATCTTTACGAAACAATACTTGAAAGAAAAGAAAACCAACAGGAAGGCTCATACACTTGCTACCTTTTTGAAAAAGGACTTGATAAAATCCTTAAAAAAGTTGGCGAAGAATGTTCTGAAACAATTATTGCTGCTAAAAATGGAAATAAAGAGGAAACAGTTGGTGAAATCAGCGACCTTATTTTCCACCTTTTTGTCATGATGGCGAATGAGGGAATCGCAGTAGAAGATGTTATGGCAGAACTTGACAAACGTAGCAATAAAACAGGAAATTTAAAAGTATTCCACCAAGTTGACAAGAATACTTAATTAAATTAGAGGGTGTAGGATATGAAAATTTTAGGTTGTATTTTAGCATTACTTGGCATTTTTATTGTAATAACACTTGTTCGTGCAATTTTCTTTAAAGAGAAAAAGGTGGAGAAGGAAAAACTTCTTCCTGAAATGATTGATATGGAAAAATACTGTCGCGATTTGAGTGATGCGATTAAAATCAAGACAATCTCAAATTATGACAGAGAGCTTGTTGATTGGGAAGAATTTGACAAATTCCACGCGTTTCTTGAAGAACGCTTTCCTCTTGTTCATCAGAATATGACAAAGACAAAGGTTGCAGATGCAAGTCTTGTTTACAAATGGGAAGGTAGTGACCCAAGTCTTGACGGTATTGCAATGCTTGCTCATCAGGACGTTGTGCCTATTACTGCAGGAACTGAACAGGATTGGGAGCACGACCCATTCAGCGGACACAATGACGGTGAGTTTATCTGGGGCAGAGGTGCTATGGATATGAAAAACCACCTTATTGCTGTTATGGAATGTATGGAAGAACTTCTTAACGAGGGCTTCCAGCCAAAGCGAACAGTTTATATCTGTCTTGGTCATAACGAAGAGGTTGTTGCAGCACCTGATAACGGTGCAAAGCAGATTGCGGCATACCTTAAAGAGCAGGGCGTTCACCTTGAAGCAGTCCTTGACGAAGGTGGAGCAATTCTTCCTGTAAAACTTGGTAAACTTCTCGACATTAACCTTACAGGTGTCGGTATTGCTGAAAAAGGTAGCGTCAACTATAAAGTCAGCGTTAATGCAAAGGGTGGTCATTCATCACAGCCACCAAAGCATACTGCAGTCGGTAAGCTTGCTGATGTTATTAAGGATATTGAAAACCATCAGTTCAAGGCAACAATGCCCGATTACCTTAAACAGCTTATTAAGAGAGTCGGTATGAATGCAGGTTATCCTTTGAGAGTAGTGCTTGTTAATGCACCTATTTTACAGCCTGTAATTCTTGCAATTGCAAAAAGAATTCCTGCGGCAGCATCTCTTATCCGTACTTGTACAGCAGTTACAATGGCAGAGGGTAGTCCACAGTTCAATGTTCTTCCACAGAAGGCAAGTGTAACTGTCAACTTCCGTACAATGCCGGGTGTTTCAATTGCAGATGTTGAAAAGCACATTCGCAAAAGCGTAAAAAATAAGGATATTGATGTTGAATTTCTTGTTGGTAAGGAATCTTCACAGGTTTCTCCAACTGATTCAAAAGCCTTCCGGACAATCAAAGAATTAGCAGAAGCACAAAACAGTAAAAATCTCGTTACACCATTCCTCGTAATGGGTGGCACAGATGCTTATAACTATGAGCCTGTATGTGAAAATATTTATCGTTTTGCACCATTCGTTGCAGATACAAAGCTTCTTCTCTGTACTCACGGTACAAACGAAAGAATACCGATTGCTTGTTGTGAAGATGCTATTGCATTCTTCAAACGTTACATTCGCAAAATGACTCAAGAATAACAATGGACTGCCTCATTAAGCGCAGACCAAAAGAGGATGTATTTTTATACATCCTCTTTTTAAGCCTTTTTAGATGCTTGGAGTATCCGATATACGCCGTCGCACCTAAAAAGGCTTTCTGCATCTTATTGAAGACAGTCCCTTGAAATGCGTTTAGAATTCTTTATTAGATTTATTTTTTTAAACTTTGGTTGACAATAATAAAATAATCATTTATACTACACATGAATAATTTAAAATGGAGTAATTTGATGTTAATTAAATTTTCTGCACCTTGTCTTTTAGGTTTGGAGGGACTTGTTGCACAGGAATTACGCGATATGGGTGCTTCTAATGTTGAAGCAAATAATGGCAGAGTAGATTTTGAAGGCGACGAAAATATTCTCGCTCGTGCAAATATTTGCTCACGATATAGCGAAAGAATTTTAATCCGTCTTGGTGAATTCAGGGCAGTAACCTTTGAACAGCTTTTTCAAGGTGTTAAAAAGCTTCCTTGGGAAGAATGGATTGGAAAGCTTGATGCTTTTCCTGTAAAAGGTTATTCTCTTAATTCAAAGCTCTTTTCAGTAAGTGACTGTCAGGCGATTATCAAAAAGGCAGTCGTTGAAAGACTTAAGGAAAAATACAGAATTTCATGGTTTGACGAAACAGGACCAATTCATCAGATTCAATTTTCAATTATGAAGGATACGGTGACTCTGTTTATTGATACATCAGGTGCAGGACTTCACAAACGAGGCTATCGTCCTGTTTCAAATTCAGCACCGATTAAGGAAACTCTTGCCGCTGCTATGGCAGAATTAGCAAGACTTCGTCACTATCATACTCTTTATGATGTGACTTGCGGTTCAGGTACAATTCTTATTGAAGGTGCTATGAAGGCACTTAATATTGCACCGGGACTTAAACGTTCATTTATCTCTGAGAGATTTGAAAATATAGATTCGTCCGTATGGCAACAGGAAAGAATGAGAGCAACAGATGCTGTAATTCAGGATGCTGACTTTATGGCTTATGGCTCGGATATTGATTTCCACGCACTTGAGATTGCTCGCGAAAATGCAAGACGAGCAGGTGTCGGAATGAAAATCGACCTTTCTAAAAAGGATTTGAAGGATTTTACTCGCAAAAGTGAAAAGGGAACAGTTATTTGTAACCCACCTTATGGCGAAAGAATGCTTGACATTCAGGCGGCTGAAGAAATTTACAGAACAATGGGCAAAATCTTTAATCCGGAGCGTGGCTGGGCATACTATATTATTAGTCCTGATGAGGAATTTGAAAAATGCTTTGGCAGAAAAGCCGACAAACGCCGTAAGCTGTATAATGGTATGATAAAGTGCCAGTTATATATGTATTACAAATAATTAGGAGAAAATTATGAAACACATTTTTGTTGTAAACCCAGTATCAGGCAAAGGCAAAAACGCGAAAAATTATATCCCGACAATTGAAAAGTACATTAAAGAAAAAGGTCTTAACGCAGACATCTATGTAACAACTGCACAGGGTGACGGTATGCGTTATGCAGAAAAAATAGCACAAAAGGGTGAACCTGTTCGTTTCTATTCTTGTGGTGGTGACGGAACACTCTATGAAATCGTAAACGGATGCTACAAATATCCTAACTGTGAGGTTGCCAATATTCCATTGGGTTCAGGTAACGATTTCAGCCGTCTTTTCGGCAGAAACACAAACCTTGATGACCATGTGAACGGTGTACCTGTAAAGCTTGACCTTATTGAAACAAATGGTCAGGTTGCTATTAACGAATGTGCTATGGGTATTGACTCAGAAGTGTGTGCAAGACAGGTTAAGTATAAACAGTTACCATTGGTAAACGGTGAACTTGCATATACTCTTTCAGCACTTCGTTGCGTTGTGTTCAGCAAAATCAATAACAAGTTCAAGATTACAATTGACCACGACAAGGTTTATGAAGACGATTTCCTTTTCTGTTATATCGGAAATTCTCGTTGGTACGGTGGTGGCTATATGGCTGCACCGGGTGCAATGCCAAATGATGGTCTTATCGACTGCGTTATGGTAAGATATCCAAAGGAAATTGCGAAAAAAGGTCCTTTAGGTCTTCTTCCTTTGTTGGAGAAGTATAAAAACGGTGAACATCTTAATTGGGAGTTCACTAAGCTTGTTCATTGTAAGCATGTTAAGATTGAAAGCCAGAGTCCTGCAGCAGTTAATGTTGATGGTGAATGTGATTATGTTACTGAACGCGAATTCCAACTCCTTGAAGGAGCAATCACATTCGTTGTTCCTCGCGGTTCAAGCTTCCTTGAATTGATATAAAATAGTAGGCGTAGGTTTTTAGCGAAGCCTACGCTATTGTTATTTTAAAGGATAATAATTATGTATAACTTTTTTGTCAGTGAAAATCAAAAATCGGATAATAAATATGTGATAACAGGAACTGACTTTAATCACATTAAAAATGTTCTTCGTATGAGCGTCGGTGACACATTTCTTGTGAGCGAAAACGGTGTCAGCAACCTTTGTGAAATTGAAGATTTCATAGAAGATTCTGTTATAGCAAAAATTATGGAAGAAAATTATAACGATACAAATCTTCCAATAAAGATTTACCTATTCCAAGGACTTCCAAAAGGCGATAAAATGGAATTAATTATCCAAAAAACTGTTGAGCTTGGTGTGGAGGGTATTATTCCTGTTGAAATGAACCGTTGCGTTGTAAAGCTTGATGACAAGAAAAAGAAAAGCAAGGTGAGTCGTTGGCAGACTATTTCCGAAAGTGCAGCCAAACAGAGTAAACGAAACACAATTCCTGAAATCAATGATGTACTTACATATAAACAGGCTATGGAAAAGGCAAAAGAAATGGATGTATTTTTAGTGCCATATGAAAGCAAAAATGGTATGGAAGATACAAAAACAGCATTTTCACAAATAAAAAGTGGTATGAGCGTGGGTATCTTAATCGGCCCTGAAGGTGGATTTGACGAAAAAGAGGTTGCAGAAGCCTTCCAGAATGGTGGGAAAGTGGTTTCGTTGGGAAAAAGAATTCTGCGTACAGAAACTGCTGCTATAACATCTGTTTCTATGTGTATGCTACACGCTGAAATGTATTTAGGTGACAAGTAATGAAAAGTTTACCAATAGAATTTCAAGAGAGAATGAAAACCCTTTTAGGTGACGAGTATAACGACTTTTTAAAGTCCTATGACGAAAAGCCCATAAGGGCATTTCGCGTGAATACGGATAAAATCTCTCTTGAAGAATTTGAAAAACTGAATATATTTTCACAAGACAAAATTCCATATGTTTCAAACGGTTTCTATTTTGATTATGACGGAATTGGCAATCACCCTTATCATCACGCAGGTATGTTCTATATTCAGGAGCCTGCTGCAATGGTGCCTGTTGAGAGCATAGACATAGAACCCGATTGGACAGTCCTTGATTTGTGCGCTGCCCCCGGTGGGAAAAGCAGTCAGATTAAGAATAAATTAGGCGAAAACGGAGTTCTTGTTTCAAACGAAATTGTTCCGTCTCGTTGTAAAATTCTTACAGGTAATATGGAACGAATGGGCTTTAAAAATGTTGTTACAACCTGTATGCATCCACAGAAACTGCAAAAAGGATTTCCAAAAACCTTTGATATGATTATGGTTGATGCACCTTGCTCGGGCGAGGGAATGTTCCGTAAGGAAGAAATCGCAATTGACGAGTGGACTCCCGAAAATGTGAAAATGTGTGCAGACCGTCAGGCTGAAATTCTTGATTGTGCTGTTAAAATGCTCAAAGATGGTGGATATATAGTCTATTCAACCTGCACATTTTCTCTCGAAGAAAATGAAATGATGGTTGATTCATTTTTAGAAAGATACCCTGAATTTGAGCTTGTGCCAACAACTCAAAGAGTTCAGGAAAATACTACTGATGGAGTAAGCTTTGACGGTTGCAAGTGTGATAATCTTCATTATACAAGACGATGCTATCCACATAAGACAAAGGGCGAAGGTCAGTTTGTTGCGGTGTTTCATAATATTGCAGAGAGTAATACGGAAAGATTTTTTGTGCCTTTCGGCAAAGATAAGCTCGATAAAACGCTTACAGATTTTCTTGATGATACCCTTGTGTCATACAATAAAGCAAATGTGCAGATTTATAACGGAAATCCTGTTTATTTCACACCTGATTTTCCTGTACCCAGAGGTGTTGCCTTTGCTTGTGGTGTGACTATCGGTGAAATCCGTAAGAATTATATCCAGCCACACCATCAGTTCTTTATGTCAATGGGTAAAGAATTTAAGCGAAAAATTAACCTTACAGCAGATAGTGACGAAATTAAAATATATCTTCACGGTGAAGAATTTAATACATATTGTCCTAATGGCTGGGCAGTGGTAATGGTGGATGGCTGTACTGTAGGTGGCGTAAAAGTATCAAACGGAAAAGCCAAAAACCATTACCCAAAAGGACTCAGAACAAAATAGTAATTAGTGTCTTTATATGCATAAAACCATGTATATTCACATGAATACTGCATAAAAATGCAAATATACTTGTTTTGAACCTGATTTTTTGCATAAATACTTGACTTTTTTAGAAAAAGGGATATATAATTTAACTACAAATGTAATAATTTACAAAAGGAGTAGATTAAAATGAAAAAATCAGTTAAAATTCTTTCAGTAGTTCTTGCTCTTGTTATCGTAATCGGTTGCTTCGCAGCTTGTGGCGGTGATAAGGAAGATACACTTAAAGTTGGTGTTCAGACAAACACAACAGGTCACCTTTACACAGCTTGGGACTTTGGTGAAGATGTAGCAGTTGCTTATGACAACGGTGCAGTTGCAGTTGAAGCTCTTAAGAATGGTAAGGTTGACTGCGTTATCATTGATAACGAACCTGCAAAGGCTTATGTTGCAGCAAACGAAGGACTTAAAGTTCTTGAAACAGCTTATGCTGAAGAAGCTTATGCTATCTGTTTCCAGAAGGGCAACACAGAACTTAAAGATGCAGTTAACAATGCTCTTAAAGAACTTATTGATGATGGTTCAGTTAAGAAAATCATTGACAAGTATATCAATGGTACAGGTGAAGCACTTGTTGGTGTTCCTGTAACAGCAGAAGATACAGACAAGCCAAACCTTGTTATGGCTACAAATGCTGAATTCCCACCATACGAATATATCGATGGTGATATGTACTATGGTATCGACGTTGAAGTAGCAAAGATTATTGCTGATAAGCTCGGTTATGACCTTGTTATTGAAAATGTTGCATTCGATTCAATCATTCCTGGTGTTCAGGCTGGCAAGTACGATATGGGTATGGCTGGTATGACTGTTACAGAAGACAGAATTAAGGAAGTTGACTTCTCAGATTCTTATGCAACAGGTGTTCAGGCTGTTATCGTTACAGAAGACAGCAAGATTCAGTCTATTGACGACCTTGAACCATATAAGCTTCCTGAAGAATAATAGTTCTTATTAAATTGTCAGTTCAGGGTGGAACGATTCCACCCTGAATTTTTGAGTTTATGAAAGGAGAAGGTACATGTTAGACCATATTATTGGTGCTTTGGTTGCTTTTGCAGAAAAGTTTAAAAGAGTTATGATTGACGGTGACCGTTATGAATTTATTCTTGATGGTCTTAAAAACACTTTTACTATTACTTTTGGTGCATTGGCAATCGGTGTTGTTCTCGGTATTCTTGTTGCAGCTATCCGTACATCTTTTGATAAAAACAGGGAGTCAATGAAGGCTCGTGGTGGAATTGGATATTATGTTCTTGCAGTTTTGAATGCAATCTGCAAATTCTATCTTACTGTAACTCGTGGTACACCTGTTGTTGTTCAGTTGATGATTTCATATTTTGTTATTTTTGCTCTTGCTGACAATGGAATTCCCGTTGCGATTTTTGCTTTCGGTGTGAATTCGGGTGCTTATGTTGCTGAAATTTTCCGCGCAGGTATTATGTCTGTTGACCACGGTCAGTTTGAGGCAGGTCGAAGCCTTGGTTTCAACTATTTCCAGACAATGCGATTTATTGTTATCCCACAGATGTTCAAAGCAGTTCTTCCAACACTTTGTAATGAGTTTATCGCACTTTTGAAGGAAACATCAGTTGCGGGTTATGTTGGCGTTATCGACCTTACAAAAGCAGGTAACACAATTGCAGGCAGAACATTCGAATATTTTATCCCACTTATTTCCGTTGCGCTCATTTATCTTGTAATGGTTATGATTCTCTCATGGCTTGTAGGCATTCTCGAAAGGAGGTTACGTAAGAGTGACAGATAACAAAGTTCTTATTAAGGTTGAGAATCTTAAAAAGCACTACACAGGTGGTGTTGTTAAGGCTCTTGACGGAATTAACTGTGAAATTAAAAAAGGTGAAGTTGTTGTTATCGTCGGACCATCAGGTTCAGGTAAATCAACACTCTTGCGTTCGCTAAATCTTCTTGAAATCCCCACATCAGGTAAAATTTATTTTGACGGAACTGATATTACTGACAAAAAGACCAATATCAATACTCATCGTCAAAGAATGGGTATGGTGTTCCAACACTTTAACCTTTTCCCAAATATGAATGTGCTTAAAAATATGACAAAAGCACCTACAACACTTCTTGGTAAATCCAAGGAAGATGCAGAAACAAAAGCACTTGAACTCCTTGAAAAAGTTGGTCTTAAGGACAGGGCTGATGCTTATCCTTCACAGCTTTCAGGTGGACAGAAACAGCGTGTTGCTATTGTTCGTGCTCTCTGTATGGAACCTGAGGTAATGCTCTTTGACGAGCCCACATCAGCACTTGACCCCGAAATGGTTGGCGAAGTTCTTGATGTTATGAAAAACCTTGCTCGTGAGGGTATGACAATGGTTGTTGTTACTCACGAAATGGGATTTGCTCGCGAAGTAGGTACAAGAGTTATATTTATGGATGAAGGAAAAATTATTGAGGAAAATACTCCTGACGAATTTTTCACAAATCCACAGAATCCTCGTCTTAAGGATTTCTTGTCAAAGGTTTTATAATGTATAAAATATTGTCACCTTGGTAAAATATTACCGAGGTGATTTTTTATGAATAATATGAGTCTTGAAGTGAAAACATATTTTGATTCGCTTCCTGTGTCAGTAAGGTCTGCTATTGTTGAATCAGGTGCAAAGTTCGATACAGTAGAACAACTTAAGGTTCTCGCTGCAGCATATACAGGAAAAATAAATGAATGATGGAAAAACAATGTAGGGCGGGGGCTTGCTCCCGCCGTTTTTAGTTCAAATTATAATTTGTCGGTGAGGCTTCTCCTTGAGGAGAAGCTGTCTGCGAAGCAGACTGATGAGGTGTAGGTTGCGTTAGCAACCGTTAATTATCAATACAAAACAACTTTTCCACCTCATCCGTCACCTACGGTGAC
>JAZNZX010000028.1:0-5917 GCA_045595185.1 Candidatus Fimenecus sp. | reverse complement strand
GATGAAGAAGTTGTCACCGAAGAAGAAATTAGAATGATGGTTGACGTGGGTGGCGAAAAAGGTGTTATTGAAGATGCTCAAATTGAAATGATTAATAACATTTTTGAGTTTGATGACATAGATGTAGCCGACATTATGACCCACCGTACTGATATGGTTTGCATTGATGATGATGAGCCACTCAGTGAAGCGGTTAAACTTTCAATTGAGAATGGATTTTCAAGAATTCCCGTTTATGAAGAAGACCCTGACGATATTGTTGGTATTGTTTATATTAAGGACTTCCTTAAATATGTTGGCACAAATCTTCCAAAGACAAAAACTGTTAAGGATATGATGCGTCCCGCTTATTATGTTCCCGAAACAAAACGTTGTGGTGAGCTCTTTACTGAAATGACAGAAAAACGAGTTCAGATGGCTGTTGTTGTTGATGAATACGGCGGAACAGCAGGTATCGTTACACTTGAAGACTTGCTTGAATCTATCGTTGGTAACATTCAGGATGAGTATGACCAGGAGGACGAAGAAATCTCAATTATCAATGATACAACCTTTGAGGTTGACGGTATTACTGATATTGAAGAAGTGGAAGAACATATTGGTAAAACATTTCCTGAAGGTGACTACGATACAATCGGTGGATACATTATCAGTGTTCTTGGTTTCTTGCCAAAAGACGGTGAAATGAACGAAGTGACATTTGAAAATGTTAAATTTACAGTTCTGAATGTTGAAGAACGCAGAATCGGTAAAGTCAAAGTTGAAATTCTTCCCGTAGAAAAAAAGGAAGAAAAAGACGAAGAACGCAGATTTTTCAAACGAAACGAAGAATAAAAACCGAAAAGGAATGGTAGGGCGGGGTCTTGACCCCGCCGTTATTATATAAGGTGGCAGTATGCAAAAAATCAATTACCAAAAACAACTTGATAAGATTATCGAAAATTTAGGGGATAATGTGCCGTCACTTCTTCTCCACAGTTGTTGTGCACCTTGCAGTAGTTATTGCATTGAATATCTTTCACAATATTTCAACATTACGGTGCTTTACTATAATCCAAACATTTACCCTGAAACTGAATATGAAAAACGAAAAGCAGAGCAAATGCGTTTAATCGGTGAAATGCAAACTAAATATCCTGTAAAAATGCTGGATTGTGATTTCGAAAGTGAAAAGTTTTACGAAATGGCAAAAGGATTAGAACACTGTCGCGAATGTGGTGAAAGATGCTTTAAATGTTATAATTTACGCCTTGAGAAAACAGCTATTGAAGCGAAAGAAAATAACTTTGATTATTTCACAACAACGCTTACAATAAGTCCACTTAAAAATGCCCAGAAAATCAATGAAATAGGTAATGAATTGGCTAATAAATATAATACCCAATGGTTACATTCAGACTTTAAAAAGCGAGAAGGATATAAACGCTCAATAGAATTAAGTAAAGCACATAACCTTTACAGGCAAAATTATTGTGGTTGTGTATTTTCCCAAAAAGATACAACAGAATAAATGTTGCATATATTGACAAAATGTGATATTATAAATTCGTCGGATGACAAACCGAAAAAAATGAGAGGAGAATTATTATGTTCTGTAAAAATTGTGGTGCACAGATTGATGATAATGCTGTTGTTTGCACAAGCTGTGGAGTAGCAGTAAATGATTCATTTAATAATGCTGCTGCAGGTTCAAAAAATAAGATAGTAGCAGGTGTTCTTGCTTTGCTTCTCGGTAACCTTGGTGTTCATAACTTCTATCTTGGTTACACAAAGAAAGGACTTACACAGTTGCTTGTTTCTCTTTTGCTTTCATGGACAGTTATTGCTCCTTTGGCAATTTTTGCTTGGGTTATCTATGAAGCAATTCAGATTTTCACAGGTAAAATAAACGATGCAGACGGTAAACCGCTTGTATAATCAATAAAATTTAAGGACGGTAGGTTTTATGTTCCTACCGTCCTTTTCTGTTTTGCTTTATTCGTAAATATCAACTGCGCCTCTGCCTTCTGTTACCTTTGCAACATAAGAAGCAACCTTTTTGTGCTCAGGATGAACCTTGTATTTTTCCAGTTCTTCCTCGTTTTCAGTTTCAACAACTAAAAGCGCATCAAAATTTCTCTCACATTCAACCTGATTTTTAAGGAATGTGAGTTTTTTTATGTGTGAAATCATAGGTGGTAGTGCTTCGAGACCGTTTTTTACAATTTCGATGTTTTCGTCTTTTGTCTTGCCCTCTGCATCCTTAAATTTCCACATTACAACATGTTTAAGCATAATTATCACCTTTTTTCTAAATTGCCTTCCCCTTGAGGGGAAGGGGGACCGCTTGCGGTGGATGAGATGGAATTTTTAACGGATACTGCGTATCCTACACCTCATCAGTCACTTTGTGACAGCTTCTCCTCAAGGAGAAGCCCTATTTAATATCAAATAATTTTCTCGCATTCTTATCAGTCAAATCAAGAATTTCCTGTGCTGTAACACCACGCAATTCCGCAATCTTTTCTGCAGTATACGGAATATGCAATGAATCGCATCTTTTACCGCGAAATGGTACAGGAGTCATATATGGTGCATCGGTTTCAATAAGCAATCGGTCACTTGGTACATATTTTGCAACCTCGCAAGGTTTAACAGCAGTTTTGAATGTAACAGCACCGCCAAGACCGATATACATGCCAAGTTTAATGATTTCTTTTGCCATTTCAACACTACCTGAAAAACAATGAAGAACACCTTTTGGTTTGTACTTTTTCAGTATGTTAAGAGTATCTTCGTGAGATTCTCTGTCATGGAAAATGACAGGTAAATCCAACTCATTTGCCAATTGAATCTGCTTTTCAAGGAGAATCAACTGATTTTCGCGACTTTCCTTTTCATAGTGATAGTCAAGTCCGATTTCACCGATAGCAACACATTTCGGGTCTTTTGCAAGTTCTTTTATTCTTTCCAAATCACCATCGTGGTATTCGTCATTATCAAGTGGATGAAAACCCACAGCAGAATACACAAAATCGTATTTATGAGATAACTCAACTGCAAATTCACTTGTTTCTATATTCACGCCACAACAAACAACACCTGAAATTCCCTTTTCTTTAAAAGAAACGAGCAGTTCGTTTCTGTCAATATCAAACTGCTCGTCATCATAATGTGCGTGTGAATCAAAAATGTTATGATACATTATCTTATTCTCGCGCCGTTTGGCATACTTTCGTCAACAAATACAACCATTGCATCTTCTTCCGTAATGTCTGCTGCAAGAATCATACCACAGCTTTCAACACCACAGAGAACTGCAGGTTTAAGGTTTGCAACAAGGATAACCTTTTTGCCGATAAGGTCTTCCGGCTTGTACCATTTTGCAATACCACTTGCAACGATTCTGTCAACACCTGTTCCATCGTCAAGAGTGAGTTTAAGAAGCTTCTTTGCCTTTTTAACAGGTTCACAGTCCTTAACCTGAGCAACACGAAGTTCAACCTTCATAAAGTCAGGGAATTCAATAGGTGCAAGTCCTTCGATTTTCGGTGCAGGAGCATTTGCCTTTTCTTCAGCCTCTTTTTTAGCCTGAAGTTCAGCAATTAACTTTTCACCGTCAATTCTTGAGAAAAGAGGAGTAGCAGTACCAACTGTGATACCACTTTCAAGTCCGCCCCATTCCTGAATGCTTTCATATGTTGCAACAGGAACATTCAACTGTTCTGCAATCTTAACTGCAGTTTCAGGCATAATAGGGGATATAAGTGCAGAAAGAACACGGATACCCTCAAGAAGATTGTAAAGAACTGTGCCGAGTTTTTCTTTCTGTGCTTCGTCTTTACTGAGTGCCCAAGGCATTGTTTCATCAATGTACTTGTTGCAACGACGAGCAAAATTGATTACACATTCAACTGCATCACTCATCTTGTATTCTGAAATGTACTTGTCAAAGCCTTGAAGTGCTTTCTTTGCACTTTCTTTAAGGTCTTCGTCGAATTCAGTAGGACAAGTCGGAGTCTGAACAACACCGTCAAAATACTTATTCTGCATTGCGATAGTACGGTTTACAAGATTACCGAGAGTGTTTGCAAGGTCTGTGTTGAAACGGTCAATCATTGCCTCATAAGTGATTGAACCGTCGTGTGCGTGTGGCATTTCTGAAAGAAGATAGTAACGAACTGCATCAACACCGAAAATCTCTGTAAGGTCGTCAGCATAAATAACATTACCGCGAGATTTACTCATCTTGTCCTCACCTTGGAGCAACCAAGGATGTCCGTAAACTTGCTTAGGTAACGGAATACCAAGAGCCATAAGAGTGATAGGCCAGTAAATTGTGTGGAAACGAACAATATCCTTACCAATTATATGGCAATCTGCAGGCCAATACTTGTTAAACTGCTCGTTGCTGCCGTCAGGGTCATAACCGATACCTGTAATATAGTTAAGGAGAGCATCAAACCATACATATACAACATGTCTGTCATCAAAAGGAACAGGAACACCCCATTTGAAAGATGTTCTGGAAATACATAAATCCTGAATACCTGGTTTTATGAAATTGTTAAGCATTTCCTTTTTGCGTGCTTCAGGATAAATGAAGTTTTCGTTGCTTTCAATGAATTCTTCAAGCTGTTTCTGATACTTTGAAAGCTTAAGGAAATATGCTTCTTCTTTAGCTTTCTTTACTTCTCTGCCACAGTCAGGACATTTACCGTCAACTAACTGACTTTCAGTCCAGAAGGACTCGCAAGGAGTACAGTAAAGACCTTCGTATTCACTCTTGTAAATATCACCTTGGTCATAAAGTTTCTGGAAAATCTTCTGAACTGCTTTTTCGTGATAATCGTCAGTTGTACGAATAAAGTGGTCGTAAGTTGTATTTAAAAGGTCGCAAATACCTTTGATTTCGCCTGCAACCTTATCAACATATTTTTTAGGGCTGATACCAGCTTCGTTAGCGTATTCCTCAATTTTCTGTCCGTGCTCGTCAGTACCTGTCATAAAGAAAACATCATAACCCTGCATTCGCTTGTACCTCGCAATGGCATCGGTCAACACGATTTCATAGCTGTTGCCGATATGAGGTTTGCGTGATGTGTACGCAATGGCTGTTGTGATGTAAAACTTTGGCTTTTCACACATAGAAAACGCCCCTTTCTGAAAATTTTTACGATAAAAATATTTTTTACCGCATATATTATAGTATTATACTATCACTTACCAATATTTTCAAGAAGTTTATGATATTTTCTTTTTGTATGCATTTTGTGAACACTATAATTATAATTTGTCGGGGAGTACGATTTTTATATGCAACCGGTAGGGCGGGGTTATTCCCCTGACAGGGGAAATGTCTGCGTAGCAGACAAAAGGGTCTTGGCGAGGAATGAGCCGTAACTTGACCCCGCCGTTGTTGGTTAATATAAAAACCAATTTTGTGTCATTCTGAGCGTAGCGAAGAATCTCTCTAACAGTAACACATCAACCAACAGAGATTCTTCGTCGTTTCACTCCTCAGAATGACCTATTATTTTTAAAATCGCAACGCAGTTCCGACATTTTGCACTTTGCGTTTTGCATTTTGCACTTATCCCCGATAAACTCCAATTTATCGAATTGTTTTGTTTATTTGTATAACAATAAATAAATATCATACTTTTCACCTTCAAAAAACTTTTTTGAAAAATTTTTAAAAAATTTCAAAAAAAGTGTTGACAAATCTTTTTATATATGTTATCTTATACGAGCCGCTGAAACACAGCAGCAAAAAAATGTGGGAGCATAGCTCAGCTGGGAGAGCATCTGCCTTACAAGCAGAGGGTCACAGGTTCGAGCCCTGTTGTTCCCACCAAATGGCCCGGTAGTTCAGTTGGTTAGAACGCTAGCCTGTCACGCTAGAGGTCGACGGTTCGAGCCCGTTCCGGGTCGCCAT